>CAJUJN010000060.1 GCA_910586775.1 uncultured Acetatifactor sp. | reverse complement strand
TGGCCTTTCAGACAAAGAGATTCTGGATAAGCTTCAGATTAAATTGAATATATCTCTGCAGATGGCACAGGAGTATTTCTCCAGGTATGGAAAATAAAGTTCATAGAGAAAACGGGTTATGAAGTCAGAAGAAATTTTAAAATAACTGTAAGCGGCAGGGACAGGCAAAAAGTCTGTCCCTGATTTTTTAAATGGAGATTTTAACTGATATGCAAAGTGCTGGCAGGCAGCGTGAACGAGATACATTTTTGTTTTGATGGTCGTTTTCTGTAAAAAGCAGCTGTTTTCTGCAAGTATTATTGCCATATTTTGAAAATATGGTATTGTCAAAATGATTCATGATAATCAGGAAATAAATCAGGAAAGGCGGATTTTTATGAGAGGGAGAGGATTAAGAGGACTGAAAAGGCTAATATCATTAGGTTTGAGTGTATGCATGCTTTGCTTGTCGATATCGGCGTATGCACAGGAAGTGGAGCCGGAGGCTATATTGCATGCCAGCAGACAAATAAAGCATTCGCGCATCCGGACTATGATTATTGGTTTATGCGTAAAACCGGCATGCTAAGTTTACAAAGTGCGCAGAGTAAACGTAAAGCAGCAAAAAAAGACGATTATAATTATATGGATGAAGATTACATTGATACAGCTGTTGCGATGATGAATTTGGCCCGCGAGAACTTTTTGGTATTATTGGACAGCAAGGACTACCAAAAGGGAGATGGAAGGTATATCATTTCAGATATTACTATAAAACCATATTGCGGGAATTTTTGCTCGAAAAAACTATGCGACAGCATGGTTTTTTTCTTAAAATTCAGTGCGTTCAAGATATCAGTTCGGGGTTGTTAATTCGGCTTCTGATGCCATCTTGTCGAACTTCTCCATAACAGTATCGTAAGTTCCTTGGGAAATATCCGGCAATTTACTGCCCCATGTCTCCTCTGCCTGCTTGTAGCCTTTCTTGAATGCTTCGCGCATCTCTTCGATCTTGCTCGGATCGCCGCCTGTTAGTGCATTGGCAAAATCAATGATCCTGTCGGATGTCTGTTCTACGCCCCAGTAACCATCCTCAGCAATATTCTTCTGTGCCTGTGCCTGAGTAGCAGCATCCACTTTAAGATTGCCGCTGGCAAGAACGAACCAGATGCCATTGGCCTTGTCAAAGATCTGACCCTGCTGGGTCATCAGTTTCTCTACGATACTCTGTAGCTGCTGTGCATGTGCCTCAGCGTCCGCTTTCATCTTATTCACCAGATTGCTGTACTGTGTGTAGGTCTTGGTCACTGTATCTTTAGATGTCTCCCTTGAAGGCTCGTAGACAACGCTGTTTTCCTTTTCATCGGAAGCATTACCCTTGGAATTAATATTTGAAAGGTTGTTTCTGACTTCTGTGCGACGGTAAACAGCCGCTTTTACCTATAATATTGTACCATCTTGCTGGAAAGATTAGGAACAACATGGAGAAAACTTCTCTTTTTGTTGACTTTTAGTGACGGAAAAGGGGCGTTTATGACAAATAAGTTTTTGGGGGTTATAGACAAAAGAAAGGAGTCTTTTTTGTGAAATACTCCGAGTTGTAAAAGCGGAAAGATTCTGTTAAGATAATCCTACTAGACTTGAAAACGCTTTCAGAAATAAGGGACGGGAAAGACTGAATATGACGGCTTCTATCTATGATGTGGCGAAGCGGGCGGGCGTTTCGATCTCCACGGTTTCCCGCATTATGAATGGCAGCGCCAATGTAAGTGAAGTGAAGAAGGCGGCGGTACAAGAGGCTATGGAGTTTTATCAGTATGAGCCGAATCAGTTCGCCAGAGGGCTGGTAAAGCAGCGGTCGAATTTGATCGGTATTTATTTTTCGATGGCTTCTGCGTCGATGTTTGAGTCCTCTTACAATCTGGAACTGCTTAAGGGAATCGAGAAGGTTCTCACGTATCAGAATTACAATATGGTATTGATCAATGAGATGGAGGAATATAAGAGCAGAAGTAAGGGCACGCCGAAGTATCTGGAATTTGTCAGGCAGAAGCGGATTGACGGTCTGATTTTAAGTGGTCTGAGTGACAGGACCATGAAGGAGAGTGTTTTTAAGCAGATCATTGACGAAGAGTATCCGTTGGTATATATAGGGAAGCGCATTCATTTGAAAGGATTGAATGTGTATGCGCAGTTTGAGCAATACAGCTTGAAGATGGTCGATGTATTGCGCCGGTATAACCACAGGAAAATAGTATATTATATCATGGTAGGGCATCAACATTATCTGCAGGAGATTTTGAAGAAAGTGGAGGAGCAGATGCCGGAGATGGAACTGCACCCGATTATTTTGCAGGATCAATGTCCGAAGCGGGAGGAGATGCTGCGTCAGACAGAACGGCATGTAAGAGAATTTGGATGTAGTGCGATCCTTTCACCGAGCATGGAGGTAACGCAGATGCTCATTGGTATATGCGCGCAGCTTGGGATGGCGGTACCGGAACAGGTATCTATCCTGTCTGTGGAGCACAGGCAAGGAGATGGAGAGCTTCTCTTTCCGAGGATTTCGACCTTCTATGTACCGGCGGGGAATATGGGGAGTGGAGCGGCGAAGCTGCTGCTTGGTGTGATTCAGGAAGAAGAGACGGAAGAGCGTTCAATAGAATATGAGACAGTATATATAGCAAGGGACTCTATAAGGCGTCTTTCTTAGAACGCCTTATAAAAACCCCGTTTTTGAAAGCGCTTTCTGAAAGCGCTCTCAAAAACGGGGATGTCATACATTTTAACGAAAAGAAAGAGGGAGAAGGAGGCATAGTTATTAGAGATGAAAGCAATCATGGTAATGTACGATTCTTTGAATCGGAATATGCTGGAGACTTACGGATGCGACTGGACACTGACGCCTAATTTTAAGAGGCTGGCGGAAAGATGTGTACAGTTTGACAACTGTTACGTAGGCAGCATGCCCTGTATGCCGGCGCGCAGGGAGCTGCATACGGGAAGATTGAATCTGTTCCATCGCAGCTGGGGACCGATGGAACCTTATGATGATTCCATGCCGGAGCTTTTGAAGAAGGCCGGAATTTATACGCATCTGGTCAGCGATCACCAGCACTACTGGGAGGACGGAGGCTGTACTTATCACAACCGGTATTCTTCCTGGGAAATTTCCAGAGGGCAGGAGGGTGATCTGTGGAAGGCCGATTTGTCTTATCAGTATGATAAAAAGACGGTGTTCAAGAATAAAGAGATGATGCTGGCTTATCCGCCGTATACCAGGATGATGGCGCACGATCAGGTGAACCGTCGGCACATGGAGAGTGAGGAAGAGACCTCCCAGGCAGTGACTTTTCAATATGGTCTGGAATTTATTGAGAGAAACCATGCGCAGGATAACTGGTTTCTGCAGATCGAGACCTTTGACCCCCACGAGCCCTTTTATTCCCTGAAGGAGGATAAGGCGCTGTATCCGCATACTTTTGTGGGAGATGCCGAAGCGGAAGCTGACTGGCCGCCCTATGCCCCGGTGGCGGAGGATGACAATACCGTGGAACATGTCCGGTATGAATATGCGGCGTTGCTGAGTAAGTGTGACAGATATCTGGGATTGGTTCTGGATGCCATGGACAAATACAATCTCTGGGAAAACACCATGTTGATCGTGAACACGGATCATGGATTTCTGCTGGGGGAACATGGCTGGTGGGGGAAGACCAACATGCCGATTTATGAGGAGATAGCGCATACGCCGCTCTATATCTATGATCCCAGACGCAGGGAATGTGCGGGAATCAGGCGCGGAGCTCTTGTACAGACCATCGATCTGGCTCCCACGCTGTTGGAATATTTCGGGGTGAAAATTCCGAAAGATATGCAGGGAAAACCACTCAAGGATGTGATGGAGAAGGATACACCGATTCGTGAATATGCGGTGTTTGGCTATCATGGCAGTCAGGTGGATGTGACAGATGGACGGTATGTATATATGCACAGCGCGGTTAATCCGGAAATGCCGGTGTATGAATACACGCTGATGCCGACCCATATGCGCGCTATGTTCAGCACGGAAGAATTGCAGGATACACAGCTTTCGGCGCCTTTTTCCTTTACCAAGGGATGCCCTTTGATGAAGATTGTGAAGAAAGATAAGATGGGAGATACCACGAAGTTTGGCTCCATGCTGTTTGATCTGGAGACGGATCCTGATCAGGCACATCCGTTGGAAGATGAAATTGTGCGAAAGAGAATGATGGGCTATATCAGAGACTGTATGGAGAATAATGATGCTCCGGTGGAGCTTTATGAAAGGTTAGGGGTATAACGATGGGAAACAAATATGCAAAAGCAAAATTTCTTGATATTTTTAAGTATTCTTTCGGTGGACTGGGATCGAATCTGGCATTTTTCCTGGTGATGAGTTATCTCACCTTCTTCTATACGGATATTTTCGGTATCGATACGATGGTGGTGGCCAGCCTGATGCTGGTGTCGAGATTTATCGATGCATTTACGGATCCGTTGATGGGCATGCTGGGCGACCATACAAGGAGCAGGATGGGGAAGTATCGTCCGTGGATCATTTTTGGTGCTCCGGTTCTGGGCATTCTGATTTTTCTGCTTTTTACGGCTCCAGAGTTGTCAGCAGGAATGAAAATAGTGTATGCTTATGTGGTATATATAGCCTATTCTTTAGCATCTACGGTAGTAAATATACCCTATCATTCGCTGACACCGGTATTGTCTGAGGATCCGGACCAGAGAACCGTTATCGTATCATGGAAACAGGGTATGGGGACAGTATCCCAGTTTGTCATCACGATCATGGCGCTTCCGCTGGTGAATCTGTTTGGCGGCGGCAGGCAGGGATGGGCGGTCTATGGTGCTCTGATCGGTATCCTGACGACGGTTTCTTTCTGGATCTGCGCATGGGGCGGTAAAGAGTACGACGTATGCGACATGCAGGCGGAGAAAGGTTCTTTCAATATGTTAAAGGATTTAAAGCTGCTCCTGCACAATAAACCCATGGTAATGCTGATGATCGCGTTTGGAACGGATGTATTGGCAAACGCAACCTACAGTGCAGTTAATATGTATTATTTTAAGTATGTTTTAGGACGGGAGGACCTGGTACCGAAGGTAGCATCCGCGATCCTGTTTGCGGGTATTGTGTCGATTCCGTTGCTGCCCATACTGACCAAATGGTTTGGCAAAAAGAGACTGTACTGGTTTGGCAGTGCACTCTCCATTATTCCGCTGGTCGTTATGTGGATCAGACCTACCGCACCGGTGGCTGTTCTGATGAGCATGATGGCGATGTTTGGATTTATATCCAAGATTCCGTCTAACCTTGGCTGGGCCATGCTGCCGGAATGTTCCGATTACGCGGAATGGAAGTTTGGGCAGAGAGCGGACGGTCTCATGTCGTCGTCCCTGACTTTTATCAATAAGTTTGGCATGGCAATCGGCGGGTTTATCGCCAGCTTCTTCTTGGGACTGGTGGGATTTGTGCCGAATCAGGAGCAGACAACGGCGGTACTGGGTATGATCTCTTTCCTGCGCTTCGGTATGCCGGTACTGGGATATATTGCCTCATTGATCTCAATGGCATTCTATGAGATCACCAGTGAGAAGTATGCGCAGATTCGTTCCGATCTGGATGCCAGGAAAAAGTAAGGACCGTGGTTTCGAGGAATAAACATAATTCCATGCAACAATATAATATCAAAGTGCACTGCGATAAAAGAAGATAAGACAGAAGGAGAAGACAATGCCCGCGATACAAGTGATGATCAAACCGGCTTCCGGACTTTGTAATATGCGTTGCAGTTACTGTTTCTATGTGGATGAGATGGCGAACAGGAGGCAGGCTTCCTACGGGATCATGAGCGAACAGACGCTTGAGAATGTGATCATGCGGATCCTGGAAACGGCCGACAGCTATTGCAGTATTGTCTTCCAGGGCGGGGAGCCGACACTGGCGGGTCTTGATTTCTATCGGAAGTGCCTGGAACTGGAACAGAAGTATAATACGAAAAAAGTGAAGATAGACCATGCTTTGCAGACCAATGGCTATGTGCTGGATGAGGAGTGGTGCAGCTTTTTTGCGCAGAACCATTTTCTGGTAGGGCTTTCCGTGGATGGCATTAAAGCCACCCACGACGCCTGCCGGAAGGATGCAGAGGGACAGGACACCTATTTTCATGTACTCCATGCGGCCAGGCTGCTGGAGGAGGCGGGGGCCGATTTCAATGTACTTACGGTGGTGAACGGCAGGACGGCGCCGAAAATCCGCAGGATTTATGAGCAGTATCGGAAGCTTGGTTTTAAGTGGCAGCAGTATATCGCCTGTCTGGATCCGGTACTGGAGGAACAGGGGAAACAGGACTATTCTCTGAGAGCGGAAGTTTACGGGCAGTTCCTGATCGATTTGTTTGACTTGTGGGAAATTGATTTAAAGCAGGGCAGACAGCCCTATATCAGACAATTCGAGAATTATATCGGTATTCTGATGGGACAAATGCCGGAGTCCTGCGAACAAAGAGGGGTCTGCAGCCTGCAGAATGTGGTGGAGGCGGACGGCAGCGTCTATCCCTGCGATTTCTATGTGCTGGATGAGTACAGGCTGGGGAATCTGAATGCGGAAGGTTTTGACGTGATCGACCGGAGGCGCCGGGAGAGTGGGTTTCTGGAAAATTCCTGCAATCATACGGAAAGCTGTAAGAAATGCCCTTACTTCGGTATTTGCCGGGGTGGCTGCCGCAGGCACAGACAACAGCTGGGTACGGAGCCGGGAGAGAACTGCTTCTGTGAATCCTACCGGATGTTTTTCGCGGCATGTCTGCCGCGGATGCAGGAAATTGCGCGGCTGTGTATGCAGCAGAAGCAGGGAGTTTCAGGTAAAAGGTAACGGTTTGTATCACCCATGCAGGGTGGCGGAATGGAGATTGTGATGGAATATTTGATCATTATACTGGTGTGTTTCTTTTCTTCGGTGGTGGGAGCGATCTGCGGCATCGGCGGCGGTGTGATCATCAAACCGGTACTGGATGCGGTGGGAATCATGGCGGTCACCACCGTCTCTTTTCTGTCCGGCTGCACGGTACTGTCCATGTCGGTGGTCTCTCTGTATAAGAATCTGCGGAAAAAGGCAGATTTTCCATTCGATAAAGTATTTGCGACGGTGCTGGCGCTGGGCAGCGTAGTGGGAGGACTGACGGGAAAAGAACTTTATCAGAGTGTGATAGAGCATCTGTCGGACAGCAGCAGAGTGGGAGCGGTGCAGGCAGGTATCCTGACCCTGATCACGCTGGGCACTCTGATTTATACGGTTTTTAAGAAAAAGATTCCCACGAAGAACATCAGGAATAAAGCGGTCATTTTTATAATTGGTATCGTGCTGGGGATGATGTCTTCTTTTCTGGGGATTGGTGGAGGTCCGATCAATCTGGTAGTGCTGTTCTATTTCTTTTCCATGGAAACGAAGCAGGCGGCCTTAAACTCCATTTATGTAATTATGTTTTCCCAGATTTCCAGTCTGCTGTCCACGTTGTTAAAGGGGAATACACCGCCCTTTGAACCGCAGATCCTGCTGCTGATGATCGGCTGCGGGGTATTTGGCGGGCTTGCGGGCAGCAGGATCAACAGGCAGATCAGGAGCGAGGCGGTCGATAAACTCTTTATGGGGTTGATGGGAGTGATCATCTGTATCAGCGTGTATAATATTTTTCGGTATCTGTAGGCGGATATCGGAAACGAATGAATTTTATGGTAAGGGGGAACCTTTGCGGTACAGCTTTTGATATTCCCTGGGGGAACAGCCGGTAAATTTTTTGAATATTTTAGAAAAATAACCCTGGTTTACAAAGCCGCATTTTTCGCCGATGTATTGGATGGAATTGTTGTTTGTACGCAAAAGCTCTTTGGCTTTCTCCACTCTTGTACGATTAAGATAGTCGGAAAAGTGTTCTTCAGTATTCTGGTAAAAGAGAGTAGACAGATAAGTGTAGTTTAGATGGAATTGTCTGGCCAGATCGTAAAGTTTCAGATCCTGCTCACAGTTTTGCCGAATATATTCTTCAATTCTGTAAAAAAGACTGCCCTCTCTTTCAAGTGTACCTTTCTGCACAATAGCTTCCAGTCTGGCAAAAGTTTCATCGAGAATTAGTCTGAGAGAATTAAAGTCTGGAGAAAGATCCATTCTTTTGAACAGCATGATCTTTTCGGCATTAATTTCATCCGTATAAAATGAGGCGTCTGTGAGCGCCTGTATAAGCATGTAGACTGCGTTTTCAACCTGTTTTTTCAGGGTAAAAACATCCATACCGGCTTGTGCTGCGGCGTTCTCCAGATGATCAATGACAAGTTTTCCGGCATCGGCAATGCGCAGGGGATCCAGATACTTTGCGAAAACAGCATCGGGAAAGGTGAGGTCGCATTTATGCACATCTTCCGGGAATAGAATCTTCTTTTCCGGGAAATAGAAACTGTAGGAAAGGAGTCCACACATTTCCTGATAAATCTGAGAGAGCCGGCAGAGTGTGCAGGATGGGGCGGCACAGGCAAAGGTAAAACGGGTTTCCAGACGCTGTTCCAGATGACAGGCATATGCCGACAGGCGGGAAGCGGACGGGGAAACTGCTTCGGCAGCAGGCTGCAGAAGGACACACAGATATCCCTGGCTGGTCACACAGGAAATGCAGGCATATTCCGGAAAAAAGGTCAGAGAAATCTCCGTAAGAAGGGGCAGCAGCCGATGAACGGGCAGACTTCCCTGATAGGAGGCGACCAGCAGTGTGTAGGGGATGCTTTCCTGAAACTGGACACCCCTGGAGCGAAATTCCGAGATGCATTGCGCATCATCCAGATTATAAAAGGTGAGAATTTCCTGAAAGAACTCGGCGGCGGAGTTCTTTTCGGGAGTGGGATTGGAAAGATGGCCCAATGTCTTGAGCAGATCCAGCAGGTCATCGGTCTCCAATTCGGGTTTTAGCAGATAGTCGGCGACGCCGAGCTTAAAACTGGATTTTGCATATGAAAAATTATCATAACTGCTGAGGACAATAATGTGGATGTCCGGAAACTGTTTTTTGATCTGTGCGGTCAGGCTGATACCGTCCATCTCCGGCATGACGATATCCGTGATGACAATATCGGGGTGAAGGCGTTGTATCATATGCAATCCTTCCATGCCGTTAGAGGCTTCTCCGACAATGGTAAATCCGTATTCTTCCCAATCACATAGATATTTAAGGCCGTTTCGCAGGATCATCTCATCGTCAATAATAACTATTTTCAGCAAATTTTTCATCTCTATGTTAATTCCTTTCGTCTGTTTTGTCTTTTCCGGCATCTGTGATGGGAAGCTGTATAACAACCTGGGTGCCATAGCCTGGGGAACTGGTTATGGCAAGACCGTAGGCTGGCCCATAGATCATTTTAATGCGGTCCTCAATATTTTTCAGTCCTATTTTGGTAAGGCTGTCTTGATTGTTTCTGGCGGAAATATCCATGATGTGAGCCAGTATGTCTTCGGGGATCCCGCTTCCGTTATCCATGATCTCCAGTTTCATAAGGGTGCCGCTTATTGTGGCATAGATACTGATACAGCCGTTGGGCAGGCTGGTTGAAAAGCCGTGGAATATGGAGTTCTCCACAAGGGGCTGCAGGAAAAAACGTGGAACCTCCACCGACAGGCATTCTTCCCGAATATTCAGACAAAGCCGGATGCCGTCTCCGTAACGCAGCTGTTGAATGGAGAAGTAATCTTGAAGAAGATTTAGTTCCTGTTCCAGAGGAATTGTCTCCCTGCTGTCGCCCAGTGTTTTCCGCAGAAGTTTTGTGAGGGAATTAATTCCGGCGATCACTTTTTCGCGCTGCCCTGCCATAGACAGGTATTTAATGGAGGCCAGCGTGTTATAAATAAAATGGGGATTGATCTGATGCTGCAGGGAATTCAATTCAGCTGCGTAGCGGGTATTTTGTTCCTGGATCAGCTTTTTTGTATAGTATTCCAGTTTGGAGAACATTTCATTGAAGCTGTCTCCGAGCAGTCGGGCTTCTGAACATCCCGTGAATTCCATTCTCTGAGGGCGGATGAGGAGATCTTTGTCTGTAACGTTCTGCATGGCAATGGCCAGCCGGTGGATCGGGCGCGTGATCTTCTTAAAAAGATATACAAGAATACCGGTCAGGACAAGCTGGGCGGTGCAACATAATTTCAAAATACGCAGGACGGAGGGGGAAACTCTGGATGTAATGGCATTGTATTTTGTCAGCTGTAAAATATAAAAGTCAAAATACTGGTTATATACGGCGCAGGGAATCCATTTTTCATCTTTGTATTCCAGAACACCAGGAGCCTGCCTTCGGGCGATGGCGAGAAGGGAAGGATCGTGATCGTTTGGCAGTTTGTCCCTGCTGTCCGAGATGACAAATCCGTCCTCAGCGATGACGGAGAAGTAATTGTTTTCCTGCAGCAGGTCGGCGTAAAGCCTGGTGACACAGGCTTCGTCTATCACGACCAGAATTGTGCCATAATATCTGGAGCGGTAGGGATCGTACAGGGCGTGCGCAAAATAAATGTAATTTTCGTTTTCGGTGTAGGGGGTAAGCCCCGGGTAAAAATAAGATATGCCGATACGGCGGTGATTTCTTTCGGCCTGTTTTACGAAGTCCTCATCGAGAATTCCCGTATGTTCCAGGTGCAGGGTCTCATTGTATGTGGTATAGGTCTGGCCGTTTTCTCCATACAGGATCAGGTGGATGTTGGAATTGGGGAAAAACCCGGTATAGGTCTGGAGAAAATCGTGTACGTATTGCTGCATTCGATAATACTCAAAGGTATCCTCCGGCTTTTTTGTGAGATATTGTTTCAGGGAGGAATCACCGGAGAGCTGGATCAAAATATAGATGATCTGCTGATAAAATGTATCAAAACTTTCGTTCAGCTGGGTAAGAGAGTGCTGTTGAGATTCCTGCATGATATCGGCTACATTTTTGTAGTATAGCCTTGTTGTGAGTATGGAGAAAAAAAGGAACAGGGCAGGGAACGACATAACTACCGTCATGATTATCTGAAAAGAAATACTTTTTTTATTCCACATCTTGAATACCTCCAGATAAGATGAATAAAACGAGTTTTAATCGCAAACGAGTTTTACCCGTTTTGTTATAGTATATAATACAAAAACAGGGTTGGCAAACCGCCGCGGATATATACATTGCACAATCAAAAGATAAGAGAAAAGATTCGAAAGATTTTATAAAAACAAAAATATACAAAAGAAAGCGGGAAAAACAGGAGAATATATTTCAAATCTACCAGTAGATAGGAGAAGTAATTCGATAAGAGAGATGATAAGATGTCTATACAAAGAAAGAAGGCCTTCGAAGAGAGCGTAGATTGTTTTAAGGAAGGAGAGGAATTATGTGGAAAGGAACCAGATTACAGAGAATCATGGCAATGGTACTTGGAGCAGTGCTGCTGACAGGCTGTGGGAACAGCGGGAATACACAGGCATCGGCGGGGGAAAGTGCGGACAAGGACGGTAATAAGGCTGTCGAGCAGGAAGTGGTACAGGAAACGGCTGCCGGGGATAACGCAGGAAGCGGTGAGCAGGTGACGATTCAATTCTGGCATCAGGGAACATCCCAGGCTGATACGGAATTTGCACAGAAATGTGTGGATTCTTTTGAAGCGAAATATCCTGGTATCAAGGTGGAGATCACAGGCATGTCTTCTACGATCTCCGATCAGGAGACTAAGTTGAATGCGGCTGTACTGAGTGACACATATCCTGATGTTATCCAGCTTGTGCTGGCGGAAGTCGGATCCAGAGGAGCCTTGGGAGATTTCGAGAATCTGGACAGGTTTATAGAGACATGGGAGGAGAAAGACGACCTGTTCGACAGTGCCTACGAAATGGGGAAATACCAGGGAGAACAGGTTGCACTGGGGATCTTTCCAAATCCACAGGTCTATGCATTTCGCAGGGACAAGTTTACGGAAGCGGGTTTGGATCCGGAGAATCCTCCGGCTACGTGGGAAGAGCTGAAAGACGCTGCCGAAGCGTTGACAAAGAGAGAAGGCGATAAGGTGGTGTTTGCCGGCCTGGATATTCCATCGATTGACAGTTCCCTTGTCTTCACTGAGCCATATATGCGCAGTGCGGGTTCGCAGGTAATCGACGAATTGAATCTGAAGCCCGCATTTACGGATCAGGGTGCTGTTGAGGCGTTGACCTTCCTGGGAGAGCTGGCGCAGATGAATGTGTCCATACCACATGATCAGCAGAAGGGGGATGAAAGACCCTTTATGAAGGGTATGGCGGCGATCAGCAATCTGAATCCGCAGCAGGTCGGACAGTTTAAGCAGGATAATCCGGAGATCGAGGTGGGATATATGCCGGTAATGTCAAAGGATGGCTCGGACCCCGGCGTCTCCTTCTGTGGCTATCAGCTGATAGCAATGGGAGCTGCTTCACGGCATAAAGAAGAAGCATGGCTGTTTATAGAACATATGCTTTCCAACGAGATTGTGTGGATGAGGACGGAAGATTCCAAGGTCCCCATTGTGAAAAAGTCCCTGGAAGAACAGTTTATTCAGTCGGGTGATGCAGAGTTGAATCAGGCAGTCCTTGACTATGTGGAAAACGGTAAAGGAAAGGCTACGGTTCCATGGGTCAGTGTCTACAATAAATATGTGTCCGTTGCCTATGAAGAAGTCATCAATGGAAAGAAAACGGCGCAGCAGGCATTACAGGATGCGCTTTCACAGCTGGAAAAGGAAATACAATAACAGATAAAGTGGCGGGGGTTTGGATGAAAAAGAAAAAGGACGTTACAATCGACCGGTGTGCCTATTGGTTTATTGCTCCATACTATATGTTTTTTCTTCTGTTTGTACTGCTTCCGATTGTTGTCAACATTACCCTGAGCTTTACAGACTTTAACTTGAAAACCATCTCTTTTGTCGGGTTGAAGAATTATTTTGTGCTGGCTCATGACGGTTTGTTTTGGAAATCAGTGCTGAATACATTGATCTATGTAATATTTACGGTGTTTATGACGCTTGTTTTGGGGTTTGTTCTGGCATTGGCGTTAAACAGTGCCGCACTTTGGGGAACCCGTTTTTTCAGAGGATTTATCTATCTGCCGTATGTCACTTCGATGGTATCCATGTCTATGGTGTGGCTTTGGCTGTACGATCCGACAAACGGTGTATTTAACGTAATGCTGGAGACACTGGGTCTGGAAGCCAGACAATGGCTGTACGATGAGAAACTGGCTCTGGGAGCCATGATCGTTATGGGAGTGTGGAAGGGAATCGGCTATTATATGACGTTATATATTGCCGGATTGAATAATATTCCTTCCTATCTGTATGAGGCGGCATCGATAGACGGCGCGGGCTGTCTGCAGAAGGTTTTCAGCATTACAATACCCATGCTGAGGCCGGTAACTTTCTTTATCGTGATTACGGGTGTGATCAATGCGTTTAATGTATTTGAGCAGGTGAATGTCATGACTGGCGGCGGTCCCATGAATGCAACGACTACGATCGTGCATCAGATCTATACAAGGGCCTTTACGGAATATCGGATGGGCTATGGTGCCGCGGAAGCGGTGTTTCTGTTACTTATTATCCTTGTCTTTACGCTGTTAAATTTTCGGTATGGCAATCAGGGACAGGATTTGGATATTGGATAGGGGGAGAAGACGATGAGAATAAAAAAGAGCACGCGGATCATTCTGTTTGTATTCATGCTTTTATTTTGTGTGATAATCATCATTCCCTTTCTGATTATGGTTTCCACTTCTTTGAAAACTCCGGCTGAAATTTCAAGTGCAGCGTTCCGGCTCTGGCCGGAGCGCTGGCAGTTTTCCAATTATGTGGAGGCCATGAGGTCGTCCGACTGGGGGAGGTTTTTCTGGAATTCCTTCTATACCACAGTGTTGTCCGTGGTCATCAGTCTGGTGATCAATTCCCTGGCGGGATATGCGTTTGCAAGAATGACGTTTAAGGGGAAGGATTTTCTGTTTCTGCTGGCACTTGTAGGGATGATGATACCGCAGCAGGTTACCATGCTGCCCAATTTTGTGGCGATGAAGTACTTTCCGCTTATGGGAGGTAACAATATTCTGGGGCAGGGAGGGACCGGTCTGGTCAATACTTATGCAGGCATGGTGGCGCCTTATATTGCGGGGGCTTTCGGTGTATTTTTGTTCCGGCAGTTTTTTATGAATTTCCCGAAATCACTGGATGATGCGGCCAAGATAGACGGACTGTCCAGGATGGGAGCGTTTGTCAGGATATATCTTCCGCTGAGTAAGTCTATATTTGCCACATTGATCGTATTTAAAACGACAAGCACCTGGAATGAGTATACCTGGCCGTTGATCATTACAACGCGAAAGAATATGTGGACGGTGCAGCTTGCATTGAGCGTTTTTAAGGAGGAGTTCATTACACAGTGGAATTATCTGATGGCAGCCACTACCCTGATCATGCTCCCGCTTCTTGTGATGTATGTATTTATGCAGAAATACTTCGTGGAGGGAATTGTCACAACCGGAATTAAAGGATAACAGAGAGGGAAAGGGAAAGTTTATGAAAACAGTATTGATATTGATGGATACATTGAATCGAAGATATTTAAGGACATATAACGAAATGGCGAAGGGGATCACACCCAATATAGATGCTTTTTCAGCAGACTGTGCTGTCTATGATAATCATTTTATCGGGTCGGCGCCCTGTATGCCGGCCAGGAGAGATATTTTTACAGGGAGAATGCAGTTTTTGGAAAGAGGCTGGGGTGGGATTGAACCCTTTGATATCACGCTGCCACAGGTGCTGCGGCAGAACGGTGTATTTACACATATAACGACCGACCATACGCATTATTTTGAGATCGGAGGTGAAAATTACTGTTATCTGTTCAATACGTGGGAATACCACAGGGGGCAGGAATTTGATACCTGGATTTCGCGTGTGAAGCAGCCGCCGGTTGATCCGGAAAGCTATGGGAAGAAATCCTCCCAGTATCTGCTGAACAAAACCAGATTTGTCACGGAGGAGGAATATCCTTCACCGAGAACCTTCCGTTCGGCCTGTGAGTGGGTGGAACAAAACAGGGGAGCGGATGATTTCTTTCTTATGGTGGAAAGCTTTGATCCGCATGAGCCATTCGATTGCCCGGAAAAATATCACAGAATGTATGAGGATGATTATACGGGCAGAGAATTCTGCTGGCCCAGCTATGCGGAGGTGACGGAGCCTGCGGACGCGGTGGAGCATCTGGAAAAGTGCTACCTCGGAACGCTGAGCATGGCGGACCACTGGTTTGGGAGATTGCTGCAGACCTTGAAAGATAACGGGATGTATGAAGATACGTTGATCATTTTTACAACGGATCACGGGCATATGCTGGGAGAGCATGGCTTTACAGGGAAGAATATTATGCACGCGTATAATGAAATGGCGCATATTCCGCTGATGATCCATTTCCCCGGCGGGAAGGAAGCAGGGAAAAGGATTAAGGAGCTGACACAGAATATAGACCTTATGCCGACGATATTGCAGCATCACAGCTGTGCTGTGCCGGATCGGGTCAAAGGCATGAGTCTTCTGGACGTTGTCAGGAAAAAGAGCAGTCTCAGGGAACAGGTGATCTATGGCTGGTTTGGCCGGGCGGTCAATGTTTATGATGGCAGATATACTTATTTCAGAGCACCGGCGAGCAGAGAAAATGGGCCTCTATATCAGTACTGTGGGATTCCTTCCACCTGCTGGAGATATTTTGACGAGCGGTATGCGGAGGCGATAGAGATGGGAAGGTTCCTTCCCTATACACGGTATCCGGTTTACAGGATTCCGGTTCTGTTTCCGGAAGATTACTCGGGCAATATCGAGTATGTCATGGAATCCTGTCTCTATGATCTGGAGACCGATTACGAACAGCTTCACAACTTAAAGGATGCGGAAAAAGAAACTGAAATGTGTAAAAAACTGGTGGCCGGGATGCGGGAAGCAGAGGCACCGGCCGAGCAGTACAGGAGACTTGGAGTGGAGATTTCCAATGCCATGCATCTGTCGGGCTGGCTTGGACGTGAGGTTACGCTTCCTTTGGATGAAGAGCTCTTTTTGCAGGAACTGAACAAAAAACGGGTTTCCTCAAAGAAGAAGACAGGGGTGCAGGAGCTGACGTTTGACGTGGACGGAAGCTATGGAAACAGGCCATAAAATTAAATATTCATAAGCTTAATCCCTTTCACATTTCTGTAATCGCCCTGACGCTGTACAAGGATATGGACTTATCAGCATTGCCTATATCCACAGGTTTCTGAAAAAACGCCACATAAAAACAGGGAAATAAATTTGAATCTACAGTTATTTCCCTGCTTTATGGCTGTAATATTAAATTTTTGATCGGCCTTCGGCTTTCTTGTTACGGGATCTGCACATTTACTTTTTCTAAATTGGTTTCAAAACTACCATAGTCCGGCGAAATGTTCTACCTCAGAAACACTAAGACCTGCATCTTCCGCAGTTTACTCGATTGTCATGTTGCTTCTTTTTAGCATCCTGAGTGCCGTCTCCTTTTTCATTTCGCTGTCAAAGCAGGTGATTTTCTACATTCACGCCATGCTGATTTTATCTCGCTTTTTTTGTTTGACAGTTGTCATTGGCTGTTCAATACTGAGATTATGGAGAAGACCTGCAGGTTGTAACCAGAATCCAGTAAAATTTTTATTTTGCTTAAAAGATATAAAAACAATAAAACATACGAGGAAATTGCGTTTTATGAAATAATTACAAGGAAAAGTGGATATAATTAAAATAATACGAAAAGAAATATTGCGTTTTAAAAGAAAAGATGATATGGTATGAATACACTACAAAAGGAAAGGTGCTGCGGTATGAAAATTCAGGCGGTTTTGATCGATGGATTCAAGAATCTGTCAAATGTTAAAATTGGTTTCGATAACATTACAGCTTTAGTGGCGTTAAACAATTTTGGCAAATCGAATGTACTTGCTGCTATTGATTTTGGTTTGACATATATGAAAGCTACAATGGAAGATAAAGCTGATATGATGGCTAATTCGAATTTAATACCAATTAACAGCTATATGGTTAACAGAAATTACAAATTTCAAATGGAGATTTTGACTGAACTGGATGATATTGAATATCGTGTACTTTATGGATATGAATTTGCCTGGAAGTGTGATGAGAGTATCGAACCATATATTGTGTCCGAATATTTGAAGATCAGGCCGGAAGACAGGGGGCAGAAATATACTCAGCTGATCAATAGAGAGGGGCAGACAGCATTATATAAAAGTTCTGAAACGGGCAGATGCTCATCCAAAATAAATGTTGAGGCAGCGGAACTTGTTGTAAATAAGCTCCGAGCATATGATGAACTGTTTTATGCTGTAATTATTAAAAAAATGAATAGTATGAGATTTTATATGGAGAATAATCTGGATGCAAAAAGTTTTTATCAGCCAGATCCATTTATTCGCAAAGGCTTAGAAGACATGGCTGTCGATGCAGAAAGCCTTCCACGTGTAATATATCAATTACAGGAGAAAAATCCGGATAAATTTGCCCTGTTGAAGGAAGTATATAAAGATTTATTTCCTGATGTTGAAGACATTATTGTTAAGCAATACAAATTTAATGGTGGAGACAATGATAGATTACCTGCCGATTCTCCGTTTGTAATAGCAAATGCCATATACGTCTTATTTGTGAAAGATAAGAATTTAATATATCCCATTGATTTTGCGATGATGTCAGATGGTGCAAAAAGAGTGTTTATGATTCTGGCGAGGATCATTTTGGCCAATGAAGGAAATGTTTCTCTGATTGCAATCGAAGAACCGGAGAATTCGGTGCATCCAAGTTTGTTTCGGGCTTATGTGCAAATAATCAGTCAGTTGTTGGATGATTGTAAGATAATCGTAACCAGTCACTCGCCTTACGTTGTGAGTTATTTTGAACCTTCATGGATACATGTGGGCATAAACAGGCAGCCAGGGATCGCCGAGTTTTATAAATTCAAAAAATCGGGTCAGCGTTTATTACAACAGGATGCTGCGGATTTTAAGATGAGTATAGGAGATTACCTGTTTTCAATGCTGGCGGATGAGGAATGTGATTGGGAAGACTATCTGGAGTGTGATATGCATGAGTAAATGCCTTGTATTATTTGTTGAGGGAGATACAGAAGTTGAGTTTTATAAACGTGTAATATCAAATGCCAGGCAGAAGAGGGCAGATGGAAGATTTGATATTAACATTGAATGTAAAAACGTCAAAGGTGTCGGAGGATTTAAAAATATTGCTCTACGTAAGTTTATAAAGGAAATAAAGCCTAAGTATGGAGAGGAATGTGAGTTTAATGTCGCTTTATGTAGAGACACAGATGTTTTTGAACTCTCTCCCAAACCTCCGATAAATTGGAGTGAAGTAGAAGCTGCTTTTAAGGAGAATGGAGTCCGAAACGTTATCCACATAAGAGCAGAACGTTCTATTGAAGACTGGTTTTTACTTGATGTGGACGGAATAATATCATTTCTTCGTTTGTCAAAGAAAACGAAAGTATCCGGAGGCAATGGATATGATAAATTGAAAAAACTTTTTAAACAGGCAAACAAGATGTATTATAAGGGAATGAAAAGTAATGGTATGGTTGAACGACTTGATATTGATAGAATAGTGCAGGGCGTTCATACGCAGTTAGAATCTTTATACAAGGTGCTGGGAATATACTGAGGTAGGGAAACAAGGTGAGTTACGTGAAAGAGCTGTCAATTTGCTGCTTATGCAAAAGGACAGCTCTTTTCTGATCTTGTAAGAAATGGTTTCAGATTATACAAGGTCGTGAAGCAGACCAGAAAACGGCTCATGTCTGTTTTTCGATCAACTTTTATTCTATTTCTGTCACCTGGAGGAATATGCCCAGCTTCTGTCTGATCCCGGCAACAGTAACCCGGTAAACTCCGTAGATCAGTATGCTAAGCGCCGCCTCGATTCCCAGGCACGCCCCCAGCGATACGATCTCGCTGTACACGAGCTGCCCGTCATTACCATACAGCAGCAGGATAAAAAACAGGTAGACAGCGATCAGCGCCACCACAGCCGGCACCCTGAAGACACTGCCGCACTGGCTTCTCACTTCCCTGTCCAGGAAGTTGGGAGATGCACCCAGTTTCTTTAGATCGTCGAAGATGTAGCGGTTGTTTAAGGCGATGGTCTGACAGCGGGTATAACAGATGATCAGAACCGTCAGGATGCATACGATGAAAATAAACAGGAACATCATCAAAAATACGGACGTGGACAGCAGGAAATCGTTCATGCTTAAAATACGGAACCGGGGGATATATTCCCAGTTCTGGCGAAAGGTGAGGGAATCTGCTTCTGCCGGGTCAATACGCATCATGGGATCGGACGCCTGCCAGTCTGCGATACCCTGTTCTTCGGCCCTGATGGTGGTGATCCGATCGTGGTACACGGCAGTAAAGCAATTTTCATCAAAGCACGAAACCATGCGGTGAAAAAGGGCGTCGGCGAAGGGATAGCTGTCTTTGCCGTCCACATTAAAGGATACGATCCTGCCTTTCCAGTCTTCGGTCAGGCCTTCCGAGAGCAGTGCGTAATCCGTATTGTCCAATACACAATAGCCGCGCATGTCCGTCATCAGGTCGTAATGGAGAAGGCCCGCATATTGGGTGGAGATCTGTGTGCGTGTGACCATATTGGTGATGTGTTTCGCGCTGCTGATTATGGAGAGGGCTGTTTCCTCCTGATTGGTGATACACAGGTAAGTGCCGGGGAGGACATCTATATTCTCGCCGGTGAGCGTGTTCCACGTGTCTTCGGAGATGACTCTTTTTTCTATGCATATGGGGATGTATTCATCATGCCAGTGTTTGCCGTCTTCCTCCATTATGCTGGAGAAGGCTCCGAATGCCAGCGTGATATAGTCGAATTCGCCCCAGTCTTTTAAGGACAGGCCGTATTCCTCGGCGAGCGTTTCTATGGCCGCCCTGTCCGGCAGGGTCTGGTCGGCCCGGTAGTGATAGAAATAATCGTAGGGCTGGGCATGATATTCCATGATCGTGCCGATGGACAGGATGGGGACATAGAAGATGCCGAAACAGGCGCTGGCAATCAGCAGCGTAACGACAATCATATTGTTTACGGTCTGTTTTCCCTGAAATTTCATCATGCTTCGGGCAATAATATTCTTGTAGGGGGCATGCTTACGGCGTCCAAACCCGTGGACCACGGCATGGAGCATGATCATATAAAGCCCTGCAAATGCCGGCGCATAGAGGAGGTTCATCCATACAGGCGGCAGAGCTTGAACCTTGTAAAGATAGAAAATGGGCGTGCAGTATCCAAGAAGAACCCCGGCGGCAAGAAGGATACAACCCGCCGGCGCGCACCATTTTCCGAGCTCCTTTACGGGTTCGTTGATGTGCTCCTCTCGGATGACCTCCATGATATTGGTTCTGCGCAGATAGTGCCAGGCGAGGATACAGGAAAAAGCGGCCACCGCCAGCAGAAATGCAAAGGAGATCAGCAGGCATACGGGATCAAAGGAAAGTCTCATATCCGAGCTGTCAATGAGGAGCAGCCGGAAGAGTGACCAGATGATCCAGATAAAAGGAAATCCGGCCAGAATGCCCGCCGTACAGGAGAAGCCGCTTAAGAACAGGACTTCCCGAAATAAGCCCGGCATCAGTCTCTTCCTGGAAGCGCCCAGCGCCATCAGGATGCCCAGCTGTCTTGATTTATGCCGGAAAAAGAGGCCGGCGGCATAGATGGTAAACACAACGCAGCCGATCAATGTCAGTATAAAGATAGCGTTCATCTGCTTGCGGCTGTCCCCGCCCGGCGGAAAAGTGGTCTGTACCGTCGGCGACAGCATCATGCCCGAGTAGGCGGAAATGATCATCAATGCGGTAAAATTACAGAACAGATACAGATGCGCGTGCTTCCGGTCCGCCCGCTGCAGCCTCTGCTCCATTTTCTTCATGGTTAAAGTCTGTGACATATCAATACCTCCGAATTATTCAGTCATCTCTTTGATCGCAATAAGCAGCTGGTCCTGAAACTGTCCGCGCTCACCCTGCCGCTCCAGCTGGCGGTAGATGGAACCGTCTTTTAAAAGAATCACGCGGTCGCAGAAGGAAGCCGCAAAGCTGTCGTGGGTTACCATAAAGATCGTAGCGTCCATGCGTTTCTTTACCTCCCCGAAGCTCTCGATCACGGCGCGGCTGGACTTGGAATCCAGATTGCCGGTAGGTTCGTCCGCAAGGATGATCAGGGGATTGTTGATCAGGCTGCGCGCCACGGCCGCCCGCTGTTTCTCGCCGCCGGAGATCTCGGCCGGGTATTTGGCTGCGATATGCTGGATGCCGAAAAGAGCCGTCAGCCTGTCGGCAAGCTCCTCCGCCTCCCCGGACACTTCGCCCTGTACGATCCGCGGCACCAGAATATTTTCACGGATGGTCAGCCCGTCTAAGAGCATGAAATCCTGAAAGACAAAACCGAGCTGCGTATTCCGAAAGTGCGCCAGTCCGGCATCGTCAAGGCCTGCCAGATTAGTGCCGCCAATGGTGATCTCTCCCTTATCGAAGGGGATATAGCAGGAAATACAGTTGAGAAGAGTAGTTTTTCCAGAACCAGAAGGCCCCATCACGGCCACAAATTCTCCCTTTTCTACACAGAAATCAACACCGTTTAACACTTGATATTTGTTTTTTCCGGTCTGATAGGATTTGTAGAGATTTTTGACATATAACATATAGATACCTCGCTTTCTTTTACTCTGCTAAAAGAATAGCACGCGGCATACCGGTCCGGTCTGCAGGGTGTCAAAAACGGCGGGCCTGATTGTCATTTTTGGAGAGCGGAAGCAGGTTTTGTAAAGTTTGGCGGTATTCTCTGTAAAGTTTGGAGCAGAGGAAAAGAGTGGACGTGTACTTTGGGGATTGGGTTATGGTAAGATGTAGACACGGGAAATGGTTCCCCGGGTGATGCTATATGACGTGACGGGAACAGGGACTTGCCTGGACGTGGCAAATCCCGGATTGTTACAGAACGATATGATTGACCGGATCTTCATGGAAGAGGGAGGAGAATTGCATGTTACGGATCGCGATATGTGACGATGAGGCGGATGCGAGAGACGCGCTGCGCTTTCAGCTGGAAAAGGCACTTATGGAGAAGTCGGAAGAGATCGTATATGAGTTTTCCGCCGGAAGTAATGCCGTATCGTGGCTTGGAAAGCATCCGGGAGAGGTGGATTTACTTTTTCTGGATATTGAGATGAAGGGTTTAAACGGCATGGAGACGGCAAAGCAGATCAGGACATTTGATGAGCAGATCATGATCGTTTTTCTGACGGGCTACAGCGAGTTTGTATTTGAGGGCTACAGTGTGGGTGCGCTGGATTACATGCTCAAACCGGTCACGGCGCAGAAGCTGATGGAAGTGCTTTGCCGGGTGCGGACGCGATTGGAGCAGGAGGAAGATAAGGCTTTTTCCTTCAAAAATGCGGACGGAACGTGGCGGTTTTTGCTGCAGGATATCCTCTGTTTCTGTTCCGATAAACGTATAGTCACGCTGGTCACGGAGCAGGGGGAATATTATTTCTATGCGAAACTGGACGAGATCGAAGCGCGGCTGGGCGGCCGGTTTGTGCGGATCCATCAACGCTATCTGGTGAATCCGGCCCGGGTGGATCATCTGGGCAGCGAGGCGGTCATGGTGGGCGGCCGGCAGCTGCCATGCAGCAGAAACCACAGGGAAGAGGCCATGAAGAAGATTGCCAGATCCATGCTGGGTGGCTGTTAGGACAGCACATAGAGAGGAATGAACAGAAGGAACGGGAAATGATTATAAATTGTTTTTTTATCATAATAAATGGAGCGGCGGCTTATCTGCTGCTGCAGGGAATGAAGAAATTGATCGCCGTACCGAAGAAGCGGTGGAAGCAGGCTGTCCTGTGGGGAAGCTGCTGGCTGCTATTGGCGATGATTATTTATATGGGGGACTGGGCAAATATTCTGCCGACAGTTCTTTTCTTTCTGCTTGTGATCAGGGCTGTCTGTGAGGGAAGTATCTGGAAGAAAGCGGCCATCGGGCTGATGTATGCCAGTACCATTCTGTCTTTTAATGTGCTGCGGGATAATTTTGTCTTAACGGGTTACGTCAGGCATGATCATCCGGTAGTATGCATGATCATCGCGGGGTTTTTGTCGCTGTTTGCTGCCCTGTGTCTGTATCTGCCGATCAGAAGACATGCGCCGGACAGAGCGTATCATCTTTCCGACAGTCTGTGGAAACTGCTTTTGCTGCTGAATGCTACGCCTTTTGGGATTGTCCTCAGTGTGGTTCTGCTGACGACGACGGAGGAGGAAAGGATTTGGATGGAGATGCCGGATGGTTTTAAAGGGTATAATATTCTTGGACTGCTCCTGCTGTCACTGCTGTCTTTCATCGGTCTGTTCCAGGCGGTCATCGTGCTGGCGCGGCAGCAGCAGCTGGAAGAACAGAATATGCTGGCAGAGGTGAACCAGAGTTATTATGCGGCCATGGAACAGCAGCATTTTGCCATACGGCGGCTGAAACATGATCTGGCCAATCATCTGGCGGTGGCGGTCACGCTGCCGGAAGCGCAGCGTGAAGACTATATCAAAAGCCTGATGGAAGACAGCGCATTTGGCCGTTCCCTGCAGTACTGTGCGGATCCGGTCGTCAATGCGGTGCTCACGGTCAAGGAAGAGCAGATGAGCCGCTATGGGATCCGGCTGGAGGCCAGGATTGATATTCCAAAAGAGCTTCCCTTTGAGAAGACGGATATCTGCGCGCTTTTCTCCAATGCGCTGGACAATGCGGGGGAGGCATGCAGACGGCTGCCGGAAGCGGAAAGAGAAGTCAGTGTGAAAAGCCGGGCACAGAAAGGGTTGTTCTGCCTGGAAGTCACCAATCCGACAGTGGGTGCGCAGAAGAACCTGCTTCTGCAAACGTCCAAAGCGGATAAGGAAAATCACGGATTTGGCCTGAGGAGCATGAAGGAGGTCGTGGAGCGGAATCGCGGAGCGATGGAGATCAGGGTGGAAGGGGAGCGCTTTGAGGTGTTTCTGTATATGCCGCTGGAGATTTGAGAAATATTATATCCATTTATCACATTTGGGCGTACTGATAAGTTGAAATATTATTAAGTTCATCCATGATCTGCATTTTCGTATTTCTAATATCAATATCATCCTGAAGATCAAGAAAATATCTGTCAGATACGCCAAAAAATTTTGCAAGCCTTATTGATGTATCTGCTGTTATTTTCCGTCTGTTGTGCAGGATATCCTGAATCCTTGATACTGGAACATGAATTTCCTGTGCCAGTCTGTAGGCCGACAAACCATATGGTGCCATAAATTCTTCAAATAAAATTTCACTCACTCGGGGAGTTTCAATATAATTCTTCATAATAACCTCCTGTTCAATGGTAATCCACTATTTCAACATCATAAAAGTTATGTCCATCCACTCTAAAACATATTCTGTATTGATCATTGATTCTAATACTATATTGTCCACTTCTGTTCCCTTCTAATTTTTCTAAATGATTAGCCGGCGGTACCCTTAAATCCTCCAAACTCTGCGCATTATCAATCATAATTAACTTACGTAAAGCCATCT
>CAJUJN010000059.1 GCA_910586775.1 uncultured Acetatifactor sp. | reverse complement strand
GACAACAGTCTATACCATCGGTTTCTTTCAGTCAAGCCGACGTGTGAACAGTAACGCCCTTTGTCATGCAATGGGACTGTATCTAAGTTTTAGGATTTAGGTTTCTAGGGTTTCGGATTTTAGGTTTTAAGTATTTGCGTCCCGTAATGCGCATCTCCTTTCTTAAGAGTTCGTAGAGGCAGAAGCGTCATGTTCCGCCATTTCATGCAGCAAATCGTCTATTTCCTTATGGTCTGCCTCCGAATAGATGCCGTATCCGTCCAGCGGACAGGGAGGCAGTGGTTTGTCATCCCACCAGTTCCACCTGTCAACCACCAGCCTTTCGGGGAGGAGGACAGTCCCGGCTCCCGCATCGAAGTATTCCCCCGTCCTCTCATAGAGGCAGTCGTACCGGCACCGGGGAGACAAGCCGCATTCTTTCCGGGCATCCGTGCCACATTGCAGCCCTGAGACATCCGGTTTCCACGGCATATATACAAGGTTCCAGCAGTGCGCCAGGCTATCCCACCAGTGCAGTCTGGCCCGGGCTTTTATAGCGGTGGCGAGAGCGGTGGCAGCTTCATGCTCCCGGAACACCACTGGCACATAGTCGGAACTTCCCTCCATGTGATATAGTTCCTCACGCATGGAAATTTTTTGTAGATTATCTGTTACTCTCATGATTTTTCTCTCCTTTCTCGTCAATAACTTTGTTGCTGTTCCAGTCCCGGTTGACCGGTACGAGGTTGAAGAAGTCCCCATCCTTGATTGCTGCCTCTTCCTCCGGGCTCTTCTTTTCCGGCTCTGGCTTCTCCTTGTCTTCACCGGGTGTTTCCCCTGGAATGTTCAGGGACACTAAATCCGGAGTCAGGAAAGACATGGTTTCCGTCACATGCTGCAGCACGTCCTCCGGGGCCACTTTCTTTTTTGGGACATATTCTTCCAGGACGGTGTTCCTGAACGTCACGGGGTGAGAATAGCGCATACGCTTCTTGTCCCAAAGGGATATGTTAATCTCAAGCTGGCTCATCTGGATATAGGTGCTGCACCGCCTCTTCAATTGTGTGACAGGCTCTTCCTGTTCAGAGAACACATTTGCGTAAAATTTGTCGATGTCCAGAACGGTGGTAAGTATCACAAGCTCGCAGTTGAGATATTTGTTCTTATATCGGCTCTTCACTGAACAGGCCAAGTGCGGGTCCAGCATTTTCAAGAGGTCAGAAAGCCCCATGACGCTGGGACGGATGTCATCAACGATGATGCATGGCTCCTGGCCGTATCCGTCCATGATGTCATTGGAGCCGGAGCTGACGAAGTAGGCAAGGCCCCGGGAATCTGCCATCTTCCGGGCAAACGTCGTCTTGCCGCATCCGGAGGGGCCGGTTATGTAGACGCACTCCATTCGTCTGTCCTTTTGGGTTGCATGGAGGTATTCGGAGCGGACTTTGAATGCCTGGTCAATCTGCCGGGAACAATGAACCAGGAGTTTCTGGTCTATTTCCAGGGTCTTGTTATACTCCCGGACTTCACCTCTGAGTATCCGCTCCACTGCAATCTCAATGGGAGATTTCTTTTTCTTCTTCCTTTTAGACGTGCCGTCTTCCCCATCGTCTTCCTCTTCATCCTCGTCCTCCAGTTCAGCCAGGTATTCTTCAATGAACTCGTTATAGTCAAAGCTTGCGGAAACATCCGCTATGGCATACTGGAACTTGCCAGGGGCGTTGACATGGGCCAGGTACAGACAGGCGGATTCCCAGCTTTTGCCCTTGCAGTTGATGAAGTTCTCCGGGACTTTGAACCACTGGGCCACATAGCCCAGCTTCTGGGGCTGCTTCTTTTTGAACTTCAGGAGCAGATGGACATGGGGAGGCTTCAAGTCCCCTTTTTTGTGCGTGTCGGTGTCCTCTTCATAGACATCCCGGTCATGGATGATGTAGCAGTATTCGTCAATGGCTTTCTCTTTCTGCTGTATGACTTCCATGGCATTGTCCATGTCAAAAAGCGTGGTTCCGTCATCGGAAGTCAGCCGGGAGACGATTTCCACCCAGCGGACGGTCTTCATGTTGACTTTTGGTTTATTATCGTTCATAAACGTTTTTCCTCCTTGATAAATTTTTCTACATTTTCTACATATTCTACCGGGTTCTGACAAGCCCGGAACCCGGCAGAGATGCCGGAAAGCCGGGCTTTCCGGCGGTTTACTACATTTCCACACGATATTGAATCTGAATCCCCTGTCCCCGCACGCCCTTAAGCGTGCTGGGGACAGGGCTGGCGAACCATCATCCGCCCTGTCTGCGGCACCCTTTTGCCGCCAATAAATCTTTCAGCCGCCGGGGCTCTGCGATGTAGGGCATCTGGATTATATCCAATTCCTTTTCCGGTATGGATATGTAGCCGCAGTGCGCCGGGAGATGGCTGGCCTTGTCAATCTGACAGTTGGGGAACAGCATGGCAGCGGACTCCGTGGAGATGGTGGAGCCCATGTATAGTTTTACGCCAAACTGCTCTCTGATTGCTGTATCAATGACCTTTGCGTTGAACTGTTGACTTATTAGTATCAGATGATAGCCGAAGCTTCTCCCCATAAAGGCTACATGGCTTACCATGCCCATCAGTTCCTTGAAGCCCTTTGTGTCTTTTGACAGGGCATAAGAACTGAATTCGTCAAATAGAAGATACTTTTCGTGGTGTTCTTTCCCCCTGATTGCGGCAAGGAAAGAGTTGTAAAAATCTTTCAGTATCTCATCACATTCGAGATATTCCCCGTAGTCCGGGACAATCCCATCCCAGTCCCCACCGGCCTTGAAGTCCGCAATGGAAATTTCTGCACTCGTGTCTAAAAGCTGGTTCAGGATATACTGGGCGCAGACAGATTTTCCGCCGCCTGTTATGCCGGATATCAGCAAATGGGGCACGGAATCCGGGTGCCAGAGGAATGGCATTTTGGCACCCATCGTCCAATAATCATGTGAAAAGCCCAACTTAAGGCTTCGGCCTGGCATAGTTTATCTCCCTATCTAATTCATCATCATGGAGGACTCCATGATTGTCAGTGGAGGCGTGTTTCACGGCAATCCGATACCGCTTAAAGAACGGCTGCAAGTCTTCTTTGTATTCGGAATAATAGATATTAATAGCTATTGAACCGTCCAATACATGATACTCCGAAAACATCCGCCAGGATAGGCCGTACAGTTGTATATATTGGCGGGACTTCAGGCAGAGAAGTTTGCAAAGTTGGTTCAGTTCCTCCGCAGAAAGCTTGCGGGTCGGGACGAAGCTGAAGCGGATTCTGGGGGTGCCATCGTAATATTCAGCCAGACATTCGGGTGGAAAAGCGTTGTGGCAGTATTCTTCCAGAATCTTCAGGCAATTTTCCCAGAATGATATGTCAAAAATGTGTCGGGCATTGTCGCCGCTGAAAAGGACGCTTAAGACCCTGCCCAAATCCGCTTTGAATTTCCGGGCGCACTCCGCCAGGTCATAGTTCGGGTGGGTCATTTTCACCCCTCCAATGCAGACTATCAATGCAAACGCTGTTAAAAATAACACCATAAAAATCTCGATAATCATAAATCCAATTCTCCTTTTTGTTTGTTTTCCCAGGGGCATAAGCCCCCGGGTGTTATGGCCTCCTATTCGGATAAAACCCGAATCAGGGCGACAGGTTGGAAAGTGCCTTTGGCCGTAGTGATGGCTTTTCCGTAGTAAATTTCAATTTCCTGTCCGACTTCAAGGCCGGAGCAGTCGTAGCCTCCAACGTAAACGGACTCCACTTTCTGCCCCAGGCAGATATAGCCGGACTCAGGGTTGAGCTGGTAAGCGTCAAAGTCGCCCACCACATGCAATGTAGTCGATTTTTTGCCACCTCTTTCGCTCGTTGCGATTCCAACAATCTCCATCTCGTTTTTCCTCCTTTCCGAGGCAAAGGAACTGCGCCTCTACCTATCAGGAGATTCAAAGGCGATATTTCAAGGCAGAAATTTTAAAAATTTAAAAAATTTTTGTTTTATGTGTCTGGATATTAAAAAGGCTTTTAAAGCAATTTAAAAAAATCAGGAAAAGGATTGAGAAAAATGCTCCCTGTTATCAATCAGAGCTTCAAATACATCTTATAAAAAATAGATACAATCGAAATTTCATCAAAACAAAAAAGTGCGTGTCTCGCTTAGCAAACTGACTGGTTGGAATATTCGTAATTCCGTCTAAAGTAAGTTCTTCTTAAGCTGTTTTGGCTCCAGTTTTATAAAAAAACGTTTAGAAGCAATCCAGGGTACTAGAAACGGGCGTAGTTTTGCTAGAAAGCATTTAATGCGAGTCTTCACCTAAAAGCTTCAAAGCCTCCTTAGTTTTTCGGAACGGCGGAAAAATAGGAGGTTTCAAATTTGAAACTAAATATATGCTATGAAAGCAGCGTTCAAGGACGCTATGCACTTGAAATGGAGATTGGTGATGAAATGGGACAAAAGATAACTGATATTGTGTCGGAATCTGACAGAAAAATGTCAAATTATGAACGCAAAGAAAGATATCATCACAATGTTTCGGGAGATAAGACAGGGTACGGCAACATTGCATCGAAGTGCCAAAATCCGGAAGAAGAGTTGCTGAAAAAAGAACTTCTGGAAAACGTTTTCCACGCCATGGAGAAATTGCCGGAGGTTCAGCGGAGACGGCTATGCCTGGCGGCGTTTGATGAAATGACACTCGCTCAGATTGCGGAACTAGAGCATGTCTCGACTGCGGCCGTGGGTGAGTCCATCAAACGGGCCCGGGAAACGATACGCCAACTTTTGAAAGATAATTGAGCTAGGCAAGGATAGAGCATTCTGGCGTCAGGCAATCAAAAAAGCCGTTCCATTGCCCACCGCCAAAATTGAAACACACTCGCTTCGGCTCGCTCAATTTTGGAACGCCCATACATACCGGCAAGTGACGGAGGGATTGTTTGTATCACGGAAAATATGCGATACAAACAATCCCTCCTGTTTTCGCAAGCTGGGAGAACGTGCGGGCTTTCTATTGGCACACAGCGATAATCCTACAGCTAATTTAATATAGAAATAGCTTGCATGCTCCACACCAGGCAATGGAATAGAATTTATGTGATAGCCCGTCCACTGCCTGGTATCAAGGGCACAGGTAAGGGGAATTGATAAGAAGTGCATTTATCAATCCCCCCATCCCCATGGTCTGACAGCAGTTCCCGCCGTATCAAGGGGCTTTCGCGGCATAAAAAGGGCGGCGCTTAAAGTGAAGCGCCAATTTATTCCACGTTCCCCTTGACACGCTGCTTTTCCGTCTGTACCCCAGGATTTTCTGCGGGCTCATATATAAGCAAATCGGCTACATTGCATTTCAGGATATGGCATAGCCTGGCTATCGTATTCAAATCTATCCGGGCCACATCGTTCTTGCAGAAGCGGTTAATCTGAGTATGGCTTATCTCTGCCTTATATGATAATTGTGTCTTACTTATTCCTTTTTCCTGAATCAGCTTTTCCAGGTTCAAGGTTACTTTTCCGAATTCGTCCATTGTCTTGCCAACTCCTTTTGGCATCATTATATAGAAGTTTTTAGGGATATGTCAGATTGATGATAGTTGATATAAAATATATACTGAAAGATGTTTCATAAAAGATTGAACTATCCTGTTGATGGTGGTATAATTGGGCTGAAACAAAGAATCTGGAACCGGTTTTGGCAATATGAAGAGCCTTTCAGTATTTCGGAGATTTCTATTGACAAAAAATCCGGGGGGGTACTCTATAGGTGGATAAATCCCTGAACGGATTTCCGGAGAAAGAATCTCAACGAGGAGGAGACGGACATGAAGAAGAAAATCGTGACGGCATTGCTAATCACAGCAATGACAGCCAGTGTTTTTGCTGGTTGCGGAAACAGGATGGAGGGGGACGGCAAGGTTCAAGCTATGGCGGATGCAGAAAGCAGCCAGGATGGGAATGTTGACAGCCGGGAAAGCGGGGCAGAGGGAACCGGGGCTATGGAATCCGAACCGGAGGAAACGGCGGAACCCACAGAAGAACCATCGGCAGAAGAAACACCGGAGCCCACAGCGGAGCCTGAAACCGGGGCGGAGGCACCCTCTGACGGGAATGCCGATGAAAGCGGCAGCGTGACGCAGACCGGGCAATCCGACAGCGCAGACCAGACAGACGAGGCAAACCAGGCCGGGACAACCACAGGGGAAGAAACAGCAGATTCTCCTTACACCATCAATGAAGCCGTGACCGGGACAATGTATGCCAAATCGGCGGTAAATGTAAGAAACCAGCCGTCAACGGATGGAGAAAATGTCGGACGATTGACTCAGGGCCAGGAAGTAACAGTGACGGGACAGTGCAAGGAGACAGGTTGGTATCAGATTGAGCTGAATGGTGAAACCGCATTTGTAAGCAACAGCTACATTGTAGCTGAAAAGCCCGCAACAACTCAGACGGCTTCTAATACGGATAACCAGGGTTCCGATTCTGGTCAGACAACCAATCAGGGTACAGCCCCCGGAACAGCGGCTAAAACAGACGACACAGCGGTTGACGCTCAGAATGTAAGTGGTGAGTTTGTGGCTCTGCTGAACGCTGACAGACAGGCGATGGGTCTTTCAACTGTATCTGCCAATGGCACATTGGATTCCAGCGCACTTACGAGTGCTAAGGCAATTGTAACGAACTACTCCCATGACGCTCTGTCTAGGGGAGGCGCTAATGTGGCGAATATCGCAGAGGGGTATGGCTCGGTAGCGGATGTATATGCCGCATGGAAGTCCAGCCCGGGTCACTGGGCAGCTATGACTGACCCTGGGCTTCAGTATATCTCCGTTGCGAGATGTGGTAACTATTGGGTATATCTGGGGTATGCGGAGGATGTATTGGCTAACTACACAGATGCTAACGGTAATGTCGATATCGGCGCAGCTGCAGAAGACGGGGCAGTGAATGAAATCGGAACCTACACAGACCCTAACACAGGACAGGGTCAGACAGTGTATGGTACAAATGGTGTACAGACCGCAGAGGACGCCGTTGCTAACGGGGATATATCACAACAAGATGTAGATGATTTTATGAACGATCTTGAAAACTGGTAATTCAACTATGGTGTCAAGGCAATCCGAGTAAGGATTGCCTTACAATACATACAGTATAGGTTAATGCTCAGATACTCTATTTAAAAGCAACCCTTTTAAAGGTTGCTTTTTTGATGTGCAAAATGTTTCATCATTCTATATTAGTCTCTATTAATCTATGTGCTTATAAACGATTCACCTGCAATCTATGATTTATATTGTTTTAATATGTTTGTATTACGCAGAAACTACAAATGAAAATCTCTTTCCCTTATATGTATTTTACTATATGTATATACTATAGAAAGGGAGAGTAAATCGTATGAAATGGAAAAGAAAAGGAAAACAAGTTTTTGCGATGATGCTTGCTGTAGCGACTCTGTTAAGCGGTTGTGCGCCTAATGGTATTGTTTTTAGATGGGGTTACACTTGTGATTACACTTAGTAGGGAGGTGCTGGAAATCCTTTCTTTATGCGGTTTCTAAGTACGGTATTGGGTTCGAGTCCCGTCTATCGCTCTTTTTTATTGCAGCGGAATTTCGCAAGATGTGGAATTCCGCAATTTTTATGTATCTAAAATCCTATAGACAGATTTTATCTTAATAAATACTGTAAAAAACGATGAGGTGATAAAATGATTGACTATTCTCCATTTTGGAGAACGCTTAATGAGTCCAATGAAAATTGGTATACGCTTACCAAAAATCATAAATTGTCAGATAGCACCTTGCATCGCCCAAAACACAATAAAGACATATCAACTAAAACTATAAATGACTTATGCAGGATATTAAATTGTAATGTGCAGGATATTTTGCAATATAATCCATCAGATAAAGACCAAAAGTTGTGATATAACTTAGCACTAAAACGCAGCAATAGCTGCCCTCCCCTGACAGGGTAAGCAGCTATTGCTGTAAATTTATGAAACGGGGAAACCGTCTCTTTCCCCCATAGCTACAAATATTTCACTCTGCTCTCATCCAGGTACCCTCTTACAGCCGGCTCTTCGTCAGCCCTTCCCACTGCCACTACCGCCAGCGGAACGCTTTCCACATCCAGGATTTTCTGCATCGGTTCAACCCTGTGTGCCAAAGGATAACATCCGCACCAGCAGGTTCCGTACCCAAGCTCCTTCGCCGCAAGCAATATATTCTCCACGGCGGCCCCGCAGTCCTGGGGCCAGAATCCCGGGCAGATATTCTCCTGTACCTCAGGCTTGCCGCACACCACGATTGCCAGCGGCGCTGTCCGCAGCATCTGGGTATAAGGCATGGCTTTCATCACCTGCTCCTTCACTTCCCGGCTCTCTATCACTACGAATTCCCATGGCCGGGTATTGCAGGCACTGGGGGCCATCATGGCAGCCTCCAGCATCTGCCGGATATCTTCTCTTGGAACAGGAGCATCCGTCCTGTATTTGCGGATGCTCCTGCGGGATTTAATTGCTTCCAATGTGTTCATACTGCCATACTCTCCGTTTCTATTAATACGCCCCAAGAATTGTCGGAAAAGTCGGAAAATAACTGCTACAATTTCCCTTTGATTACAGGATTCGCGGAGCGTTCCCGTAATTATTCCTTGATTACAAGGTTCGAGAAGCGGTTCCTGTAATATGCGGATATTCCTTACAGACTGGCATCCACCTGGGCGCCCTTGATATCCTCCGCTACCAGATTCATCTTGCTCACAATATCCTGAACCTTCTGCTGTACCTGCGCCTGGATATTCTTCAAATCAGTCATCTCTTCCACGGGCATTTCTTCCATGAGCCTTTCCAGTTCCTTCTCCCGCTCTTCGCGTTTCTCCAGAACTTCCTCCTGCTCTTCCTTTTTCTCCTTAATGGCCTCGGCTTCTTCCTTCTTCTCTTCCTGCTCCTCATCAATATGGTCCTTCGCTTCCTCCGTCACCATACCGATGATTTCATTCCGGGCGGCTTCCATCACTTCTTCCGCCTGCTTTTGGGCATCTGCCATGGGATGGACTTTCCGCTGTTCCTCACGAATTCCGCGGATAACGGCATTCTCCTTCTCAATCCCTGCTGCAGCCTTGTAGGCAACAAGCTGATATCCCCCTATTTCTCCGTTGAGCTCCAGCTGACGCTGCTGATATTCTGTCAGTTCTTTTCCCTGAAGCCTGTATTCGTAAAGGCGTTCGCTCTCTTCCTCCGTCAGTTCCACCTGGGAAAACGGACGGTTTGCCGCCTGTTCCTTCAGCAGCAAATCCAGATACTGCTGTTCCTCGCTGTCGGCATCCACTCCGTAGACATCCCTCAGGGCATCACTTTCTTCCCTGATTTCCGCTATCCTGTCCTGGGCCTCCTTATAGGTAGCCTGCAGATTCCTGCGCCGTTCTCTACTCTCTTCAATCAGTCCCTCTACCTGCCGGTCTCCGTTCCAGGTATCGCTCACAATCTTCATCGCCCGTTCCTGTGCCTGGGCTCTTCTCTCCTGGATCCTGTCTCTTAAAGGAGATTCCGTCAGCAGATTTCCGGCGTATATGGTTTGATTCTTCTCTTCGGCGGCATGACTGCCCCTGGCTTTATCTGATGCCTGCACGCTGTTCCGGGTGTCTCCCGCAAAAATCGTAATGTCGTTGCGTATTTCCATATGCCCTCCTGTCCTGATTCCCCCGTTCTATACTCCGGCAGAAATATATACTATGATCCGCACCGCTTTTTTACCTGTTTCATTTATAAAAACGCTGTTCCCGCACCCGTTCTCCCAAGAGACCATTGCTCTATGACATTTAGGAACTGCGAGAAAATATACCCACAAACGCAAATAATTGCCGCCTGCACAGTATAACGAGTGAACGCATCGGCAATCCAGAGCTGAAAGCGGCAATCAAATGCGTTCACGAGTATAACTTCTGCAATTTCCTTACGCTCTCTCCCGAAACTTTTAAGCGGATGCATCCATCTTCGGCGCCCTTCACATCACAACATCGCCGGATTCTATGCATTCCACGGGTCCTTATACGGATGTATCCACTTTCGCGCCCTTCACATCCTCGGCTGCCAAATTTGCCTCGTTCAAAACCTTCTGAATCTGCTGTTTGACTTCATCCATGGTCTGCTGCAGATTCGTCATTTCCTCCACAGGCATTTCTTTGATGAGCTCTTCCAGTTCTTTCTCTCTCTCGTCCCGTTTCTCCTGAATTTCTTCCTGCTCTTCCTTCTTTTCCTCGATTTTTTCTGCCTGCTCTTCCCGCTTCTCCTGTTCCTCGTCCAGGTGATCCTTTGCCTCCTCTGTCACCAGTCCTACGATTTCATCTGTCAGGGATTCCATCACGTCCTGGGCCTGAGCCTGAGCATCCACCATGGTGTGGCTCTTGAGGCGCTCTTTCCGGATAGCCTTGGTAACCTCACTGTTTTCCAGGATTTTTCCGTTGTTGGCCGCGAGATGGCTTCTGTATCTGGCCGCTTCATCTTCCAACGCCAGTGCGCGACGCTGATATTCAGTGAGTTCTTCCCTGGATAAGCTTATTTTACCCGACCTTCGTTCGTGTATCAGGCGATCCAGTTCCTGCTGCTCCTCACTGTTCCAGTCCACCCCAAAGGCTTGCCTTAACTCCTCCGACCTCCGGCTGACGTCCTTCAGGTTCTCAAGCTCCGCCTGATTATCCTCACGAAGCTTCTCTGATTCTTCCTCCCGCAGTTTAATCTCATCATCCAGCTGCCTGTCCGCATCCCATGCATCCTGCACAATCTTCATGGCACGCTGCTGTACCTCAGCCCTCTTCTGCTGTATTCTCTCCCGCAGAGGAAATTCTTTCAGAAAGTTCCCGGCATATATGGTCCTGCTCTTCTTATCGTAGCTGTCTGTTCCTTCCTTGTTCTTCCACTCCGCCTGTACATTATTCCGCGTGTCTCCGCTGAAAATCGTTATATTGTTCTGTAATTTCATATCGCCCCTCCTGTTATTTGGGAATTACCGTAAAAAGTGATGTATGTATAACAAGTGAGCGCTTCTGCCGCAGACAGCAAAGGAACAGCAGCCAATAAATCGGTGCTTCTATCTTTAGGAATGACTACGCTCACGAAACACCGGCAGTAATGAAGTATATCATCTCAAACAACATGTTCTGCCGGAAACAACAGTTTCGTTCCTTTCCTATACAGGATATATCGGCATTCCAGGAGCAATTCTTAAGCAGCAGAAAGAATTGCTTCCGAAAAACAGGCCCGACAGACGCCTTCCCTGTCATTGTGCCGTCCCCATCAGCCAGTCCAGTGCATTGATGCGGCGAATGCCCTCGTAATCCGCCTCCGGGTCTTCGTCCAGTGTCAAAATCAACTTTGGATAATGATCCGGAATCCTCTGAAGCGGCGTCAGCTCCCTTTCCAATGTATCTGAGTTCCTGACGGATGCCGCCACCTGGATGTATGTGGTTTTCTTTGGCTCCTTAACTACAAAATCCACTTCCAGCTCGTCCATTTTTCCCACATATACCTCATATCCTCTGCGCTTCAATTCCAGATATATGACATTCTCCAGAATATGGCCCACATCCGTCCCCCTGGTTCCTAAAAGCATATACCGCATCCCTATATCTACCACATAATATTTTTCAAGTGTTTTCAGATATTGCTTTCCCCGGATATTATACCGTCTGGCCTGATATATAATAAAGCTTTCCATCAAACCGTCAAGATACCGCTCCACAGTCTTCACATCTATTTTTCTGCCGTTAGAGGTCATGGTATCCGCTATTTTTTTTGTGGAAAGCTGGCTTCCTATACTATCGAACACAAACTCCGTAACACTCTGCAGCATCATGATATCCGTAATCTTCTTACGGGAAGCGATATCCTTAATAACGATCGTATGGTAAAGCCCTTCCAGATAATCCCGAATTTCCCTGGAATGACCTTTTAGTTCCAACACATAGGGAAAAGCGCCTGTTTCAAGGTATTCCGCATATTTTCGGGACAGGTCGTCCGTACTCCCGGTAGAAGATACATATTCCTGAAAAGACAGCGGGAGCATCTTTATCTCCACATAACGGCCGGACAGCAATGTCGCTAATTCGCCGGAAAGCATATGGGCATTGGAGCCTGTAAGATACACATCCATGTCCTTTTTGATATACAGGCTGTCCACAACTTCCTGAAACCCTTCACAATGTTGGATTTCATCCAAAAAGAGATACATTCTTTTGCCTTTGACAATTCGTTCTTTCACATAGGCATACAATCTGTCAGGCTTCCGCAGCTCCCGAAAATCATAATCCTCAAGGTTAACCGCTATCAGCTGTTCTTCCGAGACTCCCCCTTCTCTCAGATGATCCTGGAACATTTCCATCAAAGTAGATTTCCCACATCTGCGGACTCCGGTAATCACTTTGATTACCTGCCTGTCTTTCCATGCCATCAGCTTCTCCAGATATTCCTTCCGTTCGATTCTTATATTTTCCATAGCATATTTCCTCCGACATAATTATATTTTATTCAAAAAATATTAAATAATCAATAGTTTTTGGATTTTATCCCAAAAACTATTGAAATTATTATGAATTTAAAAAGCTGCCGGATAACATAAGCTATCCTGCAGCTTTTTCAAATCTCCATTTATTCCTTCACACGACTAATAGCCCGGTACGTCCCGTCACCTTCACCCCTCAAACTGCGAGTGATACAGCGTAGAATAAAATCCGCTCTTCGCCAGCAAAGATTCATGATTCCCCTGTTCGATAATATTTCCGTCCTTCATCACCAGGATAATATCTGCCTCCTGGATAGTGGAAAGCCTGTGGGCCACGATAAAGCTGGTCCTGCCCTCCATCATCTTCGCAAATGCGTTCTGTATTCGCATCTCCGTGCGCGTATCGATGGAGGAAGTCGCCTCGTCCAGAATCAGCATGGGCGGCAGGCAGAGCATAACCCTGGCGATGCACAGCAGCTGCTTCTGCCCCTGGGACAGGCTGCCCCCGTCCTCCGTGATGACAGTGTCGTAACCCTTCGGCAGACGCTTGATAAAGCTGTGGGCATGAGCCGCCTTCGCCGCCTGAATGACCTCATCCTCCGTGGCATCCGGCTTTCCCATACGGATATTGTCCCGGATTGTCCCGCTGCGGAGCCAGGTCTCCTGCAGCACCATGCCATAGCTGGTCCTCAGGCTCCCCCTTGTAATGTTCCTGATATCGCTGCCGTCCACCTTAATCTGTCCGCTGTCCACATCATAGAAACGCATCAGCAAATTGATGATTGTAGTCTTTCCGCAGCCGGTAGGGCCTACGATAGCCACTCTCTGTCCCGGCTTCACCGTCAGGTTGAAATTCTCGATCAGCTTCCGCTCCGGCACATAGCTGAAATGCACATTTTCCAAAGCCACATTGCCCTGAGCATCTGTCAATACCTTCGCATTTTCCGCATCCGGAACCTGAGGCTCCTCCTCTATCAGTTCAAAAATCCTGGCAACGCAGGCAAGCGCATTCTGCAGTTCCGTCACCACGCCGGATATCTCGTTAAAGGGCTTTGTATACTGGTTGGCATAGCTTAAGAAACAGGAAAGCCGTCCCACACTGATACCGCCCCTTATGGCCACAAACGCGCCGAAGATGCCCACGCCCGCATACACCAGGCTGTTGACAAAGCGCGTGGCAGGATTGGTAATAGAGGAAAAGAAAATCGCTTTCAGCGAGCAGCCCTGCAGCCTGTCATTAATCTCCCCGAACTGCCTCTTCACCGCCTCTTCCCTGGAAAAGGTCTTCACAATCTTCTGGTTTCCGATGGTCTCCTCTATCAGGGAAGTCTGCTCCCCGCGGATTTCAGACTGAAGCTTGAACATGGAATAGGTTCTCGTGGCGATAAACCTGGCCACAAGGAAAGACACCGGCGTAATACACACCACCACCAGCGCAATGGGCACATTGGTAACCATCATGAAGATCAGGGTGCCGATAATGGTCAACACTCCCGTAAAAAGCTGGGTAAATCCCATGAGCAGACCGTCCGCAAAGGTATCCACATCCGCCACCACACGGCTGACGATATCGCCGTAAGCATGAGCGTCCAGATACTTCAGCGGAAGCTTCTCCAGCTTCTCAAAGGCATCCTCTCTGATATCCTTTACCACATGATAGGTGATATGGTTGTTGCAGGTATTCATCACCCACTGAGCCAGAGCCGTCACCGCCATGGCAATGCCGATTTTTTTCATCAGGTCAAACACACCGGAAAAGTACACCTCTCCCTCTCTCAACAGCAGGTCCACCGCATCTCCCGTAAGAATGGGAACATAAAGCGTCAAAACCACCGTCACTGCCGCCAATATCAGGGAAAGTCCCACCATCAGCCAGTACCTGCGGATATAATTGAGCACCTTGCGCAGGGTGGCCATCTGGCCGGAACGATTTCCGGAACTGTTTCCCAGGGTGCCGTTTGACTGCGCACTTTTCTTTCCTTCCGTGCCTTTTTTATTATCTGCCGCCATCTTCTGCGCCTCCCTTCCCTGTCCCGGAGATTGCCTCTTTTGCATTTCCTGCAGAATATTTGAAGGCATCCGCCATGCATCTCTTTTCGGATATATCTGTATTACATTTTTTCATAGCCGTCATGTCAAACACCCTCCTTTGCCGCATTGCTTTCGATTCCCTCTTTCGCCGCCTTCATCCGTTCCTCGGGATACTGTGAAAAATAGATTTCCCTGTACACGTCACAATTCCGAAGCAGTTCATCATGGGTTCCGATACCCGCCACCTCACCGTCGTCAAGCACCACAATCTTGTCCGCATGGCGGATGGAAGAAGCCCTCTGGGAGACGATAAAGGTAGTCGTTCCGCCCTCCAACTGACGGATTGCCGTGCGCAGCCTGGCATCTGTAGCGTAATCCAGAGCGGACGCACTGTCATCCAGTATCAGAATCTGAGGCTTGCGCACCAGGGCCCTGGCGATGGTCAGACGCTGTCTCTGGCCGCCGGACAGATTCTTGCCGTTCTGGGCGATTTCCGCATCCAGCCCGTCTTTCTTCCCTTCTACTACTTCTCTGGCCTGGGCTGTGTCAATGGCCTGCCACATCTCTGCTTCCGTGGCATCAGGCTTACCCCACTGCAGATTGCTGCGGATGGTTCCCTTGAACAGTACCGCCTTCTGAGGCACCATGCCCACGCGGCTCCGCAGTTCTTCCGCCGGCATCTGCCGGATATCTCTGCCCTCAAGGCGTAAGTGCCCCCCTGTCACAGGGTAAAAACCGGGAATCAGGTTCACCAGTGAAGTCTTGCCGGAGCCGGTGCCGCCAATGATGCCCACGGTCTCGCCTTTGTTTACCGTAAAATCAATTTCATGCAGAGTCTCGGCCCCGGCTCCCGCATAGGTCAGGGAAACATGGTCAAACTGCAGGAAAGGTATTGCCTCGCCGGATGCATTTTCAGTCTGCACCGGTTGTTTTCCTTCACCGGATAATCCAGACAGTGCCAGTTGTTTTCCTTCACCGGATAATCCAGGCTGTGCCGCGCAGGTCCGGCTTTCGTTCTGAATCTCGAATACACCTGCCACACGGTCTGCACAGGCAAGTGCCTTGGTCACTGTAATAATCAGGTTCGCCAGCTTCACCAGTTCCACCAGAATCTGGGACATATAGTTGATAATGGCCACCACTTCGCCCTGAGACAGGTTCCCCACGTTGACCTGGACGGCTCCGATATATATCAGGAAAATAATGGCTCCGTTCACGATCACATAAGTCACGGGATTCATCACCGCACTGATTTTTCCCACGAATATCTGACTGTCCGCCAAAGCCCCGGTGAATCCGCGGAAGCGTCCCTCCTCCACTTCCTCCTGGTGGAAAGCCCGGATGACCCGGACACCTGTAAGGTTCTCTCTGGTGACTCCCAGAACCTTATCCAGGTTCGCCTGTACCTTCTTGTACAGCGGCATGGTCCACACCATGATGCCGAAAACCACCACGGCCAGCAGCGGAATCGCCACTACAAACACCAGCGCGCTTTTCACATCAATGGTAAAAGCCATGATCATGGCGCCGAATACGATAATCGGCGAGCGCAGGAACAGGCGCAGCACCAGGTTCACGCCGGACTGGATCTGGTTCACGTCACTGGTCATGCGGGTAATCATGGTGGATGTTCCCGCTTTGTCAATATTAGTAAAATCCAGCCCCTGGATATGGTCAAACAGCGCCTGCCGCAGACCCGCGGAAAATCCCACCGCCGCCTTGGCCGCAAAAAACTGTGCCGTAATGGAAGACACCAGCCCCACCACTGCCAGCGCCAGCAGGCACAAACCCATCCGCCAGATATGCCCTGTATCCGCTCCCCCTGTACCGTTCACATTGATGCCTCTGTCGATAATGCTGGCCATCACCAACGGCACCAGCAGCTCGAAAAAGGCTTCCAGCAACTTAAATAGCGGCGCAAGGACGGACTCTTTCCTGTAGCCGCTTAGATACTTCATCAGCTTTCTCATGTCAGTAACCTCTCTGGTTTATTTATCTCCCGCTTTTTTCGTCTACGCACATAAAAACCCTCGCAAGAAGGACTTCTCCAACATGATTATTGTATGAAATCATTCGATATATGTCAATCTCTTTTTGCAGGAATCCGCAGCCATACGCTGTCCCTCACCGTATAAATCCTGTCTTTCATCCCGTCATGGCAACCGGTCAATCGAAAACCGAAATCTGTCGAAACTTTGGAAATTCTGAAAATAAGCAATGACAGCGCTTTCTATTTGTGGTATGATGGATACAGTCTTTGAAAGGAGGGTGTCTCATTATGGCATTGACAAATGACGATCTGCTTTCAATTTCACAGTTGTTAGATGTGAAATTGAAAGCAGAAATACAGCCGATAAAAAATGAAATGCAAACCTTGAGAAACGAAATACGATCTGTAAAAACCGAACTGCAGGGGGAAATACAGGCTGTAAAAACCGAACTGCAGGGGGAAATACAGGCTGTAAAAGCTGAACTGCAGGGGGAAATACAGGCTGTAAAAGCTGAACTGCAGGCTGAAATACATCAGATAAAGCTGTTCCAGGAAAACATAATGATGCCGCGATTGAACACAATTGAATCCTGCTACACCTCAACCTTTGACAGATATAAAAATTCTATAGAAGAATATGAGAGAATGCAGGCTGACAATGAACTCATGAAAGAAATCATTATGGAACATAGCGCACAACTACAGAAAATGGCTTAAACTCCGAAACCGCATCCGTGGTGCATACCATCTGATGCGGTTTTCCAGTATTCCTATTCCTCTATCTTTCCTATTTTCAATTTTTAATCTGCCGCCATACTTCCATCCTTTACCGTATAAATCCTGTCCGCTATCCTGTCATATCGGTCATTATGGCTGATTACCAGCAGAAGCCTGCCGCACTTCATCTCACCCAGCGCCTGAATCAGATTCTCCTCTGTCCTGTCGTCCAGATTGCTGCCAGGCTCATCCAGTAAGATGCACTTATAATCACCTAACAACAGCCTTGCCAAATAGATTTTCTGCTTCTCCCCCAGCGACAGATTTTCCGGCCTTATCCTGACCTCTTTATCGGCAGGCGGCAGATTCAGCAGTTTATGGACTCTTTCGAATTCCCGTTCAGGGATATCCCGCCCATAGAGAACATTTTCCTTCACTGTTCCGGCAAAAATAAAGTTTGGGTAAAACAGATACCCCAGACTGTCCCTGTACATGGATGAAATTTCACAGCTTCCGCCCTCTCCTGTCTCCAATTGTTTCTCTGAAAATACACCGGAAAGGATATTGAACAGTGTGGATTTGCCGCATCCGTTTTCCCCTCTGATGAGAATCAGCCCCGGTCCTTCGACGGAAAAGTCGTCTATTTGAATCAGCCTGCTACCGTCAGGCCGCAGGATACCGGCATCTTTCAGGCTGATTATGCCTGCATCACCTGCTGCCTGCCCGTGTCCCTGTCCATTTTCCGATTTTTTTGGCATAAGGTTCCCTTCTTCTGCATGATTTCCTTTTCCCGCCGCAGGATGCCCGTCTTCCACGTCCTGTCTTCCTCCCATTTGCGCCGCCGGCGCACTATCCCCGTCCGGAAGCGCCACAAAATCTTTCCCCCGCTGGAAGATCGGCAGTTCGTTCAGAAAATTCGCCTGCAGAGAAGCAAGCTCTGCCAGAGACTCAAATTCATACCCAATCAGCTGTGTAACAAACACCAGTGTACCCAAGGTAAGCCACCCTCCGACCACCATATTTCCCCCAACTATCAAAATCAAAAGAAGCGACAGGGTACTAATCATCCTTGGCAGTTCCAACGTAATCAGCAGATAAAAATGCTGCCGGTTCCTGGCTCTGTAAAAGGCATCTTTCTCCCTTTCCGAGCGCTCTAATATGTACGGAAAAGCTCTGTTGAGACCTATGCTTACCTTACTGTTAATCATGACCTCAACCCCTTCCAACCATATGTCCGCCGCCTTCCTCTCTTCTTCCATCAGTTTCTTTCGCTGTCCCTGATTGGTATAGCTGGAGAGAGCATACAGGGGCGCCATCACCAACACTATCAGGGCAAATCCGTAATGCGCGTCAAACAACAGCCACATGACCATAATTGCCTTTATAATGTTCACCGGAACACCAACAATATAATTACTCAAGGTATATATGGACGCAATATCTGAATTCATGATATTATATATCTTGCTTTTTGGCTCGGCCTCATACTCCGGCATACGGCTGCTGGCAATCTTACGCGCTATCACACTGTTGAAGTCTGATGCCCGCTGGTTCGTAAACATCTGGGACCGATAGTGCATGAAGTAAAAATTGAATAAGTGTATCGCCGCTGTCACGACAATTGCTATACCGAACCAGTACAAAGGAATTTTCTCGCCCTGTTCTATTCTGCTGTCCATCAGATATCGCGTAATGAAGGCGGGCACTAACATCAGCCCAAAGCCCATGAGTTTCATAACTATCTGTTCCAATGTATAGAAAAACGGAAAGTTAATGACCGCTATTTGAGATATTTTTTTCATAATTCAGTCTCCTCTTCACTGTAAATCTTTGTATTTCAGTATAGCATCATATCCAGGAAAAGGCAATAAAGCAGTGCTTGAGTTCAAAAATATCATCAAAAATCGTGACCCCCCTTTTCCTCCTCATATAATCTCTCTACATACTTATCAAGAAAATATTTTTCAGGAATACAATTCCATGTCCTTCTTCTCAAGAGGTTTTCTGATTACTTTCATCTTCGCTTCTCCTTTCTCTGTTTATTTTGTTCCAAACGTTGCACCATTCCCATGTAACGCTGCTGATATGCAACATGCGTGTGCAACCTTGAAACTAAATATATTATAGTACTCCCCCCTTCCCTTTCCCACTAACTGAACCGAGTTTTTTTAATTTCCATTTAAGTTAAGTCCTTGCATTTTGTACTTTGCCATAATACCTAAGGAAAGCATCTGATTTAGGGCAACAGAAAAGAATAACTTGTACAAAAGATAAACTGCCCTAAATCTGATGCTTTCCGATTGTACCGGGCCGCGGGGCCTGAAAGTGCGGGTATGGGGATTGCTTTTCTCCACTTGCCGGAAATGGGGGCTGTAGAAGGGAAAGATAAAGATGTACAGAAGTTTCTATACCAGGAAAAACAGTATTTTTTTCTGGAATCCTTAAAAATGCGCAGGCTGACCAGGCCTTCCTTTCCGGGAGACCTGCAAGGATACCGTATAAAAAGGGAAAAAATCTATCCGGAAGCATAAGTCCTTCCGACAGGCCGCATCCCGGCAAAGCCGCAGACAGGGCACCTGGTGATGTCCTTTTTCCAGACAGCCAGCACCAGCTGTGCCATGGACATCCCGGTAAAACGTGCCTTAAAACTCTGATGCCCCTGGATGGTAAAGATCAGTTTCAGGTTCCTGGACTTTGTACGGTTGTTCAGGAAACCGTAATAGCGGATCTTCTGGAAGCCCTGTGGGAGTACATGGATGAGGAAGCGTCGGATGAACTCGCAGCTGCCTGTAGTAATGGTGCGTTTTGGATCCCCTGGTTTTAAGCCCCTTGCGGAAAAGGTGACTTCCTTCCCCGTAACGGAAAGGACACGGCTGTTGGAGATGGCGATCTTATGGGTATACCTGCCCAGGTACTCAATTGCGTTGCCGAAGCCATTGAAGGTCTCCTTGATGAAGGGGCACCAGTCCCTGCGGTAAAGGCCGTCCCGGAAAGCCTGCCAGCCGGAAGGTTCCCGGAAAGCCGCACAGAGGTCCGGGAGGGCAAGGGAGCCATCCTTATAAAGCCTGTCCAGGAGGGCGAGGTATTTGCCCCTGAACTTGTCCCGCAGGACAAAGACCGGGAGGAAGAAGGAACCCCTGCTTTTACGGATCCTGCCGTCCCTTGTGAGCCCGCCGCCGGAGAGGATGCAGTGCATATGCACATGGTAAAGCATTTCCTGGTTCCAGGTATGGAGCACCTGGATGATGCCGGGCTGAGCGCCTAAATATTTTTTGTCGGCGCACAGTTCCAGGAGTGTTTCAGCGCAGCACCTGTGGAAAAGCCCGTAAAGGGCCTTCTGGTTGGCATAGATGAGGGGGTTCAGCTCATGAGGGAGGGTAAAGACCACATGGAAGTAGGGGGCGTCAATAACCTCGGCCCTGCGCCGGTCCACCCAGAGTTCCTTCTGGACGGCCTGGCAGTTAGGGCAGCTGCGGTTGCGGCAGGAATTATTATGGGTTTGCAGGTGTCCGCAGTCAGGGCAGAAGCTCCTGTTGCAGCCCAGCTTCCCGGACTTGCAGCGCATGATGGCATGTGCGGCCCTGCGCTGGACGTCGGACTGCGGGGCGCCGGAAGAAGAGAATTCCTGGTAGGCGGAAAGGAAAACCTGCTGTATTTTGAGGGAGCCAAAAAGCCCCTGCACTTTTTTGTTATGCATGGATGCCACCCCCGATCTGGTCAAAGGGGTTCACTGTGGTGCAGGAAGAAGCTGCCGCCAGGTGCACATAAATTGCAGTGGAATTGATGGAGCGGTGCCCCAGGAAAGTTTTGAGGGACAGCAGGTCCATGCCATTCTCGTAACTGTGAGTGGCGAAAGCGTGCCTGAAAGAATGGGCAGTGAGCCTCCCGTCAACCCCCAGTAAATTCCGCTGCTTCAGGATACGGTCCTGAACCCACTGCTTGTCCATGGGGGTATCAGGGGAGTGCTGCTGTGTGAACAGCCAGAGCCTGGGCCTCCTGCCAATTGGGAAAGAATACCAGTAGGAAAGGATCAATGGCTTCAAAGAGGCAGGAAGGGGGACAAACCGGTCGTGGCGGTTCTTGGAGTCAGCAACATGTACCCGGCCTTTCTCCAGGTAGATATCCCGGCACTGGAGGTGGCAGAGCTCGTCCAGGCGCAGGCCAGTGGCATAAAGGATGGACAGGGCAAGCTTCATCTTCGGGTCCTGGAAGGAACCGATGAAGGAGCCTGCAAGCTCCCGTGAAGGGACAAAAGGCAGGTAGGTACGGAACCTGCGGAAAGGCACCTGGGTGGGATCCCACTGTTTATGAAGGACATAAACATGGAAGAACTGCAGGTGTGAGATGACCATGTTCACCGTGCGGTCAGAAAGGGAACGGCTTTCCTTTATGTGCCTGAGGTAATCCCGCATAACCTGCCAGGATGCGGCATCAGGCGAAAGCCCAAGCCGTTGCAGGTAAGCAAGGTAAGGCCTGATATAAGTCTGGTAATTGCGTACAGTGTTGTCGGCCAGGCCCCTGGCCAGGAGCATTTCAGTAAAAACAGCTAAATAGTCCATAGTAACCTCCTTGGGATAAAAACTGGTTGACAGTGACAGCGTTCATCCAGGAGGTGGCGGACGGGAAAAATGAAATATGTGGTTGTTGGGACGGAAAATCTGTGGTATATTAATCATAGCAGTTTTCGTATGTTATGGTTTATGGTTAAGTGGCGTGACTCAACAATACACTATAAATACAAAAACTGCTACTTTTTTAGACATTTTCAGAAAAATAAGTTAGAACTTGCCGCCGCGTAAGCGGCTTGGTACAATCATATAGTGTCCGTTTTTCCGGGCAAGAAAAGACTCGATAAACTGCCATGCTGCTTCCTTCTTATCAGAAGCAGCCACAATCCCCAACTGATTAACAGCTGTCCCATGGTATACAGCCTCCCCCCTGGCCGTCGGGTATCCTACCACAACTACTTCTTCCCCAAAATGGCTTCTGCTAAGCAGCAAAGACTGCGGGGTACTGATTTCCGTCATTATGCTGAGCAGATGATTCTCCGGCATGGCTTCGGACCTGTCCTCCACAAAGCTCTCCTCACTGTCCACACCGTCCGAATGCTCCGCTACCCATTTTATAAAAGAGATAAATTCTTCCCCGTCAAAATAACATTCTCTGTTCTCCCAATCCACAAACTGCTCCAGTATATAATCCCGAAAGAATGTCTTTATCATGGCGGAAAAAGTATTATTCTTAAATAGCTGTGCATCGGGATGGCTCTCCGCAAACGCCATTACATCCGCTACAGTCCAACCTGCACCGCTTCCCAGCTGGGAAGCCCGTCCAATAACTGTAGTACATTCGATCTCATCAGGAATGCACACCAACCGCCCCTTTACAGTACACGAATCAAGAACAGCCTCCCGAAAATCTTTCCTGTCCAACAGTATGCTGCTCTCCAGATACGGCTCCAAATCCTCCAGTACATCCTTTTCACCAAACTTTATGTAATCCATATAAGTCAGATTGATCAGGTCCGGCGGATTGGAAGAAACCAACTCCGCGTCCAGCCTTGACAGGTCGCGTTGAATGATGATGTGACAGTTGTCACTATTTCTGTTATAATCCATGACATACTGTTCCAGGGTACTGAACAGACGATTTCCCTCCATCACCAGCACCAGCACTTCCTTCTCCGGAAGCTCTTCTACCGGGGTCTTCGTAAGGACAAAAAACGCCCGTTCATATTTACCTGACTGTCCCGGAATATTGATATCCACTGCCAGCCTGTCCTCCGAAAGCAGAAGTATCGTAAAGTCTGAATAGCAGATCAGGTTACTGTCCCCCCAACGAAGCACCGTTTCCCAGGAATCAGCTTCTTTCCTGTAACGATAAAGCACCCCATCATTGCCGGTATAAAACAAACCTTGCCGGGAGCCGCTGAAAATGCCATTACTGCAAGGTCCCCTCAACCATTCCAGCCGATAAGAGCCGGACTGCCTGTCAGGAACAATTTCATTCACTTCATTGGTACCCATTTGATAATAATAGACAGTGCCTGCTTCCCCCTCCAACAATTCGGCCGCTTCTCCCTCCGCCACAGAAAACCGCTCCAACACCTTTCCCTTCTCACCAATAATAAAGATGAAATCCTCTGTCAGTACGTAAATACGGTTTTCATTGCTCAATGCCAGTGAATTTGGCCTGCCGGACAAAGAGACACAGTACTCTTCACTGCCATCCGCCCGTCGTTTTACCAGAACACAGTCCGTCTCATCTTCACCGATTCTTTCCCCCAGATAATAGAGACTGTCGTCCTCATCCACAATATAATCCAACACATGGTTTGAGAAACTGCCTGCCTGAGCCAAAGGCTCCCCGGCAGGCATCTTGAATTGCTCTTCTGAGTCAGTGTTTTCTGAGGAAAGCTCCTCTCCCATAGGAAACAATTCTTCTATGGGAAATCTTCTCAATGTTATGTTGGAGTTCACAAATCGGTAATAGATATAGCCGTTCATCACTTTGAACCTGTCGTCAGAAGCTGCCTTTACATCAATTTGCAGTGCCGTATAGACATAACCGTCTATGCCCAGAAGGCTGTTATCCTCTTTGGAAGCAGTTTTACTACAGCCAGACAGGGCCGGCAGTAGCAGCATAATAATGCATAACAGACTCAAATAACTCTTTTTTCCCATGGATGGCTCTCCTTTAGCCAGAAACAATTCTTACTTCAAAAAATATATTCCTGCCCACTTCTGACAGGCACTGCATAAATCCTACGGTTTTGTATGTACCCCACTTTTCCTATAATTACAATCAACATAAACATTCTCACCATGTTCGCATTCACATCTGCGCCAATATTGATGTGTATTAGAATCGGAACTTGTATGCCCTAAATCATCACAATATGTCAATGAATGACTTTGAGTTCCCACATTCACATCCTTTACAGTTGTATGACCTTGGGAGCAATAAAAAAATCCTTCTGCATACTCAACATGCGTACTGGAGGTAATATTACCATATCCAGTAGTCTTTCCATATCTCGAAAATACTGCTGTCAAATTACAATATTCGGAACCACATATCGCAGATGCCGGTTTCCTTTGTATCACTTTTTCCACTTGACCGTATTCGGCATCATCCCCCGCTTCCGCACTTACCGGAATCACCATTGCTAATACTAATATCATACATGCCACCACTGACATGATTTGCTTTATTTTTCTCATATTATACCTCCATAATGCTAACACAACTGTTTGCAGCAACCGCACCTTCATACATCTATCCATAACCAAACATCCTTCCCCTACTTTCAGAACTGGATTAGCAATGAGCTCATCTTGTGCTAATTTTATGATACCTCATCTGCCTTTTCAATTGATGTATAATCAATATCATCATAATCTCATAATTTCCTGACTTTTATTGAGATTTGATTACTAAATTGTAACAGTTCAGACAGCAATGTCATTTAGTTAAGTATTAGGTTAGATTCTGCGAGGGAGGTCTAACCTAT
>CAJUJN010000058.1 GCA_910586775.1 uncultured Acetatifactor sp. | reverse complement strand
GGCAGGCCGCCGACGGCAAAAAAAGAAATTGAAATACCATCCGTTCAGTGCTATAATGAACGAAGAATGTAGAATAATTCATCTCCTTCGGATCTTGATCAGAGATACAGAGATGGACAGAATGATTCAGCGGGATTCCCGCAAGATTTCCTGGGGTGATCATGAAGAAACATAACAGCAGCGGCAGTGACAGGCGGTTAGGCCCTGTGTCTGTCTGCGCGGAAAAAAAGGGGTGGCAAGCGGATGAAGTATCTGGCAGGTGTATATTGGGAGCGCGGCAGTACGGCGAAGAGCAATCAGGATGCGGTCATATTGCTGCAGGTGTTGACTGCCCGCGGCAGAGTGATGATGGCAGCGGTCTGTGACGGCATGGGCGGGCTGGCGCAGGGAGAGGTGGCCAGCGCTTATGTGACAAGGCGGCTGCAGGAATGGTTTTACGAGTCATTGCTGCATGCCATACAGAAGAGAAAGCCGTACTGGGTGATACGAAGATCGCTTGACCGGCTGGTATATCATATGCAGGAGCAGCTGCAGCAATACGGCAGCAGGGAGAAACTCAGCCTGGGTACGACGATGACGCTGCTGGTTCTCTGGGAAAAGGTTTATCTGATCTGGCATCTGGGGGACAGCAGGATATACCGGATGAGCGGTACCGGCAGGCGCGGACGGGAGAGGGCAAAGACGGCGGAGGCTGTCTGTCTGACAAAGGATCATGCCAGGGGGAAGCATGTGCTGACAAAATGTGTCGGCAGCTTTGGGTACGAGCGTCCGGACTTTTGTATGGGGCGAATCGGGAACGGTCAGGCGCTGCTGCTGTGCAGCGACGGTTTCCGCCATTGTGTCACAAATCAGGAATTGTCGGAAGTCCTGCGGCCGTGGCAGCTTTTGGAGGAAGAGCAGATTACCCGCAGACTGCAGGAAATCGGGGAGGCGTGTATGAAACGCGGGGAAAAGGACAATATGTCGGCCGTTTATGTTCTGGCAAATGACAAATAGACCGGCGGATCATTATAAAGCGGTTTCCAGTGCGGAAGGAGGAAAGGGCATTCTATGACAGAGAAAAAATGTATCGGAAAATACATCATACTAAAGTGTATCGGGCAGGGCGGCGAGGGTAGCGTGTATCTGGCCCGGGATGAGGATCTGCACAGAGAGGTGGCGATCAAGCTGGTCGGGAGACAGGAAGAGGGGGCAAAGGAAGAGAACAGGATACTGAGGGAAGCGGATATGCTCAGGCAGCTTGGCCACCCGATGCTGCCGGTCATCTATGAACTGCTGTGGGAAGAGGCGTGGTATCTGGTGATGGAATATATACGGGGAGTCACGCTGCAGGAATACATTGGCAAAAACGGTTATGTGGGAGAAAAGCAGGCCAGGGCATGGGGATTACAGTTGTTAGATATCCTGTGTTATCTACACACAAGAAAACCGCCTGTTATTTATTGCGATCTAAAGCCGCATAATGTAATAGTCTGCCCGGACGGCAATCTGCGGCTGATCGACTTTGGGGCGGCGTACCGGCAGAAGTTTGGAGAGAAAACGGAGCGGATGGCGGTCACGCCCGGGTATGGTGCGCCGGAGCAGTTCGGAAGGAACGGAAAAGGGGTGCGGGCAGACGAACGGAGCGACATTTATGCTTTTGGCAGGGTGCTGTACTATATGGTTACTGGTTCGGATCCGGCACGACCGCCGTATACGTTGCTGCCGGTCAGGAATTATCAGCCGCTTTTGGGAGACGGAGTGGAGAGGGTGATCCGCAGATGTATTATGGAGGAGCCGTCAGAGCGGTATCAGATCGCGGAAGAGATCAGGAAAGATCTGAAAAAAGGTGATGACGGATGCAGGTGGGGCAGACGCAGGTCCTTTATACGGGCAGTGGAGAAGCGTGTGTGGCTTACGGAAAAATGCTGAGGGATGCTGAGATTGTGTAAATGGGGGCTTCTCAAAATCGGTCAATGGCTTTATCCTATAGTAGACCGAAGCGGTTAACGGAGGTGAGGCCATGAATGAAAGGTTTTTTTCCCTGCCAAAAGAGAAACAGAAGGCCATACTTAACGCCGGCTATCGTGTGTTCTCCCAGAATTCTTATAAGAACAGTCCCATGAGTGAGATCGCACAGGATGCCGGGATCAGTAAGTCCTTATTGTTTCATTATTTTTATAACAAAAAGGAGTTATATCTGTTTCTGTGGGACAACTGTGCCAGACTGACCATTGATTATCTGACCAGATACGATTGTTACAGTCATAAGGACCTGTTTGAGAGTATGGAGCGGGGCATAGCGGCGAAGCTGGAGATCGTCCGCATGTATCCGGATGTGGCAAATTTTGCGCTCAGGGCTTTCTATGAGAAGGATCCGGAGATCAATGCTGCCGTGCAGGAGAGTTATCACAGATATTTCAACTTGAAGGCTGATGAGGCGCGGATCAATTTTGACCCGGAACAGTTTATCCCGGGGCTTGACATCTCCATGATGTACCGGGAGATGTATTGGGCATCGGAAGGGTATCTCTGGGAGATGATGCAGCGCGGGGATGCGGATATCGAACAGATGCACAGGGATTTTGCAAAGCTGCTGGAATTCTGGAAGAGCATCTATCTGCGGAAGCAGTAAATCATGAAACGGAAAAGATAAATGAGCAAAACGGCATGGAAACGGAGAAAATTATGGAAGCAATCAAGACAGAGAATTTGACGAAACATTATGGAAAGGCCCGGGGCATCGAGCAGATCAGCCTGACAGTCGAAGAAGGAGAATTCTTCGGCTTTATCGGGCCCAACGGCGCCGGAAAGTCCACGACGATCCGAACATTGCTGGGACTGATCAGCCCTACGGGTGGACAGGCGGCCGTGCTGGGGTTCGATATTGTGAAGGAGAAAGAAAAGATTCTGGCCGGAACCGGTTATCTGCCTTCCGAGGCTATGTTCCATCCTGGTATGCGGGTACGGGAGGTTTTGAAGTTATCTGCCGATCTGCGCAAAAAGGACTGCCGGAAGGCTGCGGTCAGTCTCTGTGAACGGCTGCAGCTGGATACGTCGCGGAAGGTGGATGAGCTTTCCTTCGGCAACCGGAAGAAGGTGGCGATTGTCTGTGCCCTGCAGCATGATCCGAGGCTGCTGGTCTTGGACGAGCCGACCAGCGGCCTTGATCCGCTGATGCAGAAAGCATTTTTCGAGATCCTGCGGGAGCGGCATGAGAAAGGGACGACGGTGTTCCTGTCCAGCCATATCTTATCCGAGATACAGCATAATTGCAGCCGTGCAGCCATTATCCGGGAGGGAAGGATCCTTGTATGCGACAGTGTGGAGGCGCTTTCTCAGAGCAATGCCAGACGGGTGACGGTTCACGGCAGTGTGGAGCTTGAGGGCTTACCGGGTGTACGTGACAGGAAGGAGTCAGAAGGGGTAATCAGTTTTCTCTACAGCGGTGATATGAAAGCGCTGCTGCGGATGCTGGCGGCAGGAGACGTCTCGGATCTGTCCGTATCGGAGCCGGATCTTGAAGAGATTTTTATGCATTATTATGAGAAGTAAAGTTATCGGAGCCGAATCAAATTACGGCTCAAAGGAAAGGAATGGTAAAATATTATGACACTGATAAAACATGAACTGCGGCAGGGCAGGCTCTCTTTGACGATCTGGACGGCGGCTGTCGGCGCCCTTCTGGTAATCTGCATTTTTCTTTTTCCGGAGATGAAAGGGCAGATGGAAGGAGTCAATGATGTGTTCGCTTCGATGGGATCGTTTACGGAAGCATTCGGCATGGACAGACTGAATTTCGGAACGCTGATCGGATTCTATGCGGTTGAGTGCGGCAATGTGCTGGGACTGGGCGGGGCATTCTTTGCATCGCTGTGCGCGGCGGGGATGCTCAGCAAGGAGGAGAAGGACCGGACGGCGGAATTTCTGCTGACCCATCCCGTCAGCCGCAGACGGATCGTGACAGGAAAGTTGGTGGCAGTCTTCGTACAGATTGTTGCCATGAATGTGATCGTCTATGTGATTTCCGTTGGTTCCATTGCGATAGTGGGGGAGGAGATTCCCTGGAAAGAACTGAATTTGTTTCATCTGGCCTATTTCCTGCTGCAGTCAGAGCTGGCGGGAATCTGCTTCGGCATCTCCGCCTTTATGAGAAAAGGCAGCGCGGGCGCAGGACTGGGGATCGCGGCGATGATGTATTTCCTCAATCTGGTAGCCAACATTACGGAGTCGGCGGAATTTTTGAAATATATCACACCCTTTGGCTATTGTGAGGGAGCGGATATCGTGGCGGACGGATGCCTGGACGGCGGTTTGGTAGTTGTGGGACTGGTATTTGGGGCAATTGGCATTGCTGTGGCTTACCAGCAGTATTGCAGGAAGGATATTACCGTCTGAAGGTTTTAACGTCCGTCGTAAATTCACTGCCACATACCGTCGTATCATAGATTTAAAAAAGTTGCTGGTCAGCCGCCTTATAAAAGAACAGTTTCCACAATGGGCGAATCTGCAAATTGAACCGGTGGAACACAGCGGCCACGATAACAGAACTTTTCACCTGGGAGAGGAAATGACTGTGCGCCTGCCAAGTGGAGAAGAATATGTTCCACAGGTTGAAAAAGAGATGAAATGGCTTCCTGTGTTAGCCGGGAGGCTGTCTTTGCCGATTTCCTGTCCTGTTGCACAGGGAAAGGCTGACGGGCTTTATCCGTTTCCGTGGTCGGTCAATAAATATATTCCGGGCGAAACGTTACATAAAAATAATATTCTCGACATTAACCAATTTGCCGCTGCACTGGCGGATTTTCTAAAAGAGCTGCAAAGTATTGATACGAAAGGCGCACCGCTGGCAGGCGAGCATAATTTTTTCAGAGGTGCTCACCTATCTGTTTATAACGAACAGGTAATGACTGCGCTGCAGAAATTGTCCGATATTTTGCCTACGTATAAAATCCGGAGGATTTGGGAAAATGCAGTTTCGACAAAATGGGATAAACCGCCGGTGTGGCTGCATGGCGATATTGCTCCGGGAAATCTTCTGGTGGAAGACGGCAGACTTTGCGGAGTCATTGATTTTGGAATTATGGGGATTGGTGATCCGGCCTGTGATTATGCAATGGCCTGGACTTTTTTTGACGGCCAAAGCAGAAAGTATTTTCTGCAGGGACTTGATGAAGGAACTGTTGACAGAGCGCGTGGATGGGCTTTATGGAAAGCGTTGATTACGTACCATTCATCTCAGGCGTCTGTGGCGGAGAATGCGAAATACACGATCAATGAGATTATAAGCGAAAACAAAGAGAGTTTGCAGAAGAAAAGCCGGTTAGAACTGAGATAATAGTTTGTAAACTGTAAAATATTTGAAACATTTAGGTTGCCGAAACCGGAGAAATAGCGGATAATAGTCTGGAACGGAGGCGCACATGTTTCAGATCATTTCGGAAAATTTTTTTGTACCGCTGGCATCGCCGAACAAAGCAGTCTATTGGGAATGCCTTGTAAAGCTGTTTACGGTCATGAACCATCAGCTTTCTTTTGGTGTGGAAAGAGATATTCTGGTGCAGGAGCTGCAGTATTATTTTGAACAGGAGCAGGCGGCTTCCATGGAGGAAGAGGGCTTCGACGGTAAAGGCAGCCGGGATAAGGCCAACTGGATGCTGCGGCGGTTGGAATACTATGACTGGATCGAGATCGAGACGGACAAGAGCTATGTCCAGCGGGCCAGTTTTAAGGAATATGCGGTCAAGATTATCAGAACCCTTTTGGAGATCGAGGAAGGGAAGCAGATCGAATATCAGGGTTATATCTATACCATCTACAGCCTGGTGCGCAGCAGTACGGACAATCCGGGGATCGTGCTGCTGTCCATTCTGGAAAACACCGACATGCTGATCACAGGGTTGAAAAACCTGAATTCCGGGATAAAACACTATATAGACGAGCTGACGAAATACAAGACGCCGGCAGAGATCATGAACGTGCTGTTCAATGATTATATTGAAAACATCGTGGACAAGGCATACCATCGGCTCCTGACTTCCGACAATGTGTCCAAATTCCGCCCGGAGATCGTGGAACGGCTGGAGGCGAAAAGCCGAAGCCGCTCCTACATCGAGAAGGCCAGCGCGGAGCTTGCCGGCATCCGTGAGATTACGCTGCAGCAGGCGGAGGAGCTGGTCTATCAGTATATTCATGAGATCATAGACGCTTTTCAGAATATGGATGAGATTCTGGCGGAGATCAACCGGAAGAATACGCAGTACCAGAAAGCGGCCATCAACCGGGCGAAATTCTATCTGATCGGCGGCGAGGATGTGAGAGGTCAGCTTAAGGAGATATTATCTGCGGTCAATGAGAAGATCAATGCGGAGGGCATGGAACTTGGCGGCATCTACAGGATCACTTTTCTGGACGAGCTGGTAAAGATCTACAGCGCCGGGGTGCTGGACGAGAGGTCACTGTTCGTTCCTCTGGAAGGGAAAAAGGAATTTAAGCCGGTGGCGCTTCTTAACGAGCTGCCGGATGAAGCGCTCAGACAGGCCAAGCTGAAGAAGATGATGGAGAAGATGGAGCGGGTGTTGAATCCCCAGAAGATCGACCGTTATGTGCTTGACTGTCTGCAGGGCAGGGAAAGGATGCTGGCCTCCGAGCTGCCGCTTGCAACCACGGAGGATTTCGTATATTTGATCTATATCCGGCTGTACGGGCAGCGCAGGACGATGCGGTATGCGATAGAAGCGGCGGAGGATATTACGGTCAATGGCTATCGGTTTCGGGATTATGTGATCCGCAGGAAAGAGAAGTAGAAGGAGTTTTACGAGGATGGATTTTTTAGAGGGAATGCTGCAGAGGGATAAGGACGAATTTACGCGGATCTGTAACCGGCTGCTCAGCAACTGCTTTATCTGCAGGCGCAATGAGACGGCGAGAGGCGATTACTATTTTATCACCAGATATAAGGAGAAGTTTACGCAGTATCTGGCGGTGACCGGTTACCGGCTGGAGATCAATGAGGAATACGGCGTGGTGCAGCTGACCAATCCGCTGAATTATAACCGTTACAATATGAAGCTTTTTGAATCCGTGATTCTGCTGATCCTGCGGATCTTATATGACGAGAAGAAGCGGGAGCTGTCCGCCAGCGATGAGGTGATTGTCAATATGGGCGACATCCATGAGAAGTTTTTGAGTCTCAAGATCCGGGACAAGATGATGGACAAGACCACGCTGCGCAATGCGGTCAGTACCATGCGGCGTTTTCAGCTGGTGGAGGTTCTGGACAGGGAGCTTTCCAATGAAGATTCCCGTCTGATCATCTATGATTCCATCCTGATGGCAGTGCGGGTGGAGGACATCAAGCTGGCTTATGAAAAGCTGGAAAATTATCGAAAGGGCGGAAAGTCGAATGAAGAAACTGACGAGAGTGAAACTGATCAACTGGCATAGGTTTACCAACGTGCTGATCGATTTTGAGAATTCCGTCCTGATCTCCGGTGAGAACGGCGCGGGCAAATCCACACTGCTCGACGCCATCCAGTTTGTGGTGACCTGCTCCACCAACTATTTCAATAAGGCGGCCCACGAGAACGGCAAGCGGAAGCTGACCGGCTATATCCGCTGCAAGACCGGGCGCGAGAACAGGCCCTATGAGCGGACCGGAGAGATCAGCGCCCATGTGGCGCTGGAATTCTATGAGGAGAAGCGGCAGAAATATTTTATCGTGGGTGCGGTGGTGGACTCCGCGTCGGAAGGACAGGAGAAGACGGTGCGCTATCTGATGGACGGGGAGCGGCTGGAGGACGGACTTTTTTTTCAGGGAAAAGTGCCCAGATCCATCGCCCAGTTCCGGGCCGGTAACGGGAAGAAGATCAAGACCTGGTGTACCACGGAGAAGGATGCGAAGCAGATGATCAAGAACCGCTTCGGCCGTCTGGAAGATAAATTCTTTAAGCTGATCCCCAAGGCCATGGCTTTTCGGCCCATTGATGATATCAAGGATTTCGTCTACTCATATGTGCTGGACGAGAAGGAAGTGAATATCGACATTCTGCGGGAGAATGTGCGCACGTATCAGGATCTGCAGCGCACGCTGGATAAGATCAAGCTGCGGATGGGGAGGCTGGAAAAGATTGAGGGATTCTACAGGCAGGTGGAAGACGGCACGCGGAAAGACCGGATGTACGAGTATTTTCTGGACCGGATAGAAGCGGACATTCTGGAGGAGGAGATCAGGCAGCTGGAGAGCGCCATCGTGCACGATACCTACAGGCTGGAGCGGTGGAATCAGGAGATCGCGGAAGCCCAGAAGGAGAAGGAAGAGAGACAGGCCATCCGGGACAACCTCTATGCGGAGCTGGCCAGTGACAAGGATTTTATCGCCAGAGACGAGCAGCAGAAGAAACTGCTGCTTTTGGAGGAGCGTGAAAGGCAGCTGTCCGGGGAGCGGCAGCAGCTGTTTACAAGTGTGAATATAGCGAAAGCCGAAGTCAACCGGCTGTTGCAGGTGCCGGACGCAGACGACTGCATCCGGTCATACGGCGAACAGCTGGGGCAGCTGGAGAAGACGGTGCGGATCGATGACTTCAAGGATACCCTGCAGAAGGTTATCGCCTACAAGAATCATATGAGCGACCGGGTCTATAAGAGGCGTGCGGAACTGGATATGAACCTGCGGGAGCTTTCCGGGCAGAAGAAAGAATGGGACTTGAAGATCGAGAACCTGATGAAGAAGAAGCTTTCCTATCCGGAGGAAGTCACCCGGGTGATGAATGCCATTAGAGAGGAATTCGTCCGCATCGGCAGGACGCCGGAACCGCGGATTCTGTGCGAGATGTTGGAGATCACGGACGATTCCTGGCGCAATGCGGTGGAGGGGTATCTGAATACGCAGCGTTTCTATATTCTGGTGGAGCCGGATAATTTCGATATCGCCCTCGGCACTTATGACAGACTGCGCAGGGAGAAGAAGACTTACGGCGTGGGGTTGATCAATACGCAGAACCTGGAGGGGTACGATACCGCGCCGGAAGGATCTCTGGCCACGGTGGTCACGTCCGGCAACAAGTACGCCAGACGCTACATCAATATGGTGCTGGGCAAGGTGACTATGTGCGAGCATTACAGCCATTTGAAGAAATACAAGACGGCCATCACCAGAGAGTGTATGCGCTATCAGAACCACGTAGCAAGCGCCATCAAGCCTGCCATCTTCGAGACGCCCTATATCGGCAAAAACGCCATCCGGGTACAGTTGGAGCAGGCAAAGCATAAGAGCAAAGAGCTGGAAAATCAGATCAAAGAGAAACAGAATGTGCTGCAGAAGCTGGAAGAACTGCAAAAACCCCTTTCCACGGAGACGGATACCGATATCAAATACCGCGTGGATGTGCTTGTGGAACTCGGGAACACGGCGCAGGAGATCAAAAACTGCCGGGCTAACATCGCCACGCTGGAGAAAAATTCCAATATGATCCTCAAGCAGATTCAGCTGTCGGAGCTGGAGAAGATCATCCGGGAGAAGGAGGAGCAGATCGCCAGAGACAACCGTCGGGTGGGACAGACCGAGCAGAACATCGAGAATACCAAAGGAAGGCTGGCCGACCGGCAGACCTCCCTGGTGGGGCAGAAGGCGCGCTGTGCGGAGTTTGCCGCCGGACAGGAAGAAGATATCGTGCTCTGGGATCACGATTACGAGAAGCAGTTAAAGGACAAAAGCCACGAACAGTTCAAGGAGAACTTTGCCCGCAGAAGGAAGGCCAACCAGACCACCATAGCCAAATGTACGGAATCCATGACAAATGCCATGGTGGAATACAAGACTGCCCACGACTTCGGCGCGGCGGCCACGCTGGAAGGATATCCGGATTTCGAGGCGGAATATAGCAAGCTGAAAAGTTCCGAACTGCTCAGCTATGAAGAGAAGGTGGAGAGCGCAAGGCAGTCCGCCGAGGAGGAGTTCCGGGAGCAGTTCCTGGCCAAGCTGCAGGAGAATATGAAGAACGCCCAGACGGAATTCAAGGAGCTGAACAGGGCGCTTCGGGATATCCGTTTCAGCAACGAGAAGTATGAATTCCTGTTTATGCCCAGCAAACGTTACCGTCATTATTATGAGATGATCATGGATGACTTTAACGCCGTGCAGGGAGAGTCCATTTTCAGCGGTCTTTTCCACGAGAATCATAAAGAGGTGATCGACGAGCTGTTTGAGCGGCTGGCGCTTGATCATGAGAACAGCGCGAAGGCACTGGACGAGTTTACGGACTACAGGACCTATATGGATTATGATATCCGCATCCTGCACAGCGACGACAGTTATTCGCTGTATTCCAAGGTGTGTGAGGAAAAGAGCGGCGGGGAGACCCAGACGCCCTTCTATGTGACCGTGGCCGCCTCCTTTGTGCAGTTGTACCGCAACGGTATCGGCGGCGAGGCCGTGGGGCTGGTGATGTTCGACGAGGCTTTTAACAACATGGATGATGAGCGGATCGGTGGGGTGCTGGAGTTCCTGCGCAGGCTGCCGCTGCAGATCCTGATCGCGGCGCCGCCGGACAAGATCCAGTATATCAGCCCCTTTGTGGAGGAAACGCTTTTGGTGATGACGGATGAAAAGGTGAGCTTCGCGGAGAGGTATTACAATGGTGCAGTATGATAAGATGATCCTGAACAGGCTGCTGGACACTTATGAGTCCAGCCTGCTTTCCACAGGAGAGAACAGAAGGAATATCCATATCGAGTTCCGTTTTACGAAAAAGGCGCTGCCGGCTTACTTCGACGAAAGCTCTTCGGAATATGAGCGGATCCACTTTTTCATGGAAAGTCTGGAGGAAAAGCAGCTGATACGGATCTGCTGGCAGGGAGGGCGCAAAGGGCATATCATCGCCAGGGTACAGCTGCGGACGGAAAATCTGGAGACGGCCTATGCTTTTGTGCGCCGGGTGCCGAAGCAGGATCTGGCGGCGATCCACAGACAGCTGCTGAAAGAGTGCCTTGCGAAGGAGCCGACGCCGGTCTGCCGTGCTTTTGCGGCCCATGTGCTGGAACGTCTGGCGGAACATAAATCCGTGAAGGAATTCGTGCAGCTGGAGGATATCGCGTCTACCAGGCGGCTGCTTGCCGTGATAGAGGCCATCGAGAAGAATGAAGAGCCGCTGTACCTGCGGGAATTTTCGATTCGGCATTTCCAGGATTCCAAGGCCTTCGAGAAGATGGAAGGCAGGATCGCCCATATTTTCAGGCGGTTTCAGCCAGGATGCGAGGAGGCGGCAGTAGAGGAGATCCTGGCGGAATACGGCATCTACCATACGCCGGACTATGTTTATCTGAAAGGGAATGCGACGCTTTTAGTGGGAGCGGAGAAGATAGATCTGTCGGTGTTAAAGCAGGGACTTGGCATCTCCGGGGAGGATATCGGCAGGATACGGTTTGCGGGTACGGCGGCGGTGAAGCAGGTGATCACCATCGAGAATCTGACCACCTTTTTCCGCTGGCAGGAGGAAGACAGCCTGCTTGTATATCTGGGCGGTTATCACAACAGCGTCCGCCGCGCCCTGCTTATGGAACTCCATGCGGCCTGCCCGCAGGCGGCGTATCATCATTTCGGAGATATTGACGCCGGCGGGTTCGAGATCTACCGTGACCTGCGGGAGAAGACGGGCATTCCCTTCCGGATGTACCGGATGGATCTGGAGACACTGCAGGACTATGAACAGTACGGCAGGCCGCTGACGGAGAACGACAGGATACGGCTGCAGAAGATGCGCGGCAGGGAAGAACTGCGTGAGGTGATCGACTATATGCTGGCGCATGATGTGAAGCTGGAACAGGAGTGTATCAGGGGGTAGCGTTGGTGTTGTGCCTGCTGATAATGGGATAGTCATCGGTGTATTTGATTGAAGTATTCAAAGTGCTTCGGAATGGAGGAAAATATGAAATTCGATATTAATAATTTGAAATGGACAAGAAAACCTGCAGATTACACGGTAGCTGACGATAAAATTGAGATTACAACCAATCCGCACACAGATTTATGGCAGCGAACGTATTATCATTTCAGGAATGACAACGCTTCTGTTCTGCAGATGGAAACGGATGAGAAATTCTTTTCCTTTATAGTGAAAACGGAATTTGAAAGCAAACACAGATTTGATCAATGCGGAATTGTGATGTATCTTGACAGCGAAAACTGGCTGAAAGGATCAATAGAATACGAGAACGAAAAATTCCAGCATCTTGGTAGTGTTGTTACAAACAATGGTTATTCGGACTGGGCAACAACGGAAATAAATGCTTCTGTAAAATCAATGTGGTATAGATTCAGCCGCAGGGAAGACGACTATTGCATCGAGTGTTCCGAGGACGGCGTTACTTTCAAGCAGATGCGTGTCTGTCATATGTGGAAGGGCGGCGGAATGATTCGGTTTGGGATTTATGCCTGCAGTCCCGAGGAATCATCTTTCAAGGCAACGTTTACCAACATGGAAATAACAGAATGTAAGTGGCCTGCGCATAACGGACAGCAGCCGGACTAAGTGTGTCAAATAGAATGGCTGTTTTTCAATCACCCTAAAACGATTAAACGTGTTGATAATTAAAGAGCCAGACGCTTAGACGCAGAGCCGGGAAGTGTCTTTTGAGCAGGGAGAAGAGGCGAAAGGGAAATATGTGGAATTCACGGTACCTGTTCTGGAATATTGGGCTGTGGTTTATATGAGGTGAATACAGGACGAAGGGACGGTTTAAATTTCACAGAGAGTGTGTTACATATTGTTTACATGATGTTAATTTTCACAGACCCGTGAAATGCATGCGAAAATTGACAAATTGACAATTTGAATTGCTTGAACCGGAATCAGTTTTATTGTAGGCTGAAAAAAAGGAGGCAATGCAAAATGAAATTCAACGAAAAACTACTGAAATTAAGAAAAGAAAAAGGGCTTTCGCAGGAAGAACTGGGAATGGAAATGCAGGTATCGCGACAGACCGTTTCAAAATGGGAGGCAGGACAGTCATACCCGGACTTCACCAGACTGGTTATGCTCAGTGATTTTTTTGATATGACGCTGGATGAACTTGTGAAGGACATTGATGTGCAGGAGGTGAGAGAAAATTCCCTTACAAATGAGAAAATAGATTCCATATACAGGGTTTCCCAGGAAGTGGATTCGATTTTTCAAAATAAAAGGATGAAAGATATTATAAAAGGAATCAAGTGGTTTATAGTGGGCAGTTGTATCTTTGTATGTCTGGTCATGATAATTTCGCTTATACTGCATCTTGTGTATCCGGAAGCCGGTACATTCTGGCGTACCTACTAACTTGAGACGGATTTTTGATATCCCATGTGCTGATCGCGGTGCATGGGATATCTGCATTCAATCTGTCACAGTACAAGGTAATTATCTCTTTTTGCTTATGAGGCAGACAGCGCAAATACAAGCATATCCAATGACAGCGATGATTGACGCTTCTACTCCAAATCCCGCCCCGGTTAATAAGACATTCTCAGCCGGAATTATGATTGAAAAGACAGGATTGCCATAATAGCCCTGCACCGTTGTGATGTGTAAGATACCCGTTATCATGGCGAAATTCCAAACTGTGTGCATAACAGCACTATTTGCAATAGAGTTCCCTTTATAAGCAACAACAGAAAACATGACACCTACAAGTGTTCCGCTTACGATTAAAAGAACAACTCCAATGATAGAGAAAGTTTCCATTGATGGAATATGAAGCAGGCTAAACAGGAATGACGGAGCTATAACAGCGACATATTTATTCCATCGACTTTCCAGTAATTTCATAATGAAACCCCGGAATAACATTTCTTCTGTTATGCCCGCTTTCAAAGCAGTAAGGATTGAAAAAATTACAATAAAAATCAATTCGCCGGTTTCAAACGAAGCTGTCTCTGTTTTTCCGATTAGAAGGAATACAAAAATAACAAAAGCCGGAAGCAATACAGCAAGCAGTAAACTCCAGAATTTAACATTCATGTTAATTCTAAAGAAATTCATTTTCAGATGGAGAACTTTTGCTGTATACAGCCAAAAGAACAGGCAGGTCAAAAGAAGCTGCCCTGACATTCTTGCTATACTATAAACCTCACTGCGTAAAGGCCCTGTATTTGAAAAGATAAAATCCCAGATTAAACTGTTGATTAAATCACCTGCTAAGAACAAGAGAAAATATATTACAACATTTAAGACTACTCTTTTGGCTGAAAAACTTGATTTGTCCTCCATAAATTTGTCTCCTTTTGATTTTAATGTTCTGCACAGGGAAGAAAAGTGCGTTCTGAAATAACCCTGCCAGTATCAACGTAACATTACGCACCTGGATCATAATCAAAGTCTATCACATAATTATAGTAAACGATATATGTAGAGGTCAAGTTTTTTGTAACGTAAGCGTCAAATAAGAGTTACTATTCACGGTGCCCTGCACCCTGCTGCAGGGCATAGGAAGATTAAACCAGCAGGCTACCGCCTGACTATTAAAATGAGGAGGCCACAAACATGGCAAGCCAGTCCATGCGGAGTATGCCGCCGTCCATGCCGGCTGTTTCTTCTTGGCTCATAAGCTCTTTGCCACATTGTCAAGTGGTGAGTTCAATTTATATTGAGAAAAATAGGGTTGTATGTTAGAATACAAAGCAGCAAATCGTTAATCGGAGGAAACTAAAATGATAGACTTTATGTTGAATGTGTTTGCAGAGATTGCAGATTTCTTCATCAATTTCCGGGTAGACAAGGTTATTGATAAGTTTGCAAAAAAGAAACAAGTCAAAGATTATTAGTTTATGGAGCGTGTGACATGGAGAACAAAATATTTATAGCTGAAACGGAAAGACTAATTTTAAGAAGATACAAAAAAGAAGATGTTCAGGATTTATTTGAATATTTATCGGATAAGGAGGTTGTAAGATACGAACCATATAAACCGCAAACCTTCGATGAAACAGAAAAAAGTCTTGAATGGCGCATTGGTACAGATGAAATGATTGCTGTAGAATTGAAAAATTCCCATAAAATGATTGGAAATGTATATATGGGTAAACGTGACTTTGAAGCATTGGAAATGGGATATGTATTTAATCGAAATTATTGGGGATGTGGTTATGCTGCCGAAAGTTGCAAAGCATTAATCGAGCAGGCATTTTCCAATGGCGTACATAGGATATATGCAGAGTGTGACCCCAATAATAAGAGTTCGTGGAAATTACTTGAAGCATTAGGATTTCAACGTGAAGCCCATTTTAGAAAAAATGTGTATTTCTGGAAAGATGAAGCTGAAAGACCAATTTGGAAAGATACATATGTATACGCTAAGCTAAATGATAACACTTAAATAATTTCCAACTTATCAGCAATCCCAAAAAAGACAGCCGCTCCCCTCAAAGCGTCTGCCTTTTCCTGTCCCCGTCCTTCTACTCGTTCCTGAAAACCTCTGCCATCATCTTTGCCCCCAGCTTAAAACCGTCAATGAACATTTCCGAGAACTCAAACGGGATTACGTCAACCTTATTCACCTCCCCACCAGAATCCGGCTGATAAGGCGGTTTAAGATAAAGGACTGTACCGACTATGGGAAGAACCAGGTCAAGACGGAAGAAGGGAAATATATTTCTGCCTGTGAATGTGACCCGGCCACGGTGGATGCTGAATTTCTCTTGTGGAAAAGCAGGTACAAGGCCGCCAACCGTATCGGCTATGAGCTGGCTATGCGGTGGACGAAGGGGAGGCACCAGTTCATCGTCACCATCCACACGGACAACACGGACAAGGCCCATATGGTTCACGGGCCTTTGCTTATGTCCTGATATGAGTGTAACACATTTTTCCGGGTTTTCTGTTTCTTTATGGGGTTGCTACCATGCTTTTGGCAATCTTCAGAAGGAGAAAGCCAGGGATGTGCGTCAGCACTGGCTATAAGCACTTTATCCGGTTATATGATAACCTGTGGCTGTTCTGGAAAGGGTGCGTAATTACATAAAACAAAGTCTCCACTAGCTTAGCTTGTCAGCCGTTTGTATTGTAACAATGCACTTATTCCATAACCAGACTATCCTTATCATTCTGATCTCCAAAATCTGTGTTTCAAAAATAATAAACTGTCGAAAATAAGACCACTCCCCGTAAGAAAACCCCCCATTTGCTAAAATGCTTTCATATACTCGGTTATGCGTCCGGCAGACCAGTCCTCGTACATTTTAGCAAACAACCCGTCAACCTCGGCTTTACGCTTCTACGCCTTTTTCAGCTCCGCAGCCTGTTTTTTCTTCGCAGAGGTTCTTTCCCTGTCGCTGGCATTGAGCAGCCGTTGGGTCACTGTTACATCCTCTTTTCTAACATATGAAACGCGATAACTCCTACCAGCCATTGCAGGATAAAAAGTAAGAATATCATCGCTATTATCCATGCTTCTACTCTAATCAATGCAAGTATAAGCGACAGGATGAGTAAAGAAAATGTCATGATTTGATAAGTGACATGACCGGCTTTCATCCGTAAATACTGTTTTCTTTCATCAACATTATTGATATAAGCCTCTCTCTTTTTTGCTTCATACTCCGTATAACGTTTAGAATTCTGCCAATAAGTGATCCGGATTATCTGTACGATAGCAGCAACCATTAATCCAACACCCATGGAAAAAATCATAGTTGAATAATAATCAACCTTAACAAAAAATCCTACACATACCAATACAATACCCACTAAAATGTCAATGACGAATGGCTTCTTTTCTTTCATTTTGATTCCTCCTCATAAATAAAAATTTCTTCGATACTCATGTCAAAATACCGGGCAATTTTAAATGCTAACTGAATAGATGGATTATAACGTCCATTTTCTAAAGAGCCGATTGTTTGTCGTGATACATTTAATGCATTAGCTAAATCTTCTTGCTTGATTCCCCGTTGCTTCCGTAAATCTTCCAATCGATTTTTCATGTGAACCTCCTTTCTTATGGAAAGTTTGCTTTCCGTATCTTCATTATATCACGGCTATCGAAAATGTCAAGTTTGCTTTCCGTTTTTTGAAAGAAGATTATAAAACTTGTTTTCTTTTCGACCGCCCTCCACGGACGGTCTTTTGTTTCTTTGGCTTGGAATAGTGTGGTGCTGGCGGTCTATCTGTTGTTTTCGGTTGCTTGCTTCTTTACCGTACATGGGCATTCGCGCCAGATTGCGATAGGTAAGCCAATAGTTTCAAATGTTTTCGGCTTTTCCCCCGCTTAGCACCGTGCATGCGACTTTCACCGCACACGGCGCCCTATGCGCCATATCGTGGCTGACAAGGAATGTGTAATATTGTCCCATAGACAGGGGCGTTGTAGAGCGCTGCCAGCGTGTACGCCTTGATGTTGTCGATCTTGTCGGTGTTGCTTTTCAGACTGTCTATGACATAGCCGATATGTTCACTGTTCAGTTTCAGGAATCGGCTTTTGACAGGCGGGAATTCTCCCGAATTGCTGGAAAACACATTTGAGGGAGAGGTAATAGACAGCCATACATTTGCAGGCATGATTAAAATGAATCTTGCAGAGAAAGTTGTCAGCAGCGACGAACTCAACTTAAAGGTAGACGGTCTTGGCTATGACGATGACAGGATGCTTGACAGCGAAGAAATATCTGCATCCCACTGGACAGATGGCAGATGGAATATTGTCATTCCGTTTGAGGTGAACGAGACAGATGTAAAGATGATTGAACTTTTATAGTGATACACATACTACCTATTATGGAAAGGCATTAGCCATTATCCGCGCGGGGTATGAACCGGGGAAATTAAGGTGCATGTATCTGGAGACGGGATTGAACAGCAAGAGATTGCTATTTTAGTGCATGATCTGTAATGGTGTGGGATTTTTGCGAAGCAAAACCTGGGATATCGCCCCGAAAGTTACTATGAATGGCTTCCAGTCCATGAATGAAAATCCTAATCCCCCAGCTATGCTGGGGCGAATGGAGTAAGCAGGAGCGTGCAAGATAACAAAAGAAAGCCTCCTATGTTAGAATGAGAGAGGTATCGCAAAGAAGAAACCAGGAGTACCTCTTTATAGAGGACCAGTAACAATGCTTGCGATACCCGCCTTTCATGCGCGCACGCAAACAGCCCTTTTTAGGGGTAGGGTATCTTGGCAACGGCGCTACCAATGTGGTCATGCCGATAACTGTGATGCGCATTGCGGTCAGCAGGCGGTGCAGGAGCAGGACAGAAGTGTATTCGGCATTGAGGGATGTGTTTCTATGATTGAAGAGGCTTGTAAATGCGTGGTCTGGGCGTAAACTTTTATCCAGTATGGTGATTGCTTATTTTCCGCATACAGACTCAGCGAATGAAAGGCTATGGACAATGTTTTGTCTGTAACCTTTTGTTATAGGGATAAAGATATATTTGTTTTTAATATGTCCCTTTCTCATGTTATACTGAATCAGAATACGGACATCTTAAGAGTACAGAAAGGATATGGGCAAGAAAGGAGTATGGGGATGGAGCGAATCAAAAGGCTGAGGAAACGGTTCAGACAGCTTGTGGGAGGAGCATCGCAGGCTCCGTCTTCTTCATCTGTGACGGCTATGGGTAGAAGGGCGGGAAATGCAGTGATCAGTTGGATAAGGACGGTGGATATTTTCAGCCGTCTGTTTATCATGTTCATTTTTGCTACGTTGTTGCCCATGATCCTGACACAGACCTGGTCTTATCAGAAAAGCAGCCGGGTCATTCAGGAGAAGGTCTTTGTCTCGGTAAATGAGGTGATGAACCAACTGAGCAGCAGTGTGGACAGGATCATTGAAAAGGCGCGTAATGACAGCATAGAGATCAGCTATATGTCACAGATACAGGATGTGCTGATTGATTATGACAAATACAACAGCCGTATGCTTAACAGCGCCAAGGTGGACATCGGCAAAGTGATGAGCAGTAAATATGTGTTTGACAATATTGCTTCCAGCATTACCCTGTATACTCTGGATCATCAGAGTGTGAATGTGTACGGGGAAGTGATTTATAACGCCAGGCTGGAGGGGGAATTCCTGGAATCGCTCCTGAAGGAATGTTATGAGAATGACGGAAAATGTGTGTTTAAGGCAGTGAACGGTGAGGACAGCAGATACAGGGGAAGAGCAAACAAGTGGGGCGGAGAGATCGTCATAGGAAAGGTGGTCAAGCAGAAGGAGACAGGTGAAGTGATCGGGTACATGGTCATGCAGATAAACGAGAGCAATTTTTCCGATATATATAAGACTCTCAATCAGGAGATCGGAGCGGAGATTTTTATCATGGATTCGGAGGGGATTATTATCTCCACAGCCGGCGATTATGCGGTGGTAGGGGAGACTTATTCCTACCCGGAGGTACTGGAGATAGCGGAGAGAGCAGGAAGGAAGAAGTCTGAGGCTGTGGTGATACACGGACAGAAGATGGTCCCTCTGAGCCGCAAGATGGAAGAAAATGACTGGCGGGTATTTTTTCTGATTCCGCAGGAATATTTGAGGGCAGATCGCAAGTCAGTGCTCTCCAGCTCTCTGGCAGGAGCTCTGATCAGTCTGCTATTGGGAATCGGGTTTACCTTTTTGTTTTCCTACAGTATTCTGGTACCCATGAATGAGGCAATCCGCGGGATCGGAGAATTTGAAAAGGGAAACCTGGATATTGTGCTGGAGGAAACAGGCAACGATGAGATTACCAGACTGGTGGGGCAGTTCAATAAGATGGCCAGAGAGATAAATGGCCTGATGGAGCGGATACGGGGCGATGAAAAGGAGAAAAGAAAGCTGGAGATACAGGCTCTGCAGGCACAGATTAATCCACACTTTCTTTCCAATACTTTGAATACTGTATCCTATATAGCCAAAATGAAGAGGGAGGAGACTATAGAGGTTCTGATCAATGCCACCATTGGTCTTTTGTGTGACAGTATGAAAAATGACGACAGTATGCATACTGTGGAGGATGAGATACGGCTGATCAGAAACTATATCACTATCCAGGATTACCGTCTTCTGGGAAAATTCACAGTGGATATACAGATCGAGGAAGGGATCAGATCCTGTATGATACCGCGCTTTATTCTGCAGCCGGTAGTGGAAAACTCTATTATTCATGGAATCGAACCTGCCAACAGAAGAGGCGTGATCTCCATCAAGGGATCTCGCCGGGAGAATCATATATTTTTTACGATTACGGATAACGGGATTGGAATTGAGAGCGACAGGATAGAAAAGGTAATCAGCGAACCCAGTAATCAGGAGAAGGCCAGGTTCAGCGGGATTGGGATCGGCAATGTGGACAGGAGGATCAGGCTGATGATGGGGGAGGAATACGGCCTTATCATGAAAAGTGAAAAGAACATATTTACCACCACAGAGATTCGTCTGCCAGTGCTCAGAAAGGAAGGGATAGCCAATGTATAAAATTCTGTTGGTGGATGATGATCCCATAATCCTGCTTCAGTTAAGGAGGATGATCCACTGGGAGAGCCTTGCCTGTGAGCTGGCAGGGGAGGCTGTGAATGGAAGGGAAGGGATGGAGCTTATTGAGCGGTATCATCCGGATATCGTCATCACAGATATCAGCATGCCGGGTATCGACGGTATGGAGCTGATTGATTATATCAATCGATATGAAGAACGGATGCAGGTAATCGCCATCAGCGCCTTTGACAATTTTGACTATGTGAGGAGGAGCCTCAAGGGAGGCGCCAGTGACTATCTTCTAAAGCATCAGTTGACGGAGGAGGTGCTGGAGAATGCCATTGCCACCGCAATTGCTGCACTGAATGTGTACGGCGGAGCTTCCCCGGACTATTCCATACAGGAAATGCGGGAACATGTGATCTATCTGCTTCTCCATGATCGTTATTCTCAGCGGCAGGAGGAATTAAAGGAGCTGCACATGGAATGGATCAGAGGTGCGCTGGTATTGATTCTGGGAAGGATGGATACGGAAGGCACATCTGTCAGCGAAGAAGCCGTGCAGATACTCATGGATGAAACAATCAAGTATTATCGGGATTATCTGGTGATTCAACTGGAAAGAGAAAATTTTCTCATTCTTTTATCAGCAGAGAACAAAGAAGCACAGGAAATCTCAGGGATTGTGGAGCAGATTCAGAGGAATGTGAAACGTTTTTACAGTGTAGATATGTCTTTTGTGGTGTCCAGGATCATGGAGAAATGTGAAAATATCTCTGAGATGCTGGGGAGAGTCAGAGATATCCAGAAAGAGCATGACTTTCGTGGAGAAAAGGCATTTATCGCATTCATGGAGGAGCGGGCTGCCGCAGAGATATTTAAGTGGAGCATCTGTCAGGAGGAGAGGCTCATACAGTACCTGCAGACAGGGGAATCCATGTATGAGCTTTTTGATGAGCTCTTTACGCAGTTGGAACAGCAGGCCTACTCCAGGAGTCAGATGCAGGTGTTCTATGTGGAGATTATGACTCTGCTCATCAGGAAGATGGAAGAACAGGGGATTGCAGAGGATGTGATCTTCGGAAAGGAAAATCCCTATGAAGAATACTTTCGGATCGGCACGTTCCAGGAGCTGAAGGATTATCTGACAGAGAAATTCCGCCTGCTTCAGGAGGAGATTAGAAAGTCAGGAAAGCTTTCCTCCTACAGTGGGATCATTCAGGATGCCATAGCTTGTATAGAAGCTGGATATCAGGAAAAGATATCTTTATCTGTGATTGCGGAAAAGCTGTCGGTCAGTCCTTCTTATCTAAGCCGCATCTTCAGGAAGGAGACAGGAACTACCCTGGTGAATTATATTAACCTGACCCGGATGGAGAGAGCGAAGGAACTGATGAATCAGGGCAGGCTTTCCTTAAATGAGGTGGCAGGCGCGGTGGGAATTTACAATTATAACTATTTTTACATGCTGTTCAAGGAGATATACGGCATAGCACCGTCAGATTATACAAAAAAATATGGAAAGATGAGACGAGAATAGACAAAATAGTTAGAAAAGAGGATAAAATTCTTAATGGATTGAAAAAAGCACTTTTCCTATAATATTTTTATAAACTGTCTTGCAGAACACGGCAGCACTTGTTGGAACATTTACATGCAGGACAAGAGAGGAAAGGAAAAGGTTATGAAAAGAAGAATTGTAGCAATGTTGTTGAGTAGTGCGCTGGCAGTCTCTCTTCTTGGCGGCTGTGGCGGGAGTACCGCGGGTGAAGCTGACAATGCCGGATCTGCACCGGCTGAGGCAGGCTCTCAGGAGGAGACAGATGCACCGGAAGAGTCTCAGGAGAGCCAGAACGTCGATGCGTCTACAGGGGAAGCCACCCAGTTGACCTTTTGGACTTACGTGGAGCAGCACACGGAATTTATGCAGGATGCGGTGACTGTGTGGAATGAAAAGCATCCGGATGAGACCATTGAGCTGCAGACAGAGACTTACCCTACGGAAGATATGCACAGCAAGCTGCTGATTACCTTACAGTCCGGTGACGGAGCTCCGGATATTGTGGATGTAAACGTAGCCCGATTCAGTGATTTTATGCAGGGAGATACGGAGGTTTTCGTTCCCCTGAACGATATTATTGAACCGGAGAAGCAGAGTTTCCTGGAGCCGGTACTGGATATTTATAAGTACAACGGAAATTATTATGGCATAGAGTACCACGTAGGTGCGCCGATTATGTTCTACAATACGGAAATTCTGGATCAGGCAGGGGTCAAAGTGGAGGATATTGTGACTTGGGAGGACTTGCATGATGCCGGCAAGAAGGTGCTTGAGGCTACCGGCAAGCCCATCATCACTTTTGAGGTAAACGACTCCTGGAGCTACTACATCATGGCAGGAGAGAAGGGCGGAGACTATTTCGACGAGGACGGAAACTGTATCATTAACAGTAAGGAGAATGCAGAAGTACTTGATTTCATGCTGAGCATGATCGAGGATGGAACGGCAGTGACCACCCCTGGCGGCGGTTTCCACACGGAAGAATATTACGGTTATATGTCTCAGGGCGGCGCGGCATCTATGCTGGAATGTCTGTGGTACATGGGCAGATTTACGGATTATATGCCTGAGCTGTCCGGCAAGATTCAGGTAGCAGCTCCTCCTGTGTGGGATGAGAGCAGCGTTTATCCGGTATTCGGCGGGACGGCTACCAGTATTACCACTCAATGTGAAAGCCCGGATTTGGCTTCCCGTTTTCTGGCAGAAGCCAAGATCAGTGCAGAGGGCGCAGGAAAGATCTGGAACGTGTTAGGTTTCGATCCTCTCAGATGGGATATTTGGGAGACAGATGTCATGAAGACTCAGAATAAATATACCGATTATTTCGGAATGGATATTTTTGATGTGGTACTGGGAATGAAGGATAAGTTTCATCCAAGCAACATCACTGCATCTCCCCAGTTTTCACTGGCCAACTCTCTGATCGCCACGGATATTCTCTTCAGAGTATTGAACGAGAAGAGTGCTTCGCCGGAAGAGGCGCTGAGTAATGCGGCCGCTGAGATTGAGAGTGCAAAGTAGTAAAATGAAAAAAGCAATCAGGCGCCTGTAAGCAGGGAGAATCTGACTGGCAGGCGCCTGACCTGTGTAGAAAGGTAGGAACATGAAGAAAAAAAGACTGATTACTCAGAAAACAGCACCCTATTTCTTTTGCGCCCCCTTTCTGATCTCCTTTTTCCTGTTCCTGTTATATCCCATGATCAGTATGGTATATACAAGCTTTCACAAGCTGGAGGGGATCAGCAAGTATCGGTATGTGGGGTTGAGCAATTATGAACGTCTCCTGACAGATCCCCACATCGGAGCGGCGATCCGTAACAGCCTGGGGTTTACGGTGGGAATCATTCTGGTCAATGTGGTTTTGGCACTCCTCTTGGCAGTGCTTCTGAACAATCGCCTTACCCCATGCCGGAATGTGTTTCGGACAGCTATTTATATTCCGGCACTGACCTCCATCATCGTGGCAGGTATCTTTTTCCGCTTGTTTTTCGGCAGTAATGTGGACACTCCGCTGAACCTGCTGATGCGGTTCTTTGGGGCAGAGCCTAAGGAATGGCTCTATGACACAGCACTTACGGGAATTGTGGCCCTGGTGTTCACTTCCACCTGGCGCTGGCTGGGAACGAATATTCTGTATTTCCTTTCTGCTCTGCAGACCATTCCGCCTGAATTGTATGATGCTGCCTATGTGGACGGGGCTTCCGCATGGCAGAGGTTCCGGCACGTGACTCTGCCGGGGGTAAAGCCTATCCTTATTTTCGTGGTGACGATTCTTACTTACGGCGGTTTGCGGATGTTTGGGGAAAGTTATGTACTTTGGCCCAACAGTAAGACCCCCGGAGACATTGGCCTGACAATAGTACTCTATATTTACCGTACGGCCTTTGGCCAGTTTGATATGGGTTATGCGTCTGCCATGTCCGTTGCCCTTTTTGTGCTGCTGATGATCCTGAACGTAGTTTATATCAAGTTTTTACGCATAGGAAAGAAGGAGGGGTGAAATACATTGAAACGGAAGAAAAATATGATTTATCAATGTTGTGTGGTGGTTCTGCTGTTTCTGGTGGTGGTGATCTGCCTGGCTCCCTTTGTTTATCTTGTGATTACCTCCTTTGTCACGGATATGAGTCTGGTGTTCAAAAACGGGATTGCTCTAAAAATTACACCAGATATGCTTGGAGTGGAGAATTATTCCATGCTCAGGACAGATGACAATGGTTTGTTTTTTTCCTGGTTTAAGAACAGTATCCTGATCACCATTATTTTCACCTTTTTGTCGATCACTTTTTCCTCTATGGTGGGGTATGGTGTGGCAATGTATGATTTCAAAGGCAGAAAAATTATTCTGGTGCTGATTCTCTCCACCATGATGATTCCGGTGGAGACTCTGATGATTCCACTGTACAATGAAATGAGCCAGTTTCAGCTGCTCAATTCCTATATGGGAGTGGTGCTGCCTTTTGCAGTTTCAGGTTTTACCATTTACTTTTTCCTGCAGTACGCCCAGACCCTCTCATCGGACTATATGGATGCAGCAAGGATAGACGGATGCGGAGAGGTCAGAATTTACTTACATATTATGGCGCCTCTGATGAAGCCTGCTTTTACATCTATGATTATCCTGCAGGCTACTACGTCCTGGAACGATTTCCTCTGGCCGCTGATCGTCATGTCCAAGAACGTGAACTTCACGCTGACCGTGGGTCTGCAGACCTATCTGTCTCCCTACGGCAACAATTATAATCTATTGTTTGCCGGGGCTGTGGTGTCCGTCATACCTATCATGATTCTGTTCTTCCTATGCCAGAAGCTGTTCATGGAAGGAATGATTATGGGCGGAATTAAAGGTTAAGTCAACAATCCTGCTACATACGGCACAGAGATATTTTACAGGTGTATCGGAGTCTGCGGACCCAATACAGCAGGCTGAGAGAGGAGCGATTATTTATTATGGAAGTAAGATTTCAATATCTCCGGCCCGAAGAACTGCGGGCCAGGAGGGAGGAATGTCCGGTGGCCTATGTTCCCTTGGGAACACTGGAGTGGCATGGTTTACATAATCCAATGGGAGCGGACGGACTGCAGGCGGAAGAGATAGCTTTGCGGTGTGCGTCTGCGGGCGGTGTGGCTTTTCCTTCCGTCTATTATGGAGAGAGCAGGGCAGGCTCTCTGCTGGAGACGGACCCTGAATATCAGGAGGGAATCGGGAAAAGGCTGGGGATAGACAGCACTCTGTTAAGGGAAGAGAGATTTCCATTCTCCGGTATGGAGCAGATAAGGCATTACCAACAGCATCTGATTCATATTATGGCGGAGGCTGCGTCTTATGGCTTTTTGCTGGTGGTGTTTGTGGTGGGGCATTATCCTCTGGTGGATCACGCGAGAAGCGCAGTACTTTCTTACAATCAATGGGCGTATGACAAGAAATGGAGACGGATTGCGGGAATGGCACTGGCGGATTTCCTATTGCTTCGGGGGAAGTATGACCCGGCAGGAGACCACGCAGGAGGATGGGAGACTTCCCACCTTCTGGCATCCCATCCTCAGACAGTGGATCTGTCACTGGCTGTGCCGGAGCTGGAATATGGCGTGATGTCACAACTCAGGCCGGAGAATGCCACCGCTCAGTTCGGGGAAGAAATTTATGAGGCGGCAGTGAAGGAGATCTTAAAGCGGGTAGAGGACTGGAGGAGAAATCCTGAAAAATATATGAGCCATGGAATGCTGCTGGGGGAGGAAATGTCATGAAAGTTTATTGTATGACATCTTCTTACCCTGGATGGAAAGGAATACGCTTCAGAAGCATCCTCGCAAATAGATCCATGTTTTGTGGACATCAAGCCCACAGCAGTTGCGTTTTAAAATTTTAAAAGACAAGAAACTACCTCCTGGTAATATAGTGATAAAACTGACAGTGACTGGTCATCCGGCGAAATTGAGTCGACTTTGGAAGAGAAACGGATGACCGACAATATATATAAATACGGGGCGCTGCTATACAGCCCCGCCACTCACCGCCACGTATTCTGTAGTGTGTCAGTCTTATATAAATAGTATCAGAAGGAAACAAAAATAAAAAGCGTAAGCCAGTGAAACTGTCTCATGGAGCATTGCTGTCTTTCGCAGAAAGACGGGTTATATAAATGAGACAAATAGAATATGAGGATGCCAATGATAAAACAATGTTGTGAATAAATGAAAAAGTGGATATAATAATACACTACTTTACAAGTTTTTAACAAAAAGTGCCGTATGAAGCACTTTG
>CAJUJN010000057.1 GCA_910586775.1 uncultured Acetatifactor sp. | reverse complement strand
CAAAGTGGCGTAATTTCTGGTAGTATGCCTAATTTTAGTATGCGAAGTATGAGTACCTTTATAAACTGAATCTGCTGTTCAAGCTCAAAACGGGCCTCCTGAGTTCCCTGCAGTATGGCCGTTTTGCTTGAGCAGCGCCGGAAGGCAGAAGATATATACTCGCAGTAAAAGGGGCAGCCATTACGACGCCCCTTTCCTCTCTGACGTATTTCAATGTAGCTATATTCTCTTCACGCTTCCGAATCATTCCGGAAATTTTGTCCGTTCACGCTCTTCCAAATCATCCCGGGAAGTTTCGCCTGTTCACTCGCTTCCGAATCATCCCGGGAAATATTGTTCATTCATGCGCTTTTGAATCACCCCGGGAAACTTCGCCCGTTCACGCTCATCTTCCGGCATTACTCCGCCCCGGTCGTCTTCGCCTTCTCCAGCGAATTCTGTATCGCCTCCAGCAGCACCAGCGAAGTATACTTGCTGTCGGTCGAATAGCTGATGGATTCCAGAGACTGCTGTTCCATAACCTGTTCGCAGATGGAATCAAAGGTGGGCTGCAGCAGCGGATACATGGTGGTGACGGCTTCGCCCAGGTTGACCATCCGGATAGAGGTGATGGAATTCTTATCCACGATGACTTCCACGTCAATAGATTCACTGCCCAGTACCAGTTCGGTGGTATAGATGCCCGGTATGTAGAGGGAGGCGGTTTCTGTTACTTCCGGCTCCGGTTCAGGGGCAGGAGGGTCTTTTTTATCCTTGCCCGGCAGGAACATCAGGATCAGCAGAATAACGAGCAGTACTCCCAGAACAGCAAAAATTCCGGTATAAATCAACTCTTTCATGTGAAGTACGACGATTTTTGTTTTAGCACTCATCCTATTCCCCTTCATTTTATCTTGTCATTTTCTTTTATAATAGATATGTCTGCAGGAGGGGAAATATTCCTTTGGGCTCCTCTTGAAAAAATAATTTACCCGGATAAATTATTTCTCAAAAACCTATTGCATTTTTTCGGCATATAAGGTATGATAACAATGTAGAAAGTGTAGAAAAAGTTTGGGATTACAATTATATTTTACAGGAATGTCAGGAAATATACGCCTGTCCTGGTGATTGTTGGTAAAATTTCTCCAAATTTTTTTACAATAAAATTTACCCGGATAAATTTGAGCGGCACATAAAACACGGCAACAGAGTTCAGAGAGCGGGACAGGAGAGGATTTGAAAGAAGGCCACTTTCAAGCCATAACCGGATATCCGCTAAAGCGGGCAGGAGGGTATGAAATAATGAAGAGAAAACATATCATTATGGTGGCAGGTTTATTGGTATGCAGTATGTTGGCCGGCTGCGGCTCGGGAGGAGATGAGCCTTCCCGGGGCAGTGGCCAGGCGGCGGAACAGTCCGGTACTCCAGGAGATGGATCAGATTCCGGAAGCGGCGGAAACAGCGGAGAGAATGCAGACGGCAGTGCCGGGGGCAGCGTAGAAGAAATTGCGTTTCCTCTGAAGGAGACATGGACGGTGGAAGCATTTGCCTTTTCCAATACGGGACAGGAGCTGGACAAGACGCTGACCATGCAGAAGCTGGAGGAGAGGACCAACATTCACTGGGACCTCACTACATTCAGCCAGGCAGAACTGGACGAGAAGCGGAATCTGAGCTTCAACGGAGGCGATTATTACGATGTGTATATCAAGAGCGGAATCAGTTCTGTTGATACGTACAAATATGCAGCCCAGGGAATCATTATTCCTTTGAATGATTTGATCAATCAATACATGCCGAATCTGAAGAAAAAGTTGGATGAACAGGATATATGGGGGAATATTACTTCTGCTGACGGCAATATCTATGCCCTGCCGGAACTGGACGGTCCGGGCCTTTCGGCGCCTGCGGTTTACATCAATACGGTTTGGCTTGACAAGGTGGGAAAGGAAATGCCCAAGACCAAAGACGAATTTTATGATGTGCTCTGCGCTTTCCGGGACGGGGACCCCAACGGAAACGGGGAGCAGGACGAGTATCCCATCTACTGTCCCAACGGGGCTGTAAGCATGCTGATGCCGATATTCGGGATTGCAATGGACTGGAATACAATGTCCATGTACGACCATGATACCGGAAGTATTACCTATGTGCCTACGTCTCAGGAATACAAGGAGTTTCTGGAGTTTATGGCCAGGGCTTACGAGGAAAAACTGGTCAATCAGGATTGCTACAGCGCTACCTGGGAGGATATTAATGCCATCGGAGCCACGCAGGACGCACTGGGTGTGATTCCTACCTGGGGTGTCTATCAGCATGTGGGTACGGAGCGGGACGAGGATTACGATGCAATCCTTCCTTTTGACGGAGCGCACAGCGTTCCTGCCGGAAAGGGCGTACAGTACGGCGGACTGGTGATTACGGATAAATGCGAGCATCCGGAGCTGATCTGTGCATGGGCGGATTATCTGTATACGGAGGAAGGCGCCGTGTTGGGTATCATGGGGGTGGAAGGAGAAACCTATACCCTGGATGACGACGGAAAATATCACTGGATAGAGGACGGAGAATGGGGCGCGGACCAGAATGCAATCCGGAACAGCGCACTGTTGGTCGGATGGTATCCGGCTCCTCTGGGAGAGGCTGTATTGTACAGTGAAGGACTGGATAATCCGGAAGAGCTGTTCCTGCTTCAGCAGCGGAAGCGCCTGCTGGAATATGCGGCGGATGAATATCCCAGCTTATCCTGGTCAGAGGAGGAACTGGAAGAGAAAGCGGATTTGGTGACCGCAATTAATTCTTATGTAGACCAATACCAGTCTCTTGTAGTCACCGGAGCATATGACCTTGAAAGTACCTGGGAGGAGTATCTTGCAAACCTGAGTTCAATGGACCTGGAGAGACTGCAGGAGATTGACAGGGCAGCATACGACAGATGGCTCAGCGAAAGACAGTGAGGACAGGCTGAAACGGAACGATGAAAACGGAAGCATTAAAGGATAATGAATGAAAAAACAGAAAAAATACGAAAAAACCGGATACATCGGAAGTGCTGGTAAGAAGAAAGGCTTTTGGACGCGCCTGGGAAAGGACATCAGGGTAAATACCATTCTGTATCTGATGATGGTGCCGGTGGCGGCCTATTTTATCCTTTTTAACTATATACCAATGGCCGGTATCCAGCTTGCATTTAAAAAATATCAGATCAAGGCAGGCATCTGGGGAAGTCCCTGGGTGGGGCTGAAGCACTTCGAAAGATTTTTTGCCAGCTATAATTTTGGGAGTCTGTTGAAAAATACTCTGCTCATCAGTATATACAGCCTGCTGGCGGGGGCTGCGATTCCCATTATATTCTCGCTGATGATCAATTATGTGCGCAGCAGTCATTGGAAAAAGACGCTGCAGATGATTACTTATCTGCCCTACTTCATTTCCAACGTGGTACTGGTAGGTATGCTGGCCATCTTTCTGGGAGATAACGGCATTGTCAACGTGGCGTTAAACGCTCTGGGGGCGGAAGGGATTCCCTTCCTGTCCTCAGGGGATTTGTTCCGTTCCGTATATACGTGGAGCGGTGTCTGGCAGGGGCTGGGATTCAGTTCGGTCATTTATATCGCGGCGCTGGCAGGAGTGGACATGCAGCTTCACGAGGCGGCGATTGTGGACGGGGCTTCCATCTGGCAGCGGATCTGGCATATTGATCTGATGGAAATACGTCCCACGATATTCGTGGTATTTATCATGGGACTGGGCGGCGTGATTAACGTGAGTTATGAGAAGATTCTGCTGATGCAGAACCCTCTGAATCTGGCGGCTTCCGAAGTGCTGTCCACCTATACTTACAAGATGGGACTGATCAACAGCGATTACGGATTTTCCACCGCGGTGGGGCTGTTTAATTCGGTAATCAGTATGATCCTTCTGTTCTGGGCCAACCGGACTACGCGGAAACTGGCCGGGTACAGCATATGGTAGGGGGTGGCGGCGATGAAGGCTGAGATGAAAAAGACGCACCGCAAAAGGCGCAAGGCCACCGGTGCAGACAAAGGGTTTTACATTGTAAACGGAATTGTGATGGGAATCCTGTTTTTTATTTATGCATGGCCGTTATGGTTTATCGTGGCGGCATCCTTTTCTGATCCGAATCTGGTGACTTCGGGAAAAGTATTCTTATTGCCAAAGGGATTTCATTTCAGCGGCTATGAGCTGATACTGGAATACAGGGATATTCTTACAGGATATGCCAATTCCGTTCTGTATACGGTCATCGGAACGGCGGTGAACATTTTTATGACCATACTGGCGGCTTATCCCATATCCAGACAGGATTTTGTACTGCGCAGGTTTTTCACGATTTTCATGGTGTTTACCATGTATTTTTCGGGAGGGCTGATACCGCTGTTTCTGCAGGTCAGGGATATGGGGCTGTACAATTCGCCTCTTGCAATGATTATTCCCGGCGCTGTCTCGGTCTACAATGTGCTTATTCTGCGCAGCTTCTTTATGTACGGAGTGCCGAAAAGCCTGGAGGAAGCGGCCATCCTGGACGGCGCCAACACGCTGCAGATGCTGGTGCGGGTGATACTGCCGTTGGTGAAGCCCACGATTGCGGTGCTGGTGCTGTACTATGCGGTGGGGCATTGGAATGACTATTTCAGCGCGTTGATTTATCTCAAGGACAGGAACCTGATGCCGTTGCAGACGGTTTTGCGTGATATTTTGATCGTTGGAAAGATTGACATGACATCCGGCGGTATGGAGATGGAAGCCGTGATTGCCAAGCTGAAGACGGCGCAGACCCTGAAATATTCCGTGATCATTGTGTCTACGGTGCCGCTTATGCTGGCCTATCCCTTTATTCAGAAATACTTTGTGAAGGGAATCATGATCGGTGCGGTAAAAGGATGAGGAATGCTTTGCCGTATAAAGCGACAACAAATAAAGCGAGACAGATATTGCTTCAGCGGCTGAGGAGCAGCAGGGATTTGACGGCGTGAAACGGGACAACAAGTAAAAGAAAGAAGGAATTATGAAACCATATAAAATACGAATCGAGCACGGAAGGACAAATGCTTCCCGGGTCTGTATTACGGAAAGCGCCAGCCCCGTATTTTCATGGGCGGTGGCGGCAGGCGAAGGAGAGCGGCAGTCCGCATACCGCCTTGCGGTCAGCCAGGGAGAGAAGACGATATGGGACAGTGGCTGGAGAGAGGATGCCCGGCAGCAGTGCAGATATGACGGGGAGAAACTGGAAGCAGGAGAAGTCTATACCCTGCGGGTCGGCCTGAAAAATCAGGAAGGGGTGACAGGCGGGGAAGCCGGACAGGATTTCTGTCCGGGTAAGTTGGAGACCTGGGAAGCTGACTGGATCTGCGAGCAGGAGGAGCGGAAAAACGGGGTTGCTGCCTACATCGGCGACTTCTCCTGTGAAAAGGAGGTGGAATCCGCTTGCCTGTTTGTGTGCGGCCTGGGCTACCACAAGGTTTATCTGAACGGTGAGGCAGTATTTACCAGTCCAATGAACCCGGCTTACAGCCAGTATGATAAAAGAGCTTATTACACAGTGCTTCCGGGTCTGGAAAAATTGCTGCAGCCGGGCAGTAACCGGCTGGGCATACGGGTGGCAGGCGGCTGGCGGAATGACCAGAACATATGCTATCAGCTGGTGAACCGGATTCCCGCCTATGTGGGAAAAAGGCAGTTAAGCGCACAGCTTAGAATTCGCTATCTGGACGGCAGCGTGGAATGGAAACGCACGGATACGGACTGGAAATACTTTTATGACCCGGTGGTGTACGCGGACATTTTTCTGGGCGAACGTTATGATGCGAAGCATGCCCGGCCGGATTTCAGCAGGCCCGGCATTGCATCAGGGGAACTGTTTTCCGCGGCAGCGGCCGAGCCTCCGGGCGGCAGGATGGAACCCCAGACACTGGAGTACATTCGGGAACAGGAAATCTATGCCGCAAAGGCAGTGAACCAGGTAGAAAAGGGAATCTGGCTTGTGGATTTCGGACAGAACATTGCCGGAGTCTGCCGTATCAGGATTCCCGAAGGAATGGAAGCCGGACAGGAGATTACCATCAGGCATATGGAATTCCTGGATGAAGAGCATCGCCTGTACCTGCCCCAGCTGCGCAATGCAGCAAGCGAGGATACTTATGTGGCTTCAGGGGATGAAAAGCAGCCTGCCTGCTGGCAGCCGGAATTTACCTATCACGGTTTCCGATATGCGGAAGTGACTGGATATCCGGAGGAACTTCTGAAAGGAGATATCTGCGCGGTCAGTCTCTATACGGATGCCGCTTCGTCAGGCTATTTTACCTGCGGAAACACTTTAGTGGATAAAATTTACCGCAATGCAGTACAGACGGAGAAAGCGAATGTCCACAGTATTTTGACGGATTGTCCTCAGAGGGACGAGCGCGTGGGCTGGATGAACGATGCCACAGTGCGGTTTGAAGCCACCCCCTACAGCTTTGATGTGGGCCGCCTGTTTCCCAAGGTGGTGAGAGACTGCATGGACGTACAGGATGAGGAAGGCAGCATTACCTGTACCGCGCCGTTTGCCTTTGGCTGCCGTCCTGCGGACCCGGTTTGTTCCAGCTACCTGATTGCCGCATGGCAGGCTTACCTGCACACCGGCAACCTGGACATCATAGAGGAAGGCTACGAGGGCTTCTGCAGATGGAACCGTTTCCTTGCAAAGAACAGTGACAACCACATTGTCAATTACAGCTATTACGGTGACTGGGCCGCTCCTGCCTATGCCTGTGCCAGTGAGGAATACGCGGTTTCAGCGGTGACGCCGGGCGAGCTGATGTCCACAGGATATCACTATTACAATACCTGTCTGCTGATGCAGATGGCAGCGAAACTGGGCATGGAAGAGGAGGTGCAGAAACATCGTCAGGAAGCGGAGGAAATCGCAGCGGCATTTCTGGAGAAATGGTATGATGCGGAGAGCGGAAAGGTGGCCACCGGTTCCCAGGGGTGTCAGTCCTTTGCGCTGTGGCTGGGTATCCTCCCCGAAGAGGACAGACAGAAAGCGGCTGACTGTCTGCATCAGGATCTGGCGGAAAAAGAATATCGGTTTACCACAGGAAATCTCTGTACGCGCTATATGATGGAGGTGCTGACAGGTTACGGATATCTGGAGGATGCATGGAAGCTGGCTGTCAGGGAGGAATATCCATCCTTCGGGTTCATGATCCAGAATGAGGCCACTACCATGTGGGAACGCTTTGAACTGAAAAAGAATCCCACCATGAACTCCCACAACCATCCCATGTACGGCGCGGTAGTGTACTGGTACTATGCATTTCTGGCGGGTATCAGACCTCTGGAAGCCGGATGGCGCAGATTCCGGGTGCAGCCTTATCTTCCGGAGAAGCTTCTGTCTGCCAGTGCCACGGTGGAAACACCCTACGGAGACGTATATGTCCGCTGGACGCGCAGATACGGAGAGACCCACCTGTATGTGAATGTTCCACACGGAACGGAGGCGGAAGTGATATTGCCCTGGGGCGGTAATAAAGTAGCTCAACAAGGCTTTCATAATTGGAAAAATTAGGGTATAATATGACCATATTCGTGGTATAGAACGGCCGGATGGCCATCTATATCATGATTGTACTTTAATCATGGTAGGATACTCGCAAAGGGCAGAGTCAAGCTGGCGGAGGAACAGCTGCCGTGGCTCCGCCCGTTACATGAGGAAAAGGCATGAAGCCGCCGGATGGATATCCATGTACGTCAAGGCGCATAAGATGAAGAGGCAATAAACATACAAACAACAGTCAGGAGAATATCGCAGATGAAAGCAACCAGAACAGACGTGGCAAGGATGGCGGGTGTTTCGACCGCAACGGTTTCAAATGTACTGAATAATTCGGATAAAGTAAAAGAAGAAACAATGCTGCGGGTGCTGGATGCGATGACCCGTCTGAATTACCAGCCCAATATGGTGGCACGCAGCCTTTCCACCCGCAAGACCATGCAGATCGGACTGATTCTGGAGGATGTCCGCAATCCGTATTACGGCGGCATTATTCAGTATTTTGAGGCCAGAGCCAGGGAGAACGGCTATTTTGTCAATATCTGTGTGGGTACCAGCGACCTGGATGACTATTGGGATAACTTTATTTCCAGAGGGCTGGACGGTGCCTTTGTGACGGCACTGCCTTACCGGTATAATCTGGACAATCTGTATCGTCTGCTGGAAAACGATATTAAGCTGGTGGTCAGCGGAAATATCAATACGGATTTCCGTCGAATTTCTTCCATTGAAAATGATTATCCCACTGCCATGCGTCTGGCAATCGATCATCTGGCAGGGTTGGGACATGAGGATATCGCCTATCTCAGCGGCCTGGGGCGGGAACTGAACTGTGACTTAAGATGCGGGGCCTATCTGGCGCACATGGAGAAGCTGGGCTTTGCCTGTAAGGATAAGCTGCTGATGGACGGACAATTTCCCTATGCAACCAATGTGCAGGCAGGATACGACCAGGCAGTCCGGCTGATGGAGTCAGAAAAAAGGTTTACGGCAGCTATCTGCGGCAATGACCTGATGGCCATAGGCGCAATGCGTGCGTTCCGGGAAAAAGGACTGCGCATTCCCGAAGACGTCTCTGTCATTGGCTTTGACGGGATTGCCATGGGCAGATACATAACTCCGGCGCTGACCACCCTGGAGGTAGACGCGAAGACCTTCGGAGAGAAGGCATTTGACTTACTGTATACAAATATGGTACAGGACACGACAGGATTTTATCTGAATAAACTGAAACTCGTACAAGGAGAATCCACGGCCAGACGCAGGTGAAATATAATGCGGCGGATGCGGAACTGGAAAACAGCAACCGCCCGGACAGCACCCGGAGGATTTATGGACGCATCACTAAGCGGCCGGAAATCCTCTGCCATGAAATGGTACAGGGAGGGCGGATGCGGAACTGGAAAACAGCAGCCGCCCGGACAGTACCCAGAGGATTTGCGGACGCATCACTAAGCGGCCGGAAATCCTCTGCCATGAAATGGTACAGGGAGGGCGGATGCGGAACTGGAATAGGATAAAAACAATATGAAGAAAATTAAGGATAAACAGATTTTGGTAGCTGCAGATTTTGCGGGTTTACAGCTCAAGGATGCCGTAGTGCAGCACCTGGAAGAGCGCGGCTGGACAGTTACGGACGTAGGTGCGAAGGCGGGAGACGAAGGCACTCCGGAGATGTATCACCGAATCGGACTGCGGGCAGGCGCAATGATTGCAGAAGGAGAATTTGAGCGCGCGCTGCTGTTCTGCGGCACAGGTATGGGAATCCATATCGCCGCAAGCAAATGCCCCCATGTGCACAGTGCTGTGGTGGAATCAGTTCCGGCAGCACTCCGCTGTGTCACGGCAAACAACTGTAATGTGATGGCCATGGGCGGATTTTATGTGGCGCCCCGCACGGGAATGGCTATGGCGGACGCTTTCCTGGAGCATAATCTGGGCGATGGGTATGAGGACTGGGAAGGATTCTACGAATATCACAAGTTGGGATATGATGAACTGGAGAATTTCGATTATGAAGCCTATAAAGCCAACGGATTCCGGGTAGTGAACCCGGGTGAAGCGCCGTTGGGGCCTGAACCGTTGGGACATGCCTATTAAGCTGACGGCAGCAGGATTCTGCCCGATTTGATTTTGGCCGGTTTGAAAAAAGAGCTCAGCCTGGCCCATTAGCCGAAAAACGGCCACATATGCGGGCAGCAGCGGCGACAGTGCCGCAATATGAAAATGTCAGGCGGGGAGCATGCCGCAGAGTATGCCGCCTGACATTTTTTGTAAAACTACACGGAAGATAGCCTTTCGACTTTGAAGTGTTGACATGCTTTTTATTATATTCGTGAGCGCATTCAGCTGCCTTCTTCTGTTCAGCATTGCAGCAGCACTCACTTGTTATGCACTTACGTTGGCAAGTGTTTTTGAACATGAATATGGATTGGAGGAAACTATGGAAATTATGAGAAAGATTGCTGCCAAGGCACAGGATTTATATGGGTTGCCCGTACCGGCAATCGCCTTTTTGGGAGATAGCGTTACCCAGGGATGTTTTGAGGTCTTTCTGCAGGAGGGAAACTGCCAGACCGTATTTGAGCAGGAACACGCTTACAGCACATATGTATCGGAAATATTGAAAACCCTGTTTCCGGGCGCCCCCGTCTGTATCATCAATGCGGGTATCAGCGGCGATAATGCCGCAAACGGAGCGAACAGGCTGGAGCGGGATGTGCTGCGTTTTCGGCCGGATTTGACAGTGGTGTGCTTCGGACTGAACGACTGCGGCAGAGGCCTGGAATACGCAGAGGAGTACGGACAGAGCCTGAGACATATTTTTCGGAAACTTCTGGAGAGCGGCAGCGAGGTCATCTATATGACCCCCAATATGATGAATACCTGTGTGGACAGAGATCACATCAAGGAACCGCTTCTGCTCCGGATTGCGGAATATTCCATGAAAACCCAGCTGGAAGGCGTATTGGATGCATATATTGGAGAGGGAAAGCGGGCAGCGGAAGAATACGGCGTACCGGTCTGCGATGTATATGAAAAATGGAAAACTTTATATCACTGCGGAGCAGATGTCACAGGGCTGCTGGCCAACCATATCAATCATCCATCCAGAAAAATGAACTGGCTTTTTGCCTGGTCTCTGGCGGAAACCATGTTGGGGGAGACGGCATCCTTTCCGGTGCCGGATGAGAAGAAAACGGCTTCGGAACAGTTGGAGTAACTGCTCACATATGCAAAAGGGGCGGTGTCTCATTTTGAACCGCTGCCGCAGTATGACCGGGATACTGTGCCTGAAAGCCGATTTCCCACACACGCATAAATTTGATATAATGCTGCAGGCGCCGTGCCGCACTCTGAGCCGATTTCCCGCACACGCATAAATTTTGATATTGAGGAGGTGTATGCTTTTGCAGAGTAGGTGCTGCACGGAGGCACTCCGCTGCCTGTGTTTGAGGAGGTAGCAACAGGAGAGTTGGGGAGAAGGTTTCTTCTGAGGACAAATCTGTCTGAACCGTCAGATGCCGGCGCAAGGTTATATTACATTACACAGCCTATGAGTTATCGGCGTGAAAGGAATGTGACCAGGATGGAACAATACTGGCTTTACGTGCCGGACGGGGCAGTAGTGGAGAGGAGTAATGTGAAAGTCAGGGTGCCGCAGGAGGCCTGCGCTTATTTCATTGAACTGTGGCGGGGGAATGTGATGACTTCCTTGCCCCCCCCTGTGGAATTTTAAAGTCCTGCATCAAGCCTTGCGGAAACTGCGCAGTCAAAATGAGCTCCTCTGCTCCAAGACAGCTGTGCGCCAAACCGCATGCTCTTGCGGTTTGTGTGCATTCACAGTAAACCCCCAGACTTTCATGCAAGGAGGAGCAGCCCGTTGCATGAAAGTCTGGGGGTTTACTGTAAAGATATCATAAATCATCTGGTGTACGAAAATTTCCCTGCGGGTGTTTTAAGCCTGCGGAAATTTTTTATTGCTATTTTATCAGTATTTCTCTATAATACAAGACAAAGGGCAAAACGAAAATGTATCAAACGGGAAGATAATTACAGATTTGGATTTGGAAAGGAATGATATAGTGCGGCAACATGATAAAATCATAAATATGGCTGCAAAAAAGGTTTTAGCGCCGCAGGGACTTTTCCGGCAGGGCACGTCAAGAACCTGGTTGGATGATAATGGATATTTTATCATTTTTGTTGTATTTGATTCAAGTAATTGGTCAAAAGGTTCCTGTTTGGGAGTTGGAATTGATTTCTTTTGGGAAAAAAGTGAAGGTTTAAACGATATATTTGCATATTCCTATGGGGAACGGGAAAAAGAATTTTGTAAATACAGTGGAAATGACGACGAATTTCAGGCAAAGATGGAGGAATTTGCTGAAGCAGGCCTGCGAAAAGTGATAGAATACCGTAAATTCAGAGATTTGGATTATGCGAAAAGGTGCCTTGAACAGAAGGTATCATATATACCAGAAAATCGACGCTTTTGGGAAGTTTATGATTTGGCAATGATATGCTTTCTGATGGGTGATTTTGAAAATGGAGTAAATATTTTTGAAGATTATTTAGATATATTAAAGGGAAGTTTTTATGCCGGTGATGTTTATATAGAGTGGCATGAAACATTTTATAAACATTGTATACATCATATTAAGCCCTGTTTGACATCTAAAGAAGCAGCACAAAAAATGGTCATGGATATGATTAAACGACGGAGAAACTATTTTAGCAGTAAGCCTTCTTTTAAGAAGATGAATAAAGAAATCAATATTCCTGTAGCCTGCGGTGCGGCAAAATGATGAAGTCGGGGTGAAGTTATTATACGGGGAGGAACAGAAATGAAATTTACGAAAATGCACGGCTGCGGCAATGATTATATCTATGTAAACGGCTTTCAGGAGCATATTCCCGATGCGGAGAAGCCGGAACTGGTAAGGCGGCTCAGCGACAGACATTTCGGCATCGGCGGGGACGGGATGATTTTTATCAACCCTTCCGGCGATGCCGATTTCGAGATGGAAATGTACAATGCCGACGGCACCAGGGCGGAGATGTGCGGAAACGGAATCCGCTGTGTGGGAAAGTATGTATATGACAAAGGACTGACGGATTCTGACCACGTCAGTGTAGTCAGCGCCGGGCAAGTGAAGCTTCTGGAACTGACAGTAGAGAAAGAACCGGGACAGCCGGAGAGCCGCGGGACGGTGAAGAAGGTGCGTGTCAACATGGGAAGCCCTGTTCTGGAACCGGCTTTGATTCCTGTGGAAGCTGCCGGGGACCGGGCGGTGGATGAGCCAATCCTGGTGGAGGGGAAGGAATACCGCATGACATGCGTATCCATGGGCAATCCCCATGCGGTGATTTTTACGCAAAATGTAGCGGAGATGAAGCTGGAGCAGATTGGGCCTTCTTTCGAAAATCATGCCAGATTTCCCAAACGTACCAATACGGAATTTGTGGAGGTGCTGGACAGGAACTCCTGTTTCATGCGTGTCTGGGAGCGGGGAACCGGGGAGACCCTGGCCTGCGGGACCGGATGCTGCGCCGTGGCGGTGGCATGTGTGTTAAATCATTTGACAGATCATGCGGTAACGGTTAAACTGTTAGGTGGTGAACTTCTGATCGAGTGGGACAGGGAGGCGAACCTGATTTACATGACCGGGCCGGCTGTTACCGTGTTCGAGGGAGAAGTGTGAGCAGGTAAAGGCCGGGATTCTTCTCATACAGAAGAATGCTCAAAGTGAGCGCGTGTTTCCGGACCTGGCGTGTGCGGTGGACGAGCGTTTTTACGGGGAATATCCCGGATCTGTCCGGCATTGTTTAAGGTAAACCGGTTCAATTGTCCAATCTGCCCGGCAGGCGGTGCTTCGGGATGTGCCTTTGGGACTGGGCCTGTTGCATACAGGGGGCTGTCGGCAGGGTTAAAGGTGTATGAAGGGAGAGGAAAGAGAGTAATGTTTAGGATCAATGAGAATTATATAAAGCTTCCCGGAAGTTATTTGTTTTCTACGATTGGAAAAAAGGTAAGCGTGTACAGTACGGCACATCCGGATAAGAAGATTATCCGCCTGGGGATAGGCGATGTGACGCTGCCGCTGGTTCCGGCGGTGACGGAGGCGCTGCACGGCGCGGTGGACGAGATGGGGAACGCGGAGACTTTCCGCGGATATGCGCCTGATTTGGGGTATGAGTTCCTGCGGAAGGCAATTGCCGACAATGATTACCGGGCCAGGGGCTGCGATATCGATGCGGATGAAATCTTCATTTCAGACGGGGCAAAATGTGATACCGGCAATATTCAGGAGATTTTCAGCCTGGACAATCGTGTTGCGGTATGTGACCCGGTGTATCCCGTATATGTGGATTCCAATGTGATGGCGGGGCGGACAGGCACCTATGACAGTGAGCGGGAGACCTGGAGTGATGTAATATACATGCCCTGCACTGCGGAGAACCGTTTTGCACCGGAACTGCCAGGGGAGTCCCGGACGCCGGATCTGATCTATCTGTGCTTCCCCAACAATCCTACGGGGGCGACTATCACCAGGGCGCAGCTGCAGGAATGGGTGGATTATGCGCAAAAGAAAGGCGCTGTCATTCTCTATGATGCTGCCTACGAGGCTTATATTTCCGAGGAGGATGTGCCTCACAGCATTTATGAATGCGAAGGGGCAAAAAGCTGCGCGATTGAGTTTCGTTCCTTTTCCAAAAATGCAGGATTTACGGGAGTGCGTCTTGGATTTACCGTAATTCCGAAGGAACTGAAATGCGGGGATGTGTCTCTGCATGCGCTGTGGGCGAGACGTCACGGTACGAAGTATAATGGTGCGCCTTATATCGTGCAGAGAGCGGGCGAGGCTGTTTACTCCGAGGCGGGAAAGGCTCAGCTGAAGGAGCAGGTTGCCTATTACATGAAAAATGCGAAATATATTTTCAATGGCCTGAAGGAGGCCGGATATACCGTGTCGGGGGGTGTCAATTCCCCTTATATCTGGCTGAAGACGCCGAAGGGGATGAGCAGCTGGGAATTCTTTGACTGTCTGCTTGAACAGGTGAATGTGGTGGGAACGCCCGGTTCCGGTTTCGGCCCCAGCGGAGAGGGATACTTCAGGCTGACCGCGTTCGGAAGCTATGAGAATACGGTTGAGGCAGTGGACAGGATTCGGACACTGCAGTTTTAAGGAGGCCGTTTGGGCGCAGCGGGAGGAACATGGCTATGGAAGCAGTGTCACAGGATAAAAGGATGATTCATTATGATTTGCTTCGCATCGTGGCGGCATTCAGTGTGGTGATGCTGCACAGCGCCGGCCAGAAATGGTATGTGCTTCCGGTGACTGACAGAGAATGGCAGATTGCGAATGCCTGGGATGCGCTGTTCCGTTTCGGGGTTCCGATTTTTGTGATGATCAGCGGAGCCATTTTCCTGAATAAAGACATCGGTATCAAAAGGCTGTATTTCCATAATATATTCCGGCTTCTGGCGATATACTGGATATGGTCCGGACTGTACGGCATCTACGATTGCAGAAAACGTGGTCTGGGAGCCGCGGAGTGGAAGGAAGTAATAAAGGAACTGCTGGGCGGCAGGTACCACCTCTGGTTTCTGCCGATGATTGTTGCAATCTATATGCTTGTTCCGATTCTGCGTTCCTGGGTAAAAAACGCCGACAAGAGAAATCTTCAATATTTTTTGCTGCTGTTCATTTTCCTGAAAATAGGGATGTTCACGGTGTCTGCCCTGAGCAGGTCCTATATCGTAAGGTATGCGTCAGATCTGACTAATGTTGCGGAATTAGGCATGGCGTGCAGCTATATCGGGTATTTCGTATGGGGATATTATATTGCCCATTACGGAATTCCGGAAAAGTGGCACAGAGTTATATACGCAGGGGTGATTCCGGCGGCGCTGCTGAATCAATTTGTGGACAGATATCTGTCACTGAAGGCAGGGGAGCCCAGAGGGGAGTTTTATGACAGCTATGGCGCGTTTACGTTTATTATTGTAACGGCGCTGTTTCTGTTTTTTACGAATGTTATGAGCAAGGTGCATTACAGTCGTCCGGCGGCCAGGATCATCCGGGAGCTCTCAGATGCGACCTTTGGGGTTTATGTGATGCATGTGGGCTTACTGGAAGTGCTGGAAGAGAGGGGAATCGATACCATGCTGGTTCCCAATATTATCGGGATTCCGTTGCTTGCATTGGGGTGTTATGCAGTTTGCACCGTCGTGGCGGCCTGCCTGCGGCGGATACCTGTGCTGGGCAGGTATCTGTGCTGAGGGAAAGCGTGGGAAAATGCAGAAAAGCATGATTGAGAATAAAGAGCCTGTCTTGTATGGGCTGCTGAAAAAATCGGACTATGAAATGGGGTTTGAATCAAAAGCAGAGAGATATTTTAATGAATTGTATCGGAAATATGAGACGAACTGGTGGAGAGCGGCAGACTTTCGGCGGAACAGCTGAATGATACCATGCAGGAAAAGCTGGGATATGTAAAAGTTGGAGATTTCTGAGATTAAAGCAAAAAAAGCTTGCAATCCATTAATGAATGTGTTATCCTTACTTCATCGTAATAAAGTAAATGCCATGAAGGAGACTCCTTTCAGGAAAGGCAACAGGAAGGCGGCGTCACCGACTGAGAGCGCTGCCGGCGGGAACTGATATGGGGAACACTCCGGAGCAGGTCATCTGAACATAAGCAGGACGGTTTGAAGGTGGAAGACTTATGCTAGGACGGCTCGTTGCACGCGTTAAGTGTCAGAGTGGAGCAGGCGGGAAAATATCTTTGATGGAAGATACGGCTGTTCAAAGCGGGTGGTACCGCGGATAATTATTGACAATTATTCGTCCCGGAATGCAGAAAACTGTGTTCCGGGCTTTTTTTGTGCGCAGGAAGAGGCTCGGGAACAGATATGTAACTTAGAGACAGCATCTGCCTGTACCTGGCGTTGTGCAGGGAGATGCGGAACTGGAAACAGCATCTGCCTGGACCTGGCGTTGAGCAGGGAGATGCGGAACTGGAATAAGAAAGGAGCCTCTATGACAAGCATAAATCAGTACAGAGACAGAACGATTGGAGAAGTTCAGGAACATCATATCGGAGAAAGACTCCGCGTGGCAGGCTGGATTGAAAATATCCGCGACCATGGCGGCGTGTCCTTCATAGACTTACGGGATATGTACGGCGTTCTGCAGGTGGTGATTCGTACGCCGGGCCTTTTAAAAGGGCTGACAAAGGAAACCTGCATTACCGTGGAAGGCCTCGTGGAAAAGCGGGACGAGGAGACCTACAACCCCAGAATACCCTCCGGCACCATTGAACTGGAGGCACAGGAGATTACCGTTCTGGGTAAAGTGTATGGCCAGCTTCCCTTTGAAGTGATGACATCCAGAGAAACCAGAGAAGATGTGCGCCTTAAGTACCGTTATCTGGATATGAGGAACGCAAAAGTGAGGGATAATATTCTGTTTCGCGCACAGGTTATCGCATTTCTCCGCGCAAAGATGACGGAGATGGGCTTTGTGGAGATTCAGACCCCCATCCTCTGCGCATCCTCACCGGAAGGCGCCAGGGATTATATCGTCCCGTCCCGTAAATATAAGGGAAAATTTTATGCCCTTCCCCAGGCGCCTCAACAGTACAAACAGCTGCTGATGGTGTCCGGCATCGATAAATATTTCCAGATAGCGCCCTGTTTCCGGGACGAGGATGCCAGAGCGGACCGCTCGCCGGGAGAGTTCTATCAGCTTGATTTCGAGATGAGCTTTGCCGCACAGGAGGATGTATTCCGTGCAGGAGAAACGATACTTTCCGCTGTCTTCGAGAAATTCGCGCCGGAAGGAGCCGCCGTGACCCGGGCGCCTTACCCTGTATTCAGCTACAGGCAGGCAATGCTGGAATTCGGAACGGATAAGCCGGATTTGCGCAATCCGCTGCGTATCCAGGATGTGACGGAATTTTTCCGGAAATGCACTTTCAAGCCTTTTCTGGGCAGAACGGTCCGGGCTATCCGGGTGCATGCCGAGATGAGCAAGGGATTCCATGAGAAGCTTCTGCAGTTCGCCCAGTCGTTGGGAATGGCGGGGCTGGGGTATCTGGAGGTGGCGGAGGACCTTTCCTACAAGGGGCCCATTGACAAGTTTATACCGGAGGGACTGAAAGCAGTGCTGCGGGAACTGACAGGGCTGGAAGCGGGAGACACTTGTTTTTTTATCGCCGACAAGGAGGAGAGAGCCTGCTTTTATGCGGGAAAGATCCGCGATGAACTGGGAGAAAAGCTGGGGCTGACAGAGCAGAATGCATTCCGTTTCTGCTATGTGAATGATTTCCCTATGTATGAGATTGACCAGGAGACGAAGCAGCTCACCTTTACCCACAACCCGTTCTCCATGCCCCAGGGCGGCCTGAAGGCACTGGAACAGGAAAATCCCCTGGACATTCTGGCCTATCAGTACGACATTGTCTGCAACGGCGTGGAGCTTTCCTCCGGGGCAGTGAGAAACCACGACCTGGACATTATGGTGAAAGCCTTTGCGCTTGCGGGTTACGACGAAGAGACATTGCAGAAGAAATTCGGGGCGCTCTATCAGGCATTCCGCTTCGGCGCGCCGCCCCATGCGGGAATGGCGCCCGGCATAGACAGGATGCTGATGCTGCTAAGGGGCGAGGAGAACATCCGCGAGGTCATTGCGTTCCCCATGAGCGGTTCCGCCCAGGATCTGATGTGCAATGCGCCGGGTGATGTTACCGAACAGCAGCTTCGGGAAGTGCATATTAAAATCCGTGATTGAATTATCGGAAAACAGAATTGAAGGCTTGAATACGTTGAGTGTAAAAATAGCAGCAGTTAAACTTTGCATTTGTGAGGAAATATTTATGGATCATGAAAATACAAACTGGGGACAAAGCGTGACAGGCGTTGTTGTAAAGGACGGAAAGGTATTGCTCGCACGCCATACCTACGGAAGCGGAAAAGATATGCTCATTATCCCGGGCGGCTATGTGAACCTTGGCGAGACGCCGCAGGAAGCATTAAAGCGGGAGTTTATGGAAGAAACCGGAATTGTAGTCGAAGCGGCGGACATTATCGGTATCAGATTCAATATGCATGACTGGTACGTCGCGTTCAGAGCCGAATATGTTTCCGGTGAAGCTGTAACCGACCATGACGAAAACAGTGAGGTGCTGTGGCTGGAGATTGAGGAGGCACTGGCAAGGAACGATGTTCCGGAACTCACGAAAAAGCTGATTTCCAGCGCCGTATCCGAAAAGAAAGGGCTGTGTTATCAGGAATATGAGGGAAGTAAAAAGCATGCACCGTATTCTTTGTACTCGTGAGCGCATACAATTGCCGTTTTTAATACCACAATTGGGATATACATTTTGTCAGACAAATGTTTTCGGCTGTGAGTATATATTGCAGATGAGCGGCAATCGGGATGACGGAAAGATGAAGTCCCGGAGATTGGGCAACCGACGTGATGAAAAAGAAATGGGAGAGCGATATGGCAAATATAATAAGTGACGAAACAATAGAATATGTAGGGATTCTCGCAAAGCTTGCCCTTTCAGGAGAAGAGAAGGAACAGGCGAAAAAGGACATGGGAAGGATGCTTGACTACATCGATAAATTAAACGAACTGGACACCACAGGAGTGGAACCCATGTCCCATGTATTTCCGGTGCAGAATGTATTCCGGGAGGACGTGGTGACCAACGGGGACGAGAGCGAAAACATCCTGCGGAACGCACCGGCCCGGAAAGATGATATGTTTGTGGTGCCCAAAACTTTTGAATGATACGGAACTGGAAAACAGCATCGTCCCCATCCTATGCCAGGATCAGGTACTGGATGGGGAGGATGCGGAACTGGAATAGGAGGCAATATGGAACTTTTATCCCTCTCCGCAGTACAGCTTGGCAGGCTGATAAAAGAAGGCAAAGCCACCGCCGTGGAAGCCATGCAGGCAGTACTGGAGCAAATAGACAAATCAGAAGAACTTTACAACTGCTATGTGACAATTGACAGGGGAAAAGCGTTAAAGAAGGCGGCGGAAGTGCAGCAGAAAATAGAGTCGGGCGAACTCTCCGGACCGCTGGCCGGCGTGCCCGTGGCTGTGAAGGACAATCTGTGCACGGAAGGGATGGCGACTACCTGCGCTTCCCGGATTCTTGGGAACTTCATCCCCACCTATTCCGCGGAAGCAGTCCTGAAGCTGGAACAGGCTGGCGCAGTCGTCATCGGCAAGACAAATATGGACGAATTTGCCATGGGTTCTACCACGGAGACCTCCGCTTACGGCCCTACCCGAAATCCTCATAATCCGGAACATGTGCCCGGAGGCTCTTCCGGCGGTTCCGCAGCGGCAGTGGCGGCAGGAGAATGCTTTTTCGCGCTGGGCTCCGATACCGGAGGCTCCATTCGCCAGCCGGCGTCCCACTGCGGTGTGGTAGGCATGAAACCCACCTATGGCACGGTATCACGTTACGGCCTGGTGGCGTATGGCTCCTCCCTGGACCAGATTGGCCCGTTATGCAAAACGGTAGAAGACTGCGCTGTAGTATTGGAGACGATTGCAGGCCCTGTTTTCACCGGCAGGAAGAGCGATTCTCCCCGATGCGGAGCGGAGGGGATACGGCATGCGCAAGAAATTCCTTTGTCCAAAGAGCAGGAAACAAAACCGGATGCCAGTCAGTGTTGTGCGGAGAGCAGTCAGCGTCGTGCGGAGAGCAGTCAGTGTCGTGCGGAGAGTAGTCAGCGTCGTGCGGAGAGCAGTCAGTGTCGCGCAGAGAACAGTCAGTGCGGCACGGAGAACAGAGAGTCTGAGAGAGTGTCCGCCGTCACGGATTCCACGCTGATATGCCGCGCAGATACGGATTTTACCACGGCGCTGAGAAAAGATGTAAAGGGAATGCGCATCGGCATCCCTAAAGCTTACATTCCGGAAACCGAGAAGAATCAGGAAAATGGAGCCAGAGGACTGTCGCCGGAGGTGCGCGGCGCTGTCCTCGAGGCCGCCGGGGTTCTGAAAGCCAACGGTGCCGTTGTGGAAGAGTTTGACCTGTGGCTGGTGGATTACGCCATTCCCGCTTATTATACCATTGCGGCGGCGGAAGCCAGTTCTAATCTGGAGCGGTTTGACGGGATTAAATATGGCTACCGCGACGAAAATGCGCAGGAATTGCATCAGATGTATAAAGAGACCCGCTCCCGAGGCTTCGGCGAGGAGGTGAAGCGCCGCATCATGCTGGGAAGCTTCGTACTGAGTTCCGGCTATTACGATGCCTATTATCTGAAGGCGCTGCGGGTGAAAGCCATGATCAAGAAAGCCTTTGACGAAGCCTTTGAAAAATATGACTGTATCCTGGGACCGGCGGCACCCACCACAGCGCCGAAACTGGGAGAGAGCCTGGCAGACCCCATTCAGATGTACCTGGGTGACATCTACACGATTTCCGTAAATCTGGCGGGACTTCCGGCCATCAGCGTTCCCTGCGGTACGGATGGGGCAGGACTTCCGATTGGACTGCAGCTTATCGGCGACTGCTTCCAGGAGAAGAAACTGCTGCAGATTGCATACACCTATGAGCAGCTGAGGAACGAAGCTGCGGCTGCTGTACACAGTGCATGACGGCAGGATATTGGGCGATAAAAACCTGGAATTCCATCCAAATCGGTAAATGAACAGGCTCAGGAGTGTTACAGCCGGAAAGTCTATTGTATGCCGATTATTTGTCCGGCCTTGCGGAAGCGCTCACCTGTTGTATCTTTGAACTGGAAAAAGTTTGGACTGCGGATATATACTGCAGACCGCCAGGATTTACAGTGATGCCTCCGGGAAAGTACCTGGCTGGCGGTCTGCAGTCGGGCTGTACTGTAAATTTAACCGGTGCGCAGTATAAATTCTGGCGGTCCTGAGTATAAATGTAGGAGATTAAGCACATGGCAAAAGAATATGAAACAGTCATCGGGCTGGAGGTTCATGTGGAGCTTGCCACGCGGACAAAGATTTTCTGCGGATGCTCCACGGCATTCGGCGGCAGGCCCAATTCCCACACCTGCCCGGTGTGTACCGGGATGCCCGGGACCCTCCCGGTGTTAAATAAGAAGGTACTGGAATACGCAGTTGCAGTAGGGCTTGCCACCAACTGCAGCATCACCCGCTACTGCAAATTTGACAGAAAGAATTATTTCTATCCGGACAACCCGCAGAACTATCAGATTTCCCAGCTGTATCTGCCAATCTGCCGGGACGGATATGTGGAGATTGACATTTCGGACGGAGAGAGGACTTCTGCGGGGACGGGACAGCAGGGAAAGACATCGGCGGGAGAACAGTCCGGGCAGCACACAGGCGCGGCAGGTAAAAAGCGCATCGGCATACACGAAATTCATATGGAGGAAGACGCAGGCAAGCTGATTCACGACGAGTGGGAAGACTGTACCCTTGTGGACTACAACCGTTCCGGCGTCCCTCTGATAGAGATTGTGTCCGAGCCGGATATGCGCAGCGCGGAGGAAGTCATTGCCTGTCTGGAGAAGCTGCGCCTGATTATCCGGTATCTGGGGGCCAGCGACTGCAGGCTGCAGGAGGGCTCCATGAGGGCGGATGTGAACCTTTCCGTCCGCCAGGTGGGAGCGGAGCAGCTCGGCACCCGCACGGAGATGAAGAACCTGAGTTCCTTCCGCTCCATTGCCAGGGCGATTGAAAATGAGCGAAATCGCCAGATTGACCTGATAGAGTCCGGGCAGGCTGTAGTACAGGAGACCCGGCGTTGGGACGAGGCGAAGGAGACTTCCTGTCCCATGCGTTCCAAGGAGGATGCCCAGGATTACAGATATTTCCCGGACCCTGACCTGGTGCCCGTCAGCATCAGCGACGCCTTCCTGGAGGAAATCCGCGCCCGCCAGCCCGAATTCCGCACGGAGAAAATGCAGCGGTACAGGGCAGAGTATGACATTCCTGACTACGACATTGAAATCATTACGGAATCCCGTCATATGGCAGACATTTTTGAATCCACAGTAGCTTTGGGAAGCCAGCCGAAGAAGGTTTCCAACTGGCTGATGGGAGAGACTCTGCGTCTGCTGAAGGAGAAGGAGCTTGACCCGGAGGATATCCGGTTTTCACCGGGAAACCTGGCCAGGCTGATTGCCCTGACGGAAGAGAAGGCCATCAATTCCACTGTGGCGAAGGACGTATTTGAGGCAATGTTTGCCGAAGATATAGATCCGGAAAAATACGTGGAAGAGCGGGGCCTGAAGATGGTGAGCGATGAAGATGCCCTGAGAAAGGTGGTAGAAGAAGTCATTGCCGCAAATCCTCAGTCCGTACAGGACTATCACAACGGCAGGGACAGAGCCATCGGCTACCTGGTAGGCCAGACCATGAAAGCCATGAAAGGCAGGGCGAATCCGGCCGGTGTGAATGCTTTACTGAAGGAGTTACTATGAGCATGGTTAACCGAAATGGCATTCTGCCAGGGCCGGGATTATGGCAGTTTTTATTGTATTTTTGGGCTTTTGCATAAACAGGCTGCGGCAGTTTTTTCCGACAATTACTAAGTATGCTGAAATGCCTGCGCAGGCAGTGCCCGGAAGGGAAAAGACAAGAAGAGAAGGGGGTTAAAAAGCCTGGCTGAGTATAAGCCAGGCTTTTTTGAAAGGGTTTATATAAAAATAGGGTAAAAGCAAAACAAAATTCCGGCGAAAAAGCATTTTACTGGAATATAAAATCAATGTACTGCACCGCGTTTTCCAGATGCTGTGTATTTGCCGGTATGCCGAGAATGACCGTTTCATCCATAAAATAGTAGTTTTCCTTCAGATCCTCCGCCTCATCCAGATAAATCCCCACCGGAATGGGATTTTCCATGGCCTCCGGATTCCTGGGGGAGGGATAATCCGGTACGCTTACATAATCATCGCCGGTGGTATCCGCTTCATTTCTGGCATCGGCTATGGACTGATCCATGTAATAGAAGTAAGGCTCATATTTTTCATACTGTTCTTCACTGAGGACGGAGCTCAGGTCGTAAAAAGTCTCGTTGTAGGCGTAGGAATTTATGGTGGATTCGCTGGCAACGAGGATATCAATCTCCTGTGCGGCAATGTATACCATCAGCTTCTGGGTGGTGGCCATGGTATTCTCGTCCACGGCGGCAAGATTGGAGGAGTCCATATGCATGGAGGAGTCAAAATAGACATCATATTCCTCCGGGTCGATACCGGCGTACTCTGCAAATTTTTCCGGATAGGTTTCAGCATCTTCCAGGTCAGTTACATTGAGCAGGGCTACAAAGATGGCCCGGTCTTTCCTGGTCACCAGCTGGTAGATAAAGGAACCGGCAAAAATAAGGATTAAGACCCCCACAATCACAAACCACTTATAATAATCTAAAAAATACTGCCACTTTTGCTTTGGGGTTCCGTGTTTTAATGCTTCCCGCTCCTCTTTAAATTCATCCATTACCGGCATGGTTCTTCCACCTTTCTTATCATACGCCTCAGGCCGTGTGAAACTTTTCACGATGTATTGCATAACACATCATAATACGAAAGATGCCGCTTGTCAATGAAGTGCCGGTAACATGATTCTAAAAAAAGGATAAATCGCGCATATTTTGGAAAGTTTTCTTGAAAGTTCAGGGAAGATAGTTTATTATGGTAATAAGTGCCGGGCATCATGTACGGGAGAGATGAATGTCTGGGCCCAGAAGGATTGCCTTGACAGGCGGTCATGTGGGAAAGGGCAGGCTTCCTAAGGGTGAAATGGCGCAGTGATACTATAATAATACGATAAAGGAAGGGTATGTAAAATGAGCGATGCTTACGTAGAATGCCTGGTAAAGGCAAAAACTTCCCTGTTGGGCAAATTTTTCAGGGTGCTGCTGACCACACTGACAGTAATACTGGTGCTGGCTATTTTTGTGCTGCCTCCGCTGATGATGTTTGCGTTAATCGGCGCAATCCTGTGCGGGGTGGGAGCATATTTTGTCAACCTGTTCACAAATCTGGAATACGAGTATCTCTATCTGGACAAGGAACTGGTGGTGGACAAGATTATGGCCAAGACCAAGCGGAAACGCATTGCCACATATCACCTGGACAGAATAGAAATCCTGGCTCCCATCAAGAGCTATCATCTGGATAATTATAAAAACCGCAGCGCGAAGGTAAAGGACTACAGTATCGGCGAAGAATTAAAGCCGGACAAGCGTTTCGTCATGTTTTATGAAGGCGGCGAGAAGATTCTCCTAAGTCCCTCCGAGGAGCTGATTAAAATCATGAAAAATGTAGCGCCCAGAAAAATATTTTCTGACTGATTTTCATATTGACAGAATTATAAAATTTTGGTAAACTCATGAGAAAATATTTTTACGGAACTGGAAACAGTAACCGCCCGGCCGGTACCCCAGAGGAATTACGGACGCAATCTCTATGCGGCCGGAAATCCTCTGCCCATGCCCGGGTACTGGGTGGGCGGTTACGGAACTGGAAACAGTAACCGCCCGGCCGGTACCCCAGAGGAATTACGGACGCAATCTCTATGCGGCCGGAAATCCTCTGCCCATGCCCGGGTACAGGGCGGGCGGTTACGGAACTGGAATAGGAGGAAAAGAGATGGGACAGATTATCGGTGAAGGCATTACGTTTGACGATGTACTGTTGGTACCTGCTTACTCGGAAGTGGTACCGAATCAGGTAGACCTGACTACCTGGCTGACGAAGAAGATCAGGCTGAACATTCCCATGATGAGCGCGGGAATGGACACCGTAACGGAGCACCGCATGGCGATTGCAATGGCAAGGCAGGGCGGTATCGGTGTGATTCATAAGAATATGTCCATTGAGGCTCAGGCCGAAGAGGTGGACAAGGTCAAGCGTTCTGAAAACGGTGTCATCACGGATCCGTTTTCTCTCACTCCTGAACATACACTGGCAGATGCGGACGCACTGATGGCGAAGTTCCGCATTTCAGGGGTTCCCGTAACCGAAGGGCGGAAGCTGGTGGGTATCATCACCAACCGCGATCTGAAATTCGAGAAAGACTTCACAAAGAAAATTAAAGAATCCATGACCAGCGAGGGGCTGATTACTGCGCCTGAAAGTATTACTCTGGATGAGGCGAAACAGATTCTGGCAAAAGCCAGGAAAGAAAAGCTTCCTATTGTGGATGCGGATTTCAACTTGAAGGGCCTTATCACCATCAAGGATATTGAGAAAGCGATCAAATACCCCCTGGCGGCAAAGGACGAGCAGGGAAGGCTGCTCTGCGGCGCCGGAGTGGGAATCACAGCCAATGTGCTGGAGAGAGTGGCGGCTCTGGTGGATGCAAAGGTGGATGTGATCGTACTGGACAGCGCCCATGGGCATTCCCGGAATGTGCTGAACTGCCTGAAGATGATCAAGGAGAAATATCCTGATCTGCAGGTGATTGCTGGCAACGTGGCGACAGGACAGGCGGCAAAGGATCTGATTGAAAACGGCGCGGATGCCGTAAAAGTGGGTATCGGGCCGGGCTCCATCTGTACTACCCGCGTAGTGGCCGGTATCGGCGTACCGCAGATCACTGCCATTATGGACTGCTATGAAGTGGCGAAGGAATACGGCGTTCCCATCATTGCCGACGGCGGCATCAAGTATTCCGGAGATATCACCAAGGCACTGGCGGCAGGGGGAAGCGTCTGCATGATGGGCAGCATGTTCGCGGGCTGTGAGGAGAGCCCCGGAGATTACGAGCTGTTCCAGGGAAGGAAATACAAGGTATACCGCGGCATGGGGTCCATTGCAGCAATGGAGAACGGCAGCAAGGACCGCTATTTCCAGGAAAATGCCAGGAAGCTGGTACCGGAAGGTGTGGAAGGCCGCGTGGCGTACAAGGGAGATGTGGAGGATACTGTATTCCAGCTGCTGGGCGGTCTGCGTTCCGGTATGGGTTACTGCGGAGCGCATAATATCCAGGAATTGAAGGATAACGGCAGGTTTGTGAAGATCTCCGCAGCGTCCCTGAAAGAGAGCCATCCCCATGATATTCACATTACAAAAGAAGCGCCGAACTATAGTGTAGACGAGTAAAAGGCATATGGAAAGCCTGCAAATTCAGCTGTATGGGAATTTGCAGGCTTTTCAAGAATGAGCCGTCAGGGTGACGGAAACTTTCGGATACAACGGATCCTGCCGCTGTTTTTCGGATATGGCAGCCTGCCATCTGGATCTGCTGGAACTGCTGGATCTGCTGTTTTGCTGCTGCGTTATCAGACGATATCCCGATTTTGATATACCGCCGCCGCAATTCGGTATGAGATGAAAAAACAAACACCAGAAATGACAAGAACGATATTAAAAGCCAACAGGATATTGTTTTTTACAGGAATAAAGAGATTTGTGAGAAGCACAAGCCCAACAATAATGCCTGTCGATGCCATAAAGGACATCATGAAGACAACCTGGGATTTTTCCGGGTCAAACAAATAGGCACATGGTAAGCTGATGCCGCCCGCCAATAAAGTAGCGCTCATACCGATAGCAGCATATAAGCACAAAGAATGAACGGTTACATCTGCTCCCGCGAACATAAGCACAATGCATGGAATAAGCGCTGTAATCAGACCGGCTGCCGCAAGCAGGATATAAAAGATAAATTTCTCGCTGATAATCTGATTTCTTGACACGGGCATGGCAATCACATTTTTATTCCATTTTGAGCCTGCGTCGCTTGTGATACTGATAAAAGCCGCTGTTGTGGAAGCTACCGGGGCCAAGATCAGAAGTGCGCTTGTTTCCAGCAGAAAAGATAACCCAAAACCTAAAACAATCAAGCTGA
>CAJUJN010000056.1 GCA_910586775.1 uncultured Acetatifactor sp. | reverse complement strand
AAAATCTGTAGATACTGCAACAGACTTGCGTAGGTTATTTGGAGGCATTTCCTTAGTTTGCTGCGCAGCAGGCTGGGGGGGGAATGTATCCTCTTTTTGATTCAATCTCCCGTCGTACTGCCCAGCCCGCCGTTGCGGATGCCGTCTGCCTCATCGTCCACGGTAATACCGTATTCTATGAAAATTCCCTGGGCAAACCCTGTTCCCCGGGCTGCTTCAAGGGTCTTTCCCTCATTGGTAGCGTTGGTCAGCTTGATAAAAATATGTCCCTCATTGTCGGAATTGTAATAATCACTGTCGATAATTCCTACCGTATTATCCATCTGCAGACGATACCGGAAACCAAGGCCGCTTCTGGGATACAGTTTCAATACCCATCCATCGTCTATTCTCGCACGGATTCCCGTAGGTATCCTGATCGTCTCCCCCGGCGCAAGCGCAAAAGCAAAAGGCGCAAAAAAATCATATCCGGCGCTGCCCCTGGTAGCCCGTTCGGGAAGCCTGATCTTATCATACATTTCCCTTATTTCCATATCCGAAAAATCAGGGAAGTCCCCTTTCACTGCCTCCGCAAAATTTTCAAAACTCACCTTAAAAAACTGCGCTACTCTCTTCATATGCATCCCCTCTGCATGCGCCCACCGATGTACCGGTTCAACCGCCTGCCTTCCGCTTTCCCTGCTCAGACACAGCAGGCACAATATCATCCTCTATCCCGTTATGCAGTGAAAAATATGCCCGTCCTGTCAGCAGGCGCGAACGCTTTTGCCAACAGAACCTGTCGGGAAATAACGTCCGCAGACCTGTCAGTCACAGCACCCGCTGACATTCCCCGGCTTCCCGCTCATCCTGTATACCTGCTCGTAATCACCGCAATGCAGCAGCGGTACGGAAGGATCCTCCCGGGCAAGCGTCCTCTGCACATCAATGACTCTCTGGTTTGCGCTGCCCTTCCACAGAAGCTTCACGTCCTTCTTATCCTCCTGAAATTCCCCGTCCACCAGCACGTCCACATATTTCATGAGAGGATAATGCCGGATATCCTCCCAGCTGTCCCCGGTGTAGAGCCAGATACTCTTCTCCGGGTACCTGTCTTTGATCTGCGCCATCAGCGCTCTCACTTCCAGCCTGTTGGCCGGATGAAGCGGGTCTCCTCCGGAAAAGGTTATGCCGGAGATATAGTTCTTGTCCAGCTCCCCGAAGATCTCCTGCCTTGCCTCATCATCAAACAAGAGCCCGCCCTCCGGGTCCCATGTGAGGGGATTCTGGCATCCCCTGCAGCAATGGTCACAGCCCGCCAGCCACAATACCACCCGCAGACCGTCGCCATTGAGCATATCGTCAGACGTTATATTATGATATCTCATGATCCCTTACCCCGTTAACCGCAAATTGCTTCTCCTGCTCTTCTCTCCTGCCATTTCCGCAGTCTTCATTCACATACTCCTGCGTTCGGAATTTTCCGCCATTTTTGTCCGCACATGCCGGCGTTGCACGATCCTGCATTCCGTATTTCCTGTCATATACGCTCACATGCTCTTACGCTCCGCAATCTCCGCCATCTTCGCCTCATTGAGTCTGGTATCCCCATGTACGCGGGAATAAGACAGATAGCCGTTCATACGGTCAATCTTGGTCAGATTACGGCTTCCGCATTTCGGACACACATCCATCTCCAGCTCCTGATGCCCGCAGTCGTCACAATAAGCCAGCGAAAGATTCACTCCCTCATAAAAGCCCAGTTCCATGGCCCTGCGGATCAGCGTCCTGATGGCGTCAATATTGTAGTCAACAGGATACTTCACATACTGTATCTTTCCGCCATTGGTCAGATCCCAGAACCGGTTCTCCAAATCCTGCTTCTGAATGGGCGTGATATCTTCTGTCACATGGCAGTGGAAGCTGTTGCTCACATACTCTCTGTCCGAGACTCCCTCCACGATGCCGTATTTGTTCCTGAACTGCCTGACCTGCAGTCCGCACAGGTTCTCCGCGGGCGTGCCGTAAATGGCATAGAGATTCCCGTCAGCCTCCTTGAATTCATTGATCCGCTTGTTGATATATTCCATCACCTCAAGGGCAAACGCTCCGTCCTCCACCAGGGATTTCCCGTTATAAAGCTCCTGAAGCTCGTTCAGGGCCGTGATGCCGAAGCTGGCGGTAGCTGATCTCAACAGCGGCTTGATCTTGTCCGTAAGCTTCAGATGACCTCCCAGGAAACCGCCCTCGCAGTAGGCCAGGGGATTGGTGGAGGCCCGCATCTCTCCCAGATAGGCATAGGTCCGGATATGAAGCTGCCGGATCAGATTCAGATAATAATCCAGCACCTCATGGAAATCCCGGCTTTCCTTCCTGGATTTCGCCAGAATCATGGGCAGATGCAGAGATACGGCGCCGATATTGAAACGCCCCACAAATACAGGCTTGTCCTGATCATCCGCCGGATGCATGCCGCCCCGCTCATACCAGGGGGAAAGGAAGGCCCTGCAGCCCATGGGGGACACGATCCTCCCATACTGCCTGTACATGCTTGCCACATACCCCTTTCCCGTCAGGCTCAGCCAGTCAGGATACATGGTCCTGGCAGAACACTGCACCCCCATCTCAAACACATCCTCCAGCGGCTTTCCAGGACCGTGGAGATTCTCGTCATATAAAAACACGATCTTTGGAAACAGCACCGGCTTCTTGTGTTCCTTCCTGCCCTGTCCGCCCTTGCGCACCTGAAGCATGGTCATGGTGGCAAGCTTTGCAAACCTGCCCGTTCCGGTACCGGCAGTCACCGTGATAAAAGGATAATCTCCCCGGCTGCTTCCCACCGTGTTAAATTTGTACTCCCAACCCTGAAATCCCTGCTCGTACTCTCTGACTACATCTTCGTAGGCTTCCTTTTCCGCCTTCTCCCTGTCTATGCCCAGTCTGATATACTTTTCCATAGCATGCCGATAAGATTTCTCGGCATAGGGCTCCAGGATCATGTCCACGCTGGGTACTGTAAAGCCGCCGTACTGCTGGCTGGCCGCGCTGAGCACGATATCCCCGATGACATCGAAAGCCACATCCAGAGACTTGGGCTCGTTATACCAGACATTTCCCATCTCAAAACCGCCGCTCAGCACATTTTCCACATCGAACAGACAGCAGTTCATGGTATCCCTTCTGGCGGACATATCATGTACATAGATATACCCGTCACGGCATGCCTGAATCTCCTCCGTAGTCATGAAAAACTTCTGATACAGCTCCTTGTTCAGCTGATTGAAAACCAGACTTCTCTTGGTGGCCACCAGTGCGGAATCCGTATTTGCGTTTTCCTTATCGCCGATATACATGATAGACTGGCTCTTCTTATACACATCGTCCAGCATCCGGACAAAGTCCTGCTTGTAATTGCGGTAATCCCGGTAGCTTTTCGCCACCATGGGCTTCACCTGCTCCAGAGCGCTCTCCACGATATTATGCATCATGGGAATGGGAACCTCCGCCTCTCCCAGCGCATTCACCTTGTCGATGACATCCTGGCAGATCCGGCACTCCTCTTCCGCGGTGAATCTGGTCAATGCCCTGTACGCGCTCTTTGCCACCGCATTGATCACTTTCTGTACATTGAAGGCTTCCCTGCTTCCGTCCTTCTTTATCACATATACATCCCTGTCCGGTCTGAATGCTTCTCCGTAATTGACATCTTCTCTGACTGCCTGATCAAAATTGCTTCCCATCTCCATCATTCCCTTCTGAAACTGTAAGGAACTGCGCAGAAATAACTTTTAACCGCAATATGCCAAACGCGGAATCCCCGGCTGATGATCAGCCGAAAAAGCAAAAGATATTTCGTAACACTTCCTGACGATCTGTATCCGCGCCCGCTGCTTCCCGGGAAAGCGCCGCGAAAGACTCCCGCCTGTCCCCGACTTCTACAGGATGTCCAATCCTTCGGGACTTTACACACAAAATATAGTATTATATCTTGTAATCATTCTATATATTGTGGCGGATACATAACAGTATAAGAAAGAAACAGCAGATTGTCAATGAAGTCTTTCCGAAAAAAATATACAAAAAAGATATCCAAAATTTAGGATATCTTTCTATTGACAGAGGATCTCCTCCGGATTTCCGTTACATGGCACAGAGAGCGGTTCCCAGAATATCCTCCAGCCACTTTCTGTACTGCTCCCTGACGGATTCCGGGCTGACAATAACGGCATCCCGCCCGATCCCTGCCAGCCACCCGAAAAACTGCCCGCTTACCGTCACCCTGGCGCGGATGAGGAATCCCCCTTCCTCCGTCTGGCGGATATCCGCCTCTCTCCCGAAGCGGTCCAGCACCACGCCGATGAGCCTGTCCGGAAACTGCATTGTCACCACCGCCTCTTCCCCGCCGTACATGCCGAAAATCTGGTTCGTATAGGCAGCCAGATCCACTTTCGCGAACTGCTCCATACCCGCTCTGGCTTCCTTGCGCAATTCCGTCTTTCCCATCTTGTCCACGCGGTAATGCTTCATGACGCCGTCTCTGTCGTCATATGCCGCCAGGTAATAGTTTTCATCCTGCCAGATAAGCGCCCAGGGGCTTACCTGCTTCTCGCTGTTTGCCCTGGGAACCAGCTCCTTTTTCAGATTCCAGTCCAGATACTGAAATGTGATCTGACGATTCTCCTGAATGGCCCTGTGGATCGTATCAATATTGTAATAAATGCTCTCGTTCCCCGTCTTGATGCGCCCGGCTACATACACCTGCCGCTGCAGCATGCCCGCATTGTGCTTTCCGGCCATCTGCTCCAGCTTCCCGATCAGGCTCCGCGACTTTTTCGTCGTAAGGAAACGGGAGGACTGCACCGCGTCCACCAACAGCTTTAACTCCGCCAGTTCAAACTCCCTGCCCGCCATGTAATAGCCGCCCCCGAGCCTGCTGTGCACCTGCACGATATCATATCCGAAATCGCAGAGCTTTTCCATATCGTCATAGACACTTTTCCTCTGGGAGTGAATGTCATTGGCCTCAAGATAAGCGATGATATCGGATGTGCTGGCGGGATGCTCTTCATCCGTATTCTCTGACAGAAATTTAATTATATAGAGAAGCTTCAGCTTCTGTCCCGATGACTTTGCCATTCCGCGAAACAACCTCCAGCATACCTGATCACAGCGGGCGCGAAGCTGCTCTTCCCTGATCTCTCTTCCCGCAGAGCGAAAGGAAATGCCTCCAAATAACCTACGCAAGTCTGTTGCAGTATCTACAGATTTTATCAGGTTTACTCTAAACAAAATGCGTAGGTTATTTTCCGGCAGTTCCAAAGCATTATGCAGGGGCCCGGGAGTACGTGAAATCGAGAAGCGTATCATCCACGTCCCACAGAATCGTTGTGAACTTATGCATTGCCACCTTTATCCGCGGCAGCCTCCGCGGCTTTCTTCTTAGCCATGGTGATCCCGATGGCGGTGGCAACCCCTGCCACTGCTACGATCACAAGCATCTGCACAAAATAGGACATAAATGAATTTAAAAAACTGACTAACATGATTTATCCCTTCTTACTTTCAGAGTCTTCTTATCGGGGAATCACTTCCGCATCATCTTACCGGTGCGGAGTCTTCCCTGCTTTCCAGTATAACAGATATCGGGGCCTCCCGTCAAGTTATCCCACATCTGTTTTTCCCATTTTCCTGCAAACTTTTCCCGCAAAATCCGTATATCCGTTTCCCGGCATTTCGCTGCGTTCCCCATTGCCGTACGCTATGTCAGCTTCCAGACCCCGGAAGCCACAAATTGCTCCGCCTGAGCCGAAGCCCGCTCTATCACGGCCTGATCATACCCCATCAGTTCCAGCAGCCTGATGGCATTTCTGGTGGTAGCCTTGCCGGATTTCAGCCTGTAGTTGAAAAAGATGTCGCCGTCCCTTACATCCTCCTCAAAATGATAATTGTCGAAATCATTCTGAAGCAGTTCCGTCAGCTCAATATCATGGGTTGCCGCAAAGCAAAGGATTCCCGAATGTCCGAGGGACTTCAAAATCTGTGTGGATGCCGCGATACGTTCCACCGTGTTGGTCCCCCGCAGTACCTCGTCCACAAAGCAGAGGATCATGCCTGATCTTTGGGCTGCCGCGTCCAGTATCCGTTTCAGCGCCTTGATCTCCACGATATAATAACTTTCTCCGGACGCAATATCGTCCTTCAGCGCCATGGAGGAATAAACCTGGAAAAAGGGCGCCCGATAAGCGTCCGCCGCACAGGTATGAATGGTCTGGGCAAGGATTGCGTTGACGGCAACCGTTTTCAGGAACGTGGATTTGCCGGATGCGTTGGAGCCTGTGAGCAGCACGCCCCGCCGTGCCGTGATCCCGTTTTTCACCGGTCTCTCCAGCAGCGGATGATACCCCTGCGCGATCTCGATCAGCTCCTCGCCGATAAACTCCGGAACACACCATCCCTTACTGTTTTTCGCGTCATAACCGCTGTCCGGTTCTCTCCTGATATCCAATGAGCTTTCGCCGTCCACGGCAGCTGCTTTTGTCTTCTGCCGCTCTTTTGCCCCGTCAGCTTCGATTGCCTGATTCACTTCAGCGGCATCCCCGGAGACATCCTTCTTTTCGTCCGCTCTGAAAGCTGCGGACGCACGCGCCTCTAAGGACAGCCGGAATGCCCCGATGGCAATGGCAGTCTCCACATAACCCATCACCCCGATCAGAGCATCCACATCCTCGATATGCCCTCTCAGCACCTTCAGCATGCCGTTGAACTTGATCAGATCCACATGAAATACCATGCGGATGTAGTCCATCAGAACCGCCAGAACATCCCCGGACGCATTGCCCCGGTAAGGGGACATTACCCAGTAGGAATTCCGCTTCATTTCCTGCAGGTTCTTTCTCGCCTTCCTGATCTCCGCCCACTCTCCGCCGCATACAGGCACAGGGATCTTCTCCAGCTCCCCGCAGGCCTGCATCAGCCTCATAATATAGGAAAAGCTGGTGATATAAGGGTCTATTTCATCTTTTTCCTTAAAATAGGAAATGATATTGCAGATGATCAGAACCACGATTCCTATAAGACCCAGGGAAAAATGAACCGCCATCACCCCGATCAGCGGCAGGAACAGTAAATCCATCAGGATATTCTTCCCGTTGGAGCGCTCTCCCAGAATATCCAGATTGTCAATATAATCATAAAGGGAATATTTTCCCGTATACCCCAGACGCCGGGCTGCCAGCTGCGCCCTCACCCGCTCGTCCGGATGCCCTGAGAAAAATCCTGTCACCTCTTCCAGATGCCGCAGTTCTTCATCACTCTGTTTCAAAGTCCGCAATGTATAATATAAGTACTCTTCCCCCGACGCGGAAAGCGTGTCGTTCATTCGCCTGAAAAGATCATCCATTCCCAGATCATTCCATGTAATATCGTCCAGCTGCCCCTCTCTTCTGTGTCTGCTGAAATAGCTGTCCATTCTCACAAAGCGCTCCAGGGCATATTCCTTCTCCACTGTCCTGCCGTAATCCTGATACAAAGACAGCATGAACCTCTTCTCCTCTTTTCTGGCCCGTGCAGCCTCCATGATAAAAATAACCGCCACAAAAGCTGCCATGGCCAATACAAACACGAAATATTCCATACATGTTTTCCTTTTCCCAATCTATGCGCGTGATCCAAAACATTTGCCAGACGGTCAAAAGATGAATCCCGCGCTGATGATCTGCTAAAAATACAAAAGTTATGCGGATATTCCCTACGCCACCAGGAAGAACTTGATCAGAAAGATCGCGGAAAGCACATAGGTCAGCACGGATACATCCTTTGCTTTTCCGGTAAATACCTTAATAACCGTATAAGTGATCAGTCCGATGCCGATGGCATGTCCGATGGAGCCGGATACAGGCATGGCGATCAGCATCAATGCCACAGGCACAGTCTCGCACATATCGTCAAAATGCACGTTTTTAAGTCCTGTCAGCATCAGCACACCTACATAGATCAGAGCCGAAGAGGTGGCCGCTGCGGGAATGATGGCGGCAACGGGCGCAATAAACATACATGCCAGGAACACAATGCCGGTGGTCAAAGCTGTCAGGCCGGTACGCCCTCCTGCCTCTACGCCGGAAGCGGACTCCACGAATGTGGTAACCGTGGAAGTACCCGTTGCGGAACCCACTACGGTACCTACCGCATCCGCCAGCAGCGCTTCCTTCATCTGGGGCATTTTGCCGTTCTTGTCAAGCATTCCGGCACGGCTTGCAGTCCCTACCAGCGTTCCGATGGTGTCGAACATGTCAATGATGCAGAATGTAACAATTAAAGTTACAATAGTGAACCCTCCAATCCGGGCAAAACCGCTTAAATTGAACTTAAACAGCGTAGTTGACGCCATATCTCCCACCGGGGGCAGGAAAGATGCCTGGGCCAGCGAAGCAAACGGATTGGTATGAAGAAAAATAAATTCCCCTGCCCAGTAAACCATGCTGGCCGCCAGCATACCCAGGATAACCGCCGCCTTCACCTTCTTCTGAGCAAGAATCACGATGACAAACAGACCGATAAACATGGTTACCACGGTGAGAACCATGGTGGAATACCCTGAATCCATGGTATCCTTTGCCAGACCCGCGGTGAGAGAACCGAAGAAATCTCTCATAACATAGAAAGGCCCTCCGGTTTCGGAATAAACCCCTGCGTTGGAGCCGATGCCGATATTCATCAGCATCATGCCGATGGCAGGCGCAATGCCCAGACGAACCCCCAGCGGAATGGCATCCACGATCTGCTCACGGACATTGAACACCGACAGAATGATGAAAACGATACCCTCTATCAGGATAATGCAAAGCGCCGCCTGGAAAGATTCCAGGTAAGTCATCCCTGTCATAGTTACAATGTTTGCAACCACCACCGCAAAAAAGCTGTTCAGTCCCATGCCGGGCGCCATGGCAAAGGGCTTGTTGGCCACAAATGCCATCACGAACATACCCACTGCGGAAGCAATACAGGTAGCCATGAAAACACCGTTCCAAAGAGCCATGCCCTCCGCGCCGAAGCCGGTGAGCAGATTGGGATTCAGGGCGATGATGTAAGCCATCGTCATGAATGTGGTGAGTCCGGCGATGATCTCCGTTCTCACTGTGGTTTTGTTTTCCTTGAGTTTAAACATTTTCTCTAACATTTTTACTCCCTCCTATGTAGTTTGATCAGAGAAAAACATTATTTCTGTTACAGGAGCCGCCATAAAAGCAAGCCCCAAAATCATTGCCCGGCCGGCCGTCATGCATATAGAATACGTTTTACAATCTCCCCGCATTTTGCGTAAATCCTCTCCGGACTTTCTCCCACATCAAATTTCCCGTCCCGATAAAGGATCCGGCCATTTACCATAGTCATGCATATATTTGCCTTACTTCCGCTGTAGACAAGATTCTTCGGTATATTGTGTATGGGCTGCATATTGGGCTGCCGCAGATCCACCAAAATCATATCCGCCAGCCTGCCTGCAGCCAGGATATCCGCGTTTTCAAGCCCCATGGCGCCGGCGCCGCATACGGTTGCCATACGCAATACTTCCTCCGCATCCAGGCTGGACGCATCCCCCTGGCGGAGCCTGCTCAGACCGGATACCAGAAACATCTCCCGGAACATGTCAAGGCAGTTGTTGCTGGCCGGCCCGTCCGTTCCGACCGCCACAGGTATCCCCCTTCTCACATATTCGGCAATGGGAGCGATCCCGCTGGCAAGCTTTGCATTGGAAGCCGGATTGGTCACAGCGTACATTCCATGCCTTTCGAAGACATCCATGTCTTCTTCCGTCATATGGACACAGTGGTATCCCCCGCCCCCATATTCAAACATTCCCAGGCTGTCCAGAAATACCGCCGGTGTCATGCCGTAACGTTCTCTGCAACCCTCCACTTCCTTCTCCGTCTCCGCCAGATGCGTATACACCGGCGCCCTGTAAGCATGGGCCAGCTCCGCCACACCCTGCAGCAGCTGTTTCGAGCAGGTATATTCCGAGTGGAAGCCCAGCTGATAGCTGATCAATGAATTCCCGCCGTTCCATTTCAGATACTCCTCTTCCTGCTGCTTCACGGAAGAAGTAAACTGATTCAGCCCGCTTGTGAGCACACATCGCATTCCGGTATCCATACAGGCAGCAGCCGTCTCGTCAGGATTTAAGTACATGTCAAATATGGCGGTAATGCCCGATGTCAGATATTCCAGCACTGCCAGCCTTGCCAGATGATAGATATCCTCCCCGGAAAGCCTGGCTTCCATGGGAAACACCTTCTCGTTCAGCCATTTTTGCAGCGGCACATCGTCTGCAAAAGAACGCAAAAACGTCATTCCGGAATGGGTATGCGCGTTTTTAAAACCGGGCATCAGCAGATTTCCCCCGCAGTCAAGCTCCATGTCCCATTTGATCTCCGGAAGCTCCTGTCCCGGCCGGAACCCTCCTGCCGATGGACGGCCTGCTGAGGCCCCCTCCGCTATTGACCGGCCTGCTGAAGCCCCTTCCTCTATTGACTGGCCTTCTAAAGCCCCTTCCGCCATTGACCGGCCTGCTAAAGCCCCTTCCGCTATTGAATGGCCTGCTGAAAGCCTGTCCTCCGCCACATAAACAATCTTCTCGTCCTTTACCCACACCTCTCCGAAGAAGACGGGCCTGTCTTTCTCCATGGTCAGTATCCGGGCATTGTACAATCTGATCCTCATTTGATAGACTCACCCCCAAATCCACAAGGCAGCAGCTCTTCCAGCAGATACTCTCTGCAGTCGGAAACGCTCCTTGCCACCAGTACCCGGAATCCTTTCCCTGCAAACTCCTGCATTACCTGTCTGCAGATGCCGCAGGGATATGCATAGTCCTCCGGCTCACAGCCTTCCATTCCCCCTGCTATGGCAATCGCCGCAAACTTCCGCCTGCCCTCGCTGACTGCCTTGAAGATTGCCGTCCGCTCCGCGCAGTTGGTGGCGCCATAGGATGCATTTTCTATATTTCCGCCTCTGTAGATCTCGCCCTCCTCTGTCAGGAGAGCCGCTCCCACAGCATAATGAGAATAGGGCACATACGCCATTGCCCTGGCCTCCAACGCCGCTTTTACCAGATCCGTATACCGCGAATTCTCCATTTTCCTTCCTTTCTCAGAACTGATCCCTGCCTGTCCGGATCATCCTCACTTCACGGGCGCTGCCTTTCACCTGCACCTGTCCCCGCAGTTCTGCGGCGCCGCCCCGCCTGCCATGATCTATACTTCCATGGTCTTCTCTCCCATACTCTGTACCACTTCCGTCACCAGTTTCTTAAAGTTGGGCGCAGCCATGTCAGCCGCCTCCTGCACCTCTTTATGGCTCAGCGGACTGGCTGTCATTCCCGCAGCCAGATTGCTGATACACGAAATTCCGCATATTTTCATTCCCATATGGTTGGCGGCAATGGCTTCCGCCACAGTGCTCATTCCCACCGCGTCACAGCCCAACAGACGCAGCATACGGATTTCCGCAGGTGATTCATAGGAAGGCCCTGTGAGCTGGGTGTAGATTCCTTCCTGGAGGAAAATATGATGTTCTCTGGCCGTCTTCCGGATCAGCTTCTGCAGTTCCTTATCATATACCTGGCTCATATCCGGAAATCTGGTTCCCAGTTCGTCTATATTTGACCCGATCAAAGGATTTGGTGCGAAAACCCCGATGTGATCCTTGATCATCATCAGGTCACCCGCCTGAAAGGAAGGGTTCACGCCCCCTGCCGCGTTGGTCAGAAACAAAGTCTCCGCCCCCAGCAGCTTCAGCAGCCGGACAGGCAGCACCACGTCGCTGATGGGATATCCCTCATAATAATGCACCCTGCCCTTCATGCACGCCACAGGCACCTGCCCCACATAGCCGAAGATAAACTTTCCCGCATGTCCCGGCACGGTTGAGACAGGAAAACCTTCTATCTCTCCATAGGGCAGTTCATACTCCACCCGAACCGTCTCCGCGAAATCTCCCAGGCCTGACCCCAGCACGATCGCCACTTTAGGCACAAAATCCATCACATGCGCCTCTTCCATTTTCTGCCTGACATTTTCATAACATTTCTGAAGTTTCTCGTACACCTGACCCATTTTTCTCCGTCCTTTCTTAGTTTTTGTTCCGCATATGTCCCGTTTTCTTCACTCTGAACCGAGTTTAATGATAAGCATGCCGTTTTTCACCTGGACGCTGTCCGCCGCCGGCCACACGGGCATATCCTCGCTGCACTCCAGAGCTTCTTCCGCACGCTCCCGGGGCGCAATCCCGTAATCCGCCCCCAGCGTGTGCAGAAATCCCAGCACTCTCCGGGTACTCCAGAACGGCACCGGCTCCACTTCCCTGTCGTAATTGAAAAAGGATCTCCCTATCACCTCGCCTGTGACACAGGAGTTATTGCCCGAAAATTCCCTGCCGCCCACGACCATCACCGGAAGCGTTTCCTCCTTTGGCATCACCTGATCGATCCGCTCTATCACAGACCGCCCCAGAGCCGCATCCTGCTCATAGCGGCACTGGTCCGTATAATACAGCTGCGCTGTCACCCTGGCCTGCACCGAACCGCTTATCAGGCACACAGCCACTATCCCCCACAGCAAAACCGCCTGACGCCTGCCCGGACAAAATCCCTGCGCCTGCGCCAGCCATATCCCCAGATATCCCAGAAACCCTGTCATGGCGGGAAGCACCATCTGGGAACGCATGGCCGGAGTCCCTCCCAAAAGAACCGTCATCATAAAGGACGTCGCCAGAAGCGCAAGATAGAAAAAAAGGATAACAGCTTTCCCGCTCCCCCTGCCCGGGCAAAGCCGGGTAAGAAAGACAGACAGGAGAATGAGATCAAGCAGAGCCAGCACTCCCAGCCCCGGATGATAAAAAATCGAGCCGTATCCCGTAAAAGCTTTCACCACATGCCCCGCAATGGCACGAAGACAGTCCTTCACCGAAGCATGTCCCCAATATATTTGATTCTGCAGATAGTCGGAGGAGCCAAAGAAAATCCTGGTGATCAAAGTATTCATCAGAAATGCCGCAAGAAAGACAGCACAGTAGGGAATCACGCGCTTCAAAAGCCCCATTCCCTCCGGCTTCGCACCTTCCGAAACCTCCCCCAGCGCCTGCAGCAGCAGAAGGGCGACGGTTCCGAAAATATACATTACTACAAAGATCTGATAGACAGAAAAAGTCAGGAGCAAAATGCTGCCGCTCCCTACCGCCCAGAGTACACTGCCGCCCTCCGCCCACCGGAAGGAGAAATACAGCGCCAGCGCCGTCAGCCCCAGGCCCAGGCAGATTTCCATCCCCTGTAAGGAAAAATAAAACTGCTCGGCCATAGCCGGATGAGATACCCACAGCAGGGCAGAACAGCCCCAGGCACAGATACCGGCGGATCTGCCCGCCCTGTCCCACAGTGCCAGGAAGGCAGACACAGACGCCGCAAACAAAAGCACTGTCATAGTACCCGAATAAAACGGATTGTATTGAGCATTCCCCAGAAAGTACTTCAGGAACACCAGCCCCTGTCTGCCCGTGTGCAGCCACCCGCCGTAAAAGTCATCCTGCAGATGAAGCAGGTCTTCCGTATCAATGCCTATGATTCCGGAGTGCATCCTGACACCATGGAGCAAAAACACAAGCAGCCCCGTCAAAAACAGGCGGCTTCGGTATTTTTCCAGATACGCTTTCACCTTTGCTTTCCTTTCCACATATAATTTCTTCGAATAAGCACATTATACAGAAAGATATGGGAAATTGCAAATCAATTTGCAAGAAATATATCAATAAAAGCATCTGGAGTTACTGTTCACGGCAACATGATCACTATTTTTGTTTCTTACATAAAGCTGATTACTAATTCCTTTGCTTCGTTCCATAAATCCTCAGGACACTTTTCTTTGAACTGAGCGTTTCTGGCAGCAATATCTAACATTTTTGCCTGGTCACATAATATCACACCTGTTGTCTGCGTCCTGTCATCCAATTTTATATGGAATGGATGTTTTTTGTTAGTGTTAGTTATCGGACAAACAAGTGCCATTGAACTATGATGATTCAAAATATCATTGCTCAGGATAAGCGCTGGTCTTCTTCCGCTCTGTTCATGACCCTTTTGAGGGTTAAAATCCATAACGATTATGTCACCTTGTCTATAAGTTACCAAATCTCATTCCCTACCGGATCACCTACATCAACCTCTTGCGTGCTTTCGACATAAATCTCATCAATCGGTCTTTTGTAGAATGCTTCCAACCTTTCTGCTAAATTAAGGTATTTAGGCTTATTGACTTTTTCAATAGTCATTTTTCCATTATATATACTTATTCCTATCGTATCATCTTCTTTTAAATCCATCTGGGATAATACTTCTTTTGATAATCTAATCCCCTGACTATTTCCCCACCTCCTTATAATAGTTTGTGTGGTAAATGTACTTATTTCTTTTGTTTGTTCTCTCATCATTGTATTTGCATCCATTTTTCTTTGTTTCCTTTTGTTTTTTTCGGCTTGCTTTTGTACTCTTATTAGTATATTTTGTATTTCCAAACTGTTTTATTGATAAGCATATACAATAGATAAACCCTAATGTCAGTATATACAAAGTATATCCATTTGTCAACAAAAATATACGATTCAGAATGCGCAAAAAGGGATTATGGTCCTGTAAAGGGACGGGACGCTGCAGTTAAAGTCAAAAGGTTTTGTTCAATTTAAGAATCGCGCTGCTTGCTAAATCGCCCTGTAAATGGTATGATGAACACGAGAAAGCTTCTCGGCACAGACATGGTTAATGCCGCAGATGCCGGGCGGAATGATGCGTCGGCACAGATCTGGCGTTTCCCGGAGGGAAAGCACGACAGGAACATTTACAGTGATGCCTCCGGGAAAATGCCTGGCTGGCGGTCTGCAGTCTGGTTGTACTGCAAATTTAACCGGTGCGCAGTAAAAAATAACCATCGGGTTTCTCACCCGTGGAATAAACGTAACGCAGAGGCCATTGCATGAAAAAACATAAAACATCCGAGTCACTCATAACCCTGTGCTATATCGCCCTCTACCTCATCCTTGGGCTTTCCCTGTTGGTAAAGCAGCCCTTCGGCAACCCGCCGGATGAGTTTAACCGCTATCTTATCCCGCAGTATATCGCAGAACACGGCACGCTCCCCAATGGCTATGAAGAGAGCATCCGTATTCCCGGATACGGCTTTTCCTATGCTTTCCAGCCTATCCTGCCCTATATGCTCCAGGGCTATGCCATGCGGGTGGTCAGGCTGTTCACAGAATCTGAAGATGCGCTGCTCTATACGGCCCGGGGGGTCAATCTCCTGTTGGGATTGTTTATGGCCTATGTGGTGGCGCTGCTCTCCCGACAGTGGTTCCGGGACAGGCGCTTCGGGTGGATCTTCGCCTTTCTGGCAACTTTTCTGCCCCAGGCTATTTTCGTGCATACCTATGTCAATACGGATTCCTGCTGCATGCTGTCCATTGCGCTCATGCTCTATGGGCTGACCCTGGGTCTGAAGGACGGCTTTTCCGGCGCTTCCTGTATCATTATGGCCGCAGGCATCATACTCTGCGCCCTGTCCTATTACAATGCCTACGGATATATCTTAAGCTGTATTTTACTGTTTTGCGCGTTTTTTCTATCGTTTTCCCATAGCAGGCGTTCCGTTACGGCAAGGGGTCCGTTCTTTTTATCCTTTTCCCTGGGGAAAGCCCATTTTGACTATAAAAATTTTCTGAAAAAGGGTGCGTTCATATCCGCCATTGTGCTTTGCGGCATTGCATGGTGGTTCATCCGGAGCGCCGTGCTCTATGAGGGAGATTTTCTGGGGCTGCAGGCCCGCAGTGACTGCGCTTCGCTCTATGCCATTCCCGAATTCCATCCGCAGACCCGTGTCACCTGGCAGAGCCAGGGATATTCCATCTGGAATATGCTAAAGGATTCGGATTTCCTTACCCTCTCCGTACTGAGCTTCATCGGAATGTACGGCCCCATGACCATCGTGACTTCCGTCTGGGTGTATCGGTTCTACAAAGCCCTGTTTGGCCTGGGGATTCTTTTTTGCCTGGCGCTCCCCCGCTCTGCGCACAGACACGGCATAAAAAGGCAGCCCGGACGCAGATGGCTTCGGATATTTTTCCACATGAATATGCTCTTCTGCATCCTGATGCCCTTCCTGCTCAGCCTGATCTATTCCTATTCCACGGACTACCAGCCCCAGGGGCGTTATCTGCTGCCTGCGCTGCTTCCTCTGTGCTTTTATACCGTACAGGGACTGGAAAAGCTGTGCCGCCTGCTGCTTTCCTTCTTCCCGAAGCTGCCCCGGGAGCGTACACTGACTTCTGTGTCCGTTCTGCTTTACGTTTTCATTGTGGGGATGCTGGCGCTGACCATATATGGATATGCTTTTCCATATTACGATGCTCTTTTATGATGGCGTTTCCTTTTCCTGAACCACTGACAAAACCATACGTTTCCTGACACTTTTGGGGGAAATGATATGGGTAGCAGTTTTACTTTATACGGATTTTTGTGCCTCTCTGGCAGACATATTTTATAATCCGTTCTGACACATTGCGCTTCCCTGACCTCTGATGCAACAGAGGACAGCCAGACGCCATCCTCTGTTACAGGCTATCAGCAAATCTGTCGGTTCGAGCTTATACTACATAGCGCCGGAATTTACCGTACTGCACTGGTTAAATGTATATGGCCGGCGTTATAAAGTCGGGTTACCCGGAAATTTTAACTGTCAGGCAGTATAACTTCATTCAGGCGCTTAACAACGAAATCTTGCGCATTCTGGCAAAATTTTGGTTCCGGCTTGTTCGGGTTAGGCTATATGATAATGCAGACCATCCCACCGTTGCTGTCGTTCACAATCTTCTGCATGGTATCCTGGAGCTTTAACTGGCTTTCCTCCCCGATGACAGCCACTTTTGCCGTAATACCGTCATTTACCAGCTGTTCTACCGTTTTCCCGAAGATATTTGTATCCCATATCCCCCGCTCCATATCCGCCTGGTTGATGAAATTGATCAGGTCATTGGCCTGTTCCTGGGTGCCTACGATAGGCGCAATCTCTGTCTCGATATTGGCGCGGATCATATGGATGGAGGGGCTGGATGCCCTGATCTTGACACCGAATTTATTGCCGTGCTTAATCAGCTCCGGCTTATCCAGGCTAATCTCATCCTTATCCGGCGTCACCACTCCGTATCCCTTGATGCGCACCATATTCACCGCATCCAGCACCTTGGCATACTCATGCTTCATTGCCGCGAAGCTTTTCAGCTTGCTGATGAGCTGATACTCGTCCGTGATGGTCTCCCCCACCATATCCGTGAGCATTTCATAATAATATGCCTCCTCCACATCCAGCGTGATGCGGATGGCGCCGTCGGACAGGCTTACCGTATCCGTCTTGCAGCGCCTTATGTACTCACTGGACAGCTCCACAGGCTTATTCAGCACATCCCGTATGGTACTGTAGTCCGGCATCAGTCCCCTGACCCGGGTGATGATATCCTGTTTCATACGGTTCTCCCAGGGCAGCATCTCCACCCATTTGGGCATATAGAATTCCATGGAAGAAATGGGAAATTCATAGAGGACATTTTCCAGCAGCATGTGAATATCCTCTTTCTTCAGCTGCTCACAGTTCACCGTCACTGCAGACACGCCGAATTTCTCGGAAATCTCCGCCGCCACCCGTTTCGCATCCTCCGAATAGGGTTTCTGGCTGTTCACCAGCACCAGGAAAGGCTTGCGAAGTTTTTTCAGGGCCACAATGGTCTTCTCCTCGGCCTCCAGGTAATTCCCCCTGGGAATCTCCCCGAAACTGCCGTCGGTGGTAATCACCAGACCGATGGTGGAATGGTCGTTCATCACCTTATCCGTACCAATCTCAGCCGCCTGAGTGAAGGGAATCTCGTAGTCAAACCAGGGGGTCTTCACCATGCGTTCCATATCCTCTTCCATATGTCCCGCCGCCCCTTCCACCATGTAACCCACGCAGTCTATCAGCCGCACCGACACGGGAATCTCCCCGCTTAAGACTACGCTGGCAGCTTCATTGGGAATAAATTTCGGCTCTGTAGTTGTGATGGTCTTGCCCCCGGCACTCTGGGGCAGTTCATCCTGGGCCCGGTTTCTGGCGTGTTCATCCTCCATGTAGGGCAGCACCATTTCCTCCATGAATCGCTTGATAAAAGTGGATTTGCCGGTGCGCACAGGCCCCAGCACTCCTATGTAGATCTCTCCCCCGGTGCGGTTCTTGATGTCATTGTACAGGTCATATGTGTTTATCGAATCATTCTGCATAGAATAACCTCCTGTATATACTGTTCTATGTATATGCAAAGGACTCCGAACGCATGCCTTTTTTATCCGTCTGCGCCTGATGCAGCGCCCCGCCAAAGCCCCAAAGCCATAAACCGATTCCCAGGCAATCTTTTCATTGAATAATGCCTTTACTTCCGATATAATAAACTTACAGAAAAATCCGTCCGGACAGGCTTTAAACCGGCCATATGCCCATTCGCCTGAAAACCAGGTCAGCAGAAAGAGGAAGCCCCCATGGAGAATACCAGAAAAAACCAGGTCCTGGAGATATTAAACTATTGGAAGACAATAGAATTTCTGGGACAAACCGATATCCCGGAAGAAAGTCCGGAGAACAGGAAAATAATCACCAGGATCAATAAAGGAGAAACCGTCAGCGGCGCCGCCAAAAAGGCGGTCAACAAGATTGAAATTTTCTCAAATCTTGTAACACCCTGCGTCCGGATGGAAGAAATACTGGCTTGCGATGCCGCAAAATACACGGAATTTCCATCCGTTGGACAGGAAGCATCGTTTTGCATCGGCACAACGGACAGAAACAGCGTTGTCGCCTATCTGGAAAGATTTGTGCCAAACCGGGAAGAAAGCCCCGAAGTCGCTTACCCGAAGAAGAGCGCCATAGCCTGGTTCTCTTTTAAGACCGACCTGGAAGGCCTGTATGTGGCAGAAAGCTTTCATCTGTCCCCCATCCTGTGGGCCATCTCGGAATGGGAAAAGAGCCGCGCAGGGCAGAATCACAATTTTTCTTTAAATACCCGGGAATACGATAAAATTGTGGAAAAAATGGACGATGAGCTGCAGGAGAAAAACGTAAGCGAATTTCTTGCGCATGTCTATGACAAGATTTATACCGAATATGTCAAAAACTTGTTCCCCGTAACGGCTCCCGGCTCCCTGGGATTCCTTCAATATAACAGGTACATAAATGACGAAAAAAGGGATTCGGATGAAGACCCGGCAGACTATGCGGATCTGGGCAAAAGCTTCTTTTTAAACGATATCATTCTTCTGTCGGAGCTGATCGAAAAGGATCTGTTCGGCGATAAGAGCGACTATGAGAAGGAAGTCATTTCCTATATCCTGGCAGGCTATGAAAAAACGAAAGGCATGGGAAGCCTGGCCCGCACCATCATTTCTCCCGGGGAACCCGAATCGAGTATGCGGACATTCTTCTCGGAGAAGCTGAACGTGGCCAGGGCGCCCATGGGAAAATGGCCCGCCAAATTCATGCCTGCCCTGATGCAGCAGGTTGCCGTCAATATTGCCATTGACCACACGAATCCCACTCCCATTTTCTCCGTAAACGGGCCGCCCGGAACCGGCAAGACCACTTTGCTGAAGGAGATCGTGGCAAGCAATATCGTGGACAGGGCGCTGCTTTTGGCTGAGAACGGACCGGATCCCGATACGCTTTTTGAAAAGCATTCCTTCACCAAAGGGCCGCTGGAAGCCTACGGACATTCCTATTTCCAGTACGCGCCCAATTATTATTCCGTCAAAAATGAGAAAATCAACGATTATGGCATGCTGGTTGCCTCCTGTAATAATGCGGCAGTGGAGAATATCACCATCGACCTGCCAAAGGGAAACGATATTCTGGAGAGCCTGGAGGCATCGGACAGCAATGACGCGGCAGTAAAAAAAGGCTTGGAAGAAGTCCGGGACCTGTTCGATATAGGGAAATCAGAGGATGTGGAGACCATCAGGCAGTTTGGCAAGAGCCGGAAAGAACCGGATATCTTCTTCACGCGATACGCCAATAAGCTCCTTGATTCCACAAATTGCTGGGGGCTGGTATCCGCACCCTTTGGAAAACGCTCCAATATTAAGAAATACTGCAATGCGGTATTGAAGCCTTTTGCGGAAGAATATAAGTCAAATGATACGCGGGCTCTGCATAAACAGCAGTTCGCAGCACAGAGGAAGATCTTCCTGAAACAGTATGAACTGGTGGAAAAGCTGAAGAAAGAGCTAGAACAGTTATGCACTGCAAGCGAAGCAGTCCCGGCAAAACTACAGGCTCTCCCGGAAGCGGACTTAGCGAAGCGCATTTCCGAACTGGAGCAGTCAAAACAAAAACTGGCCGCTGATTTAAAGGCCCAACAGGCGGAGCTCATGCACCTTGAGGAGACAAGGCCCACGGGATTGTTCGGCAAACTGAAAGCCTCATCCACCCGGGACGAACTGATCGCCGAACATAAGGAGACGATCGCGGGCATCAAAAAATCCATAAAGGATATTGACCAGATCACGGCGCAGCTCCTCTCTGTACGTAATTACAATCTAATCTTGTCGGAATATTCGACCGGAGATAAGAAAATGGCTCCCATTGATGCCGGGTTTATGGAAAAATACGCTTCCTTTGATGAGAAAGAGGCAACAGATGCCCAGACGACAAATCCCTGGTTTACGGCACAGTACAACAGGGAACGGGAGAAACTTTTCCTCTATGCCTGCAAGGTTCACAAGGAGTTCGCTGCATCCTCAAAATGCATGCGGCACAACATCATCAACCTGCTGATCGCCTGGAACATGTTCGATGAATGCGGTGAGAGAATGCAGTCCGATGACCGCAAAGCCGCCATGCCCGCCATGCTTCAGTCCATCTTTTTGATGACCCCGGTGATCTCGACTACTTTTGCATCGGCGCAGTCTTTTCTGAGCGATATCGAAAAGAGCGGAATCCTGGGCACCCTGATCGTGGATGAGTCCGGACAGGCGCAGCCCCAGATGTCGGTGGGCGCAATGTTCCGATGCCGCAGGTCCATCATTGTGGGGGACCCCAGGCAGATTGAGCCGGTGGTAACCGCAGAGACGGACATGATAAAGCAGCTGTTCACTTCACAGCTTCTGGCGGGCTATAAGGATAAAAAGATATCCGTCCAGGGCTTTGCAGATTATATCAATCCGTATGGGACATTTCTCGGTGAGGATGAGGAAAAGGAATGGGTGGGCTGTCCGCTGGTGGTGCATAGACGCTGTATCGATCCCATGTATACGATTTCAAACAGATTATCCTATGACGGAACCATGAAGCAGCAGACCGGCGCCCCAAACGCAAAGAGAAGCGCTACCTTTATTCTGGATAAAAGCTGCTGGATCAACGTGTGCGGAAGTGAAAATGCGGCGGCAAAGGATCATTTTGTGAAAGCTCAGGGCGAAGTCGTCCTGAAACTGCTGGAAGAGAAATTCCGAAAGGATCAGAGCGAAATTCCCAGGCTGTTTATCATCACCCCCTTTACCTCCGTGAAAGAGGGCATGAAAAACCTGATCACAAAATCCGCCCTGTATAAAAAAGAGCCCAGAACCGAAAAATGGCTGAAAGATAACAATGTGGGAACGGTCCACACCTTCCAGGGCCAGGGCACGGACGAAGTGATTTTCCTGTTGGGATGCGATAAAAACGCAACCGGCGCGGCAAACTGGGTGAACAAGAACATTGTAAATGTAGCCGCCACAAGGGCGAAATTCCGTTTTTATATAATCGGTGACAAGAATGTATGGACATGCAGACCTGTCAGAGTGGCCCGCGAGTGCACCGCGGAGCTGATAGAGGCCGCCGATCTGGACGACATTTTGCACCTGCCTGATTCCGCGTCCCAAAACCTCTGCCGGGCAGACAGCGCCGCGCCCCTCCCGGCCCCCAAAGAAGTCGCAATGCAGCAGGCAAAGAACCCGGCGGCAGCACCTGCCCCTAGCGCGGCTCCCACGCAGCAGACAAGGAACTCAGCGGCGGCGCCTGCTCCCAGCGCGGCCCCCACACAGCAGGCAAAGAACCCGGCGGCAGCGCCTGCCCCCAGCGCGGCCCCCACGCAGCAGGCAAAGAACCCGGCGGCAGCAGCGCCAAAATATGGGAATACCGCGGCAAAGAAAGCTGTCTGTCCCAAATGCGGAAAGCCCTTGAGCGAAAAAAACGGTAAATTCGGCAAATTCCTTGGGTGCAGCGGCTTTCCGGGCTGCCGATACACGACCAGCCTCCCCAAATCCAATTAGCGGTTTCACGGCCTAAAAGCGCCCTCGCTTCCATGTCGCGGCGGGCACACGGCTGCACCCTGGTCCAACGGACGCTCGCAGCTCGCTTCCATGCCGGGGCGGACACACAGTTTTTCTCGGATTTTCATACGACAAAGCTTGAAATTCCGAGACAGCTGTGCTTCAGACCGCATGCATCCTGGGGTTTGTATGCCTCATAGCGTGCCGGAACCGGCGCACAATACCCCCATGCAGCCGGCTCTTCGCATGAAAGTAATGCAATACAGCCCATTGCATGGGGGTGTACCGTATCAGTCAATCTGCGTCAGTATCCCCATAAATACCGGTATCCCGGACTCACAGTCCACAATCATATAGAGAAAAGGCCGGTCCAGATAGACTGTCCTGATGTAGTCTTCCATCACCGCGCTCTCCCGCTTCATTTCCACGGCAGTGGCCGCCCCTGCCTTCGTCCCCCGCTCGTCCACGGCGATGAAAGTCTTGTGCAGCACGCGGCTGATGTACAGGTTCCCTTCGGAAGAGCTGCCGATCCCCGAGAAATCCGCCCTGGCCATGTCAAAGGCATCCGCCATGCCCATCTCCTGCAGGATATCGCTGAGTTCCGCGCTGTACTCGTTCTCATATTTCGGGATGGCGGCATTCACCTGCAGCTGCGTGGGATTCGCCAGGATGTTCCGGAGCTTCTCCCCGTCCAGGGTGGCCACAAATTCCGCCACGCTCATGCCCTCCTCGGGCAGCAGCGCCGCATAGGCATATTTCCTGTCCGCGTAATATTTCAGGAACCCCGCGGCATGTTCATCCTCCAGGTACTGGCTCTCCTCGGAGTACATCATCTCTGCCTGCTGGACGGTGCCGTCCTCCTTCGTGAATTCCCCCTCCCGCACTTCGTAGTCATGGTAGATCCGCTCCCACTCCGCGTCGAAAGCCAGTGCGTTCACCAGGTACATCACAGCGTCCATGGGAATCTCGTTCAGGATTTCCTCGATCATGCCCTCCGTGTTGTCCTTCACCCATCCGTTGATTTCCTTCAGGGTGGACTGGTCAAAGGGAGCTCTGCGCGCGCTGGCCCCAAAGGAGTCGGCGCATGCCTGTAGAAACTCCGGCTCCACGGCAAAGCGCTCATCCTCCGTGAACCAGATGCCGTTGGCCATGCTCAGCCTGTAGTTCTCCCCTGCGGGCAGTTCTCCCTGATAGGCAGCCAGGAACGCGGACAGCTCCGGAACAGACATTCCGAAGACCTCCTCCATCTGCCTTAAGGTCTCCTCTTTCGCGCCGCCCCCGGTCATCGCCAGGGCACTGATCACGGACAGCGGGGAAATCAGCACGTTCTTGCCCGCCTCTATCTCGGCGTATACTTCCTGGGGCATGGAGGCGCTTGGCGGGAAAGGATCCTTCGCGTTTTCCATGCAAGCCCCCAGCAGACGGAGCCCGAAATCCGCCACTGCCGCGCTTTCTGGCTGAGCGCCTGCTCCATTTTGACTGCCGTTTCCCGTACCGTCCGGCTGACTCCCGTTTGCCCCGCCGCCGGGCTGGCTGTCCACCTGGGAATCCTCCCCGTTCGACAGGGCCCCGCTGTCCGCCCCTCCTGACGAAATCCCGTCACCGCCTGAATCGATTTTTGACGACACCGCCACATCCTCGCCCGCACCCCCGGCAGCGGACGGCTCCTCAGCCGCCTGCGCTGTGCCGCTTTGGTCTGCCGCCCCTCCCGGGCTCCCGCAGCCGGAGACGGAGAGCAGCAGCCCTGCCGCCAGAAACAGGCTCATTCCCTTCCTGAAAACTTTTTTCATTCTTCCATACTTTTTCATACCTTCCTACCTCCTGGTTTTTCATTTTGCGGTGTAGAAATACCTCTTCTGACCATATGAACGATAAAGAGGCGCAAAAGTTCTTGTATCTTTACAGCATGTCCGGCCCCTTCTGTCCGGCGGTTTCCTCAAAGTTGCTGGCTGAGAAAATTTGCAATTCGCCCTTTCGCAGTTGGAAAACCACATCTGCTTCTTTTGCCAACTCGTTGGAGTGCGTCACAATCACCACGCATTTGCCGGATTTATGGGCGCTGCCTTTCAGAATGGTGTTGATTTCGACAGCGGTATCCTCGTCCAGATTCCCGGTCGGTTCATCGGCCAGGATAACCTGCGCATCACTGGCCAGAGCGCGGGCGATGGCTACACGCTGCTGCTGGCCCCCGGACAGCTTCAGCACATTCCGCTTTGCTTCTTCTGCGGTCAATCCCAACTGCTTCAGAATGGGGAGCGGCGGCAGTTTGGAGGTCAAAGCTACATTCTCCATCGGAGTCAGATAGTCGATCAGGTTGTAACTCTGGAAGATGAACGCCACATGACTGCGCCGGTGATTGGCAAGGCCGGTCTTTGCAATGTCCTCCCCCTGGTACAAAATCTGACCGCTGCTGGGGCTGTCCAGACCGCCCAACAGGGACAGCAGCGTGGTCTTGCCGCACCCAGAGGGGCCGAGGATTGCGTACATCTTGCCCAGTTCCATTTGAGCGTTGATGCCCTTCAGGACTTTCTTTTTGCCGTCATAGGCATATTGCACATTTTGGATTTCCATGATATTCATAAGGCTACCTCATTTCTTCGTAAAATCATTCCATTTGTGACAGGATTGTTTTCGGCTTCAACCGCATGGCGGGGATGCAGGATGCTAACACTGCTGTCACCAATAGGATGCCGCCCACGACAACAACCAGCATAAAGTGCTCCGATGTAACGATGATGTGTTCAGCTGTTTTGCCGAACAGTGTTCCCAAGGTTCCAGCTGCCTGTTTGCTGGACAGATAGGCCAGAGGAAACGCTGCCGCTGCAATCAGCAGGACTTCCAGCAGATATTGGAGAACAACCACAGGTTTGGCGATACCAACCGCCAGCAAGATTCCGGTTTCTCTTTTCCGGCTGCGAACGGACATGGATAGAATAAGAATCATCAGCACCATGCTCACGGCGGTAATGACAACAATTAAGGTAGTAAGCAGAGTACCTGTGTCAGAAAGGGCGCTGGAGATATTTTGGTACACTTCATCGTTGGCTGTAATAAAAAAGTTGTTCCAGTTGATTGTATTGATTTTTTGCACCTCATGGATGATACTTTCAAGCCGTTCCGGGTCGGAAACAAAGAAATCTGCGGAGGCATAGCCCACATCTGCGTAATTTTCCAACAGCTTCTTCATGGCGGCTTCACTGACAAAGGCATTGTTCGTATACTCGTAGTAAGAAGATTCGTTGTAATGGTTGCGCTCGTCTGTTTTATCAGCCACGACTTCAAATAAACCAACAATTTCCAAATCCATTGTTTTGTCATCGGATAGAGGGTCATTGACTGCCTGGATGGTATCGCCTACTTTAAGATCATGTTTATCCGCAATATCTTTACTGATAACGATTCCATTCTTAGCAGAGGAATCAATCGTCCTTCCCTCGCACATAACCAAAGCCCCGGACAGGAAAAGAGAATGGTATTTTGAATTGATGCAGCTATAAGAGTAAAACTGACAGTCAACAATCGCATGACCTGTAGGCTCCATTTGTTCCAGCCATTGCCCCCGACGATCAGACAGGCATAGAATGGTGCGGATTGAAGCGTTGTAACCCTCTATTCCATTGATAGCAGCAATGCTTTCCATTTTGTCAGCCGTAAGGTATTCCTGCGTGCTGTATGAGCCGCCTCTATCACTGCTCCAGCCACCTGTCGCAGTATTACGGCTGACGGTAAAATTTGCTCCTGTCGTTCCCCTGACTTCCTCGGCCTGTTCCTCCTGTACATCTGCTATGGCAAGCCCGGACAGAACCAGAGTGGTGATTGCCAGCAACAGGCAGAACAGCAACAGGGTCTTTTTCCATTTCCTTGCGGTATACAAAACCGCTCTTATGACTAAATTCATTGTGCGCCTCCTTAACTCATCTGTGATAAAATGCTCTTGGGCCTCATCTTCATGACCGGGTAAGCGGCCAAGGCGGTGGATGCCGTGCAAAGTACCATGCCGAAGGCCCACACGGTCAGGTAGTCCTTTGCCGAAACCGCCACTATGATTTCCGACAGACCCAAATCCCCGGCAGGTTCTCCACCACTTTCAGAGTTCCCGGTCAAATCTACTGCTTCATAGGTTTCCGTAGTCACTTGGGACAGCAGACGGCTCCCGATCTGATTGGATATAGCCGAACTGACACCATAGGAAAGAAGCAAGGCGATAGCCGCCGCCAAAATGACCTCCAGCAGATATTGCAGCAACACGGAACCTTTTGAAATGCCCATTGCCAGATAGACGCCGGTTTCGTGGACGCGCCCGCGAAGCCGCAGGGTCAGAAACAGCGCCAGCACCAAAAAGCAAATTACTGACACCACGGCGATTGCAATAAAGACGATGTCCCGCAGGCCCTCCAGGGATTCCTTTGCGTTCTGATAATCGTTGTCGTAACGGGTTATCGTACAGCTTTCCCAATCCATTCCTGGAAGTTCCTGCACCTCAGTCATGATGCGGTCAAGATCGTCCGGGTCGTTCACAAAGAAGTCTCCGTACTGGCTGCTGGCCGCGCCATCACCATAGAGCAGGAAAGAAGCGGTGGAGAGGTCGGTAAACACGATGTTGTCATAGAGATCGTAGGATGGAGCGATTCCAATGGAATCCTGTTCCTTTGTGTTGGTAAAGATTCCAGCCACTGTCACCGGGATTGTATGGGCGTTCTCCGATACAGTTCCCAGCAGCATGGTATCGCCCACAGCCAACCCATTGCGTTGGGCAAATTTCTCGTGAATCAGCACTTCGTTTCTGCTTCCGGCGGTGACGGCGCTGCCGCTGGTCAGCACGAAGCCCCCATCTGTGAAATAGCTGTCCTCCTGCGAATTGGAGTTCGCCACGATCTTACCGGCATTTTCGTACCCCTCCGGCACCTGGGCCGCGCCCTCGGTGCTGATCTCCAGCGGCTTTCCACCTGCGTCATAATAGTTTGCATGGGAATAGGAGCGCAGGGTGTACCTGCCGCTCAAGCCGTCTATGGCGAGAATGCTGCTCACCGTATCCTCCGGGATACCGTTCTCCAGATGCTTTGCGTTGATGGTAAAATACCCCAGCAGGGCCTTTTTGATGTTGGCGTTTGCGGTCTCTGTGGCAGACTGGATGGAGAGGCAGGTCAGCATCATCGTTGCCATGACCAGCAGAAACGCCAGAAGCGTGATCGTCTTGCCCTTTTTCCGTATGGAATACAGGCAGGCCCGTTTCCATAGGTTCATTTCGCCGCCACCTCATTTCTCCCGATACCAAGATTTTTTCGCATGATTCGTCTGTATACCTCCTTTGATTTTTGTGCGCTCCCTGACTGGGAACATCAAAAGAATACAACCGAAAAATGGAGTTCAGGTGGAGCTGGGGTGGAGTTTCGATAAAGTTTAGGCGGGCTGTCCCTGGGGACTGCCCGGCCTGATTGGTTCACCTGTTCAGAATATGGCGGTAAAGCATACCTCATCATCGGTACTATTCATGCGAAAAGAAAATCCGTGCCGTTCTAAAATCGTTTTGACGATGTAGAGGCCCAGGCCGCTGCCGCCTGTGTTCCGGTTATGGGAGCGGTCTACCCGGTAAAATGGCTCGAATATCTTCTCCAGATTGGCACTGTCAATGGATACACCGCTGTTCCTTACTTGCAGGATATTTCCCGCCAGC
>CAJUJN010000055.1 GCA_910586775.1 uncultured Acetatifactor sp. | reverse complement strand
TTGGTTAGGGGTAACTTAACAATACACTATAAATACAAAAACTGCTACTTTTTTTAGGATTTGACGGAAAATTTTTTAGCACTTGCTGCCGCGTAAGCGGCTTGGTACAATAGAATTTGAATTGTAGGGAACTTGTTGCTCCCGCATTCAGCGGGGCTTCGACGGACATTTCCTGGATGAAAAAACAAGGCAGCAGATGTCTGAAAGGAGTCTGGTTTTTCTGGTGGATAAGGTGAAAGCCGAGCTTCAAGAGGTTATCGATCTGCTGGAGAGCGGCGAGGTCGATTCTGAACAGGAATTGCAGTGGTGCCTTGTGGGAAATATTGTGGGAGCGCATTCATATGGCGAGACCCGGGAAGTCAGGTATGGAAACGTATAAATGGGATTGGTGAGGATTTCATGTATCATCCGGGTCCCCACATGGGGCGTCCGCCACGGCCGAGGAAACGGGCAGGCACTTTTTCCGGCGATAGGCCGTGGGGCTGGGTATGCCGTGTTCGGTCAGATACAGCGCGATGGCCCTTTTAGACGAGCCTTGCAGGAGCATGGAATACACGCGTTTGATGGTTTCAGCGGCTTCAGTATCAACCGGCAGTTGATGCTTGTTTGCCGGGTCTTTGATGTAGCCATAGGGAGCGAAAGAGCCGATATACTGGTCGTTGCGCCGCTTGTAATCGAAAACCTGCCGGATTTTCTTTGAGGGCTGATAGCAATACCAGGCAATAGCGTTTCACATTGTAATGGGAGGAATAAACAATGTCAATGATAGGTGTTTTTGGAATATGCTCAAAAAGCAATTACAGCGAACTGGCAGACTTGATAAACAATAGAAAATCTATCCAAACGGAAGACTTGATAAAAGAGATTTACAGTGAAGTGGAAAATTCCGCAGCAAAACTGGAAAATGACAAATGTTCGGGTGAAGTGTTCATTGCATTATTCTATTATCTTAAAACAGCTTGTGATGTGGATGTTCGGTGCGGCATGGAAGGGTTCGGAGAAGTATGGCGAAATGTAACTGGTGATTTTGACATAATTGTATTCCATGAAAAAGAGCGGGTGTTAGCACTGGAAGATACGATTGATTATGATGGACTTTTGCAGTTTATCAATGATTTTTTCCAGATTGATTATGGGAATGCTGGACGGATTGCCTGGGATGTCCTGCTCAATAACCTCAAAAGTATAGGGACAGAGGATATTTTAATTTGGCATTTGGTCTAACTTACGGTTTGTAAGCTTTTTCCACAAGTTTCCCCTGTTTTCAAGGCTTTGCGCTGTGCCAGCCTCAAAATATGTATCCTTTTCCCTTGTTTTTGCCCTTATGGGCAGGTTACAAGGGAAAGTTTTTCTTATTCAGTTTTTGTTCCTGATTCATTCCCGCAACCTTATCCAGGAGTTTTGCGGAATCCCGCTTCGCTTCCCTTGTAGCGTGTGCATAAACATTCATTGTAGTGCTTATGTCCGAGTGATATTGACCGGATCAATGAACGGATTGACCGCTTAAAAGTGGGATTATCCGGCATTGTAAAGCGGTATGGTTATCAGACGGTGCAGGACTTCTATCGATCTTATTATGCAGCCAAGACTGCTTATGCCAACTATCAGGAGAAAGCGGCTAAGTGGGAAAAACATATGGAGCAAAGGTAAAGCGTGATACAGTGCATGGCAGAATACAGAATTATCAAAGAGAGCAATCTGTACAGCAGTCAAAACGAGCTACATAGCAAAAAGATAAAGGGGCAAGATGATCGCCCCTTTATTTACATCAATATCCTTCGCTATCCTCTGTATGGAAATTTGTAAAGGATTATGATACAATTCTGATGTTGAGGATTGCTAACAAAAATATAGTTTGAGAGGTTATTACATGGGATTATTTTCGATAGATGCTACAGATTTTGAATGGATTGACGGAAGTAAAGATAATTCTGAAGATCTGTGTTTGCATGGTTACGCCATTGTCTGTATTGGTAAATGCAAATTCGAATATGATGCTACGATAAGTGCAACAGCACTTTATTTGCTAAAAACCTTGACTGAAAATCATATTATCAATACCGACAATCAGATGTTGCCATGTTGCGGTCATTTCATGATTCCTAATGAAACATTAGATAATGTAACAATTTTAGGTTGCCCTAATGGAATTGACTGGTCTGTTATACATGATGGAAATTCTGTCATATTAGAATTAGAAGATGGCACAAGAGAATATGTATCTATTGCTGATTACGAGAGAGAAGTTTTTCGTTTTGCAGATAAAATTGAAACATTTTATAAATCTTGTACACCCAAAAAAGTACCGGCAGACGAATTTGAGTGCAACGGGTATATTGCGTTTTGGAATGAATGGCATAAAAGACGGAATAAATAAATTTCGATTGCCTGGTTATGCTTTGACTGTACCTGTTAGATTATGGTGGTGACATTCAGGTTAAGTCGAAAGGAGATGTTATGACATACATGTGACACATACAACCCATATGGCTTTTTAGGTATATGACAATGGAATTGTGGAATGGGGACAGAACTATGACGGTGATGAGGTAAGGTACTATACCTTTACCGAAGACGGGAAGGAACGTGAATTGATTCATTTTATCCGGGACTCAGACTCTGATTCTGATTTATATTATAATTACTATTATTTAGAAGGAAACGAGGAGTCTCCGTTCAGCCTGCAGAGTAATGAGGAGTATGAGAGTCTGGTTTCATCCTATAAAGGAGAGGAACCGGAATGGTTTGATTGTGAATCTTTTGCAGATATACCCCAAAATCAAGAAATCACGGAAGCGAAAATTGTGGAGAAAAATGCAAAGAATAGAAAACGGACAGGAAGAAGATTATATGAGCCTTGATCTGGCTGCGGAGATGGCTTCGCTGGATGATAAGATGGAGTATGAAATCTTGTCCCATGGTGTGATGTAGACCGGAGTATTGGGGAAAGCAGCCGGAAACAGGCACAAATAAAAGGGCAAGCAACGCAAATGATTGGCTGGGGAATAGAGATATGGGAGGAGACAAATGCTGAGCAGCTTTCACTTTTTTGCTTCGAAACAGGATTTGTGTACGATTTTTCAAACAATTGAACAGGAATTTCCCGTCAAATACTGTCTTACAAGAGCAGACCAGGAGCCCGACAGGGAGGAACTGCCCAAAATGGAGTTTGACACCATTGGGGAGATTGCGGATGATTTTACTGCCGCCCACAGCATTGCACCCCATTGCGTGATTGCACCGAAAACAGAGGCCCTGGAAGTGTATCGGCAGAGGATGCAGAGGGACGACATTGCCAGATACTGTCTGGATTATCGTAAAAATACAAACGGCGTACTGCTTAAAGGAATGGAGAAGCATGAGGATTTGACTCATGAGTTTTATGTGCATATCGACAGAGAGCATGAAACGGAATTTTCAGCCGCCCTGTTCAAAAGCATGGTTCGCGAAATCAAGAGGAACTGCGTAAGGGTAAAGAACGTTGCCCCGACTTATATTGGGAAGGAAATGTATAAGGAGAGGGAGAACCGTATCTTCTACGGTGAACGCTGCGGCGCATTTACGGTGACTGCTGCAAATGAGGCAAAGGAATGGTACAGGCGTCCGAAGGTCAGAGAATTTGCCGACAGGCCCTTTCGGGAAAAGCTTTCCTTTCTGCAGCGTGTATTTGACGGAGAAGAAATAAAAGATTACAAGAAGGAGCGGGAAGATTTTTCGGAAGATTTCGAGATATATGGCCTGGCCGAGGGAGCCGTCTGGAAGATAAAGGATTTGTCCCTTTTGAAAGAGGCATTCGCCCTGTTTGACGATGGAGTGAAAGTGCCCAGCTCACCGGGGACAGGCACGGCCATGGAATATTTATGTGAAGCGTCGGTCTATGTGGCGTCTGCCCAAAAGCCGGACGGAATACGGATGCTGCTGGAGCAATTGCGCTATGTCCCGGAGAAGGGATACCATTGCGGCTGCGAGGGGATGGTCAGGATATTGCTGAAAGGGAAAAATTTTGACAGATTCAAGACAAGCCTGGCAGATGCAGACCGGGACGCAAAAGCGCTGGTCAAAAAAATCCTGGAGGGCATGACGGATAAGAGAACGGCAGACAAGAGAGACGAACTGGCCGGTATGCTGGGACGGGATTTGCATATGGAACATATCGAGTAATAGACAATCAATGATTCCATGGAGCCAGAGCCGGTCAATGATTCCGGATATGACATGACAGATGGGCTGGGAGGAGATATAGTTGATCGAACTACGGAAAATAGATGAAAATAATTACGAACAGTGTTTCAGATTAAATGCCAATGTTGAAAATAAAGATTTTGTAGATTCAGTCACCTATTCTTTAGCTGAAGCATGGGGTTTTTTATAAAGATACCAGGCCGTTTGCAATTTATGATGGCGATAATATGATAGGATTTGTTTCGATGTATGTAGGAGAGAAAAACTATCAAATCATTAATTTCCTGATTGATGCCGCTTTTCAGAAAAGGGGGTTGGGGACAAAAGCGGCAAAAACTTGTATTCGTTATTTACAAAGTGAATACGGAGCAAAAAGGATTTCCGTTCCGGTAGAACTGAAGAATGTAACCGCACAGAAGTTTTGGGAAAAATTGGGATTTACTTTTTCGGATTGTGTTGAAGAAGGGTATATTTTTATGAGATTAACTTTCTAGTCAAAAAGGAATTCGGACAATAGTGGCAGGAGGGATTTACAGGATAATGAAACAGTACGGGCTCAATCTGATGAGGCGAAGGGCAGGTTTGAAAAACTCCTGACTGGCTGTGCTGATTTATCGGGATGGATAAAAAAGAGAATGCTCCTTTGGGGGAGGATTATGCCGACGAAGATGAAAGCAGTGAGGACGAGGACAGCGGATGGGAGGAAGGCAGCTGTGCGGGCGAAGCAGATGAGAGCCGGGAAGAAACCATAAAATCCTTCTGGAATCAGCTTCAAAGAGAACAGACGGGCCAAATGCGGGGCTGGTATTGCTTCCGGGGCAGAAAAAGAAAACAGGAAAGGAAAAAAGTAAAATGGGAAAGTATTTTAGCGATGTGGTGGACAAGGCTATTGAAGATCTCTATTATTGCTGTGATAACGACAAGGCGAAAGCGGCGGCGGACGCATTATTGTCTGCGGCAAAGGACGGGGATGGGGATGCCTGCTATTTCCTTTCCCGCTGCTTTTCCGGCTCCTGTTACAGCTGGGAATACCACCCCTTTGAAGAAAACGAGGCGGCAGCCTATGCCATGCTTCATCAGGCAATCTCCCTGGGCAGCGCTGCGGCGGTTCTGGGGGCGCTGCGTATGGATATGCTTACCCCGGAACTGCGGGAGATTATGCCCTTTGACAGCATTCAGGAGGCATGGGAGGTAATCCTTGAAAAAGCCGAAAATGGCTGCGCATTCTGCCAGTATATGATTGGGAACACTTACTATTTTCTGGATATCATAGAGATCAAAGACTTAAAGGAAAGCGACTTTTTAAGTAAGGATGCCTGGAATGACTGGCGGCGGTGGGCGATGGAGCAGAGCATTCCCTGGTTTGAGAAGGCATTTTCCGGCGGCACGATTCTGGCAGGGCGGAATTACTGCCATTATTACCAGCATGGCAGAGGGGAACTGATCCCGCCGGAGCCGGGAAAAGATGTGCCGATCATTCGTCAGGGCGCAGAACGGGGTTATCCGGAGTGGATGTATGCCTATGCCAATCACCTTGCCTATAAAGAGGATAACTACAAAGAAGCTCTCCCCTGGGCGCTGAAAGCGGCGGAGGCCGGACATCTGTGGGGCTGGCATATTGTAGGGGATATTTATTGGGAGGGCACGGCGGTGGAACGTGACTTGTCCTATGCGCTCCAGTGTTATGAAAAAACCGCCGGCTATGGCAACGACAGCTATGCCTGCCGCCAACTGGGGCGTCTGTATTTCCACGGTTGGGGTACGGCTGTGGACTACGCACGGGCCGTTCAATGGCTGGAGAAGGATGAGGAACCGGAATACGTCCAGTATGATCTGCTGGGGATTTGCTATCTGCTGGGGTACGGTTGCCGACAGGACCCGGCGAGAGGAAAATCATTTTTGGAGAAAAGCAAAAATACGCCCTATAAAAGTTATGGGCTGGGGATGATGTATGCCGAGGGGATCGGTGTGCGGGAGAACATTGAAAAAGGTGTTGAGTATCTGAAAGCGGCAGGAAATTACGGGCCGGCATTAGAGGCGTTGAAACATTACAGGAAAAGCTTGTTTGGGGTATGGCGGCGGAAATAATGGAGGCATTTATGACAACAGCAAAAGAGTTGGCGGGCGGTCTGCGGCCAAGGGTAAATGGTGACGGAACGATGGGCTTTGAGCTTTAGGATGGCGTTTTCAAGACAGCCCATACTGTGCACGATATAACCGTCAGATAGTGGAGACGAATGATAAATGCGGATTTTTGGAAGCTATGAATAAGAGGTGGTTTTGAACTATGTTGATTGATAAAGAGATGTTTGATGTCGTAGAGTCGATGCTTATCAAGCAGGGAAAGATTGCTGCTTTTGAGGCAGAGAATGGCAAAATACTGGGGCGAATGATGATTACGCAATCCGATGTGCCAGAGGGTATAGATATCAGGGGTGACGATGGAAAGACTCCACAGGCATTCGAAGCTTCATTTGATTTTTATGACTCAACAGTGGGATTGGCATTGTTTACCGATTCGAAAGAGGCTGCGTCCGGCATATGGATTACGCCACAAAAAGAGGGAGCAGAGCCGCCGACACAGGATTGGATTGAATTTTTTGTAGAGAAGCTAATGGAAAGCATTGAGGATGACGGTTCCTATGGCTCACCGATCTATTCCTTTGTGAATGATGCATGCGATATGACCATTGTTCCAGCAAAACCAGAAACCAACTAAAGTAAATACGGCTGATTGTGAGACAATAGACATCACGGTTCTTCGCAGTGGAGTAATCGGGGTGAGTAAAGTCGGATACGTTATGCAATAGTATAAGCTGAGGTGATTTTTATGACTGAAGTATTAAAGTTTAAGGCTGGTTCAAGGATTTCGTCCACACAGAAACTTTATGAGGGGTATGAAGTCGGAGAAAACCATATAACCGCCAATGTTGGGATAGATAAGATAGAAAAAGTCATGCAGCATTTTATCGTCATGCATGATGAACCGCAGTTCTTTATTTTGGAGCTTCCTGCAAATCTGGCAGATGAGACTGAAGTTGCACCTGGAGTGGTGCGCGGGCTGCATAAAGATATTTACTACATTGATGGCTGTTCTCGTGAAGAGGCGCTTGCAATTATGGGGCGTGTCGGAAATCTTTTATTCAATGATGGTCTGTCTGCATTCGGATATGGCGGCCACGAAAGCGGCGATGAGATAATGTTTGGGAAGTACAATGTTCTGACTATATATAGCCAGAACATTGAGAAATACACTGACTTTTTTGAAACGCATGAAATTGACAAAACAGATAATCTGATTACGGCATGGGATACTTTTTCGCAGGAATACCCAGGAACGAGCGAGAGATATGAGCTTGACGGAAAGACTGTTTATGATATTCCGACACAATTTGAAGAATGGGGTATGTATCTTGCTGAGCAGAGAGAAGAATAATGAGTGGTGTTAATTTTTCAGGAGGGATTTACAGGATAAGGAAACAGTACGGAATCGATCCAAGGCTTGTAATGTGGATACAGCGAAATACAGGACGTGACATGCAGACATTCAGCGACCTGGCTAAGATGAAATATATGGACAGCAGAAAGAGAAACTTCTCATCTGCGAAGAAAATTGAGGATGTGCGTCTCCCCTCCTGGCTGGCGGTAAAGGACAATGATTTTTCCCTGATTGGGGAAATGACGAAGCTAAAACAGCTGTCTCTCCACGATGTCGCGATAGAGGATTACTCTTTTCTGGCAAAATGCGTGAATCTGAGCGAGCTGGATCTACAGGACACCAACTTCTCAGACCGCCGCCTGCTGGCAGAATTGCCCGCCCTGAAGAAGGTCATCCTGCCTCCATACAGCCAGCTGGAACATACGGAGGTGCTGGAGCAGCTGACCTGTGTGAAAGAGATAAAAGAAGAGAAAACGGAAGATACCACACAGGCGGAACCGTCCAGTGCAAGGGAAGAACATTCTACAGAACAGCAGACACCCTGCGAACCGTTGCACCTGGGTGACACCGCGCACCTTGGCATCGACGGCATGGGGATTGTCCTGTTTTCGGCAGAGGTCATGAAATCCGTTGCCCCGGGAAGCAATTTCCTGACGGAGGAATTCACGAATCCGGAACAGGTTGGTGCGCACGTCAGAAAAGGGGATATCACGGCTTTCTGCACAGGCACGGGAGGGGATTTCGTACTCTGGTTCCGCTCAGGTTATCCGGATTCCAATATCGCGAAAGAATTCCCGGTGATGATCCGGCTGGCATTGGAAGTAAGGGGTGGCGCTCTGCAGTTCTGTGATCTGTTCTGGCTGAACGACTGGAATACAGATTTTCCCCGGGAGCAGATCCTGTCCCTGCCTGATGGATATTATCATATCACAGTCTGCACACGGAGGCCGGAATCCGGATACTGGGGAGATGACCAGATTATCTGTCTCTTTTTCAACAGACTGGAGGAGATGCCGGAGATTACATGGCCGGGGATTCCCATTTTGTTTACGGAAGAAGAGGGGACAGAATCCCGTGGAAATGGACATGAGTTTTTACAGCAATGCTCCTGACAATATGGCTGTCATTATGGACTGCGGCGACCTGGAAGTGCTGTATGGGGCCGCCAGTGAGGAGGGATATGAGAAGCTGATGGAGGTCATGGAGGGGATTGGGGAACCTATATAAAGGATAACAGGAAGGTAAGGAGGAGTTACGAACATGGGACTATTTGGTAAGAAGAAAGAAGAGAAGTCGGCTCAGGGTAAATCGGAACATAAATCCGGGCAGAAAACAGGAAAGCAGCCGTCAGAGAAACAGTTGGCAGAAAAGCAAGTGGAAACTGCCTGGGAGCGGCTTAAGGACGGTTCTGTTTTGCAGCGGCATGGGGGGACGGCATCTACAGCGGCTACTGGGGGCTGGACGCAGAGGGAGAGATTGCCTGCCTGGTGGTGCTTTTCATGAACCCGGAGTATTTTTGATGGAAAATAAAGGGATTAAGAGATATCCAGGGCGTATGCTTGCATTCAGGGGAAAGGAGATTTTGATTGGGTGAGAGGAATTCAAATTTTGATACTTTAATCGATAAAATAAAAGAAAATAACTGGGAAGTCCATGGAATGGAAGTATATTATGGCGGGAAATCTGCAAGTTCTGATAAGCAATATTCCGGACAGGAACGGATTCACGAGTACGGCGACGTCGCGAGGCGGAGATATCCCATTTATTCCGCAACAAAGACTATTACCTCACTGGCAGTGGGGATGGCGGCGGATGATGGAAAGATGGATATAGGACGTTCTGTCCTGGCTTATATTCCGGAAAAGACGCTTTCCGTATTGCCGGAAGAGGCAAAGGAACGGTATCGGAAAGTGACAATTAAGCGTCTGCTCACCATGTCCGTTTCCGGCTTCCCCTTTCGGCCGGAAGGGGAAAGTTGGCTCTGTAATTCTCTGCAATATCCTGTAGAGCCGGAAAAGACGGTGTTTGACTACAGCAACGTCTCTGCTTACCTGGCCGGAGTGGCAGCGGCAAATGCTTTGGAGGAAGATTTGTATGCTTACCTTCAGAGACGGCTGTTCCGGCCCCTTGGAATCGAAAACCCGCCTTTTCAAAGATGTCCCGACGGGTATTTTTACGGGGCTTCCGGAATGGAGCTGACGGTAAATGAGCTGAGCCGCATCGGATTTGTGCTGATGGATGAGGGATTGTATCAGGGGACGAGGATCGTGTCGAGAGAATATGTAAAGGAAGCCTGCAGTATCCAACAGATGAACCGGGAAGGCGGTTACGGATATTTTGTCTGGAAATATCAGGACGGTTTCCGAATCAGCGGCAAATGGGGACAGAAATGCTATATTTTCCCTAGCAGAGGGCTGATGGTCACTTATCTGGCGCACATGGAAGAGGACTCAGATCAATTGACAGATTATGTGTGGGAAATGCTCAACGATTTCTGAGCACTGAAACGCATACCAACTTTCTGTTAGATGGGTCAGGAGATGTGTGCATGGATGCCTGCCGCCAACGAGGGCATCTAATTACAAGAAAAACCTGCTTGGGACATGGCGGAGAAAATAAAGAAGACAGGAGTATCTTCCCTGTCCGTGCCGACGGGTTCCCCTGGGAATGGTCAATTTTTATGTCCGTAATCTCGTTAATTCAGATTTTTGATGGAGGAGAAAATATTATGTTGGAATTTGCCCCAAATACCTATATGCTGGAATATCAGGATGGCGCCTATCTCTGCAACGGAACGAAACGGGTAGAAGCGCCGCTGAATTTAGAGACCCTTCAGGAGGCTGTCAGGCAGTGCCCGAAGCTTCATACAGTCTCGTTGGATGAGGTCCCCTTTGATGACCGCTGCTTTCCTGTTTTGGCACAGACTCCCAAGCTGAATATGTTGGCCCTTCTGCGGGGCAGGCAGATTGCCGGGCATGGGCTGGAACTGTTAAAGGACCTCCCCTTAAAGGATCTGTTCCTGCAGCGGACGGCCCTGGATGATGAGGGACTGGTCCAGGCTGCACAGATTGGAAAGCTGGAGAATCTCTACATAGCCGCCTGCCATCATGTGACTCCTGAGGGGCTGCTGGCAATTTCCTGGAGGGATAAGCTGCGGGTCAGCGATACCGACATGCAAGATGACGAAGGGCTGGCGGGGCTGTTTACAGAGGCGGAGCGCAAAGCCTATGAAGATGCCCACACCTACAAAACCATGAAAAACAGGATTTCCCTGGACAGTCCCGAACTGCAGGCTCCCGTTCATGCGCTGCGGGAATTCTTTGACGACATGAACCGCTAGGAACAGATGGCGGAACGAAAGGGCAGCGGCAGCCAGGCGGATATTGATGAGCTGTTTGCCAGGCGGGTGAGCCGGTCTCCCCGTCCCGGCTGGCGTCCTGTCCATCTTTCCTGGAGGAGAGGCGGGACTTATACGGATTATCGTCTGACTGCAGGCGAACGGGTCACGAAAAGCAAGTTCTGGATTTATGCGGAACAGGGTATTTTCTACTATCGTTATTTGATGCGTCTGGTTGACGGCAAGTGGATGATTGACAACGCCCAGTGGTGCCGGGAGGGGCGCTGGTCATTCTGTGGGCTGTGACCGGCCCTCTGCTGCTTTCGCAGAGGGAATAGAGGCCACTTATCTGGGGGAAATTCCTGTTCCTGATGCCGGATACTGTCTGGGAAGGAGAATCTGGCGGGCAAATTTTTGTGGCAGTTGCAGAAGACTGATGGCTCTCTGGTTCGAGTGGTCAGTTCCGGGACGAGACAGAGGACGGCTCTGTACGAAAATACGTTATTGAGAAATGATTGGGTGAAGGGTATAATAGAATTGCAGTCAAGATAAGCTGGGCGGGCAGGAAACGGAAAGCAGGAAAGGAGAAAGTCCATGGGTAATTATTTGAATCCCGGCAATGCCGGGTTTGCCGGAATCAGGAATGATGTGTATGTAGATAAATCGGGGCTGATTGGGCTGATCAACCAGACCATCGATACGCCAAGGCGTCTGACCTGCATCAGCAGGCCCCGCCGCTTCGGGAAATCTTTTGCGGCTCAAATGCTGTGTGCCTATTATGACAAGACCTGTGATTCGGCAGAGCTTTTTGACGATCTGGAGGTTGCGGGCGACAGGCATTACCGGGACTATCGGAACCGGTACGATGTGATTTATCTGGACATGACGGAGGCCATAGGGGAAGCCTCTGTGGCGAACGTGGTGCCCTATATCCAGGAGAGCATCCTCCAGGAACTGACGGAAAGCTATCCGGAGCTGAAGGCTGCGAAAGGGTTTGCGGCAACGCTGGCCAATGCGGCGGAAACAGCGGGAAATAAATTCGTCATGATCATAGACGAATGGGACGCGCCTATCCGGGAGGCCATAGGGCATCCCAGGCTGCAGAGAAAATACCTGGAATTCCTGCGCTCCCTGTTCAAAAACAGCGGGATGACGAGTAAAATCTTTGCGGCGGCCTACATGACAGGCATCCTCCCTGTTAAAAAGGACGGCTCCCAGTCAGCCATATCGGACTTTCTGGAATATACCATGGTCAAGCCCAGACAGTTCGGAAAATATGTGGGCTTTACGGAGGATGAGGTCAGGGAGCTCTGCCGGACTTACGGCAGCGATTTTGAGAAGATGAAGCAGTGGTATGACGGCTATTCCTTCAGGGATCTGGCATCCGTCTATAATCCCAATTCCGTTATGAAAGCGATCCACAATGACGACTTTGACTCTTACTGGACACAGTCGTCGGCGGCAGACAGCCTGATGGGATATATCAGCCTTGACTTTGACGGACTGGGCAGGACGGTCACGGAGCTGATCGGCGGCGTGGACACGAAGGTGGACACGAGAGGATTTGCCAACGATCTGGCGACCTTCCGGGACAGGGACGATGTGCTGACGCTGCTGATCCATCTGGGCTATCTGACCTATGATGAAGAGACGCAGCGGGCACATATCCCCAACGAAGAAATCCGGCTGGAATTCTCCAGAGCCATCCGGCATGTAAAACGTGACGACACCATCCGGAGAGTGCAGGAGAGCACACGGCTTATCGAGGACACCGTCCGCGGAGACCAGGAGGCCGTGGCAAGGCAGATCGAGAAGATCCACGAGGAGGAATCGCCGCTGTACTATAACAATGAGCAGGCGCTGCGGAGCGTGATCAAGCGGGCTTATTTCAGCTATGGAGACGAATATGTGATGTTCGAGGAATTGCCGGCAGGGGCCGGTTACGCGGATGTGGTGTACCTGCCCAAGAGGAATTCCATGCTGCCGGCTCTGGTAGTGGAGCTTAAGTGGAACCAGTCGGCGGATGGGGCCATCCGTCAGATTCTGGACAGGCGGTATCCGGAGGCTTTGAAAGGCTACGGCGGCGATATCCTCCTGGTAGGGATCAGCTATGAAAAGGAAGCCCCGGTGGGGAAGAGGACACATCAGTGTCGGATTGAGAAATATACAGAGCAAAGATAGGAGCGTATGTAAGATGACACAAAAAAGAAAGAGGGCCGCGCTTGCCCTGTGGCTTCTGCTCCTGGCGGGTTTATTGACGAGCTGTGCGGGAATGCCGGGAGGAAATGTCCCCGGTGTAACGGACGCGCCGGGTATGTCCGGCAGCCAGACCACAACCGATAGCAGTAGATTCGGGCAGTCTGCCCAATCCGATAACGATAACGAAAACAAAAACGGAACGGATTTTCCCGGAAGCTATACAGTGCCGGAGGGCTGGGCAAAGATGGAAAGATACTCCACGGAAAATAAAATCTTCTATGCGGAGGAGGGGCACGAAGATGACGAAATGCCCGATAATATCTCTATCGAAGTCGGCACAAACCGATACAGTGCAGATGAGCATGAAAAATTCCGTGAGGCAATCCACAGGCAGCTTGCCATGCAATTACAAGGCGTTGATGCCGAACTGACGGGAGACGGCACTTTTACGGAGCAGGATTATATCGTCTACATTTTTACCATCAGCCAGGAAGATGTGGTCACAAAGCAGTATTATATCGTGGGCGACCAGCGGTATTGCCTGGTTCATCTGACGAACTTTACCGGCTCCGAAAGCGTGGACGAGGCGGCGCGGGCTATGGCGGACAGTTTTGTCTGGGACAGTCCGGACTAAACCCATACCTGTTCCTGCGTTGCTGCCCACATCAGCTACTGCGGCAGGAAGTTCTGTCAATTTTTCCCCGGGAGAAAGGCAGCCAGAATCCGAAACGGGTTGGTGAGACTAAACCAGGGCGGCCTGGAACTGGAAGCATCCGTGTCTTCCAAAAGTTCACCGTTTCTTCATGCTTTTTTAATTGACGAAAGAATAGCGGCGGCGTAGAATCTTACTTAAAAGCTTTGAGAAGCCGCCGGGTTCGGATGATGAAAAAGCAAAATAAAGGAGTGGTGAATGCATGTTGAAACTATTCAAAAACCTGAGAAAAGAGGAGTGGGCGCTGGCCCTCCTGTCAGTATTCTTCATTGTAGTACAGGTGTGGCTGGAGCTCACCATGCCGGAGTACATGGCGGAGATCACCATGCTGGTACAGACGGAGGGGAGCACTATGGGAAAAATCCTGTCTGCGGGCGGGAAAATGCTCCTCTGTGCATTTGGCAGCCTTGCTTCGTCCGTTGTCACCGCCCTCAGCGCCGCAAAAATCGCCACCACATTCGGAGGAATCCTGCGGGGGAAGCTGTTCCGGAAGGTGCAGTCCTTTTCCATGGAGGAAATCGGACATTTCTCCACCGCGAGTCTCATCACCCGCTCCACCAATGACATCACCCAGATACAGATGCTGATTGCAATGGGGCTTCAGATGCTGGTGAAAGCGCCCATTACGGCAGTCTGGGCGATTCGGAAGATTGCGGATAAAGAGTGGCAGTGGACGCTTACCACAGGGATTGCCGTACTTGTGCTGCTGGCTGTGGTGGGAATCTGCCTGGTTCTTGTGATGCCGAAGTTCAAGCGGATGCAGGCGCTCACCGATGACCTGAACCGCGTGACCCGGGAAAACCTCACAGGACTTCGTGTGGTGAGGGCCTATAATGCGGAAAACTATCAGAGGGACAAATTCGAGAATGCGAACCAGGCCCTGACCGGAACCAACCTGTTCGCCCAGCGTTCCATGGCTTTCCTGATGCCCAGCATACAGCTCATCATGAGCGGCCTTTCCCTTGCGGTCTACTGGATCGGGGCGGTGCTCATCAATGAAGCGGGCATGACGGGCAAGATTGCTTTGTTTTCCGATATGATGGTATTCTCCCAGTATGCGATTCAGGTGGTCATGTCCTTCATGATGCTGGTGATGATTTTCATGATACTGCCCCGTGCATCGGTCTCCGCAAAGCGTATCGGAGAGGTTCTCGACACGAAGCCCTCCATTGTGGACGGCGCGGTGACAGAAGGGAGAGAGGGGATGTCCGGGGAAGTGGAATTTAAGAACGTGTCCTTCCGCTATCCGGACGCAGAAGAATGTGCGGTAAAGAACATCACCTTTACGGCCAGGAAGGGAGAGACAGTGGCCCTGATCGGCGCCACAGGCTGCGGCAAGAGCACGGTCATCAACCTGATTCCCCGGTTCTATGACGCCACCGAGGGGGAAATCCTGGTGGACGGCGTGGATGTGCGGCAGTATACCCAGCAGAGCCTGCGGAGCAAAATCGGCTATGTCTCCCAGAAAGCTATATTGTTTACCGGGACCATACAGTCCAATGTGGCATACGGGGACAGCGGAAAAGAAGACATTTCTTTTGAGGACATAAAATCGGCAATTGCCACGGCACAGGCAAGTGACTTCGTGGAAAAAGCGGAGGACAAGTACGACGGGTATGTGGCACAGGGGGGATCGAATTTTTCCGGCGGGCAGAAACAGAGGCTGTCCATTGCCCGGGCCATTGCCAGGAAACCGGAGATCTTGATTTTCGACGATTCCTTCTCTGCCCTGGATTACAAGACAGACCGTGTACTGCGGAAGGCTCTGGATGAGACATGCCGGGACGCCACCCGGATCATCGTGGCCCAGAGAATCGGAACCATTCGCGATGCGGATCGGATCATCGTCCTGGAAGATGGCAGAATCGCCGGAATGGGGCGGCACGAGGAGCTTATGGAACATTGCGGGGTCTATCAGCAGATTGCGCTGTCACAGCTTTCAAAGGAGGAACTGGCATAATGGAAAATAAGGAATATAGACCCGGCCAAATGAAGAGAAGGCCCATGGGCCCGGCGGGAGGCCCTCCCGGAAGAGGCGGGGAAAAGGCAAAGGACTTGATCGGCACATGGAAAAAGCTGCTGGGCTATTGCCGCAGATACAAAGTTGTGTTCGTGATTGCGCTGATTTGTGCGGCGGCGGGGACGGTGCTGACTTTGGCGGGCCCGGATCAGCTGTCCCGCATGACGGACGTGGTCACGGAAGGGATTGCGCCGGATACGGAAAAACTGGGGGAAATCATCAAGAGCGCGGCGACCTCTCAGGGCGCGGATGTGGTGGTGGACGGGGTCACGATTTCGGTACAAGACCAGCTTGCCATGATGGACGTTCTGTCCGAACAGGATGGGGAGGATGCGCAGGCCGCGCTGGGAGTGCTGGAAGAACTGCCGGATTCTGTATATAATCTGATTAAGCCATCCATCGATATGGGCAAAGTCGCTGAAATCGGCTTTCTTCTGATTGCCTTTTATGCGCTCAGCTACCTTCTGTCGGCGGTTCAGGGATGCATCATGGCCACGGTCACCCAGCGGGTCTCCCAAAAGATGCGCTCTGACATCTCCGGCAAGATCAACCGTCTCCCCATGTGGTTCTATAACCGCACCACCACAGGAGACGTGCTGTCACGGGTGACCAACGATGTGGACACCATCGGCCAGTCCCTCAACCAGAGCATCGGCAATCTGATTTCAGCGGCGGTGCTCTTTTTCGGAAGTCTCTTCATGATGCTGATCACAGACAGGTGGATGACTCTGGCAGCAGTGGCATCCAGCCTGCTGGGATTCGCAATCATGCTGGCCATCATGGGAAAGAGCCAGAAATACTTTACCAGACAGCAAAAGCATCTGGGTGAGCTGAACGGGCATATCGAGGAAATCTACGCGGGCCATACCGTCGTAAAAGCCTACAACGGGGAAGCGAAGGCACAGGAGACTTTTGACACTATGAACCGCAACCTCTGTGAAAGCGGTTTCAGGGCCCAGGGCCTGGCCGGCCTTATGATGCCGATTATGGGATTCATCGGAAATCTGGGCTATGTTGCGGTATGCGTCGTGGGCGGTGCCATGGCGCTGAACGGCAGGATCACCTTTGGCGTGATCGTGGCATTCATGATGTATGTCCGTTATTTCACGCAGCCGTTGTCACAGATTGCCCAGGCGATTCAGTCTCTGCAGTCTGCGGGAGCGGCCGGAGAACGGGTGTTTGAATTCCTGGAAGCGGAGGAAATGGAGGATGAGAGCGGCAAAATAGAGACGCTGGACAACATCAGGGGTAAAGTGGAGTTCGAGCATGTTCGGTTTGGCTATGAGGATTCTGATGTCACGGTCATTCACGACTTCTCCGCGGTGGCGGAGCCGGGACAGAAGGTTGCCATAGTAGGGCCCACCGGGGCCGGGAAGACCACCATGGTGAACCTCCTGATGCGGTTCCATGAAATCCAGGGCGGGGAGATTCGAATCGATGGGATGCCTACCGGCAAAATGACAAGGGAAGCGGTGCACTCCCAGTTCTGCATGGTACTACAGGACACCTGGCTCTTTGAAGGGACAGTGCGGGAGAACCTGATCTACTGTACGGAAAATGCCAGTGAAGAGAAAATGCGGTCGGCCTGTAAGGCTGTGGGGCTGGATCATTTTATCCGTACCTTGCCAAAAGGGTATGACACAGTGCTGAACGACCAGGTGAACCTGTCCCAGGGCCAGAAGCAGCAGCTTACCATCGCCCGCGCCATGATTGCGGATAAGCCGATTCTGATCTTGGACGAAGCCACCTCGTCCGTGGATACCCGCACGGAACAGCAGATTCAGTCAGCCATGGATAAGTTGATGGAAAACCGTACTTCTTTCGTGATCGCCCACAGGCTCTCCACGATCAAAAACGCGGATCTGATTCTTGTCCTGAAGGACGGGGACATCATAGAGAGCGGCAGTCACGAGAGGCTTCTTGCCCAGGGCGGTTTTTATGCGGAGCTATACAACAGCCAGTTCGAACAGGTCTCATAAGGTGTTGACTTGCGACAGCACCTAAGGGATTGTCTTGCGACGGCACCTATGGGGTTGTTGTCCGGCAGCACCTAAGGAGTTGTCTTGCGGTAGCACTTATGGAATCGCGAAAGGAGCGTTATGGAAAAGTGTAAATATATCACAATAGAAAGGGAATATGGCAGCGGCGGGACGGAAATCGCCCGTCTGCTGGCCGGGCAGATTGGAATCCCCTGTTATGGACAGGAGATTCTGGAGGAAGTTTCCAGGGAGAGGGACATACCTGTAGAGAAGATTCAGCGCTATGAGGAGACCGTGACCAACAGCTTCCTGTATTCGATCTATATGATGACCCAGTTTACATCGGGCAAAAACGATATGCTGACCGCGGAGGGGCATATCTATGTGGCGGAACAGGCTGTCATCAGAAGGCTTGCGGGGAATGGGCCGGCCGTTTTCCTGGGACACTGCGCATCGGAAGCGTTGAAGGAATACAGAGGAGTGATGAATGTATTCATACGCTGTACGGACGAAGGGGCCAAGAGACGGCGCATTGCGGATGAGTACAGGATCCCGGAATCCCAAATGGACATCGTCCGGCGGAAGTTCGACAAGAAACGAGCCAATTATTATTACGCGAACACGGAGAAAAAGTGGGATAACCTTAAGAATTATGACATTGTCCTGGACAGCGGGAAGCTGGGGATAGCCGCTTGCGCAGACATGCTCAGGGCACTTATGACTAAGGAATTGTAATCTGTTCGTTTCTCCAAATACCTATGACACCGGACTGCCCTGAGCCCACAGATACCGGAGCATTGAAAGCAGGAAATCTTATGATATAAGGTGGCCTGCTTTTTTAGGACAAAGATATCCGCAATCTGTGCATTGGCATCGTCATATATATGTCGCCATGCAGAAGGAAATGTGCTATACTGTATGTAGCAACAGATATCTGGGGAGGAATGCAATATGGAACCGGAAAAGATTACAATTCTGGGGAAGCGGAAGCTTGCGTACATGCTTTCCCTTTCCGGCTTTCTTATTAAAGAGCTCCTGGCCTATTATTTCGGCACCTATGTATGTCCGGAATGCGGGAAGAAGATGCCCGTGCTGACAGGGATGGAAGGGTATTATTTTGGAGAGTAGGGAAGTGCCTGCAGCAAGGGGGCCGCGGAAAGCGTTAAAAGATTTTTGGAAGAATCATATAGATGTAAGGGTTATCAGGATGGAGGAGCATGATAAAGATAAAATCGTTTGTTTATATAGCAATATTGATGATGGCATTAACCGGATGCGGAAAAGCAGAACAGGAACAACTTACAGTTTATTCTTTTAGTGGAGAGAATGAACAGCTTGCAGTCACAAATGGCATGATTATTTTGAATGGCACAGAGGAAATATTTGATGGTGGCGACTTGAAAGTAACGGGTGATTTTCCTTCTGATATTACATCATATTCCACCACATTTTACACAATGTCCGGCAGTGAAAAAGACATTATTCTTTCCAATAGCATGGCAGATATGACGGGAGGCATGGTCAAAATTTCCGGCGATTTGGGACAGATATCAGGAGACAGCGCAATCAGGAGAATAAAAATAGATGATGTAAATGGTCTGGAAAATAATCTTTATTTTGATCTTATCACAAAAAATAAGGATGGAGAAGAAAATGTGTATCAATTACAAATGTTTCTGACAGAAATAACAGAAAATGCCATAAAGAATTAGGAAGGCGGCGTCATGATATTAGAAGAATTGAAAAAAATCAAAGCTTTTGGCAGCAGCTTGGAAAGCTCCGTGACACCGGAGGATATTGCAGACAAGGAGGCAGAACTGGGTTTTACGCTGCCTTGGGCTCTGCAGGAATTATATCTGACCTTTCATCCGGATGATCCTGCCTTTACGGAAAAGGGAAATCTGATTCCGCTTGGAGATCTGAAGATTTATAAGCGCATTTACTGGAAAGATACCGTAATCACAATCCTGCCTTTTTGCCGGCATGAACGATATGGTTATGGCTTTGAAGTAAGCCGGTATCACAAAAGCAAGGATATGATGAGCAACAATGATTTGGAAGACCCCGAAATGTGGGGACTTTATGTATCGCCAAAAACGCGGAAGGAGGAAAAGCACCTGGAGGGGCATGAAGTGCCATGTAATCAGTCAAAACTTTCCAGGTGGATCGTGGAATGGCTTGGCTACCAGCAGACACTGGCCCAGCCCAGTGTTGTAGCCGTGAACAGGGATAAAGCGGCAAACTATTGGAAAAGAATGAGGGGATTTTTCCCCGATACTTTTTATCATATTCCAATAGAACAGCTTTCCCCCCACAGAACAAATTTTGAAGTAAACTTTGTGGAAGAACCATCCAGGCTTTTATGTGGAAGCGTTCTTTATTCAGGGACGGCTTATTTTGGGGGTAAGACCGATAAAGAACTGGAACAGCTCATGAAGCAGATGGGATTCAAATATGTCTGGATAAAAAGCCAGGACGGGCATCCCATCTTCAATTCGGCCCCGCCCCAGCCGCCCCGGGAACGGGAACTGAAATCAATAACCCCGGTATTACAGTTCCTTTGTGAATTTGCCGGGATTGAGGGGAAGGGCGCGAAAGAGGAAAGTATCGCTCGGGCAGAAGAACGTCTGGGAGCTTCGCTTCCGTTGCCAATGGCAGAGTTTTACCGTTATCTGCCAGGTAGATTTTACCGCAGTTATAACGTGGTCCGTCCTCTTTCCGGTCTGAAACAGACAAAGGACGGCAAGTTGAACTTTCTGGAAGAAAATCAGGCGGTGTATCACTGGGCGGCAGAATTGAACAGCCCGTTTCTATATCGCCGTGCAAATGACGGTGTTGCCGAATGGAGCGCATATGGCATTTTGGACGGTTTTCTTGCGGCGGAATTTCTGTGGGCGCTGGCATGTGATGAGAAACTGGATCTGGTTCTTTGGGAGTTTCCGGATTTTGAGCCGGCAATGCTGTCTGAGGGAGGGAAACTGAATCCGTACCTGTCCCCGATTGCGGGCATTACAGACAGAATAGCTGCGGGCAATACCCGGACGCTTTATCAGGCTATGGATGGACAGGCTGTTGGGCTGTATGACAGTGAAGAATGCACTTTCTGGTTCGTGACAAAGGATGAGGCGGCACAGGAGGGGCTGGAAGCATTATTTGACATTGAAAGCGGCTCGCAGCAGTTATTTGCAGACAATTCCTTATGATTGAGGTGAATATGGTATCTGGGAAAAATAAGCGCAAAATAGTATATGAAGGAACAAGTTATTATTGGTATGTGAGAGTCGATGAGCATGGTCATAGAGTGCATATTATATCTGATGATAAAAAGGTGCATTTAGAATATCGTTTCTCAGATACTGAAGTGCCTGTTACACCACAGGATATTAGAGACCATTTGAAAGAATACTATGCCAATATCTTATAGGGAACACTTTTCTGAAAAGGGAGCATGCGTCTTTCACAGAGAGACGGAATGGGTTCTTGCCGTTACTCATGAGGATGTGCTGCTGTTTCTGGAGGAGACTGTAAAATGACAGATAAATTTTTAGCTTATTTGGAAAATCGGGGCTGGACGGCAGAAGCGGATGAAAAGCAGGAACTCTGCCTGCCTGAGCCAATGAAAAGCAGATATACCGGCTATCCGGAAAGCTGGGTGAGATTTATCGCTATCATAAAAAGCATGGTGCGCAAAGACGAGCGCGCCTGGTTCTTATGTGCGGAAGATTATGATATACAGGGAGACAAGGCCTGGCAGTGGAATGAGTGGGAACTGCTCAGCCTGGAAGCGGCAGGGGACGACGCCGGATGGAAAGAGGAAATCCGGCAGTTCTGGGACAGGCATCTGCCCTTTTTCCTGTCCCTGGACGGCGGTTATGCTTATTATGCGTTCTCTGTGGAAGATGGCTATGTAGTCTATGGAGTGGAGCCGGAATTTGAAGAATGTGAGACGGTGGCCGATTCCTTTGAGGATTTTATGGAAAAAGTGATGAGTGGCAGAATCCAGCTGTAGAGCAGGAATATGCAGAATTCATGGGGATGAGATTGTAAGGAAGTGCCTATCCTTACTTGGAAGCCATAATAGCAATGGCAATCTGTACAGTGTGCCAAAGTAAAGAGTTTAAAGTCGTTTACTATAACTGCTACAAGTTCATGGCAGCTTTTGCTGTATTTGTAGGCTTTTGCCTAAACACATTACCGGAACCGCCACGCGAACTCTGTAATTAAAAGGAAACTGCAGCAGTTTTTCCGACATTTTCCGACAGCTTCGAAGAGATATCTAAGGAGGAATGCAGTATGGAACTGGAAAAAATAAAAATAGACCCTACATTGCTTACCTATGTGGCCCAGGCCCTGGGCAGGGTGCCGGAGAGCCTTTATGACTTTCAGAAGATTAAGAACCTGTCCTGCGGCGGCAGGCCGGTCTATCAGAAGCTGATAGATCCTCTGAAGGACGCTTTGCCGGAGCGGCTTGAAATCGCAAGGGGAGATTTCAGCGTAATCGGAAAGATGTCAAGGCTGAAGAAGCTGGCTATCTCGGCGATGCCTGTGAAGGATTTTTCTTTTTTGGCCACCTGTACAGCGCTGGAGAACCTGGAGATTTCAGCCTGCGGCGTGATTGACTGCGCTTTCCTGGGGAATCTGTATAGCTTAAAGAGCTTAAGTCTGCTCAACTGCTCCGGACTGGAGAATCTGAAAGAGATTCTGAAGCTCTTCCGCTTGGAAAGGCTTTCCCTGGAGGGCAGCCAGATTTCTGATATTTCCGATGTAGGCTGCTTTCAGAACTGCAGAATCAAAGAAGTCCGTCTGCCGGAACACATCCTGAAAGCAAAGCAGGCGGAGTTGGAAAAGCAGGCAGCAGCCAAAGCAGCGGCTGCCAGGGCAAAGAGAGCCAGGAGAAAGTCAGGCCCGGCTGTGCCCTTTCAACCGGCAGGACGGAAACAGGATCAGTATCCTTACAGGCTGCATGATTTCAACTCCCCGTTGTGGGAAAGCTACAAAGGGGCATACGGGAATGTGGAAGACTATCTTGTCATCTTGATGGGTGAGAGGGACAAGGCTCCGGAAACATTCAAGCTGCGCCGTCTGGAAAATGTGCCGAAAACGAACTATGAACTTGCCTTTGACAACCTCTGCGAGAACCTGTGGCACCAGATGAGCTTTTATCAGGCCACCTGGCTGGCGCTGCCGTATCTGGCCAGGCTTATGGAGGGCTGGGAAAGGGAGAAGGAGTTGGAATGGATGTTCCAGGGTATTCTGGCGGCAGGAAGCGTTCTCGCCACTGACGTATACGGGGACAGGCCGGGCGAGGAGGACATCTATGAGAGCTATCAGAATGCAGCCTTGCAGATACGCGCCATGACCATTGATTTCCTGGCGGGGAATCTGGATTATGTTCGGGAGAAGGAAGTCCATTGGAGACGGGAGTTTGCCACTGCTGTCACAGCGATTCTGGGGGAACAGAAGCTTGCGTATATGCTTTTCCTTTCCGGTTTTGATTCTTTTTATATTGTCTGCCCGGAATGCGAAAACTGCGATGAGGAGATGGAAGTGGGATACTTTGAGCTTTCGGAGCGGATGAAGAAGATGAAAACGCCTTCTGATAAGTGGGACGGCAGGAGCCTGGAGGATGTAAAGCTGTGGCTGCCTAATCTGCTTGATCTGCTGGAGGACGAAGAAGGGAAGGAACTCCTTTCCTATTATTTCGGAACCTATGTATGCCCGGAATGCGGGAAGAAGTCACCTGTGCTGACGGGGATGGAGGAGTATTATTTTGGAGAGTAGAAGATGGGACCGGAGCTGGATGAGGAGAAATTTATATGAAAATTATACGCATGGAAGATATAGACAATCTGCATTTCTGGGTCAATTATTTCGGATGCAGTTACCCGAATGCATATGACGAAGAGGAGGATGTTTCTGTATCCGAGCTCATGCAGGAAAACTGTACGGAAGAAAGCAGAAAGTGGTGGGACACGTTCACCGGATATTATGATGGCATTCTGGACGAAAACGACGGGTACCTGGACGAGCCAGCTACACTGGAAATGTCGCTTTCACAGGAAAGAACACTGAAAATCCAGTTCCATCCAGGCGACACACTGTATTACATTAATGAGGAAAAAATTGGCAGCACAGGGCCCCATTGGGAGCTGCAAACGATTCCTTATGAGGAAATCCGGCAGATATCAGGGCAGAAACAGGGATGTCAGCTGTATCTGCTATTGCTGCCTCTTGCCATGATAAAACAGGAAGAGGCGGCATTTGCCCGCAAAGAGATTGCAGAGCAGATGGGAAAATACTTCCCGGAGAGCCTGTGTGAGAGCATATCCAAGTGCATTGTTACGGGATTGACAGAATCCGGCAGCTGAACGGGCGGAGCCGGAAATCCGGAGAGGAAGTCTTCTGGATTCGAGGAGGATGCAGCATGCAAGAGCGGAAGGAACGGGACGGGGAACGAAAGCGGTTCCTCCGGCAGATGGGAGGCGCTGCGGCGGTATTGCTGGCTTTGGCACTGCTGACCGGATGCAGCAGTGGACGAATGGAGACCCGCAGGGAGATTGAGCGCATAAAGAAAGCGGCAGAGAGCGTGGCGGAGGACAGGGCTGCGACGCATATCCTGGAAAAGTACGGGATAGAAGCTGTTGCGGAGGGGTACTGGGTTCAGGCATACAATGACTTTTTTGCCCCCAATGTGAATTCCAACGTGGTGGTTTTCATGGAACATGGGAACAGGAAATTCTGCGTGGGCATTGATGTGGATGATGAGACTGTCTTATGGGATAACTACCAGAGGGAGGAAACAGACTCGGCTCTTCAAGGGTATCTGAGGGAGCTGTATGAACTGCCCCCGGCTTACAGGGCGGAGACAGTGTTCCGGCTGGAGGATGCCCCGAACTACAGTGTGGCTACGCCTGCGGAATGGCGGGAAAAGGGCTATGCCCATGGGAACATGGTGGATTTCTATTTCGAGAGGCAGACGGCGGAAGAACTGCTTGCCCGGATAGAATATCTGGAATTCCATGATTCCTGGCTGTCCATGGAGCAGTCCCTTGAGACGATTTCTTTCGATGCGGAGGACTGGCCCATATGTGAGGGCGGCTATATAGAATGGAACCTGCGCCTGTATGCTTCGCCGGAAGCGGAGTTCGTGGATTTGAGCGCAGGATACCCGGACATCGGCGGATTTCCCTATTTCCGGGAGTGGAGACGGATCTGCCTTAGGGATAAGGGGACGGAGGGGCAGGAAATGTCGGATGAAATCTTTGCTTTCCGGTCCCTGGAGACAGAGGGAATTACCATCACTTCGCGGCTCCCCTATGAGATAGAGGACATCATTGAAATCAGCGAGGGAGAGGCACAGTGGGAGATAAGCCAGGGAGAGGAGCACATTCAGGCATATCGGCTTGTTTCCCACATATTTGAAGTGACAGAAAATACGCCTGACAGCAATTATGCCACGGTGATGCATGTGTCCGCAGAGTTCACAGCCCAATATGAGGGGCCTCTGTACATACTCAGCCGCGAGAAAGAAACAGGGAAAGTGAAGGTAATGAAACAGATTTCTTCACAGGAAGAGATGGACGCACTGCCCGAAGCGGAATCCAACAGGGACTACAAGATATATTTTAACGGGACATGCGGCATGAGCGCAGGCTTTCAGTATGCTGTGGCGGAAAAAACGGGGGCATAGCGTGAGAAAAAGTTCTAAGCGGCTAAGAGGAAGCATGGCCAACCTCTTTTGGACGCCCGCCAAGAACTTCTATATCTCACGCAGAAGAATGCCTAAGCGAATCCTATTCGCCTTGTGCGGGCATTCTTCTCATGAAAGGTTTATGTTGCCAGAGCGGCATGGGAGAATCCTATTCGCTTTGTACAGGGTATTCTCTGCAGAGATTTGAAATTCCATAGAGCGGAATCAAGGAGGTTGACTTAGCAAAGCATATGGATGTTTAGACACAGATAAGCTCAGACACAGGCGAACAAATGATAGAGGAGATTTCACGATAATGGACAAGAGACAGGAGCAACTTAATAAAGTCCGTGCGGCATTCCGGAATACGGGCCGGAAATCATCACGGTGGAAAGGGTAGTCTTTTACCGGTTCCGGCATTTCCTGTTGTGGGAGCATGTGCCGGAAAGCCTGGCCTGTGCCCCGGAGGAGCTGCCGCCGCGCTTCGTGGCTACTGCATTGGCGGCTTTCCGGGGAATCATCGGAAGCGGAAAGGCGGAAGAATAAATGAGAAAGACAGCATTGGAGCATGAGGCCTGGAGGCAGGCGGAGGAGGCCCATGTGGAGCCTGCCATCCGGGAACTGGTGGAGCAGTTTCGGGAGTGCCCGGATACCGGTATGGATTCCGATGTCTTTGCGGAACTCTGCGAACGCATCTGTGAGTCGAATACCATATACCCGGCATTCTATCTGGTTTTCCCCTATCTGGTGGAAATCGCAATGGGACAGCCGCCAACGCAGGCGGGGGAGCTGTGGGAGTGGATGGGGGCATGGATTTCGGAAAGCTATCAGCCCTATGCAGCGGGGATGCCCCGGGAAGTGATGGATGTGTACCGGGAAAGTCTGTCTGTGGCGGAGGAGGCTGTACTGGGCTTTATCTGCCGGTATGATTTTTCTTCCCGCGAAAGCAGCATCCATTATCTGTCAGGAGCGCCTTTCGCATTCGTGAAACCGGAATTCGGATATCTTTCGACCATGTTCGATACGGAACTCTGGGAGGAAGCATCCTGTCCCAAAGGGCATATGGAGACTTATACGATTCGCGGGAAGGGGATTGCAGACAGCAGCAACAGGAGCGTTTCCGTGCAGGAGACGGCATGGGAGGAAGTGCAGAGACTGATTGACAAAATGCCTGCCCGCCATCCGAATCCCTGGACGAGGTTGCTGCCTGTAATCGACGGCTTTGAAGACTGCCGGGAGAAACGCATGGCGGAAGCTGTCTGCGGAAAGGGAATCAGCCGGGAGACGCCGTTTCCGGCGGCGGTATTTTTGTACCTGTATCTGCTGCGGAACCTGGGCAGGGCAGAAGAGGGTGCAGAGTTTTCACAGCTCTGCCGCCGGATGTTCGACAGGATTTCCTGCCCGGCATGTGGGGCGCAGTTTGTTTTTATAGACGGGTGGCAGCACCCCTTTGGGACAGAGGTATGACGGAGAATTTATGTCCTATGTTGAAAGAGCTGACGCTGTGTGCCGACTCAGGATTAGGGGTTCCGTGAGACGGCTTAAGAACGGTGCTCCTAATACTGTCCATATTGTTCATATCCTTCTCCGGTCTCAAACCGCACTGATTTGCCGTTTATTTCAATGAAACAGGCATTTGGAAGTAACGACTCTATATTATCCCCGATGTTCGCTCCGGACAAAGAAATCTGGTAGAGCTTGGGCAGATTCTCCAAAAAATCATAGCTTTCCAGACTGCCCGCAGTCAATGTAAGATAGGCCAGCTGAGGGCAGTTCCGGAGGACGGACAGATCTGTTATGCTTTCAAAATACTGATTATGTCCATAGTCATATCCATATTTCCATTCCCCGTACTGTCCGTCTATGTGCAGCTTACGAAGGGCAGTCAGTTTTCCCAAAAAATCCAGATTTTCTGCCTGTGTGTCCGCAGAATAAAGAGTCATATACAATTCTTTTAAACCGGTCAGATTTTCAAGACAGGACAAATCCGGGATACCAGGGGCGTAGAAACGGATTTCCTGCTTCATGTAGGAAACGGCGGCGCAGGCCCCTATTACGGGCTTTATAGGATAAGGGATTTGGGGGACGGCCTCCATGACTCCCATGGCGCCCGTATCTACCGTGTCCAGGAGGAGCCGGTGATCTACCCGAAGATGAGCGACGAGGAATGGAATCGGATGACGGCCCCGGAAAGCAGGCAGGGCGACAGCATGGGAAAAGGCGGGGAAGTGCATCCTTATGTGGGCGTCCTGCCCATCGGGAGCCAGGGCTGCACCCTTATGACAGGCCTGATGCTTGCAGGGCCCTATCGGGGACAGGTGGTCTATTATGATGAGGATTACTGCGGCCCGCCGTTCTTTGTGCGGGAAAAGGGGTTCCTTTCATGGTATGAGCGGTGGCTGCGGGAAGTGATTGCCGGGTATAGTGATGAAGAGACGGGATTTGGTATGAACATAGACGGAAATCCGACACGGCTGATGGAGCTGTATGATCAGGCACAAGACCCGGAAACTGCCGAAGCTCCATGGGGAGGGCTTCCGGGACGCC
>CAJUJN010000054.1 GCA_910586775.1 uncultured Acetatifactor sp. | reverse complement strand
AATAAATTTCAGCACTTTTCACAATGGCCTAATGGGGCCAGTGAACAGTAACAATCAGCGGGCAGCTTTTTTGAAAAAACTTATTTTAGGATTGCCATATGCCGGCAAAACAGGTATAATGAAAAAGGGGTGTCCGGGAAGAAACAGGACATTCATACAAGCACCGGGAAAAGGAAGGAATAATGTCTGTAATGTCTTTGTCTTCAATAGATGAAATACTCCGCGCCGCAAGGGAAGCCGGAGCCAGCGATGTACATGTCGCTGCCGGATTGCCGCCGAAGATGCGGGTCAACGGTACAATTGTCACCATGAGCCATTCCAGAATAACGCCGTCAGATACACTGGATATCCTGCTCCGGGTAATGCCTGAAGCACAGCGGGAAGGATTTGAAGAGCGTGGGGAAGCTGATTTTTCCTTTGCTGTTGCGGAGTGCGGGAGATGCCGCGCCAATGCATATAAGCAAAAGGGAAGCGTAGCTTTTGCGCTTCATCTGGTAGATGCGAAGATTCCCTCTCCGGCGGAGTTGGGTATGCCGGAATCCGTTATCCGGCTGCATGAAAAGGAAAGCGGCCTGGTATTGGTGACGGGGCCTTCCGGAAGCGGCAGGTCTGCTACACTGGCTGCCATGATCGATCAGATCAATGAGAACAGAGACGCGCTGGTCATTACGCTGGAGGAGCCGATAGAATATATGCATCCTCATAAGCGCTCCATGGTAAACCAGCGGGAGATCGGATTGGACAGCAGGAGTTATGCGGATGCGCTCAGAGCGGTGCTCAGAGAGGACCCGGATGTGATTCTGGTGGGGGAATTGCGGGATCCGGAAAGTATCAGTGCGGCGCTTACAGCGGCGGAGACCGGGCATCTGGTGTTTTCGGCGCTGCATGCGTCCAACGTGGTGAATGCCCTGGACGGGATGCTTGAGTTATTTCCGCCGCACAGACAGGAGGGAATACGGGGACGACTGGCGAATGCTCTGGAAGCGGTGGTATCCCAGCGGCTGGTTCCTTCGGGAGACGGCGGAAGGGTGGCGGCTTTCGAAGTGCTGTTGGCGAATCCCGCAATGCGCTGTATTGTGCGGGAGGGCAGTCTGAGCCGGCTGCCGGAGGTGATGCGTGACAGTGCGGAACAGGGAATGCTCACTATGGAGGAGGCTGTCCGCAGGCTGTATGACGCAGGCAAGATTGAAAGAGGTACGGCTGTCCGGTATCTGGGTGAATCATTTTGCTCGGAATGATTCAACATAATAATTTCGTAATCGTTATTGTTCAGGGAAAGGCTTTTGAATTTTGCGGGGCCTTCCCGGGGCAATTCAGAAAATCTTTTTTCTTGTTTTCAGGATCATCGTTCGTTTCGTGATAATCCATATATTGAATGAAAGTTCGTAGATGTTTTTCGGGAGAGAATCCGGGTGCTGTACCCGTACAGTCAATGTTTTGATATGCAGAAAGCGTTTTCATTACAGGGTTGTCGGCTTTGCTTTCGGCACGGACATTCGGCAGTTTCACAATACATGTCTTATTTCAGGCAGAATCTGCATTACCAAAGATACTATAAAATTTACATAACCAGGAGGTATTTATGTACAGTATGATTTTATCCGGGGCGCTCCAGGGCGTTTCGGCATACCTTGTTTCTGTGGAGGTGGATATTGCCAACGGGCTTCCGGCCTTTTTGGTGGTGGGCTCTCTGAGCACGGAGGTTCGGGAATCCAGAGAGAGGGTGACGGTTGCTTTGAAAAATGTGGGCCTGCATCTGCCCCCAAAGCGTATCACCGTCAATTTATCGCCGGCAGACCGGAGAAAAGACGGGACAGCTTTTGACCTTCCCATTGCGGTGGGAATTCTGGAGGCCATGGGCATGATTCCGAAGGGGAGTGCGGAAGGGACTCTGTTTCTGGGAGAACTGGGGCTGGACGGGGAGCTGAAAAAAGCCAGGGGTGTACTGCCCATTGTACAGTCGGCAGCGTTGTGCGGCGTCCGGCAGTGTATCGTTCCGAAAGCAAACGCAAAAGAAGCGGCGGTGGTGCCGGGGGTGGTGGTCCGTGAGGCGGGAAATATTCTGGATATCCTGCATTACATGATGGCGGGAGAGAAGGAGCGGCAGGATATTCTGAAGGTAATCTCCGTGGATATGGACAGCTTATTCGGAGAAGCGGCCCATGGATTTGCGGGAAGTCAGAGCAGATATGATTTCAGTGAAGTGACAGGGCAGGAAAGCGCCAGAAGGGCGGCTGAGATTGCGGCGGCAGGCTTTCATAATCTTCTGATGGCAGGACCGCCGGGGGCAGGGAAATCCATGATTGCGAAGCGGATTCCGGGGATATTGCCGCCTCTGACCCTGGAGGAGAGCCTGGAGGTGACTGCCGTAGTCAGTGTAGCGGGACTGATGGAGGAGGGAGAGGCCCTGGTGACGGAACGGCCTTTCAGAAGTCCTCATCACACCATCTCTCAGGCGGCTCTGATCGGGGGAAGCGCCGTACCGAGACCGGGTGTGATATCACTGGCCCACAGAGGTGTGTTGTTTCTGGACGAGCTGCCGGAATTCCAACGGGCGGCTCTGGATGCGCTTCGTCAGCCTCTGGAAGACAGGAACGTGAATATCTCCCGGATGAACGGCAATGTCACTTATCCCAGCGATTTTATGCTGGTATGTGCCATGAATCCCTGTCCCTGCGGCTACTATCCCGATACCAACCGCTGTCACTGCTTGATAACACAGATCGGAAAGTACATGGGAAAAATCTCCGGTCCCATTCTGGACAGGATTGATCTGTGTGTGGAGTTACAGCCGGTGAACTACGCCAGCCTTCAGACGGGAAAAAAGGGAGAAAGCAGTGCGGATATCCGCAGGCGGGTTGAAAGGGCAAGGCAGATTCAAAATGAGCGTTTTGCAGGCACGGACTGTCGGTTTAACGGAGATATCGAGGCTGCTGCTATCGAAAGGTACTGTGGGTTGGGGGTGGAGGAACAGCACTGCATGGAACGGCTTTACAATTCTCTTCAGCTCAGCGCCAGAGCCTATCACCGCATATTGAGGGTAGCCAGGACAATAGCCGACCTGGAGGGCAGGGAGCGGATTGAAACCGGGCATTTGATGGAAGCAGCTTTTTACAGACCTTCACTGGAGTACTGGGGGTCCTGATTTTAGGAGTAAAAAGGGACAAACAGGAATGAAAGAGCTGGAATGAAATCAGGCTCGTCACAGAAAACAAAACGATATCTGTCTGTGTAGTACAATATGCCGGAAGCTGTGCAGAGACAGTGTCAGACAGGAGATATAAGGATATGAATCAGGATGAATGGAAGGAAAGAGAAAAAATATATGCCTGTTGGCTATGCAATTTTCCGAATATCGGGAATGCGCAGCTTCACGGCCTTTCGGAAAGCCTGGGAGGACCGGAAGGCGTCTACCGTGCAGGCAGAGAGCAGTGGGGGAGGATACTTACTCCCAAACAGGTAGAAACGTTGAGCGAGTACACGGAGAAATGGCCCCCGGAGACAAAATATCGGGAAATGCGGGAAGAAGGAATCCAACTGGTGACGATTCTGGACAAGGAATATCCGGAACGGCTCAGAACCATACCGGATGCGCCCTATTGCCTCTTTGCCCGGGGCCGGCTGCCGGCGGAAGACATCCCTGCCGTAGCCGTCATCGGAGCCAGGGAATGCTCGGAATACGGAAGGTATGTGGCAAGAGAACTGGGGACGGCGTTGGGAAGGCACGGTGTGGTGGTGGTAAGCGGCATGGCAAAAGGGATAGACGGCATCAGTCAGGAGGCAGCTCTGGAAGGAGGAGGGATTTCGCTGGGTGTCCTGGGCTCCGGAGTGGATATCTGCTATCCGGCCCAGAACAGAGACCTTTACAGGCGGCTGACGGAGGGAGGGGCGGTATTGTCCACGTATCCTTTGGGTACACCGGCGCGTCCTCAGAATTTTCCGCCCAGGAATCGGATTGTAAGCGGATTGGCCGACGTAGTAGTGGTGATAGAGGCAAGGGTCAGGAGCGGCACTCTGATCACCGTGGATATGGCGCTGGAGCAGGGGCGGGAAGTGTACGTGGTGCCCGGACGGCTGACTGACAGGCTCAGCGATGGCTGTAACCGCTTGATCAAACAGGGCGCGGAGGTGTGCTTAAGCCCGGAGAGCTTTTACGAGGAGATTCTGCAATTAAGGGAGAATAAAAAGGAAAACAAAATAATGCCCAGGAGCCGGAAACGGCGGGCGGAGGAACCGCCTCATACGGAAAAAAATGAGATGCCGGAGGATAAAGCGGCGGAGAAGCTTCCGGAAGACCTTCTGGAGGTTTACAGGGCAATTGATTTTTATCCGAAGACAGCGGAGGAAATCGGGCAGGCTCTTCCGGAACGGTACAGGGGACAGATGATTCCCTGCCTGATGCGGCTCTGTATGGAGGAACTGATTCTTCAGGTCAGTCCGGGGCATTTCTGCCGCAGAGGGGAAACGCACCGCCGCTGATGTTCTGGTGTCGGGATTGCTGCCGGCATGCATGGTTTTCGCTATGAATCAGACAACCATATTTGGACTATAAACAAACGGAATGTTATTTTATGCTGACAAGGGGGGCTTGACTGTGATATACTTGTGCTTATGAAACCGGAATGCCAGGTTTATACCGTAGACTGTGGTAAGCCTGCCCTATAGGCTTTTTGCATGGGGGCTGCATATTTCGTCGACGTGCAGTATAAATTCAGGGAGGTACATAATGCGTAGAGAGAATACGAAAGTCGTGCAGATCGGCGACAGGAGGATAGGCGGAGGCAATCCCGTCTTAATCCAGTCCATGACGAATACAAAGACCCAGGACGTGGCCGCCACAGTGGCGCAGATCCTTGAGCTGGAGCGTGCGGGCTGTGAGATCATCCGCTGCACCGTGCCGGATATGGAAGCGGCGAAAGCTCTTTCTGAGATAAAGAAGCAGATCCATATTCCTCTGGTTGCCGACATTCATTTTGACTATAAAATGGCAATCGCTGCAATGGAGAACGGAGCTGACAAGATCCGTATCAATCCTGGCAATATCGGCGGGCGTGACAAGGTGAAGGCTGTGGCAGAGGTGGCTGCAGAGCGGGGCATTCCCATCCGTGTGGGCGTCAACAGCGGCTCCCTGGAGAAGCGTCTGATAGAAAAATACGGCGGAGTTACGGCGGAAGGCATTGTGGAGAGTGCGTTGGATAAAGTACATATGATGGAAGAACTGGGGTTTGACAATCTGGTCATCAGCATCAAATCTTCCGATGTGCTTATGTGCGTAAAGGCCCATGAGCAGCTGGCGGAGAGGACGGACTATCCCCTTCATGTGGGGATCACGGAGGCGGGCACCGTGCAGAGCGGTAATATCAAATCCGCCGTCGGTCTGGGCCTGATACTGAATCAGGGAATTGGCGACACCATCCGTGTGTCCCTCACCGGCGAGCCGGTGGAGGAGATCAGGTCGGCAAAGCTGATCCTGCGCACCCTGGGGCTTCGAAAGGGCGGCGTCGAGGTGGTTTCCTGCCCTACCTGCGGCCGTACCAGGATCGACCTGATTGGACTGGCTGAAAAAGTGGAAAAAATGGTGGAAGATTACCCTCTGGATATCAAGGTGGCCGTCATGGGCTGTGCAGTGAACGGGCCGGGAGAAGCCAGGGAGGCGGAACTGGGCATAGCCGGAGGCCAGGGAGAGGGCCTTTTGTTTAAAAAAGGCGAAATTCTCCGCAAGGTGCCGGAGGAGCAACTGTTGGATGCGTTAAGGGAAGAGTTGGATCACTGGAAATGATGGCAAAAGCAAAACCGTTTTTTGAAGTATTTCCTACATTAGATATAAAGGGCGGCCTGCATGATAAGCTGGAACAGGCGAAAGTGGAGCGGGTGGCCGCCACAAAGCAGAGGGACAGGCTTACAGTCTACCTGTACAGTACCAGACTGATCATAAAGGAAGATATCTGGGCTGCGGAGAAGGAGATCAAGACTCAGCTGTTTCCCCATGCATCGATGACAGTCCGGATTTACGAGCGCTTTGAGCTTTCTTCTCAGTATACGCCGGAAAATCTGATGGAAGTTTACAGGGAGAGTATTCTGGCGGAGCTGTTGGGTTACAGCCATGTGGAGTACAATGCCTTCCGTACGGCGGAGATTTCCTATCCGGAATCCGGCGGAATCCGGCTTACCCTGGAGGATACCATCCCCAACAGGGGCAAGGAAGCGGAGCTGGTTCGGGTGCTGGAGAAGATATTGGTGGAACGCTGCGGCCTGAGTACCGGGGTGACGGTTGATTACCGGGAGGCCAGTCCCCGCAAGTATACCGGGGATGACGAACTGAAGATTCGGATGCGGGTGAGCGAAATCTGCCTGCGGGCAAAGCTGGATACCGTGTATACGGATAACGGAGGCGGACAGGCCGGAAGCGGAAAGGATGGTGCCTGGGATAACGGAACGGCAGCCGACGGAAGAGCGCAGAACGGCGCAGGCAGCCGGAATGATGGCGCAGGATATAGCGGTAAAGACCGGAATAACAAGACGGCGCAGACGGGAGCAGTCTCCGCCGGAGCCGGCGGCTGGAACAATGGCGCGGCCGCCGGCGGAGGCAATGGCTGGAATAACGGCGCGGCACTGGTTGGAGAAAACGGCCGGAACAGCGCAGCGGCATCCGGCGGCGGGACGGCTTCGGGTACGGGCGGCGTATCCGGTGGAAACGCATCTCATGGCGGTACTACGCGTCAGGCAGGAGAAGGCGGTTTCGGGCGTTCCGGCGGTTTTCAGCGCAAAGGGGATTTCAAGCGCGGCGAATTCCGCAGAAACGGCGATTACGGCCGTACTCTGAAGCAGTCCGATGACCCAGATGTGCTGTACGGACGGGATTTCGATGAGGAGGCTATCCCCATCGAGGACATCATCGGCGAGATGGGCGAAGTTACCATCCGGGGGAAGGTTTTAAAGACTGACAGCCGGCAAATCAGGAATGAGCGGACTATCGTCATTTTTGACGTGACGGATTTCACGGATACCATGACAGTGAAGCTGTTTGTGAAAAACGAGTTCGTGAAGGAGTTGTTGGGCAGCCTGAAAACGGGTGCTTTTGTGAAGATCAAAGGTGTGGCTACGCTGGATAAGTTTGACCATGAGCTGACCATCGGCTCCCTCACCGGTATCCGGAAGATTCAGGATTTCACTACCGTGCGCAAGGATATGGCATTGCAGAAGCGGGTGGAGCTGCACTGCCATACCAAGATGAGCGACTTTGACGGCGTGTCCGAGGCGAAAGATATCGTAAAGCGGGCCTATAAATGGGGACATCGCGCCATCGCTGTCACGGACCATGGCGTAGTGCAGGGCTTTACAGATGCCTTTCATGTTTGGCAGGATCTGTGGAAGGCGGAGAAAGAACGATGTAAGCAGGCGGGAGAGACGCCTGACCGCCAGGATTTTTTCAAGATTATTTATGGAGTCGAGGCATATCTGGTGGACGATCTGAAGGAAATCGTCACTGGAGACAGAGGGCAGAGCCTGGATGCCGATTATGTGGTATTTGATATTGAGACTACGGGCTTCTCGCCGGTGAATAACCGCATTATAGAAATCGGTGCGGTCAAGGTCAGCGGCGGTAAGGTGACGGACAGGTTTTCTGCTTTTGTGAATCCCCAGGTGCCTATTCCCTTCGAGATTGAAAAGCTGACCAGTATCCGGGATGACATGGTGATGGACGCTCCCCTGATAGAAGATGTGCTGCCGGGGTTTCTCCGGTTCTGCGAAGGCTGCGTGCTGGTTGCCCACAATGCGGGCTTCGATATGAGCTTTATCCTGGAAAATGCCAGACGGCTGGGGATTCCCTTTACGGTATATGGCGGGACGGCCGACGCGGCTGAGAATGCGCAGCAGGGGGGCAGCGGTGACACGGTCAAAGTGTCGGAGGCAGTCAGAGACGGGAGTGGCGGGGAGACGGAAGGCTTAAATGCGGTCACAATACCGTCTGCGGACGGAGATGAGACGGCAGCGATGACCGGCCATGAGGAGCAGGAGGCTTCTGGGGGCAGCCGGCTCGTTGAGGAGGGACATGGGAATGTGACGGAATGTACGTACGTGGATACGGTTGGCATCTCCAGGGTGCTTCTTCCGGACCAGGCCAAGCACACGCTGGATGCAGTGGCGAAGAAGCTGAATATCTCCCTGGAGAACCATCACCGGGCGGTGGACGATGCGGAATGTACCGCATGGATATTCCTGAAACTGATCCAGATGCTGAAGGAGCGGCAGATTTACAACCTGACACAGCTTAACGCCCTGGGAGCCGCCAGCGCGGATCTGGTGAAGAAGCTGCCTACTTACCATGCCATCATTCTGGCAAAAAACGACCTGGGGCGAATCAATCTGTACAAGCTGGTGACGGAATCCCATCTGACCTATTATGCCGGCAGACATCCCAGGATTCCCAAGAGTCTGGTGATGAAATACAGGGACGGGCTGATTCTGGGCAGTGCCTGCGAGGCAGGAGAACTGTACCGGGCCCTGTTGGACGAGCAGAGCGAGATGCAGATTGCCAGAATCGTGAATTTTTACGATTACCTGGAGATTCAGCCTTCCGGAAACAATAAATTCATGATCGAGTCCGACAGGATACGCAGTGTTCAGTCCATGGAGGATATCCTGAATATCAACCGCCGCATTGTAAAGCTGGGAGAACAGTTCCATAAGCCGGTGGTGGGCACCTGCGACGTGCATTTTCTGGATCCGGAGGACGAGGTTTACAGGCGCATCATCATGGCGGGACGGGGGTTCGAGGATGCGGATGAGCAGGCACCCCTGTTTTTACATACCACGGATGAAATGCTGGAGGAATTTGGCTATCTGGGAAGCGACAAGGCATTTGAAATCGTGGTGACAAACACCAATAAGATAGCGGATATGATAGAGTCCATAGACCCTGTACGCCCGGATAAATGCGCCCCGGTCATAGAGGACAGCGACAAGACACTGACCAAAATCTGCTATGATAAAGCCCATGAGATTTATGGGCCGGAACTTCCCGGGATTGTGGAGAAGCGTCTGGAAAAGGAGCTTCATTCCATTATTACAAACGGTTTTGCGGTTATGTACATCATTGCCCAGAAGCTGGTGTGGAAGTCGGTGGAGGACGGCTATCTGGTGGGCTCCAGAGGGAGCGTGGGAAGCTCTTTTGTGGCTACAATGGCGGGCATTACGGAGATTAATCCCTTAAGCCCTCACTATTACTGCAGTGAATGCCACTATGTGGATTTTGAGAGCGAGGATGTGAAGGCCTATGCCGGTAAAGCGGGCGTGGATATGCCTGACAGGACATGTCCCAACTGCGGCGCGCCGCTGCACAAGGACGGATTTGACATTCCCTTCGAGACCTTTCTGGGATTCAAGGGGGACAAGGAGCCTGATATAGACCTGAACTTTTCCGGGGAATATCAGTCCAAGGCTCATAAATACACTGAGGTGATCTTCGGGGCCGGGCAGACTTATCGGGCGGGAACCATCGCTACCCTGGCGGACAAGACGGCCTTCGGCTATGTGAAAAATTATTTCGAGGAAAGGGGAAAGCACAGGCGCAAGAGCGAGATGGAGCGGCTTGCCATGGGAGTTGCCGGCGTCCGGCGAAGTACCGGACAGCATCCCGGCGGCATCGTGGTGCTTCCTATCGGGCAGAATATCAATTCCTTCACCCCGGTACAGCACCCTGCCAATGATATGGAGACGGATATCGTGACCACTCATTTCGACTACCACTCCATCGACCATAACCTGCTGAAGCTGGACATTCTGGGGCACGATGATCCTACAATGATCCGTATGCTGCAGGATCTGACAAATGTGGATCCTCTGACCATTCCGCTGGATGGAAAGGATGTCATGTCCCTGTTCCAGAATACGGATGCGCTGGGGATTACCCCTGACCAGATCGGCGGCACGAAGCTGGGCATTCTGGGGATTCCCGAGTTCGGCACCGATTTCGCCATGCAGATGGTGATCGATGCCCAGCCAAAGGCTTTTTCGGATCTGGTGCGTATCTCGGGGCTTTCTCACGGCACGGATGTGTGGCTGGGCAATGCCAAGGATCTGATCATGAGCGGCACCGCCACCATTTCCACTGCCATCTGCACCCGTGACGATATCATGACTTATCTGATTCAGATGGGCGTGGAGTCCAGCCTGGCTTTTACCATTATGGAGAGTGTCCGGAAGGGGAAGGGCCTGAAGGAGGAATGGATTACTGCCATGAAGGAAAATAATGTCCCCGACTGGTACATTGATTCCTGCAAGAAGATTAAATATATGTTCCCCAAGGCCCACGCCGCTGCCTATGTCATGATGGCATGGAGGATTGCCTACTGTAAAGTCAATTATCCGCTGGCGTACTACGGAGCCTTCTTCAGTATCCGCGCCAAGGCTTTCTCCTATGAGCTGATGTGTCAGGGAAGGACCCGCCTGGAAGCCACCATGGCGGATTATAAGCGCCGCATGGATGCCGCAGCGGACAAGGAGGCGGGCGCAGTGCCGCTTTCCAACAGGGAAGAGGCTGCCTACAGCGATATGAGAGTGGTGCAGGAAATGTATGCAAGAGGGTATGAGTTTGCTCCAATTGATATCTTTACCGCCCAGTCCCGTTCTTTCCAGATTGTGGGAGATAAGCTGATGCCCTCCCTGAACAGTATAGAAGGCCTGGGGGATAAGGCGGCTGACGCCATTGTGGAAGCAGTGAAGGACGGGCCGTTTATGTCCAAGGATGATTTCAGAGAACGCACCAGGGTGTCCAAGACCATGGTGGATTTGATGGATTCGCTGAATCTCCTGGGAGATCTGCCCGAGTCCAACCAGCTGAGCCTGTTCGATTTTCAATGAGGGAAGCGGGAAATTTCCTGTTCGAGATGGAAGCGGCTCCCGGATACGGCTCCATCAGGAGTGAATGTCTGCCTGATGCAGCCGTATTTTCGGGACGCATGCACGGAAAACGGTTCGGATTGCCATGTCCGCAGGATATTCAGGGGCACTCTGGAGTATTTCAGGGGCGCTCCGGAGAATGGATTATGCTGCATTGTGAGCGTAGAATTTGTCACACAATTTATATAAAAAAAGAAAGATGTGCAAAATTAAAAAAATAGAATAAAATTGAAAAAAGTACTTGCTTTTTTTCGGAAAGTATTGTAGTATATACAAGTACCGCAGATGCAGTACAAAATACAGAAGGTAAACATGGCTGATTGGTCAAGCGGTCAAGACGCCGCCCTCTCACGGCGGAAACAGGGGTTCGATTCCCCTATCAGCTGTTAGCAAAACTTTGAAATCTATTATAAAGGTTTCAAAGTTTTTCTTTTTATCCAATAAATCGGTAAATAAAGTTATTTTTACTCCAATTTCTTATGTTTTCCTTTTCAACCGTAATTTTTTATTCTAATGCCATTTTTTTAATATATTCGAAATTTTTATAAAAATATTGCATACTTTCTAATTTTGGTGTATATTATTTCAGGGCGGATATTTTATTATAGACAGAGGTATGATATCTGATACAAGATGTAAAGTAAGGGGGCTTAGTATGGCGAAATATCTGGTAATTGTGGAATCTCCCACAAAAGTAAAGACCATCAAGAAGTTTCTGGGCTCCAATTATGAGGTTGCCGCTACCAACGGACATGTCCGCGACTTGCCGAAGAGTTCGCTGGGAATCGATATTGAACATAATTATGAGCCGAAATATATCACTATCCGGGGGAAGGGCGATGTTCTTGCCCATTTGCGCAAAGAGGTAAAGAAGGCGGAGAAGATCTATCTGGCAACGGACCCCGACCGAGAGGGGGAAGCCATCTCCTGGCATCTGCTTTATGCTTTGAAGCTGGAGGAGAAAAAGGTCTACAGGATTACCTTCAATGAAATCACGAAAAATGCCGTAAAAGAATCTCTGAAGAACGCCAGAGAGATTGATATGAATCTGGTGGATGCCCAACAGGCCAGACGTCTGCTGGACCGTATGGTGGGATACCGGATTTCTCCCCTGCTGTGGAGCAAGATCAAGAGAGGCCTGAGTGCCGGACGGGTGCAATCGGTTGCCCTACGCATCATCTGTGACCGGGAAGACGAGATCAACGCCTTTATTCCGGAAGAATACTGGTCTCTGGATGTGAATCTGAAGGTGAAGGGGGAAAAGAAGCCCATTACTGCAAAATATTATGGCACATTGAAGGAAAAAAAGGGGATATCCTCCAGAGAACAGGCATATGCCGTCATGGAATCCCTGAAAGATGTACACTACAGCGTGCGCGAAGTCAAAAAGGGAGAGCGTTTGAAAAAGGCTCCGCTGCCCTTTACAACCTCCACTTTGCAGCAGGAGGCCAATAAGGCGCTGAACTTCTCTACCCAGAAGACCATGCGGCTGGCTCAGCAGCTTTATGAAGGCGTAGACCTGAAAGGGGAGGGTACAACGGGCCTTATTACCTATCTGCGTACGGACTCCACCAGGGTGTCGAAGGAGGCGGAGAAGACTGCCGCGGATTATGTGGGAGCCCATTACGGCACGCCCTATCTTTCCGCGCCCCAGGAGGAGAAAAAATCCGGTCAGAAGATACAGGATGCCCATGAGGCAATCCGGCCCACGGAAGTGAGCAGGACGCCGGACAGTATAAAGGAGCAGATGCCGAGAGATCTGTTCCGGCTCTATCAGCTGATCTGGAAGCGCTTTGTGGCCAGCCGTATGAGTCCGGCAAAGTATGAGACGACTTCCGTGAAGATCCAGGCGGGGGACAGTGTATTTACACTGGCGGCATCTTCGCTGTTGTTTGACGGTTTTATGAAGGTATACAGCCTGAAAGACGATAAGGAAGAAGATAATACGCTTTCTGCGGGACTGAATGAGGAGAGCGTGCTCAGCTTTTTGTCCTTTGAGCCTCAGCAGCATTTTACCCAGCCACCTGCCCATTACACGGAGGCTTCCCTCGTGAGGGAATTAGAGGAACTTGGCATCGGGCGTCCCAGTACCTATGCGCCTACCATCAGCTTAATCATTTCCAGGCATTATGTGGTAAAAGAGGGGAAAAACCTTTATGTGACGGAACTGGGAGAAGCCGTTAACAATATGATGAAGGAAGCTTTTCCGGCCATTGTGGATGTGCATTTCACGGCAGGCATGGAGGAATTGCTGGACGGCGTGGAAGAAGGCAGTGTAAAGTGGAAGACCGTGGTGTCCAATTTTTACCCGGATCTGGAGGAAGCGGTGCAGGCGGCCGAGAAGGCGTTGGAGCATATTTCCATTGAGGACGAAGTCAGCGATGAGGTATGTGAGCTCTGCGGAAGGCAGATGGTGATCAAGTATGGTCCCCACGGACGTTTCCTGGCCTGTCCGGGATTTCCGGAATGCCGCAATACCAAGCCTTATTTCGAGAAAATCGGTGTGTCCTGTCCGAAATGCGGCAAGGATGTCGTCCTGAAGAAGACAAAGAAAGGAAGAAAATACTACGGCTGCATCGGTAATCCCGACTGCGACTTTATGGTATGGCAGAAGCCCTCGGGGGAGAATTGCCCTGACTGCGGCGCGTATCTGCTGGAGAAGGGAAACAAATTAGTGTGTTCCAATGCGGAATGCGGATACAGTGTATTGTCAGAAGTGTCGAAGAAGACATGAACGGTAATAAACTTTTAAGCTGAAATGTACAGAATATGAAATTTGTGAATGTTTTCATGCAATTGAAAAATTTAAGAGTTTTACATTGTAATTGAACGTTTTTTGTGATATACTGTAGACTGTCAGCAGAGTAAGCGGTCGCTGAGCATCCCTTTGTTTTGTTAGTCTCCCAGGCGAAAATTCAAGATGTGCGAAGTGATTGCGCATGTCCATGGGCATCAAAACGGAGGGATGTGTATGAGTAGTGTACAACTTCTGGATAAGACCAGGAAAATCGGTAATTTATTGCATAATAATAATTCCGGCAAGGTGGTATTTAATGATATCTGTACGGTGATGCGGGAGATACTGAATTCCAATGTTCTGGTTATCAGCCGCAAGGGTAAAGTATTGGGGATCGGAAAGGCGGAAGGTGTGCAGCCCATCACTGAGCTGATAGATGAGAGTGTGGGAGGATTTGTGGATTCCATGCTGAACGAGAGGCTGTTGGGCATTCTTTCCACCAAGGAGAATGTCAATCTGGCCACGTTGGGATTTGAGAGCACGGACGTGAAGAAGTTTCAGGCGATTATCACTCCCATTGAAATTGCCGGAGAGCGGTTGGGGACATTGTTTATCTATAAGTGCGATGTTCAGTATGATATAGACGATATTATATTATGCGAGTACGGCACTACGGTGGTAGGACTGGAGATGCTGCGGGCGGTGAGCGAGGAGAATGCCGAGGAAAGTCGCAAGATGGCAGTGGTGAAGTCTGCGATCAGCACTCTGTCCTTTTCGGAGATGGAGGCCATCACACATATCTTCGATGAACTGAACGGGATGGAAGGGATACTGGTAGCCAGCAAGATTGCTGACAGGGTAGGAATCACTCGATCTGTCATAGTAAATGCTTTAAGAAAGTTTGAGAGTGCCGGTGTCATCGAGTCACGTTCTTCCGGTATGAAGGGCACCTATATCAAAGTTCTGAACGATGTGGTGTTTGACGAGATTGAGGAATTGAAGCGTCAGAACCGGCATGACTGATTGCCTGGCAGGAGACAGGAACGCCTTTTGACGGACAGGTATTTTAAGGGAAAATGAAATACATAAACAAATGGATTTGGACTGGCATAGTGAATGAGCTGGTAGATAAAGGGACTTATTTTGGCATGGCAATGAGAATTCAGGATGTTTTTTCGTTGTTCGGTTAGTGCAATGAAAAAGCGGAGAGAAGTTTTCATTGTAAGGCAATAGGTTCCTTTTTTCTTTTTAAAAGAGGCAGGGTTTAGGGGTGCAGCGCTGGGTGGTAATATTTTCAAGGGTAAAATTCGATGAATTTGAAATTTATGTATTGTAATTTTGCAGGAGTTACTATAATATAGATTGTTGAGTGGGATATTTTTTTATGGTTTGATACAATAGATGAAGTTGGAGTGAAAGGAGAGCAAAATGTTTCAGTCAAGTGTATTTGACTATGTGAATGTACTGGATAAGGCGGCAGATGCCAGCTGGCTCCGCAATGATGCAATCGGGAACAATCTCGCCAATGTGGATACGCCGGGCTATAAAAGGCAGGATGTGGCCTTTGAGTCTGTACTGAAGCAGGCGTTGGGCAGCTGCCGTTATAAGACTATGGATGCAAAGGTGGCTGCTCTTAAGACGGAGAGGCTGGTGCCGACGGTGTTTACGGATCATGAAGGTTATTCTTACCGTCTGGATAAGAATAACGTGGATGTGGACACGGAAGGCGTTATGCTGGCGGAGAACCAGCTGAAATATCAGGGACTTATGGTAGGAATAAATCAGGAATTTCTGAATCTGCAGACTGTTATGAAATGACAGAGCGTCGGCAGGTATTTCTGATGCTGTTTTGTTTTGAGAGATAAGTGATTTTTGATACAATTACTTTGAGAGAGGAGCCAGAACATGAGCATGTTTTCTGCTTTTAACATTAACGCTACAGGCATGACCGCGGAGAGATACCGCATGGATGTCATATCCGAGAACGTGGCGAATGCGAATACGACGAGGACGGCGGACGGCACTCCGTACCGCAGGAAAGTGGTCTCTTTTTCGGAGAAGTCCTATCAGGCTTCTTTCCAGCATATTCTGGGGCAGCAGACGCATTTACACTCTACTTCAGGAACGAATGCCGGTGTGTCCCATACTCATCAGGTGGCGCATACACATACGGGACTGGGATTTACGGGGAACGGTGTCAAGGTAAACGGCCTTTATGAGGACCATGTGACAGAGATGAACATGGTATATGACCCTTCCCATCCGGATGCGGACGAGAATGGTTACGTTACATATCCCAATGTGAACATCATCACAGAGATGACCAATATGATAGATGCAAGCCGTGCTTATGAAGCCAATGCCACTGCATTCAATGCCACCAAGGCAATCGTGCAGAGAGGCCTGGAGATCGGCTCATAATATTATACTCGTGAGCGCATTTAACTGCCGTTTTTCTGCTCTGCATTACAGAAGCGCTCACTCGTTATACATGTAGGTTGGCACAGATATTTTCGTTAACGAGTATAAAATATTGATAAGGAAAGGCATACATATTATGGATTTAGCGGCGATTACACCAGTCAATGGACTGGGCAAAGCCACGGAGGTGACTCCTTCCGGGCTGACATCTTTTACCGGAATTCTTACTGATAAGGAAGACAGGGCAGAAGGTACTTTGTTTGATTCTTTTTTAAATTCCGCCATCAACAATATCAAGACGACAAACGAATATCTCTCCGATGCGGAAGATATGAACATCAAGTTTGCTCTGGGTGAGACGGAGAATGCTCATGACCTGACCATTGCTCTGCAGAAGGCCTCCACGGCTCTGCAGTATACGGTGGCAGTTAGAGATAAGCTATTGGACGCGTATAAGGAACTCATGCAGATGCAGATTTAAAACAGGCCAAAAGCATGGAGCCGCGAAAAGTGTGTTGGAATGAGGAATTTAGATATGACTAGGAGAGAAGTACCATGGCTGACAAGCTAAAAGAGATACCAGAAAAAATACTGGAATGGTGGAAAAAATTTACCAGCAGGCAGAGGACCATTATCATAATAATCGCTGCGGCTGTTGTATTTACTTTTGTCATCATTATATATACTTTCACCAAACCAGACTACACAAGGCTTGGAACCTATGAGAACGCCACTACAGCGGCAGAGATTGTGGAGATTCTTGAGGGGGCCGGCATCACACACAGAGAGTCGGCGGATGCAATGACTGTGGAGGTGCTGAGCGGTCAGCTGGCACAGGCGAATCTGGCGATTGCTGCGGAAGGGTATATACCGGATGATCTGAAGTATGAAGATTATGTACAGACCGGTATGTCCACCACGTCGGCAGACAGGATTAATCAGTGGACGATGCTGAAGGCGAAATATATGGAGAATATGTTCCTCCAGGCGACGCCGGTGAAGGATGTAACAGTTCAGCTGACTTTGGCGCAGAATACCGGAAGGCTCAGTGAGACAAAGCAGGAATCCTTTGCCTCCATTTATGTGACTGTGGATGAGAGCTTCACTGAGGCCAACGCCATGACAATGGCGAAGAGTGCGGCTACATGTATTGGGAATACTTCCACTGCAAACATTACCATTGTGGACCAGAACATGAATACCCTCTTTGCCGGCGGTGAAGAGTATTCCACCATGGGAATTGCCAATTCCATGCAGGAACTGCAGAACCAGGCATCCCTGTGGATGACAAACCAGGTGAAGAAGGTATTGTTGGGCACGAAACAGTACATGACTATCGAAGTGGCCAGCCACCTGGATGTGGATTACTCCAATTATACCAGGCAGGTGACGGAGTATTACACCAATAATAACAATGAGAACGGATATATCACACATCAGGATCTCTACAATATGGAGACTACCGGAGGAGTGGAAGGGATTCCGGGGACGGATTCCAACGGAGAAGACCTGACGGGGTATGTGAATCCTGATTCCAGCGGAGGCTCCAGTTCCTCCAGCGAGTCCTCCACCGACTATCAGCTGAATGTGTCAGATACCATTACCACCGGGCCGGCAGGAAGCATCCGGTACGAAAATTCTTCTCTGTCGGTATCCATGATCAAATACAGAGAATACTACGAGGAGAATGTGGAGCGGCAGGGGCTTCTGGATGGCGGCATTACCTGGGAGGATTTCAAGGAAGCAAACAGGGCTGGCATCAAGCAGGAAGTGGACCCGGAATTTATTCAGCTTGTGGCGAATGCCAGCGGTATCAGTGAGGATAAGATCACCATTGTTGCTTATGAAGAGCCTCTCTTCTATGATAAGGAAGGTTTCAGCGTCAGCGCCACGGATATTACTAGTATTGTGATGATCATACTGATCCTGGCACTGCTTGCATTTGTGATTCTGCGCAGTATGGGACCCAGGAAGAAGGCCGTGGAGGAAGAGCCGGAGCTGCCTGTGGAGGAGATACTTCAGTCTACACAGCCAGAGTCTACTGTGGAGGATATTGACGTGGAGGCCAAGTCCGAGACGCGCAAGATGGTTGAGAAATTTGTGGATGAGAATCCGGAAGCAGCGGCAAATCTGCTGCGGAACTGGTTGAACGAAGATTGGAATTAGTGAGGTACATATACCATGCCAAAGACTGCTGGAAGCGAGGGGGGAATCAAGGGAGTGCAGAGAGCGGCCATCCTCTTGATATCCCTGGGACCGGAACGTTCCGCCGGTATCTTTAAACACTTGAAGGAAGAAGAGATAGAGGAGTTGACGCTGGAGATAGCCAATACCAGAAGCGTGACCCCTCAGGTGAAGGAAGAAGTGATCAATGAGTTCTACGAGGTCTGCCTGGCGCAGCAGTATATCGCGGAGGGCGGTATCGGCTATGCAAAGGATCTGTTGGAGAAGGCGTTGGGTGCCGAGAAGGCGATGGATGTCATCGGCAAGCTGACGGCGTCGCTGCAGGTGAAGCCTTTCGAGTTTGTGCGTAAGACGGATGCAACTCAGTTGATCAACTTTATACAGGATGAGCATCCTCAGACAGTTGCATTGATTTTGTCCTATCTGGTGCCTCAGCAGGCGGCACAGGTGATAGGCGCACTGCCTCCCGAGAAGCAGGCAGATGTGGCAAGGCGTATTGCCGTTATGGACCGCACCAGTCCCGAGATTATCAAGGAGGTGGAGAAGGTGCTGGAATCCAAACTTGCAAGCCTTGTCAACCAGGATTACACCATCATCGGCGGTGTGGACGCTGTGGTGGAGATTCTGAATACGGTGGACCGGGGCACGGAGCGTCATATTATGGAGACACTGGAAGTGGAAGTGCCAGAGCTGGCGGAAGAGATCAGGAAGAAGATGTTCGTGTTCGAGGATATTCTGCTCCTGGACGACAGAGCCATTCAGCGCGTGCTGCGTGACGTGGAGAATAACGACCTGGCAGTGGCGTTGAAGAATGCCAACGAGGAAGTCAAGAATACGATATTCAATAATGTATCCAAGCGTCTTGCCGTTATGATCAAGGAGGATATGGACTTTATGGGACCTGTTCGAATGAAAGATGTGGAGGAGGCGCAGCAGAAGATAGTCAACATTATCCGGAAGCTGGAGGATGCCGGTGAGATCGTAATTTCCAGAGGCGGAGGTGACGAGATCGTTGTCTAATAATCTGCTTAAACATTTTTCGATTGAGCCGCCGAAGGACGAAGGAAAGAGGGTCATCGACAGCAACGTGCTGATGAGGAAACGCCTGGAAAAGCTGGGGATTGTACACGGAGAAGAGAGTACGGAAGGCTTTGTCTCCGGACTGGTACCGGCGGATGTCGTGGAAGTTCCGGAAGACGGCGGCAATGTCATCAAGGCACAGGATGAGGCCAAAGAAATTCTGGCACAGGCCAGGGCAGAAGCCGATAATGTGCTGGCGGGTGCCCGGGCCGAGGCGGAGCGGATCCGCAAGGAAGCGAAGGCCCATGCCGAGGCGGAGAAAGTGCAGGTGCTCAGCCAGGCGAAGCAGCAGGGGTACAATGAGGGACTGGTCAAGGCGCAGGCGCATGAGGGCGCCATGGAGCAGGAATATCTGGAGCGGGCCCGCACCCTGGAGGAGGCATATCAGCAGCAGGTCGATATCCTGGAGCCCAGGTTTGTGGATACGATTACAGCTGTTTATGAACATATTTTCAATGTGGAACTTTCTTCCTACCGTGATATACTGACTTATCTGATCACTACGGTGTTACATAATCTGGAAGGAAGCCGCAGTTTCATCATACATGTGTCGAAGGATGACTACCCTTACGTCAGTATGCAGAAGAAGCAGATACTGGCGGGAGTGGTTTCCGAGAATACGAGTGTGGATGTGGTGGAAGATCTGACGATTAGCAGGAATGAATGTATGATCGAGACGGAGAACGGTATTTTTGACTGCGGCCTGGGCACGCAACTGTCAGAATTGAAAAAGCGGTTGATGTTGCTTGCATGGTCAGGTGATGAAGAGCAGTAAAAGGGATTGCCGTGAGTATAGATCAGGAGGATGATTTTTTGCGGACAGTTAATGTAGATTTCGCAAAATATAATAGAGTTCTGGAACAGCCCTTCTACAGAAAGAAAGGCAAGGTTGTCAATGTGGTGGGACTGACCATTGAGTCCGCCGGCCCTGATGCGAAGCTGGGGGATATCTGCGAGATTACCCCGGAGGGAGAGAGCAGGCCGATTCTGGCAGAGGTAGTGGGCTTTAAGGACAAGAGGACGCTGCTGATGCCTTATGATTCGGTAGACGGCATTGCACTGGGCTGTATCGTGGAAAATACGGACAATCCGCTGTTGGTGACGGTGAGTGATGCCGTGTTGGGCAAGACTCTGAACGGTCTGGGAGTTCCGGTGGACGGTACAGAGATTGACGGTGTACCATATCTGGTGGAGGCTGCGCCTCCCGACCCCTTAAGCAGGAAAATTATAGATGAAGTTCTTCCTCTGGGGGTAAAGGCGGTGGACGGACTGATCACGGTGGGCAAGGGACAGCGTATCGGTATTTTTGCCGGTTCCGGTGTGGGAAAGTCCACTTTGATGGGTATGTTTGCAAGAAACACAAAAGCAGATATCAACGTGATCGCGCTGATTGGAGAACGGGGGCGCGAAGTGCGTGAATTTATAGAACGGGATCTGGGAGAAGAGGGAATGAGACGGTCCGTGGTGGTGGTGGCCACTTCCGACAGGCCGGCCCTGGAGAGGAATAAAGCTGCCAAGACGGCTACCGCCATTGCAGAATATTTCCGTGACCGGGGAAAAGACGTTCTGTTGATGATGGACTCCCTGACCCGTTTTTCCATGGCACAGCGGGAGATCGGACTGGCAAGAGGAGAGCCGCCCGTGACCAGAGGTTATCCGCCCAGTGTATATTCAGAGATGCCAAAGCTTCTGGAGCGCGCGGGATGCGCCGCCAGGGGATCCATTACGGGATTGTACACGGTGTTGGTGGACGGAGACGATTTTAACGAGCCCATTACAGACACGGCCCGAAGCATTCTGGACGGCCATATCATGTTGGACAGGAAACTGGGGCATAAGAATCATTATCCGGCAATAGATATTCTTCAAAGCATTTCCAGGTGTATGAGCCAGATTGCTTCCAGAGAACATAAGCAGGCAGCCGGGAAGCTGAAAAATGTGGTTGCCACATACAATGAGGCAGAAGACCTGATCAATATCGGGGCATACAAAAACGGCAGCAATCCGTCCATTGACTATGCGATTTCCAAGATTGACTCGGTGAATCAGTTCCTGTGTCAGGATGTGGACGAAAAGTTCAGCTTTGAGGACAGCGTAAGCATGCTTGGGCGGTTGTTTGACACGAGATAACAGATGTTTTAAGAGGGAACGGCGATGGCAAAATTTCGATATTCCATGCAGAATATACTCAATATCAAGCTGAAGCTGGAAACTCAGGCGAAGCAGGAGTTTTCCGCGGCGAAGGCAGCCCTGGATGAAGAGGAAGAGCGGCTGCAGGCGCTGGCAGACAGAAAATGCGGGTATGAGCAGGAGGGGGAACGGCTTCTGGCCGGCAGGCTGAACCTTCGGAAGATCGAAGAAAACAAAGCGGCAATCCGCTGCATGGAGGATTACATAGAGATTCAGCAGTTTAATGTGAGCAAAGCGGAGAGAAAACTGGAGGAAGCCACGGAGAAGCTGAAACAGGTGCGGATAGAGCGGAAAACCCATGAGACGCTGAAAGATAAGGCATTTGAGGAATTCCTGATGGAGGAAAAGCGCCAGGAGAGTAAGGAAATCGATCAGCTGACCAGCTATACTTATGGGCAGCGTATAAATATGGAAAACGTGGAGCAACAATTTGCGTAAAAATGGCAGAGTATTATATAAGGAAATTTTGCTCAGGAGATGACATATGGCAAAGGAATTAAGTCCTCTGGCCGCAGCGGCAGAAGAGGAAAAAGCAAAATTAAAGCAGGAAAAGAAACAGTTCAAACAGGATCAGAAAGCTCAGAAAAAGGAAGCAAAACGCCGTGCGGCTGAAATCGCGAAGCAGGAAGAGGCGTTGGGAGAGGACGGCGGCAGCGGACTTGTAACTTTCGCCGCTACGCTTCTGATTGTCATTTTGTGGGTGGCGGTGGTCTGCGTGGTGGTCAAAATGGATGTGGGTGGCTTTGGAAGCAGTGTGCTGGCTCCTATTTTGAAGGATGTACCCGTTGTCAATAAGATACTGCCTTCTGCTGCGCCGATAATAGAGACGGATAATTCGGAGGCTTACGGCGGTTATACGAGCCTGGAGGAAGCTGTGGAATATATCAAGCAGTTGGAGTTGGAGTTGGAACGGGAGCAGACGGCTTCCAATGCGAAGGATACCGAGATAGAGGCACTTAAGGCACAGGTTCTGCGTCTCCAGGAGTTTGAGCAGAGGCAGGTCGAGTTTCAGCGTATCAAGACAGCGTTCTATGAGGAAGTGGCTAACATGGATCCGGAAGGACTGATTAAGTATTATGAATCCATGGACCCTACCACGATGGAATCTATCCTGAAGCAGATTGCAGTCCAGGAACAGAAGAATGAGGAACTAGAGAATTATATTAAAACTTTCACTGCCATGAAACCCAAGACGGCAGCGAAGCTGTTTGAAGCCATGGACGACCGCCTGGATCTGATTGCAGAGATTCTGGAGGGGATGACCGTGGAAGAGAGGGCGGCAATCATGGACGTCATTGATACGGAACTGGGTGCCAAACTGGTGAAGATGATGCGTCCGAACTCTTAAGAGTTGCATCGGCCCATCCGATATATATTTGGGGAAGTATATCCCTGCGGGTATCGTGGAGCCGTTGGTACCCGGCCGCACAGCTGCGGTACTGAAAACAGCAGATGGGCGGAATGATTAATTAAGAAAGGAGGTTGGAAATGACGACGGTTGTAAAAGATGTAAGGGCGATATTCCCCAATCAGGCGGTTCCGGCATCCGGTAAAGCTGCGGTATCAGGCGGAGACTTCCAGAAGGTGTGGAGCAGTCAGATGAGCAAGGGAGCCTCGGACAGTGCGGCCGGCGACGCCAATGTTCAGAAGCAGAACAAAGTAAGTGGGCAGCGCAAAGACGCTTCTCAGGAGAATGCTCCGGTACAGAAGGACGAAGGAACGGAGACGAAGGAGGCGCAGTCTGTGAGTCAGGAGAACGGAGAGGTATCTTCCAAAGGACAGGAAGAGACTGTTTCCCGGGAGAATGATGTACAGGAAGCGGAATCCGGAGTGACGGAAGAGGAGCTGCGCGCCATGGAAGTTCTTGGGACGGCAACGGCAGGACTTATGGAACAGATTGCAGATGCTTTCGGAGTTACAATGGAAGAACTGCAGACTGTCATGGACAGTCTGGGTATGGGGCAGGCGGATTTGCTGGATTCGTCCAGACTCGGAAATCTGCTGTTGGAGTTGGGCGGCGCTCAGGATGCATTTGCATTGCTTACAGACGGTGCGCTGTATGACAATTACCGGATGATTATGGAACAAATGAACCAGTTGAATCAGACGCTTCAGGAAAGTGCCGGTGAGCTGGGGATGGAGCCGGAAGAATTGTCAGGGCTTTTGAGAGACAGTCTGCAGGCGACACAGGAAGAAATTCCGGCGGAGGCGGTTTCTGGTAAGGCGGAGAGCCTGGAGGAAGGGGTGCCGATGAAGTTCGGGGACGAATCTGTGAATGCGGACGAAAGCGGTCTTCAGAATTCCGGCCAGGCAGCAGGTGCTGTACAGGAAGAAGAGGTATCAAAGCAGGGGGCGGAAGGACAGGAACAGAACGGGAGACAGACTGAAAGCAGGGCAGACAAGGGAGAGCAGATAAATCTCTTTGCCCAGAACTTAAGGGCGGAGCAGTTCAGGCCGGAACTTCAGCAGGTGCAGGGAGCCGCGCAGGAGAGCCCGTGGAATGCTGAGACCAGTCGGATTATGGAACAGATTCTGGATTATATGAAACTCAGTCTCAATGCGGATACTACCAGCCTGGAGATGCAGCTGCATCCGGCGAGTCTGGGTACGCTGCAGGTACAGATTGCTTCAAAAGGGGGTATGGTTACTGCGAATTTTATTGCGCAGAACGAGACTGTGAAGGCGGCGTTGGAGAGCCAGATGGTTCAGCTCAGGGAGCAGTTTGAGGAGCAGGGAGTCAAGGTGGAGGCCATAGAGGTCACTGTACAGACACACGAATTCGAACAGAACCTGGATCAGGGCAGAGGCAGAAGCGGACAGGAGCCGGAAAGAAGGAATCGCAGCAGAAGACTTCGGTTGGACGGAATAATGGCGGCGGATGCTGCGGAAGCAGGTGAAGCAGCTGAGGCTGACAGAATAACAACCGGAGAAAGCACGGTAAGTTACACTGCGTAATTACGGGTTGCACAATCAATTCGTTTTTACAGAATATATTAAGAAGAGAAAGAAAGGAGAATGCATATGGCTTTAATGGCACCCGTGAAAGACGGGCAAATCGTGGAGACGGAATCTCAGAAGTCTCTGAAAAAAGAACTTACTGCCAATAAAAACGGCATGGATAAAGATGCTTTCCTGCAGTTGTTAGTGGCGCAGATGCAGTATCAGGATCCTCTGGAGCCTACTTCCAACACGGAGTTCATCTCCCAGTACGCACAGTTCTCACAGGTAGAGCAGATGCAGAATCTGGCGGCTACTTCCGAACTGGCGAGGGCTACATCCCTTGTAGGAGATTATGTGTATGTCAAGACCGTCGGCTCAAACGGAGATCCCAAGTATATCTATGGTAAAGTGGACTACGTCGCCTTTGAGAATAACAAGGCTTATGTTTCCATAGACGAATCGCTTTATTCTATTGACGATGTGGATACAGTAGTGGATCTGGAATACAAGGATGCTTATGACAAGGCTTATGACTTCACGGCCAGACTGAACAAGCTTCCGAACGTGACTCGTGTGGATCTGTCCAATGCGGAGGAGATCGATGAGTTGGAGAAGATTTACAATGAAATGACAGATTACGAGAAGAGTTTCATTGCTTCGGATACGGTCAAGAAGCTGAACAGTTACATTGAGAGAATAAAGGAAGTACGCGCTGCCGCAGAGGAAGCCGACAAAAAGGATGAGACAGAAGACAGCGGGGACGCTGGGGAAGACACCGGGGGAGATGAGACGGAGGGCGCTGATAAAGCATAAGGAAGGAGTTTACAGGGATGGATATTCAGGGCAATGGGTATATTTCCATTGGGCAGCTGACGGACCAGTATCTGAGCAATAAGACACCGGTCCGGAGAGCCATGGATGGCGGGATTTCAAAAAGCATATCCTTTCAGGACGTTTTACAGCAGAAGACATTGGGGGGCTCGGGCAGCCTGAAATTTTCCAAGCATGCAATGGGAAGGTTGGCTGACAGAAATATCGAACTGAGCGACGCACAGTTGGAGAGACTAGAGTCCGGGACGAAAAAGGCAGAACAAAAGGGAATCAGGGATTCGCTGGTGATTGTGGATCAGTTGGCGTTTATTGTCAATGTTCCAAATCAGACAGTTGTCACCGCAATGGACAGTACAGATACCAACGAGAACATATTCACAAATATTAACGGAGCAGTTATCATATAACCGGACCGGTGAGGAGGTTATAGCCTTTCGAATGACAGAGAGGGGCATGCTTCGTTCCAGATCAGGAGGAACAGATTACTATGATGAGATCACTTTTTTCTGGTGTGTCGGGTCTTAAGACGCATCAGACCAGAATGGATGTTATAGGCCATAATATAGCAAACGTTAACACAGTCGCATATAAGTCCAGTAACATGACATTTGCGGCGCTGATGAGCCAGACGACACAGAAGGCCAGCGGTGCAAACGCGTCTACGGGAACCGGCGGCGTCAATCCCAGACAGATCGGTCTCGGTGTTAAGACCAGCGCCATCAATGTCAACATCACAGGACAGGGTGCCAGCCAGTCAACGGGAAATCCTTTTGACATTATGATTACCGGCGAGAATTTCTTCATTGTCAATAACGGACAGGAGAATTACTTCACCAGAGACGGTTCTTTCTATGTGGACGGTGCCGGAAACCTGGCAATGACCAGTATCGGTTACAATGTTATGGGATGGCAGGTGGACGAGGAAACCGGAGCGATTAAGCAGGATTCGGTATCCGCGCTTCGTATTATGAATTCCGCCAATATGTACTACCCGCCTGAGGCGACGACCCAGGGATATATGTCCGGTATCATTGACAAACTGGATTCGGATGTGACCAGCAGTACCGGTAAAGTAGTTAACTTCAGTTTTTATGACTCGTTGGGGTACAGTTATACGGCGAAGTTTGTATTCAGGCAGTCGGATACGGCAAATGATGCGAAGAATATATACAGCATGGAGCTTGACAAGATTACCGATTCGGACGGGAATGAAGTTCAGATGACTCCTGAGCAAAAAGCGGCAGTTTTTGGGGCTACTCAGACACAGGATATGGCGGGGAAGGTGACTTTTGGAAAAAATTATACCTGGACTAACGGTGTCTTATCCGATCCAGATGGAAATGAGATTGCAAATATAACAAATATTCGTGCAAATCAGGAATTTACGCCTCAAACTCCGACAGGCGCTGCGGCGATATCCGTAGAGGAGCAGTTGAATAATATCGCAAAGGCGTACGGCTATGAAGGCTCGACAGAGAATTTCCTGAATCTGGTTTATGAGGTTACGCCGGCAAATCCGAATGCAACACCTCCGACAACAGCGGTAACCTGTACGATTGAGGATATGATACTTGGAGAAAATGACTCGAGCGGTGCGACGGCACCTGGACTTGAGACTCTGGCACTTGATACGGATAATTCCTTCAACACTGTCGGGCGTGAGTTCCAGGGTGTAACGGTTATATATGATCCCAAGAGCGGTACCTTCCAGAGAGTGGAGGGCGGCAAGACGCCGGAAGGCGGAAGCACCGCATCGGTGGTTACGCTGAACCTGAGCAACGTTGGCAACGGAAATTTCGAGAACATCGATATCGAGATGGCCGGCACCACCAATGTAAACAACAAGGGAACCTCCACCATCGGAGCCACCAACGGTGCCGACGATGAGTTCAGCACCGGTTCCGGCCGCCGCAACGGTGCCATGAACGGTGTATCCATTCAGCAGAACGGAATGATCTATGCCAGCTACGATAACGGTATGACAAAGCTGTTGGGACAGATTGCCACGGCGAAATTCGCGAATGCGTCTGGTCTGGAGAAGCTGGCGGATAACCTTTATTCCACAACGTTGAACTCCGGCTCCTTTGACGGGGTTGGTGTGGATATCACTGCAGAAGGAGATTATATGTCCACCGGCCAGCTGGAGATGAGCAATGTGGATCTGTCTTCGGAATTTACCGAAATGATTACCACACAGCGTGGTTTCCAGGCGAACAGCCGTATCATAACTGTATCAGATACTTTGTTAGAAGAATTAACTAACCTGAAGCGTTAATTTATACTCGCATTATCCGGATAAATGTGCTATAATGGGGGGGCAGGGTTCTGTCCCCCATATTCATTGGACAGAGAGCACGTAAGATGTGTTTTTGGAGGCGGGAGACATCCTGAATCAGCAGGAGCAGTTTGGAAGAGTTTCACTTATGTGGCGGGGAAACATATGGCTGCCGACTGCCGGATATGTGATGCAGCGTTAAGGTGGTGGCAGGTATGACGGGATAATATGTACATAGTGATACAAGAGGTTTCGATATGATTGAAGTGACGAAATTGAACGGTACAAAGATTTTGGTGAATCCGCATCTGTTTGAGATTGTGGAGGAGACTCCGGACACGGTGATTACACTCACCACGGGGAAAAAAATAATTGTAAAAGAAAGTAGACAAGAGATAAAAAATCTTGTAAAATCATATAGAAAGGGTATTTTTGCGGAATAATGGAAGAAAGGCATTCCAACAAAAAGCAAAAGAGTTAGGTGATTCTCGTGGATATTGCGTCTTTACTTGGTATTATTTTATGTTTTGCGATGATGCTCTATGGTATCATAGACGG
>CAJUJN010000053.1 GCA_910586775.1 uncultured Acetatifactor sp. | reverse complement strand
AAATAAATTTCAGCACTTTTCACAATGGCCTAATGGGGCCAGTGAACAGTAACCAAAGGGCAATGGAAAAGACGACAATCCAAAACTTCCTCTTGCAATTTCTGCAAGAGGGGTATAATCTTAATGATGTAGGGAATGTGCTGGATAAGGTAAAGGAAGATATGGACAGGAAAGAGATTATCCAGAAGCACATCAAGGAATTCAGCACTATATGGCAAGGTGAAAGCAACGGACGCTGGTACACCTATCTGCCGGATGCAGCGAAGAAGAAAGGGAGGCGGCTAATCGCCAAAAGCTCGGAAGAGAAAATCCATCATGAAATCATCGGCTACTATAAGGAACAGGAAGAGGCCCATGGGCGGCGGAAAGAAACTCTTGCCAGCTTCTATCCGGAATGGCTGCGCTACAAGTCGCTCCATACGGATGCCACATCCTATATACGGCGGATAGACGATGACTGGAAACGCTTCTACCAGGGGACGGAAATCACGAAGATACCCCTTGTGGAGCTGGACAGGGTGACGCTGGACGAATGGGCCCACTCCCTTATCAGGGACAACTCCCTTACGAAGACGCAGTATTATAATGCTACCGTCATTATTCGCCAGGCCCTGGCGTTGGCCGTGGACAAAGGTATGCTTGCGGCGAACCCGTTTTCGGCCGTAAAAGTCCAGACAAAAATGTTCCGCACCGTCAGGAAGAAGCCCAACGAAAGCCAGGTGTTCATGACGGACGAGCAGCCCCTGGTTGAAAAAGAGGCATGGAACGACTTCTACGAAAACGATTATTCCGCCTGCCTGGGGATTGCGCTCTGTTTCCAGCTGGGGGCCCGGCTGGGGGAGATGGTCGCCCTGAAATGGTCTGACATTGATGAAGAGAGAATCGGCTGCATCCACATCCAGCGCATGGAGCAGAAGATGCATCGGCAGCTCCCTGACGGGACATGGAAAAGCGCCGGATACCGTGTAGTGGAGCATACGAAGTCCGAGGCCGGAAACCGGAACGTTGACCTTGTACAGGATGCAAGGAAGATTCTGGAGATGATACGGGAATGGAACGCCGGACACGGCTTCCAGGATTCGGAATACATCTTCCTGGGAAAGGACGGAAAGCGCATCCATGCCGGAGCGCTCAACTGCCGGATAAGGAAATATTGCAGCCATACCATGGCCACGGTGAAGACCATGCACAAAATCCGCAAGACCTACATCAGCGCACTGATAGACTCCGGTGAAATCAACATCGACAAAATCCGTGAGCTGGTGGGGCATGAAGACGAGCGCACGACTTTCCATAATTATTGCCATAACCGGGAAACGGATGCCCGGGCACATGAGAATATCGAGCGTGCGCTTTCACGGGATAAAGTGTAATCAAATGTAATCAGAACACATGTACACAAAAAACAGCGGAACCCCACATTTTATGGGATTCCGCTGTATAAAAAGAAGAGCGATAGACGGGACTCGAACCCGCGATTTCCACCTTGGCAAGGTGGCGCTCTACCAACTGAGCCACTATCGCATGCGTCCATTTTTCAAGGACAAGAATTATTTTACTACATGCGATTCCATTTGTCAACTGTTTTTTGAAAGATTTAATGCAATGATTTAAAAGCAAAATCCAAAGCACCTTGATAATTGAATAGACTTTGCATTCTGAATGTGGTATACTCATTACATTGGGAGGTACACGAGTATGACAGATAGTGAAAAATTAGATTTACTCTTAGTTGAAATTCAAGAGATAAAAACAGAAATAAAGGATATCAAGACAGAAATAAAGGATATCCAAAATGATGCCAGGACAATTAAGGAAAGAGTATCTCGATTGGAAGTAGGACAGTCAGAGCTGAAAAGGGAGCTTTACAAGATTAACCGCAAGATTGACGATACCTACAACCTGGCGCTCGATGCTTTAGGCATGAGTGCAGAAAACAGGGAATGGCTTGAAAATGGTACTCTGAAGATATAAACAGGTAAATATAACTGTAATGGTAAACACATAACTGGCTTAAAGCCTTGTTTGGATTGGCGATTTATTTTTAGTCATAGTTGGGAATCTTTTGTTTTAAAGGGGGACCAACATTGAAATCATTTCGAAAAAATCTTCTTATGTCTCTGTCGCCTCTGGTGGTTCTCCTGTTATGCTAACCGGGAAGGAAAGAGTGATACAGGTACTTTCATTTTGCCTACTGTCAATGCGGAAGGAAAAGGTTTCACCGTAAGTGAGATACAACCGGTAAACAACGTTCTGCAGACCGATGGAATCATCGGGGATATTCCGGACATTCGACAGTTTTTCCCGCAGGGCTTCCAGTTCCCTGGGCGGGATTCCGACACCGTTATCCCTGACAGTGATATTACAGAAACCGTCCTGAAGGGCGGTACTGACCAGAACGGAATTATGGGTGTCCAGCTTCGGGGAACATCCGTGGAAAACCGCATTTTCGATCAGCGGCTGCAGGATCAGCTTCGGGACAAGGATGTCGTAAGCCTCTTCATTTTTTTCTATTTGGAAATGAAGCTGTTCCTTATAACGCTGATTCAGTATCTGCAGATATATTTCCGTATAGAAATATTCCGTCTGCAATGGTACCAGGTTGGCGGAATTCAGGGCATACTGCAGCAGCCGGCTCAGGAGAAGCGTCGTTTCAGGCGCTTTATGGTCATAACCCAGAGTTTCTATCTCCATGCTGCGGATGAGATTCAGGGTATTGAACAGAAAGTGAGGGTTGATCTGGCTTTGCAAAGCTACATAGGTTGCCTTGTTCTGCCGTTCCAGCTGCTTTTCCAGTTCATCGGACAGATCGTGATTGGTCTGGATGTAATTGATTAAGTGCCGGATAATTTTTTTCGTTTCAGGTTCTGATATCTTTTCGGGAAGCTCCATGAGAGGATTGTCCAGAAACTCTGAAATCGTGCGGATAGGATGGGCGATCAGGACGGTCAGAAAGAGGATAATAACCAACGTCAGGATCAACAGCCAGGGCAGAAAGATCGGCAGAGAGGCAAAAAGATTATAGGATTTGCCCATATAGCTTTGGGGAGTTGTTATCGTGACATAAGACCAGGGATAATGGGAGGAATGCTGCTGTACATAAATGTAGTGGGTATCCCCTGTCACATAGGTACTGTAAAAATCCACGGAAGCGTCGAACAGCTCCAATTGAGGGACAAGCGCAACAGACTCAGGCATGCCGTCCTGATCATGTCTGTAAAGCAGCTGACCGTCATCGGAAACAATATATATTTTCTGTAAAGAATCACTGCGTGCGCTGGACAGGAGAGATATTTTCCGGATATCGACATTCACAATGACCATGGATTTCTGGCCGGATTTGGAGACCGGGAGATAGATTGTCATCAGGTAAGGATAGAGTCCGTTTTTTTCCCGGGGAAAAAAGGTAATGGCAGACGGCGCCTCCTGAATGGCCATGTAGTTTTTGTCTTCCAGCATATCGGCTGTAACGGGCTGCTGGGAAAAAGAGGTGAAGAATTCGGTCCCGGAGGCGGTACACAGATAGATGGAATCAATGGCGTAAAAAGCTTCCTTGTAGGATTGAAGCTGATAATAAAGCTGCGCGTAAATAGCCGGGAATAGAGCCTCTGTCTGTTCATTGAACATATAGATCTGTGTCATATTGTTAGTCGAAAGCAGGGCCGCCACTCTGCTGAAGCTTCGGAAATTATCATCCAGAGTATCGGCTATGCGTTCTGTCTGCAGCTCACTGTATGAGGTATACTCCATGATCAAAGCTTTCCGGGAATTGGTATAAGCGTATATCATAAAGCACAGAAACAGCAGCATCACAAATGTCAGAAGCGTGAAAAACCACTTCCGGATAAAGGGGCTTTCTATCAGCTTTTTGGCTCTTTTTATAATTTGCATAGGATTCTCCCCCGCTCAGATCATTTTCAGGACATATGTTCGGTACTCGGATGGCGTGTAGGAAGTGTAATGCCTGAAATTGATGTTGAATCTGTTAGGGTTCGGATAGCCTACCTGAAGGGCGATATCCGAGATCTTCCTGTTGGTTTTCAGGAGTTCCACGGATTTCTGCATCCGTATCTCTATCAGATAATCCTTGTAGGTGATGTTCGTGATCTGCTTGAAACATCTGCTGAAGTAGGCGCCTGACATATAGACGCTTTCAGCTACCATATCTCTGGTCAGATCCAGTCCGTAATTCTCCTTCATAAACTGAATGGCGCTTTCAATCCTGGTGCGGATGGCGTCATTGTCTGCATCGGAATTGATATATTTCGTGTTATAGACATCCGCTGCCGCATCGGAAATGTTTGGGAGCTGTCCGTGTAATGCAGCCATCCGCAGCTGCTCCATGGAGGTAAAGCGGAGCAGAAGTCTGAGGTTCAGAGAGATTTTCAGGATCTGCCGGATCTGATCGCCCAGCTCTTCAAAATCAATGGACTCATCTGGGGCCATAAAGATAAAGTAATCACAGTGTTCCTGACAGCTGAGCAGCGGCAGCAGGAACAGAGCCGGATACTGCAGGCGGATCAGGGTGCCGACAGCTGTGATCAGGGAGTCATGTCCGTACATCCACATTTCCGTGTTGAGAAAATCAATGCGCACATAGAAACCGTTTCCCGGCCTGTCGTAGGAGAAAGGAAAATTCAGTTCAGAAAAACGGGAGACGGCTGCGTTTCTGTCGCCGCATTTTCCGGCCAGAATGCCTGTCAGGTACAGTTCCTGATCGTCATCCTGTACCGTAGGCGGGCAGACGATCCGTTTGAAGGATAATGTCTGGGAAGCAGCCTGCAGAGCCTGAGTCAGCTCCCTATAATCCAGGGGCTTCAGCAGATAGTGGGTCACACCCATCCGCATGGCTGCTTTGGCATATTCAAACTTACCATAGCTGCTGATAACGATCGGAACATAATTGGAAGTGATCCGGTTAAGATGTTCTATCAGTTTCAGTCCATCCATAACAGGCATGCGGATATCTACGAGTATGATATCCGCCGGTGTTTGTCTGAAAGCTTCCAGGGCCTCCAGACCGTTATTGCAGACATGGGTGATCCGGTAGGCAGGCAGTCGGGTCTCTATGTATTTCAGAAGCATCTCCTGAGACATTGTCTCGTCATCAACAATCATGATCTGGTACATAATAAATCCTTCCCATCGTAAAATCTGATAAAAGTACTTTAATCATACCTGTAAAATTACGTTTTTGCAACCGAAAAAGGCGGTTTGGAAAAAGATGGCATAAAACGAGAAGGATGACACAAAATGCGGGCTGTCTGGACGGAGAACATGAATTTGGCACAAAACGAGAAGCAATGTCATAAAGCAAGGATTTACTGATACAGGTTTTAAAAGTAATATTAAGGTATAGGATCCTGAGGAAAACACTTGACAAGATATGGAGGGTATGAAGATGCAAAAAGTCAGGAAATTATCCGTTATTTTACTTGCGCTTACCTGGTGGCTGACTGCAATGCTTCCTGTTTTCGCAGCGACGAAGAGCCAGGACGGAATGGAGATCACTGTCACTGCGGATCGGCAGAAGTATAGCGGTGACCAGAAGATTGGCACAAATATTACCGTAAAGAATAACAATGCTTATGCGGTGACGGATGTAACTGTTGAAAGCATTGTTCCTGGCGGTTACAGGGTGAAAGATGGTGATGCAGTAAGGAAACTGGAAACGCTGTCAGCAGGAGAAACTGTTTCACTGGCGGTAGATTACGTACCTGCGGAGAGCGGGGGGGCGGCGACAGGTGACAATAGTAATATTTTGCTTTGGAGTGTGCTTGCCGTCGCTTCTGTTGCAGGTGTGGTGGCTGCAGGAGTTGCCGGACGCAGAAATCGCAGAAATATGATATCCATGTTTTTGTGCGTGGCCATAGCTTCTTCGCTGCTTCCCGCTAATATGTTAAAAGCAGTTGCCGCAAATGTAAAAAAGACTGTCAGTGCATATGAGCGAGTAGAGATTGACGGTAAAGAGGTGGATATAGAGGGCAGGGTAACTTATTCCGTTCCCGGCAGCAACGAGGAAGATAATTCCGACGCAACCAGACCCGATGGACCAGGCACCGAGCCGGAAAAAAGCCCTGAGCCGGTAACAAATCCGGAACCGGATAAAAGTCCCGAACCGATAATGAGTACTGCGCCCAGTGAGAATCCTAAGCCCGACGTGAGCCCCGAGCCGAGTGCAAGCCCGGAACCGAGTACGAGTCCGGAACCGAGTACAAGTCCAAAGCCGAGTGCAAGCCCGGAACCGAGTACGAGTCCAGAACCGACTGTAAGTCCAAAGCCGAGTGCAAGCCCGGAACCGAGTACGAGTCCAAAGCCGAGTGCAAGTCCGGAACCAAGTGCAAGCCCGGAACCGAGTGCAAGTCCAGAACCAAGTGCAAGCCCAAAGCCGAGTCCGAGTGCAGAACCTGTAAGCGAAAACGGCTACTATGTTGTATGGGACGACTTTAATTTCTCAGCAATTAACGACTGGACGGAAGTAATGTTCAGTAGCTGGGACCTCTCTCTGCCTACAGGAGCGGCAACCAAGGCAAATGACGGCGCGTGCTTTACAGACTCCAGCAAGTATGTCGGCGGACAGGCTCTGAGGGCATTCAATGCGATTGCGGATGATTTTACCATGGAATTTTCAATGAGGGCTTCCGCATGCATGGATGATACAGCGTTGGAATTACGTAACGAAAACACGACTGCCATACGTTTTGCCGTGAAGGGCGACAGGCTGTTCCTGGGCGATACAGACCTTTGCGCACTGCCGGTGGAGGAGCTTGCTTTTCTTAAATTACATATCAGCCCGGCCAATGGTACCTTTACTGTCAGCGTGAACGGCGAAGGCGTAACAGATGGGGATGAGGCGAAGGTATTTTCCTTTATAAACAGTGCGGATGCCATTGACCGCTTCAGCATTGAGACCGGCGAAGCAGACAAGGGTGCCGTCGTGATTGGCACTGTGCGCATCTATACAGGCTACTACGTAAATGAGAAGTTCCTGGATGGAACGGATCTGAAGATCAACGATGACTGGAAGGTAGCCGGAGATGCCGCGACGATTTACAAAACGGGTACCCAGGGGCCTGACAGGTACAGCGCACTTTTAAAAGACGGCGCTGAGATTACCCGGGCAGCGACATATGCCCAGGACGGCGCATGGGTTGAATATCAGTATCTGATGGAGCGCAATTCCGGTGAATTTGCAATGATTCTGGAAGATGAAGCCGGCAATGCATTCAAGGTAGCAACCAGGGACGGTAAGTTTGGCTATTATGATGGCGAAACATTTAAAGGACTATATGACTGTCTGGAAAATATGTGGTATCACATCATGCTGAAGCAGACAGAGGAAGGGACTGAGCTGTACCTGAACCATAAGCTGAAAGCGAATAATATTGCGTTACCCTTCGGGAAGTTTACCCGAATATCCTTTGCGGCAGAAGGCGGAGACGCCATATTGGATGACATTGTGGTTAAGGATTGGATCCCGCTTCCTGAGGACTATGTCCCGGAGCCGGTATCAGTGGCGAAGGAAGAAGACGCTCCTCTGGTAGGATTACAGAGCTGTAATCTGTGGGTGGAAGGAGAGCATTTCGGTTATGACTGGCTGACCGACTGGGAGGACAGAACGCCTGTCCTTGGCTATTATGATGAAATGCGTCCTGAGGCAGCCGACTGGGAGCTGAAATACAAGATAGAGCACGGCATCGATTTTGAACTGTTCTGCTGGTACCGCCCATGGGAGGGTGAAGGTCAGCCTGTTAAGATGGCACGCAACTCCAGAGCGCTCCATGATGGGTATATGAACGCGGAATACAGCGACAGGATGGATTTTGCCATTACCTGGGAATGCGGCAGTGGAGGGCAGGATCTGGAGGATTTCAAGAAAAATATTGTTCCTTATTGGGTTGAGCAGTATTTTAAGGATGACAGATACTTAAAGGTAGAGAATAAACCTCTTGTGGGCATGTACAATATTTCCAAGCTGAAGGGTTACTTCGGAGGCTCGGACGGGGTGAAGGAAGCGGTTGCGTATCTGAGGCAGGCATGCGTGGACGCCGGATTTGACGGCGCATATATCATTATGTGCAATGACAGCTCTGCGGCGAATGCAGCAGAAATTGCCCAGGCAGGATTCGACGGCCAGTATGCATATACCTGGGGCAGCGACAGCTACACAGTAACCAAACAGACTATGGGAATGGAGGCTGTCCAGAATGCGGTGGAAAAAGTCGGGCTTGCTGAGAAAGGGGTTGTTCCCACTGCATCTGTGGGCTTCTGGGATAAGGCCTGGGATCGGAATGACGGCGCATTCTGTACAGTAGAACAGTTCCAGACCGTGCTGGAGTGGATACGGGATTTCATGAAAAAGGATCTGAACCAGGACAGCATCGGTTCCAAAGTGCTTCTCCTGGACAACTGGAATGAATACAGCGAAGGTCACTTTATTATGCCGTCAAGCCTGGCAGGCTTTGGATACATTGACGCTGTCCGGGGCGTGTTCGGTGATGGTGACGGCGTAGGCGGGGCACATACCACAGATGGGAAGACAGATATCGTTCCTGACGCAGATCAGCGGGCCAGAATCAACCATATGTATGTCCAGGACAGACATGTGGTATTGGTGGACAAGGGCTCTGACAGGGGCAGCCTGGAAGCGATTGAAGGCTGCGACTGGCAGTTCAATCGGGATGGCGATGCGGAAGGGTGGACGGTTGGCAAGGACGACGGAAGATGGATCAAGAGACTGGCCGAGCAGAAAGTAGAAGGCGGCAGGTACTATGGAAAGACGGTTTCGCTGGATGAACTGCAAATGACTGACAGAGGACAGGAAACAGCGGATCCTTCCCTGATGTCTCCTGACAACCTGAATCTGGATGCAAAATCGGCACTGGAAATCCGGGTGCGCATGAAAGCCGAAGGCGGCGAAGAACCCATCGGCCAGCCCGCGATTTACTTTGTCACGGACGAGGAGACTTCCTATTCCAGCAGTAAGATGGTAGCTGCATCCTATCTGGAAGGCGAGGACGGTTATGCGGAAATTGTTTTCGATATGAGTCAGAACCGCAAATGGACAGGTACCATCAGGCAGATTCGGTTTGATCCCATAGAGAGGGACGGCGAGTTCTGGATTGATTCCATAACGATTCTTCGCAGAAAGGTGGGCGGAGACGCCGAAATCTATATGAACGGTTCCCGGTTCTATACGTCCAACCCTGTTGAGACCGTGGACGGCAGGCTTATGTTCCCGGCGGAAGAATTGAGCGGTCTGGCAGGCGCATATGTTTCCGAGCCGCTTGCAGCGGACAGACTGTATATATACACAGGCCAGGTTATGTTGGAATTCCCTTATGAGGGAGAGGTCAGGATGCTTGCGGACGGTGTCCCTGTGGACAGTATCGGTGCGTTCTCTCTCAATGGCAGAAAGTATGTCCCGATTGTGGATTTCTTTGAAAATACAGGTAAGGTGACAGATATCCAGGGAGAGGAACATCCTGCATTTGAAGTGGAGGTTGTGCCGGCGGAAGGCGGGAACCCGGCCAGAGTAAATATTACCAGATTTGAGGATCCTGCCATCTTGAAGGCTTACTACTTTACCACGAGTACGGAGGCCTGGACTTACGGCGGAGCGGATACAATGACAGAGCCTGCGGTTGACAACAGGGGAGTCATGCGGATATCGGCCAAAGGGAAGGATACAAGGGTCTGGTCCCCCGAAGTACCTCACTTTAATGTCCGCGCCGGGAAGGCGGACCATATCCTTATGCGTGTTAAGATCGAAGGCGCAGGCGGGAATCCGGTCCTTAAGGGAGAGGTATACGGAGACGGCACTAATTACAATCAGTCATATGAGATTCAGCTGACGGATGATATGCTGGCAGAGGACGGTTTTTATGAAGTCATGATCGACCTGAGCGGAGATCGGAAGGGAGCCCTTAAGGATGCCGTGGAAATTGACAGAATCCGTATCTTATGGTACGACGAAGCGGCAGGAGGCACCCAGACCTTCTGTATGGACAGCTTCCTCATTCTTGACCTGGAGAAAGATACTGAGGTGGATCCCGGGGAAGAAAGGATACTGATTGAGGAAAGTCCTTATACGATCTATGGATGGGAGTTCGCAGAGAGTATGGGTTTCTGGGCCGGAGGCGGCGCTACCATTGCGGAATATGATCAGGAAAGCAGAGCGCTGAAGCTTACAGCCAATGGCCAGAGGATGAATGTATGGTCCAGCTATGATGAAGCAGGGGTAATTAAGGATCCTGTAAATATCAGCACGGCGGAGGCAACCCATGTACTGGTCCGTGTCCGGACAGAGGCGGAAATCAGCGCAATGGCTATGGATCTTCAGTATCTGGGGGAGGAAGATAAGGCAGGCGGTACTGTCAGCTACAGGAATATTCCCTGCCAGACAGATGCAAACGGCGACTTATATGCAATGATTGATCTGACTGCCGGTGCCGGTTGGAAAACAGATCAAACCATTGGGAGGCTCAATATCTATCCCATCGGTGAGACAATAACGGAAGCGGATAACGGGAAAACGGTGTGGATAACTTCCGTTGAAATCCTGGACAATAACTGGTTTAGTGCATTTGACAGCGCATATTTTACCAACGGTTATGACGACTGGGCAACGGGCGGTACTACCCAGAGCCGAATTGTAGAAGGTTCTCTGGAGATTATGCCTCCTACAAAAGAAGGCGATTATAATCCCAGGCTCTGGTCTATGGCTACTAACCCGTCGGGTGAGCCCACGAACCCTTATAACTATACGAAGGAGGATGTGACACATATTCGAATCAGGCTGAAGGCCATTGTGCCGGATGAACTTTCAGGCGCTCCGGAAGAGGAGGAGAAAGCCAGAACCGGGGAAGCAGGAATCACTTTCGAAAGAATGAAACTGATTCTTGCATTCACTGACAAATCTACGGCGGAAATCTACTCTGCTCCGTACGAGATCGGCACGGAAGATTATGTCACGCTCACATTTGACATCAGCGGAGATATCTGGCCTGAAGGGAAGAAGCTTGCGCGTATCGGACTGGAAGTATTCAGTGACCACAATGAACAGCTGTGCAGGGCAGGGGTTTCCGTACTGCTTGACAGTGTACAGTTCCTGAGAAGGGCGAACGGTACAGAGAACTCCCCGGCCAGGAAGGTCCTGATTATCGGCAATTCCATTACGCAGCATGCCCCGAACCTCAACTACGGTTGGGCCGGTGACTGGGGAATGGCAGCTACAAGCCCGGATAAGGATTATGTGCATCTGCTGAAGAAAAAGATCCTGGAGAAGAACGGCGTGGTGGAAGTAAAGGCGATAAACATTTCAGAGTATGAAAAGTATTTCTATGATTGGAGTAAAATCAGCGATCAAAGGGATAAATACGCAAACTGGAATGCGGACATCATCATTGCTACCTTTGGAGCAAACGTGCAGAACGGCGAGAACGAAAATGATCCGAGCTTCAATAATGACAGGATATTCTCGGCGGATAAGTATAAGAAGATTATTGACAAATTCAATCCGGATGGGGATGCGCAGGTGATTGCAGGCGCTACGGCACTGACGAATGAGGCCATTGTGGAGGTTATCGCCGATGCCGCAGAAAAATACAGCTATGCTTTTGCAGATATGACGGAATGGACGGACAGAGAATATCTGGCATATGATTATGAAGAACAGATTCTGGAATATTACAGGAAGGTAACCGGCGATACAGAAAAAACAGAGGTATTCGAGGGGGTACTCCGCCATCCCGGCGACAAGGGTATGGAAAAGATTGCCGAAGCAATCTGGGGTATCCTGGAAGAATGGATTCCGCAGGGTATTCCCGGGGGCGAAGAGGAGCCAGATCCTTCGGAATTAATCGGCGATGATACCGGTAAATGGACAGAGGACGATCCGGAGTATGCGTCCCTGGCAAAAGGATGGTACTTTGTAAGCGACAGGGAAAACTGGGCTGGCGGTGGTCCTACAATAATCGAACCCGAAAACGGCATGGTAAGGATTGAAGGGAAGGATGCCCAGGGAGCCAGGGTATGGAGCGGCGCTCCGGGAGCAATCAATATACCGGCAGTAGATTTTGACACAATCCGTATCAGGCTGAACACAGAATGCACAGATCCTGAATTATCGCTCCAACTGTATTATACGGCGAATGGAGGGAATGCAGATCAGGCAGAGTCAGTTGGAACAGATTTGGTTAGATATGAAGCGGATGAAAATGGTTGGGCGATTGTGACGATTGATGTCAGTAAGCTGGCATTGCATGTCAGCGGGAACAACCTGACAAGAATGTGTTTCTATCCGTTGGGGGCAAACAATGCGAACAGGAACGGAACCGTCTATGTGGACTATATTGAGCTGCTGAAGAGCAGGGCTTCCGTCGACAGCGAAGAGGATGCAGGGAGTTCCGAACCTGGCCAAATTTCCGGCGGGGATGCTGATATACATCCGGAAAGCCCGTCGGATACACCGGAAATCAACGAAGGTGAAGGGAATATGGATACGCAGACAAGTCCCGAGCCGACAGAAACGCCGGACGCAGATGCCGGGAAACAGCCGGAAAGCCCTGCAGGAACTCCGGAAGCCAATGAAGGCGAAGTGGGCAGGGATGCGCAGACAAGTCCCGAGCCGACAGAAACGCCGGACGCAGATGCCGGGAAACAGCCGGAAAGCCCTGCGGGTACGCCGGAAGTCAATGAAGGCGAAGGAAACAGGGATGCGCAGGCAAGTCCCGGACCGACAGAAACGCCGGACGCAGATACCGGGAAACAGCCGGAAAATTCTGCGGGCACGCCGGACGCAGATGCCGCTATATAACCGGAAGCCTGGCAGCTGTCAGGAAAAAAGGCGAGCGGTAAAAGTTGCAGAGCGTTTCGGTCAGTGAGAAATACCTGCCGGCAGTCAGGAGGAAAAAATCAACAAGTGCCAGTGGGGCAGTGGCTTGTGTGAGTCATTGCCCCGTCTTTTTTGCAGACATTTTCTCAATGAGCATGAAACGCGAAGGATGGCACCGATCGGCGATTGGCGTGGAAGCAGGAGAAAGGTATAATAAACTTACAGGTGAGCAGTTCCCAGGAGCATAGTACAGAACACGGTAAAGGAATTTGTTCAGGAATACAAACTGTGCCGTAGCAGGAAGTGCAGAAACAGGAGGAAAGAATGGAGACAAAAACAAAACCCAGGTATTCGAAACGGACGATCAGAGAGAGCCTGAGCATGGGCATGTTGGCAATACCGGGTATTATTTTACTGCTGGTATTCAGCTATGCTCCCATGTTCGGAATCGTGATTGCCTTTAAGAACTACAAACCGTTGAAAGGTATACTGGGAAGCGATTGGAACGGACTGGATAATTTCAAATTTTTCTTTACCTCCCAGGATGCATTCAGAACCATACGCAATACCATGTGTTACAATATTGCGTTTATTGTATTCGGGACTGCGGCTTCTGTGGGGCTGGCGCTGTTGTTCTATCATCTGCGGAGCAGGAAAGCCCTGAAGGCTTATAATACGGTCATCATCATGCCGAAGTTTCTGTCGGCAGTAATCCTTTCCTTTCTGGCGGAAATATTCTTAAGCTACAGGTTCGGCCTGCTCAATCAGCTCATCAGAGGGCTGGGAGGGAAAGCGCCTGACTGGTATACCATTCCGGCCGCCTGGCCCTTTATACTGACGATTGTGAAGATGTGGGGTTCTGTGGGAGTCAGCAGCATGATTTTTTACGCTTCCCTGATGGGACTGGACGGCGGGCTGATCGAAGCGGCACAGTTGGACGGAGCCGACAAGCCGCAGCAGATCTGGCATGTGATGCTGCCGCATCTGATCCCCGTAATCGTGATCCAGACCATTATCAATATCGGACAGCTCTTCACCGGCGATTTCGGTTTGTTCTATCAGGTGCCGCAGAACAGGGGAATCCTGTATCCGACGACGGATATCATCAATACATACACGTTCCGCGCGCTTCAGGACGGCAATCTTGCCCGCTCTACGGCGGTGGGACTGGCACAGTCGGCAGCAGGCCTGATTATGGTGGTAACGACCAATAAGATCATCAGGAAGATCAGTCCTGAGAATGCCATGTTCTAGGAGGGGGAATCATGAAGAAAAAGAAAAGCACAGGGCAGATAGCGCTGCATATGGTATTTCTGGCATTGATGGTGGTTTACATACTGCCGATCCTGGTGTTGATAGCAAGCTCGTTTACGGATGAAACGGCACTGATACAGAACGGCTATTCGCTGATACCGTCCCGGTTCAGCCTGGAGGCGTATGTGACGGCGTTCCGTAATCCCATGAAGATGGTGATGGCATATGGAGTCAATATATTCTATACATTGCTCAGTACCGCGCTGTCCACACTGGTAGTATCCCTGTTGGCCTACCCGCTGTCCAGAGATAATTTTATCTGGCAGAAACAATTGAATTTTTTTGTATACTTTACGATGCTGTTTTCCGGAGGCCTGGTGCCCTCGTACCTGCTGATCAGGAATATCCTGCATTTGGATGATACGATCTGGGTTTACATTGTTCCCTGCCTGGTGTCGGCTTATAATGTGCTGATCGTCAGGACAAGCTACCGGGCGATACCCAATGAGTTGGTGGAAGCGGCGAAGATAGACGGCGCCCACGAACTATATATCTGCTTTCGGATCATCATTCCGTTGAGCAAGGCAAGTATTGCTTCGGTATCCTTCCTGTATCTGGTGGACAGATGGAACGACTGGATGACATCCATGCTGTATATCCGGAACCCGGATCTGTACTCCTTGCAGTATCTCCTGCAGAAGCTGCTGCGGGAGGCGGAGGCATTGAAAAATTATGCTGCTGCCGGCGATGCGTCTGCTGCGATGCCTACGGAGACGCTGAGATTCGCCATGGCCCTTGTGGCAGCAGGCCCGGTACTGTTGATTTTCCCGTTCTTCCAGAAATATTTTACAAAGGGTATGACGCTGGGAGGCGTAAAGGGGTAGCGGGAAACTGTTTAGGAATTGTCGTAGACACTTCCTTATTATGGCTCTAAGAGCAATCTTTCAAAATAGAAAATACGAGGAGGTACGTTATGAAAAACGTAAAGAAATGGCTGTCGATTGGTCTGTCCGCGGCAATGCTGATGGGCGTGAGTGCCTGTGGAAACGAAAATCCGAATAATAACAGTCAGCCTGCAGGGGACAGTACGCCTGCGGAGAGCAGTGCGGAAGAGAGCAACGGCGGGGAGGAGAGCAGTACGGCGGAAACCCAGCCGGAGGAGAAGGAACCGGTTCTTCTGGAGTGGTATTACAGAGGTAACGGACAGCAGAAGGACACGGATAAGGTGGAGGCCCGAGTGAATGAACTCCTGAAAGAGTATCCCGGACTGGAGCATGTGAGCATCAACATTAACAGCTTCCCTTCCAGCGACTATGCGACGCAGGTCACCACCGCCCAGGCTGCCGGCGCGCAGATCGATATCCTGAACAGTGTCAACCTGAATTTTGACCAGCATGTGGAAGATGGCAGCTGGATGCCCATGGAGGACTACATTTCAGAGAGCCTGAAAACCGAACTGCCTGACTGGCTGTGGGAGATGGGTACCAGGAACGGGCATATCTACATGGTTCCCAATTACCAGAACGCGTTTAATGCCAATTTCCTGTTCTTCCCAAAAGATTACATGGACAAATACGGTGATTATGACGCCATGTATGAAGTGCTGACCGACTGGGATGGGGACTATTCCGAGAAGGTAAAGTGCCTGGCGGAATATGTGCAGGCAGTCAATGAAGGTGAAGGCGGCGGTAAATATTGCGGTAATGTAGTGCAGGGAGAGACAGGATCCCTTGGCTTTGCCTATGTGACACCTTTTGACAATCTTGGTAATTATTTCGTGATTCCCGACGGATCTAATGAGGTGCAGTTTTACTTTGAACTGCAGGGCATCAAGGACATACTGAAGGGGTATGCTGCATGGTATGACATGGGACTCTATGCGCCTGACGGCGAAAACACGAACATATTGGATTATAATTACGCAAATATGATGCAGCCCACATCCTGTGCGTTCAGCGGCAAGGAGCAGGTAGGAACGCCGGAGCAGGTGGCCGAGATCTACAGTTCTTCCTGGGGGTTTGATGTGGTGGCAATTCCTACACAGCCTTACAATTATATCCAGAATACCTGGGGTGCAGGCGGCAACGGTATCTCATCCACCTGTAAACATCCGGAGGAAGCCTGTGCTTTCATAGAGGCTCTGACTACCGGTACCGAGCTGGGGAAGGAAATCTACAACACCATGGTATTTGGTCTGGAAGAGGAGCATTATACCAAAGATGAAAACGATCCAAACAGAATTACGACTTTGGAGTATGACGGCTCACAAGGTGGTTCGGATACTTCTTATGCCGGATTGAAGTGGATTCTGGGCAACAGTTTCTATGCATACAAAAACCAGGCTGTGCTGGATGGTCAGTTCGAGCGTATTAAAGAAATGAACGAAGCTCCGGATACGGTTTCTTCTTCCATCATCGGGTTTTCCGTTTCCACAGCGAATGTGCAGACGGAAATCGATCAGCTTATTGCCGTGATAGGAGAATACTCGGGTTCTCTGGGTAGCGGAACTCTGGGTGAGGACGGCTGGGATGCCTATTATGAAGAGTTTATGGAAAAGGCGGAGAAGGCCGGACTTTCCAAAATCAAGGCGGATTTCCAGGCACAGCTGGATGCATGGATTGCAGAGAATAAATAAAGGAATGTGCAGAATGCTTTGGAAGGGGTGGCGGTTAAGCCATCCCTTTTTGGAGGAGAATAAATGAATGAGAAGCTGACGAAAGGACAGGAAATGCTCCTGGCAGGTTTGGATCGTCGAAAGGTGATTTCCGTGATCATGGAGCGCATGCTGGAGACAAGGCCAAAGGAAGAGGTGAGCTTCCGGCCTTTTCTGGCATGCAGATATGTGGGCTACACCCGCACGCTGTCAAGCCAGAAGGTCCGGCTGGGAGACATGTATCCTGAAGCAGAACCGGGAGACGGCGTTTTTGTGGATTTTCAGATCCGGTGTCACCGGGATGAGGTGATCTATCTGAATGTATCTGCGGGGATAAAGGTCTGGTATGACGGGGGATGCATTTATGACGGGATTGAAGGTACCATAGATACCGGTGAGAAGCTGCCGGAAAATGCAGCGGGAGAAGACTGGGTGCATCTTCCGGTTTCGGTGAAGGAGAACGGGGATAATTTTGTGAGGATTCTCTGCATAAAGAGGATGGATCGGGAATTTTCCTTTGAATTTCTGATTTCGGTGAGGCGGTATCCTTTCATGTGGGCCAATGATTATCTGTTCTGGGCCAGGGCGGTGCTGCCTGTGCCGGGGCGAAGCGGAGAGGAGGGAGTGGCGCTCAGCCGCCTGTACCGGGCCTCGGAGTCTGAGAATTTTGTGGGCGGGGGACAACAGGCGCCTGTCTATCAGTGGCCGCCTGCGCTGCCCGGGGACGAGACTTTTGATTTCGAGGCGCTGTGCGGGGAGGGAGATATCTGCTATGTCTATGCGGAGGCTGCCTGTAGTCATACCTTATCATTCAGAGGAAATACAGAGTGTGTATATGTAAATGGTAAAAAAATATGGACAGCGGGAGGCGGAGCTCTGGCGGGAATCGAAATTTTGTCAAGAAACGAACCCGCATCGGGAAATGAATCTGTATCAGGAAACGAATTTGTATCGGGAAACGAATCTGTGTCAGGAAATATATCTGCATCGGGGAATCAGATTGCGGCAAAGTGTGCAGGCAGCCTGGAGGTAAAATCAGGGGACAGGATTTTGTTTCGATGCAGGAGAAATCGGGATGGATGGAAGCTGGGCCTGGACACGGCAGGTTTGCGTCTGCCCTTTTTGTCTTCCGAAAGGAACAGGGGTGACAGGGCGGTCTATATCGGTCCTTTCTATGGAATACAGTGCCATGGTCCGGAGTACGACTGGGATTTTTCACAGGTGTTTGTGAATCAGAAGGGGCAGCGGCTATACTGGGGGTTCTGTGACGGCAGTGAACTGCGCGTTTATCTGGACAGCATTTTCTGGGGCCAGTGGTTCTATGCGCTGATGGTAGGCTTCCATGGAATCAGGGACGCGGCGATTTTCCTGGAAGATGAGGCACATCAAAGGCTGTTTGTGGACAATATGCGTTTTATGGCAAAGTATTTTGATTATATCAAATATGATATCGGAAAGCATGTAATGCCCGCATTCATGCCCAGGCTCTATGAGATGAATGTGCTGGACAATATCGGTACCATGGGGATGAATTTCATCGATGCTTATCTGGATTCCGGCGACAGGTCGCTTCTGCCGGTGATCGAGTGCATCTGCAGGCAGGCGGAAGGGGCGGTTCCCAGACTGGAGGACGGCGCTTACTATCGTCTGGATACCATGTGGGCGGATGATCTGTATATGAGTTGTCCTTTCCTGATCCGTATGGGCAGGCTGACCGGTGATCCAGGCAGGTATGAAAAGGCGAAGGTACAGATACAGGGCTTTCGGAAACGGCTGTACATGGAGGAAGAACATTTGTTTTCCCATATATATTTTCCAGGGAAAGGAACGGCAAATCATGTTCCCTGGGGGCGGGGGAACGGATGGGTCATATGGACGCTGTCGGAGCTTCTGATGTACGGAGAAGGTATAGTGGATCTGACTGCGGAGAAGGAACTGTTTCGCCAGATGTGCGCCGGTATCAGGGCATTGCAGGATAAAAGCGGCCTGTGGCGTCAGGTGCTGAACCGCGGGGAGGAAGCGTCGTATCCGGAGACTTCCTGCACCGGTATGTTCCTGCTTGGCTTTGCCAGAGGGGTCAGATACGGATGGCTGGAGGAGGATTACCTGGAGTGTATGGAAAGGGCATGGAGAGGGCTTCTGACTTACAGTGTGGATCGGGCGGGTAATGTGTATGGGGTGTGCATGGGATCGGGCTGCCAGACGGATGCGGAGTATTATTTTACGATTCCCACTATTGTAAATGATGACCATGGCACGGGGGTAATTCTGGCAGCCGGCGCCGAATATTGCACTTTGTTGGAGGAGAGGGCACAGGATGCAAAGCGGGGGAGTCTTGTGCAGGAAAAGGAGATGCGGGAAGGATGAATCAGAAATTACGGGAAAAAATCATTGCGGATTATCTTGCGGAGGATTTGGAAAAGGATACTTACGGCGGCTGTAGTCTGGCAAGGCTGCTCTTTGTTCCCGATGCCGGAATGGAGGCGGGGGAGTGGCTGGGAAGGCTGGCACGCTGGTTCGAACTGCCCCATCCGACCATCCCGGGCCGGGGACCGGAGGGAGAGCCGGATTTTGTGGCGCATAAGCTGGTGAGGGCATGCTATAGTGTGGAGGATAAGCTGTCAGGGGAGACCAAAAAGCTGATCCGGAGATTTTTTACAGAGTATGATTTCGAGAGCAAATATAAATCGGAAAACCACATGCTCCTGTTTCATACATCCAGATATCTGTATGCGCTGAGATATCCGGAGACGGTATTTTGTCAGTACGATATGACGGCGGCGGAAGCTGTGGAAGAGGACAGGCATTTTCTTCAGGAATTCATCCGCTTCAGGGCGCAGAGAGGCTGGGCGGAGTTTGATTCTTACGGGTACAGTCCGGAGGATTTCACTGCGCTTCTGAATCTCAGTGATTTCGGGGAACCGCAAATGAGAAACTATGCGGAAATGTCCGCTAATCTGCTTCTGATGGATATGCTCATGGACTGCTCGAAGGAGGGCTATTGCGGAGGCGCTCACGGCAGGATTTACGAGAGCTCCGTTTTTGATCACAGAAACAGCGGTCTGTATGTGCTCTACAGCCTGTATTTCGGGGAAGACGTTCCGGATGGGATGTATCTGGAGCCGTTGGTCAGTGATTTTGTACCCGCGGACTATGTGTATGCGCTGTTTCGGTCCAGGCCGAAGGTATGGGAGAACAGGGAGAGTAAGCATCTGCACAGTATCACTTATGAAACTCCCCACAGACAGGTTCCCCAGGTACCCGGCAGCATTAACAAGCGCATTTTGGTGACGCCGGATTATATGATCGGCGGGGTCACCTGGCAGGATGATTACCCGGAGGGAAGTCCGGCTGCGTGGTATGCCCATCACCAGCAGCATGAGTGGGAGCTTACGCTGCTGACGGGGCCGGATGTCCGTATTTTCACCCATCATCCGGGGAGCACGGGACCGGAGGGCAAGGAGCACGGCTACTGGACCGGGGATCTGTTCTGCTGCTGCGGGCAGTTTTTCAGCGACAGGAATATTGCCATGGCAACATATGATATCCCGGAGAAGGAGCTGCCCTTTATTCATGCTGCCATACCTTTTAAAAGGCTGGAGACAGAGCAGGAGGGCAATTATCTGTGGATGAAGGCGTCGGACAGGCTGTATGCGATGCTCTGGCTCTCTCAGGGAATCAGTCAGGGCGGTGAGGGGAAGGAGGAGATTGAGGTCAGAAGCTATGGCCGCAGGCATGGGGTGGTCTGTATGGCTGCCACGAAGGAGGAATGCGGAAGCTATGAGGCGTTTCAGGAGATGGCAAAGGCAAACAGACCGGAGTTTGACCCGGAAGCCATGACATTGTCTTATTCGAATCTGAAAATGAGCCGGAGAGACAGGATGATAGACGGCGTGAAAGTGGTATTTCCTTATGACACTTACGACAGTCCCTGCATGCATTCTGCTTTCGGCAGCGGAATCATTGAGACGGACAGGGTGATCATGGATTTTAATGGTTGGGGAACGGTTACCCGTAAATAGGGTTATGGTTATGTCACAGATTTTTTATCAGCCTGCCGCGCAGCCACCCGGAGAAGCTTTTTTCAATCAGCATATAGCTGACGAAAGCCAGAAGGATACTGATAGCAAGCGCCACGGCTGTGCCCAGGAGAGCGTAGGGCGTGCAGGCGGAAAAGTCGAATACTGCCCTGTCCAGCAGCATCACGGGATAATAGTGTATTAAATATAAAGAAAAGCTGGCATCTCCCAGCCGCACCAGAAACCGGGGCATTTTTTTGATATACAGGCCTGTGAGGAAGGCACATATAACGATGATAAAAGCCGGGAGGCCCCACACCAGAGGTCTGCGGAATCCCAGGATATTGATTGCAGGTTTGGTGATAACAAGGCATGCGAAGCAGATGAAGATTGCCGTCAGGCTCAGCGGAACTCCGATTCCCGGGAATGTCTTTTTCAGGTGCAGCCGATACAGTCCCCATGCGGCATAGTAGGCGGCAATGCCCAAGAGGAATTCCAGCATGACAGGATTTCCGTAGAAGGCAAGAAATGCCGGCGGAGAGGGTATGAGATTTGCTGCGGCTACGGTCGCCGCCAGAAATAAGCCGCAGAGCAGACCTCTGAATTTGCGGCTGATATGCAGTGCAATGAAAAATATAATATAGAAGAAAATTTCACAGTTTACCGTCCATCCGATGCGCATCAGCGGCTGCAGCACGCCTCCGCCGATATCAAAGGGAATGAACAGCAGGCTTTTCAGCAAAAACACCGGATCGGCCTTCGTCTGCTCAAACATGCCCGGAAACAGCAGAAGGAGCAGGAATGTGCCAACGGTCATGAGGTAGTACAGCGGCAGAATGCGAATCAGCCGTTTCCGAAGGAAAAAGCTGCTGTCCCTGTGGGTGGAAAACATGATCATAAAACCGCTGATACAGAAAAAGATATCCACGCCGAAGGCGCCGCAGTTCAGAAAGCGGATATGCTCCAGTACGATAAAAAGGGCTGTGACGCCTCTCAGGGCCTGTATGCTGTCAAAATGCATCTGATGAAAATCGGAAATGGTCTCTTTCATATAATACCTCGTTTATTCTCCGGCTGCCAAAAGAACGATTCCGGCAGCCATTTATGTCAGTTCTGAAAAGTTTTCCGTTATATTCGTGGGCGTATTCTTTTGCTGCTTTTTATCCCGCATCGCGAAAGCGCTCACTGGCTATATTTTTCCGTTGGCAAATATTTTCAGTGAATATATATTGCATGGTTGATTTGATGGCATTATAGCATATTTTTCCCCTGTTTGCCATAAAATCCCGGGACTAAAGGCGTTTCCCGGATTTGCCATGACGATAGAATACAGCAAATCTCTGTAACAGAAGAAGGAAGATACAGGGGAATGAGAGAGCGCAGATATGCAAAATCACCGAATGGAAATCAGGAGAAATATCGCCGGGCAAACACATTGTACAAAGTTTGAAGAAAAAAAGATTCCTTTTTTTCATTTTCTGACAATTTCCTCTTGCGGGAAATGCGATTACATAATAAAATAGAAATAGACAAATGCGGAATTTATAACCACAAACGCAAATAATTGCCGGTCTGCACAGTATAACGAGTGAACGCATCGGCAACCCAGAGCTGAAAGCGGCAATTAAATGCGTTCACGAGTATAAAACAGGAGGAGAGGGTATGAAACTTATTTTTGTAGGTGCGGCCCATGAGGTGACGGGAAGCTGTCATTATATCGAAGTGGGCGGGAAACACATCCTGGTGGATTACGGTATGGAGCAGGGTGTTAATGTCTTCGAAAATGTGCCGCTGCCGGTGGAGGAATCTCTGATCGATTATGTGCTTCTGACTCATGCGCATATTGACCATACCGGTCTGCTGCCGCTGCTGTATGCGAAGGGCTTCAGGGGACAGGTGTATGCCACCGATGCCACAGCGGATTTGTGCAGCATCATGCTTCGTGACTGTGCGCACATTCAGATGATGGAGGCAGAGTGGAAGAACCGGAAGGCGAAGAGAAGCGAGTCCGTTGCGGCGATGGAGCCTCTATACACGATGGAGGACGCGGAGGGCGTGATCAAAAGGCTGGTATCCTGCCATTATGATCAGAAAGTGGTAGTATGCGATGAGATGACCATTCGTTTTTCCGATATCGGGCATCTGCTTGGTTCTGCCAGCATCGAAGTGTGGCTGACTGAAAACGGAAATACGAAAAAAGTAGTTTTCTCAGGTGATATCGGCAATAAGAACGACCCGCTGCTGCGCAATCCTTCCACCACGAAAACGGCGGATTATGTTGTGATGGAATCCACCTACGGAGACAGGCTGCACGCGGTGGAGCGGCCGGATTATGTACATGAGCTGGCGGCTATCCTGAAGGAAACCTTTGACAGAGGCGGAAATGTGGTCATTCCCTCCTTTGCCGTGGGCCGTACCCAGGAGCTGCTTTATTTCCTGAGGAAGATTAAGGTGGACGGCCTGGTGAAAGGACATGAGAATTTCCCGGTGTACGTGGACAGCCCGTTGGCGGTGGAGGCCACGGAAATCTTCCAGGAGAACCGTATGGAATGCTTTGCCGGGGAGGCTCTGGACATGGTGCGGGAGGGAATCAATCCCCTTTCTTTCCCAGGGCTGAAGCTTGCCATCACCAGCGATGAATCCAGGGAGATTAACTTTAACGAGACACCCAAGGTAATCATATCCGCTTCCGGCATGTGCGAGGCCGGGCGTATCAGGCATCATCTGAAGCATAATCTCTGGAGGCCGGAATGCTCCATTCTGTTTGTGGGCTATCAGGCGGTGGGTACCCTGGGACGTCTGATTGTAGAGGGCATTGATGAGGTGAAGCTTTTCGGAGAGTCCATTCAGGTCAGGGCGGAGATTAAGAAGCTGGTGGGCATGAGCGGACACGCGGACAAGAACGGGCTGATTGAATGGATTACCGGTTTTGAGGAGAAGCCCAGGAAAGTGTTTATTGTGCATGGCGAGGACAGCGTATGCGCCGGCTTTGCGGAATGTCTGAAGATAGAATACGGGCAGCACACATATGCGCCTTACAGCGGAACGGTCTTCGATTTGATTTCCGGAAAGCTGGAGTACGAAGGAATGCCGGTACCTGTGAAGAAGGCAAGGTCTGTGGTTTCCAATGTCTACGCAAGGCTGCTGGCCGCTGCGCAGAGGCTGCTTAATATGGTTAAGGGTATTGACGGTATGCCGAACAAGGATATGGCGAAATTCGCTGATCAGATCAATTCCCTTTGTGATAAATGGGGAATGTGAGAAGGATGTCCGAAGTACGCAGGTGTTCTTCCGGCCTTGCGCCGATTGTTTGGCGGCTGCGCCGTCATTTCGGGAAGTTCTTCGGTTATACGTTTCTTCATTGATTGGGAACTGCCGGAAAATAACTGCTACAGCTTGTTCAGGCAAAAGCCTGGAAACACAATAACAATTGCCATAAACCTGCTGCAGTTATTTGTAGATATTTTCTTCAATGCGTCGGTTTCGGCTGTGTACTGCATATGCGGTATATGGCCGGAACCGGCGGTATTTTTATGGGCATTTTTATGCGGAGAAAGTTTAACAACTTCTTGCTTTCCCTGTGTGAACTGGTATAATGGATAACGGTTGCAGGTTAAAAGGTGTTCGCGCGGACAGGATATTCAGGCTTATGACTGGATATGTGTTAAAGCATACGGGAGGGTAAGGATATGAATCTCATAGCAGCAGTTGACAAAAACTGGGCCATCGGCAGAAAGGGGCGGCTCCTTGTCTCGATTCCCAATGACCAGAAGCATTTCAGGGAGGAAACCATAGGGAAGGTGGTGGTTCTGGGACGAAAAACGCTGGAGACTTTTCCCCAGGGCATGCCTTTAGCCGGCAGAACCAATATCATTCTTTCCCGGAACCCTTCTTTTCAGGTGAAGGGGGCGCAGGTAGTGCATTCCCTGGAGGAACTGAAGCAGGCGCTGGCCCCTTTCCCGTCCCGGGATGTGTATTGTGTCGGCGGCGAGAGCATTTACCGCCAGCTGCTGCCCTGGTGCGACACGGCGCATATCACCATGATTGAACAGGGCTACGAGGCGGATGCCTATTTTCCGAACCTGGACAGGGAGCCTGGGTGGAAGATTACCGCCGACAGCGATGAGCAGACTTATTTTGATATTGCATACACCTTTTTTAAATATGAGAGAGTGATGGGATAACCATAAATTTTCCCGTTTTTCTGGCATGTTTTTACATTATTTTGGGACAAAGTATATTGACTTTTTTGCGTAAAAGTATAATAATTGTTAAAAATAAAACATGGAAAGAAGGTAATTCAAGTGGAAAAGAAAAATATTGATTGGAGTAATCTCAATTTTGGATATATTCAGACGGAAAAGAGATATGTTTCCTGGTTTAAGGATGGAGCATGGGATGAGGGGGCCCTTACGGAAGATGCGACTGTGGTATTAAATGAGTGTGCGGGCGTCTTGCAGTACGCCCAGACCATATTCGAGGGTCTGAAAGCCTATACCACGGATGACGGGCATATCGTGGCATTCCGCCCGGACCTGAACGGAGAGCGTATGGAAGACTCTGCAAGACGCCTTGAGATGCCCGCTTTTCCCAAAGAGCGTTTTGTGGATGCGGTTACGAAAGTGGTAGCGGCCAATGCCGCCTATGTGCCTCCCTACGGAAGCGGCGCCACTCTGTATGTCCGTCCTTATATGTTCGGCGCGAATTCGGTTATCGGTGTGAAGCCTGCGGACGTATATCAGTTCCGTATTTTCTGCACTCCGGTCGGCCCTTACTTCAAAGGCGGCGTAAAGCCTCTGACCATCTGTGTCAGCGATTTTGACCGTGCGGCGCCCCACGGAACCGGGCATATCAAGGCCGGCCTGAACTATGCCATGAGCCTGCACGCCATTGTTTCTGCCCACAAGAACGGTTTTGACGAAAATATGTATCTCGACCCCGGCACCCGCACCAGGGTGGAGGAGACCGGCGGCGCCAATTTCCTGTTCGTGACCAGGGACGGCAAAGTGGTTACTCCCAGGTCGGACAGCATTCTTCCTTCCATAACCCGCCGCTCCCTGATGCATGTGGCGAAGGAATACCTGGGCCTGGAGGTTGAGGAGCGCGAGGTATATCTGGAGGAGTTAAAGGATTTTGCGGAATGCGGCCTCTGCGGTACGGCGGCTGTTATCTCCCCTGTCGGAAAAATCGTGGACCACGGCAGGGAAATCTGCCTTCCCAGCGGCATGACGGAGATGGGGCCTGTGACGAAGAAACTGTATGATACGCTGACCGGCATCCAGATGGGCAGGATTGAAGCGCCTGAGGGCTGGATTCACATAATCGAGTAAGTGATATGGCAGGACGCGAGAATAAAATAAGATGGCCGGTGTTTTTGTTGTGTATGCTTCTGCTTTTGCTGCCGCTTACGGCCTGCGGCGATGAGGAAAGCGGCACAAAAGTGATTTTCACTACAGGCATAGGGAAGGATGAGGTTTTCCGAATCGGCGCCAGCGTCTGTACGGCACCGGAGATGATGGTGTATCTGACCAACACCCAGAATCAGTACGAGAGTGTTTACGGTCCCGAGGTGTGGAACGTATCCCGGGACGGTATCACACTGGAGGAGAACGTTAAAGAAACCGTGCTGGCCAAGATTGCTCAGATTAAAACCATGTATCTGCTGGCGCAGGACCGTGGAGTTTCCCTGGATGAATCTGACAATAAAAAGGTGGAGCGGGCGGCTGAAGAGTATTTTGATTCCCTGACGGAGCAGGAAAAGGAGTTGATGGGAGTCAGGGCTTCCACCATAGAGCAGCTTTACAGAGAATACGCCATGGCGGATAAAGTTTATCGGTATATCATCCAGGACGTGAACCCGGAGATCAGTGACGACGAGGCGCGCACCATTACCATACAGCATATTCTGATCAGGAGCGGTACTACGGACGACGGAGGCAACAGGGTTCCCTATTCTGATGAACTGAAACAAGAGGCTTATGGGAAAGCGCTTGAAATACGCCGTATGGCGGCGGAAGACGGGGAGGATTTCCTGGATCTGGCATCCCGTTACAGCGAGGATTCCGTGATCACTTATTCCTTCGGCAAAGGGGAGATGGAGGCTGCTTTCGAGGAGGCTGCTTTTTCGCTGGAGACTGAGGAAGTCAGTGAAGTCATTGAGACGGAGGCGGGGTATCACATAATAAAATGCATCAGTACCTTTGACCGGGAGCAGACGGACCTGAACAAGCTGACCATTGTGGAAGAGCGGCGCAGGGAGGTATTCGGACAGGAGTATGATGCCTTTGTGGAGACTCTGGCCCGTCAGCTGAATGAGGAGCTTTGGAACAGTATGAAGCTGCTGCACGATGAAGCGGTGACAACAACCGGTTTTTTTGATACGTATGCGAAGTATTTTCCGGATTAGTATATGGTTTAGAAAAATTTTAGAAATCGGGAAATGCCCATTTTACGGGCTTTTCCACAGAATTATTAGCACTCACTTAAAATGAGTGCTAATTTTGTCTTGACATTTCTCAAAGTCCGTCTTAAACTATGTTTCAAGGTGTTCGAAGGACAACACAATGCTGCGCGTTACCGCACCAGGGTCTGAAAGAAGTTTGCGTAAAACCTGCGGCAAATGTTCGTGCCCGTGGGTTTGTGCAGGGCGTGGACGTAAGGAAGACAAACAAAACAATAGAAAGGAATGAAAGTAAGATGGCAGCAAAAAGCGGCAGTTTATCAATCAACAGTGAAAACATTTTTCCGATTATCAAAAAGTGGCTGTATTCCGACCATGATATCTTCTACAGAGAGCTGATATCCAACGGCTGCGACGCCGTGACAAAGTTAAAGAAGCTGGATATGATGGGTGAGTATACATTGCCCGAAGGCTTCAAGGCCCGTATCGACGTGGTGGTGAATCCGGAGAAGAAGACATTGACATTCACCGACAACGGCCTGGGAATGACTGCGGACGAGGTGGAAGAGTATATCAACCAGATTGCTTTCTCCGGCGCAGCCGATTTTATTGAAAAATATAAGGACAAGAGCAATGCCGACCAGATTATCGGACATTTCGGACTGGGATTCTATTCCGCGTTCATGGTGGCGGATGAGGTGCATATCGATACCCTTTCCTATAAGGAAGGCGCGAAGGCCGTTCACTGGGAGTGCGACGGCGGCACGGAGTTCTCCATGGAGGACGGTGACAGGACAGAGGTGGGTACAACCATTACCCTGTTCCTCAACGAGGACTGCCTGGAATTCTGCAACGAGTATAAGGCCCGCGAGGTCATCAAGAAATATTGTTCTTTCATGCCTACCGAGATTTATCTTTCCAAGGCCGACACCAAGGAAACCCAGATCATCAAGGAAGACGAGAAGCTTGAGGATGATGTGGTTCTTGAAGTGATCGAGCCTGAAAAAAAGGAGGAAGACCATTCCTCAAAGGACAAGGCGGAGGAGAAATCCGATTCCGCGGAGGGAGACGCAGAAGGCGGAGCGGATAAAGAAGAGAAGGAGCCGGAACCGGTCAAGCTGAAGATTAAGAAGCGTCCCGAGCTGCTCAACGAGACCACGCCGCTGTGGACGAAACACACCAACGACTGTACCAAAGAGGAGTATCTGGAATTTTACCGCAAGGTATTCCATGATTACAAGGAGCCGCTGTTCTGGATTCATCTGAACATGGATTATCCTTTTAACCTGAAGGGAATTTTGTACTTCCCCAAGATTAACATGGAGTATGAATCCATCGAGGGAACTATAAAGCTGTATAACAACCAGGTATTTATTGCAGATAATATCAAGGAAGTCATTCCGGAATTCCTGATGTTGCTGAAGGGTGTCATCGACTGCCCTGACCTGCCGTTGAATGTGTCCAGAAGCGCGCTGCAGAATGACGGCTTTGTGAAGAAGATTTCCGAATATATCTCCAAGAAGGTGGCGGACAAGCTTTCCGGCATGTGCAAGACGGAGAAGGAAGAATACGAGAAATACTGGGATGATATCAGCCCCTTCATCAAGTTCGGCTGCCTGAAGGACGACAAGTTCTGCGAGCGTATGAATGACTATATCCTGTTCAAGAACCTGGACGGCAAGTATCTGACTCTGCCGGAGTGCCTGGAAGTGAAGCCTCTTGACAGTGAGGAGAATGACGGCGCGGATAAGACGGAAGAAACAAAGGAAGGCGGCAGCGCCGTAGACGAAAACGGCGAGGAGGTAGAAGCCGAAGTGGTAACCGATGATGCCGGTAAGGACGGTGAGGATGCCGCGGAGGAAAATACGGAAGGAGGACATTCCGCAGAAAAGGTTGTCTACTATGTCACTGACGAACAGCAGCAGGGACAGTATATCAAGATGTTCAGGGACAACAAAATGGATGCCGTCATCCTGACCCATAACATCGACCAGCCCTTCATCCAGCAGCTGGAATCCAAGAACGAAGGCGTGAAGTTCCAGAGAATCGACGCGGACGTGACCAATGCCCTGAAAGACGAGATTTCCGAGGAGACGGAGAAAGAACTGGAAGAGCAGGCCAGGGCTTTGGGCGAGATCATGAAGAAGGTTCTGGGCAACGAGAAACTGGCTGTCAAGGTGGAGAAGCTGAAGGACGAGAAGATTTCCTCCGTGCTGACCCTGTCCGAGGAATCCAGGCGTATGCAGGATATGATGAAGATGTACTCCATGCCCGGAATGGATATGGGCGGCTTCGGAGGCGAGGGAGAGACTCTGATCCTCAATGCAAATCATCCGCTTGTGAAGTACGTTACGGACAACCAGGAAGGCGAGAATGTAGATATGATCTGCGAACAGCTTTATGACCTGGCGAAGATTCAGCAGTCCCCGCTTTCTCCGGAAGCCATGACGAAGTTTATCGCAAGAAGCAATGAGATTATGATGGTTCTGGCAAAATAAATGTTTTTGAACATGAGTATAAATTGCAATAAGCGCAAAAAAGGCACCGTCAGGTGTCTGGTTCTTTCTGAACTTTGGGTATAATTAATAAAAAAGACAGGTTTTATGCGTGTCTTTTTTATTAATTTATCACTTCTCATATTTGGGTATTTGTGTTATGATAAA
>CAJUJN010000052.1 GCA_910586775.1 uncultured Acetatifactor sp. | reverse complement strand
CAACAGTCTATACCATCGGTTTCTTTCAGTCAAGCCGACGTGTGAACAGTAACCGCTGATTGTCCGGGCAGCCTTTCCGGTATATTTCCTGTCCGTATCCGATTCCGGCTCATTTCCGATAATGCAGCCTCACCGAAGCTTCCCTCAGCCCCGCTTGCTGAAAAATTCCGCCACAGCCGCCCTGATCTCCTGAGGGGGTATGGTCTTCAGCAGATATCCCGCCGGTTTCAGGGGCAGAATCTTCTGGATCCTTTCCTTGTCCACCGTTCCGGTCAGGAAGATAACCGGTGTATCTCTGAATGCTTCCTCCGCCCGTATCATCTCCAACACCTGCTGCCCGTTGCAGACCGGCATCTCATAATCCAGCAAAACCAGGTCCGGTTTGTCCAATGTCATGGAACGTATGGCGGCGACTCCCGATTTTGCCGTCTGAACCTCATAATCCTGCTCCAGCAGTCCTGTCATTGCCTGCAGGATCATAGCGGAGTCATCCACCACCAGTATCTTCTTTTTTCCGCCGTTTTCATTTTCCGCTCTGTTTTCCTCCAGATACTTCAGGATCTCAGCCATTGCGTTCTCTGCCTGAAGGGCAGGCGAAGCCGGATCCTCCAGCAGATGAGGCGCCAGCATGCAATAGGCGAAATATCCTTTGCCCGTATCAAACAGCAGGCTGCTCTGGGGATTCTGTCTCTCAAACATCCTGTCGAATTTCTTGTAAGAGAGAAGATTTTCCTCTTTCAGCTCCAGCTGTCCCTCCGTGGGAAAATGTTCCAGAATACGCTCCACAAACTGTCTGGCTATGTACCTGGTGGCATTCATCATCATCACATTGACCGTATCGGAATCGGAATCCACGATACTGCCTACCGTATTCACCAGAAGCCTTTCCTCAAACACCAGAAAAAATTCCCATTTTTCCCTTTTGTCGGAACCGTATACCATGCGGTAATAAATACCGTTCCCGAACTTCTCCCCTCCATAACTCTCGCTGATGACCCGGGCATCCAGCTGGAACAGTTCCTTCAAAAGCTGCAGAATCGTCTTTTTCATAAGAGCCTGTTCTTCTTCCGGCAGAAGGTCAACCCATCTGCTGGAGACCCCGCCCTTAATCGCTCTGTCTTCCGTCAGGGTATGCCCGATAAGCCAGCCTGCGCACACACCCAGAAAGTGATCCACCGCCTCCGGAGAATATTTCGTCAGCATCAGCTCCTTCTCAATCTCCGGAAGCGTCTTCTGGCGAAAGATATCATGCAGGCGCCTGTGCGTCTCATATCCCTCATAGCCGATGGATACCATGTACATTTCCTCTTCCGCAAAGTGTTTCATGGCATGCCCTTTGAAGAATTTGATTCCCTCCTGGTATGCCCAGCGGCTCTTTTCGTCATTTTCGCCGCCATAAGCGGACAGTTTGTTCATAATACTGAACAGCTTCCGGTGCTCTCTGTCGATTGCTTCCACTCCGATATTATATCTGTCATGCCAAACAAACTTCTGCTGTTCCATTCCGTCCCTCCTGATTGTGATGAAATCAGAAAAAATCCGGACAACCGTTTCTTATTGACTAAAACAACATCCTTGTGATCCAAGTCCTAACAGCTTCCGGGAAAATTTCTGCCTTTCCACAAATTATAGACTCTTTTGTTCTTTATTTCAACTCCTTTTTGAAAGCTTCTCGATTTTCCGCATCGGAATGAATACTGTCTGATTCCGATTTCTCACATGCAGTACCCGTTTCCCTTCATCCCGGTACAGCCGCACCCGGTTGCTGATCACTTCAGCCACCTCGTCCACACTCTTGCTGCCATTGAAATAATCTGCCGCCTCTTCCGGGGAATCAGCTTCAACAAATCATATCGCTCAGGCCTTCAGCTCACCATGCCCCCCAGCATCCCTCCGCCCGCACACAGCGCCAGCGTGGTAAAAAAGGAGCTTCCCATCTGGATATTTCCCTTCCCCGCGCACAGAGACACCACTGCCAAAACCAGGAAATACACCGTTCCCATCAACAACCCCCACAGAAATTTACGGCTGCCCGTCTTCTTTCCCATGACAAAGCCTCCGAAAAAAGTACCTGCCACATAAATTGCGGTGATCGCAATGGAAACGATCTTCTCATCCAGTCCCAGCCTATACAGCAGAAATGCCAGCAATGCCAGCAACGCCGCTGTCAGTATGTACGAAAAAAGCAGGCTTTTAACCAGAAAACCCACCGGAATCCCTCCTGTCTTCGGATCCTGTTCCATATCTTCCCCCTGTTCCGACTCACAGCGCCCGCACCACGGTCCATAAACCGCCGAACCGTTACTGCTGCCCCTGAAGTCTATAAACTTTTTATAAAATCATATGCACAATGATACAAGAACTTGACAACTACTTTCCGATTCTGTATATTTACCTTAGTGACAGTCGGAAAATAACCGATATCAGTTCTTTAGGAAAAAGCTCCGAAATACGGGGAAAACGGCTTTAAACTTGTATCAGTTATTTGTAGACATTTCCTTAGGTATCGTGGAGGAATAAATCTGCGATTCCTTAAGCAAACATCCGTCGGCAGACGGAGATGAGATCAGACGGACGCCCCATGGCACAAGATCCAATGGCGGCAGATATCTGACGAAACTATGGAAAGAAAAGGAGTGAAAATTTTTTGGAAGTTCCGGAAGGTATACAATTTATTGTTCTTATTTTTCTCGTTTTCCTGTCAGGCTATTTCTCTTCGGCAGAGACAGCTTTCAGTACCGTCAACCGCGTGCGGATGCAGACCCTGGAAGAGGAGGGGAACAAATGCGCAGCAAGAGTGAATAAGATACTGGAGAACTACAGCAAGATGCTGAGCGCCGTCCTCATCGGCAACAACATCGTGAATCTGTCCACCTCTGCCCTGACCACTACGATTGCCCTGCAGTTCGGAATCCCGGTGGCCGTAGGTACCGGCATCCTGACCATGGTAATCCTTCTCTGCGGAGAAATCATCCCCAAGACCTGGGCCATGCTTTCCTCGGAAAAAATCACGCTTGCCTACAGCGGCGTCATCTACGGGCTGATGCAGGTTATGACCCCTGTTATCTTTGTGGTGGATAAAATGTCAAACGGTATCCTGCGCCTGCTGCATATTGACCCCAGCAAGAAGATCACCACCATGACGGAAGCCGAGCTTCGCACCTATGTGGAAGTGAGTCATGCGGACGGTGTCATCGAAACCGAAGAGCGGGAAATGATCTACAATGTGTTCGACTTTTCGGATGCCCTGGCAAAGGATATCATGATCCCCAGAATCAATATGGTGACCGTGGACATCAATGCCACCTTCAGTGAGGTTCAGGAAACTTTCCGTGAATCCATGTACACCCGTTTCCCCGTATACGAGGACGATAAGGACAATATCATCGGCCTGATTAATATCAAGGACTTCATCCTCACGAAGGACCCGGAGCATTTCCAGGTGAAATCCATCCTGCGGGATGCCCACTTTACATATGAATTCAAGAAAGTCTCCGACCTGCTCTACGAGCTCCGGGAACGGGCCACAAGCGTCACCTTTGTGCTCAATGAGTACGGCGCCACCGTGGGCATGATTACCCTGGAGGATCTGTTGGAGGAAATCGTGGGTGAGATTCGTGACGAATACGATGCCGATGAAGAGGAATACATCCAGAAGCTGTACGATAACACCTATCTGGTGGAAGGCAGCATGAAGCTGGACGACATCAACGACGAACTGGACACGGAACTGGAAAGCGAAGACTACGATTCCATAGGCGGCATCATCATCGAGAATCTGGACCGCCTGCCGGAGGATAATGAGGAAGTCACTCTGGAGAACGGAATTAAACTTAAGGTTCAGGGTATCGAGCAGAACCGTATCGTCAAGGTACTGATGACCCTGCCGGAAAAGAAAGAGACGGCGGAAGACGACGGCTCGGAAAGCGACGGCGAGACAAAGGACGCCGCTTCGTAATACGCCTCTCCCTGTGATTTATACTCACGTCCAAAAGCCTTTGTCAATGTAAAATGTATAACCAGAGAACGCTTCTGCAGAGATAAATCAAGGTGCGGAAAATAATTGCGCTCACAAATATAACTATAATCGGCGTAAAACAATACCTGACGTAAAAAAGGGGCTGTCCGGAAATAACCGCGCTCCCGCAATATATGCCTTGCCATCCCAAAATGCACAGGCAATATATCGGGAGCGGGAACCGTTTCCTGACAGCCTCATCCTTTTATCCTCATATTCAAAATACGGCAAAATCTTCCGTTCAATCCATACAGCGCTTCACACAGTTTCCTGCCGTTACAATCCGGTAAGTACGTCCCTCCTCACACTCTACGATTTCCCCTGGCTCCCCGTAACAGGTGTTCCCCTGAAGCAGAATCTGCGTCTCCTGATAGCAGCCTTCCTGACCCGGCAGCACCTCCAGACGTACAGCGCTGTTTCCCGCCTTTTTCGTCCCGATGACGCTGCTGCAGATTTTTATGTTATCTACAGGTGTGATACTGCGCACCATACAGGCAACCTCGTTCTGAATGACCATATTTTCAAAGACGATATTCTCCTGCACCGGCATATGAGAGCCAGGATATACGCTGCGGGAATAACAGTCATGGTCAAAATGAATGGACAGGGCTACCTCTCTTGCTTTCTGCAGATGAATATCTCGGAAATGCAGGTTCCGGCAGCCGCAGTCATACACTGCCTCCTCCTGTACCATCACCCAGTTAATGCCGTCCAGAGTACGCATACCCTCCCTGTGGAGCGGAGCCGTCACTGACCTGTAAATCCTGCCGTCCGGCTTCTGAAAGGCACGGTATACTCTGCCGCCGCTCACCACGGTATCCGAGTTCTGAATCTCCATTCCAGGATACCAGTCCACCCAGGAACCTGCCAGAATCCGGCAGAAGTACCCCGTAGTATCTCTGTCAGGCAGATCATAACAGTCCTCTATCAGCCCGTCCTCTATCCATCCCATCTGCGGATTGGCCACCGCATAGTCGTGGGCATTCAGTGCGATAGGGTCGTCAAAGGTGCGGAAAATGCCATGACGTATCACAAAGCGCTTTCCGGTTCCCAGGTGCACCGCATCCTTGCGCCCCTCCACCTGCAGCCTTTCCAGTACAATATCCTCAAAGGTACAGATATGCAGTCCAAAGCTCAGGCGCGGCAAGTCCATACAGGTAAAATCAAATACCCTAAGCTGCCTGACATAAAACAGAGAGACTTCACCTGTCAGCCCATACACCGACGCGTGTTTTCTCGCCTCCACACCGTTCGTAATCAGATGCAGCCCTTCTATAGTGATACCTCTGTCCCAGGTTCTGCTGAAAGCGCCTCTGTTGACCAGAAAGAATGAACCCACACTGGAGGCAGAGCGTTTCAGCATCACGCCTTCTCCCAGAATCAGACGGGTATGTTCCTTAATGAATAAAGTGTCCTCTATCTCATAGACACCCGGTTCCTCTATCCGGACAGTGCCTCCTCTGTCCAGCTTTTCCTGCAACGCAAGCCTGTTCTGCCAGCCGGAATCCTGAACGGACATCTCCCTGGCTTTCCAGCTAATATGGCTCACTACCTCCTGAATCTCAGAAACCTCCGTCAAAATCCTGAGAATATGAACCGGTCTCCCGCCGCAATCCGTCATTCCCTCCTCCAGTTCAAATCCGGCCGGCCGCCCGGATTCCACCGTCAAAGTCATTCTGCCGGATACCGCCTTCTGCCCGTCCGCCACGACTTTCCAGGGAAAATAAGATATATATGTAACCATCAGAGGATGCTTTTTTTCAAAATGCCAGCTGTCCGTAAGCCGCAGACATTCCCTGCCCAGATGCCCCCTCCTGATTCCGCTGACACAGCCTTCAAAAAGCATCCCTGTCTCCACCGCAAAATCATAACCCTCCGATGTTATTTCATGAAAAAGAACCCTGGCCTCCGGAACCGCCATATCCTCTGCTGTCAGCGCTTCCGTAATGGGATAGGCCGCGGCTGCGGCAGCTTTCCTTCCTCTTTCGCTTTCCACCAGCATCTCCGTGTCCGCCGGACATGCAAGGTTATGATACGACTGTTTCTCCATCAGCAGGCTTCTGGGATTGCCGTATCTGACGGTGCCCAAATCCGGCAGAAGCGTCTCCCCCGCCGCCTGCAGGACAATCTGTCCCCTGTCCTCATGAAAATGTCCCGTATAAGGATTTCGCTCTGCCCCTGCCAGCAGCTTGGTCCCTCCCCGGCGATAAGCCAGAAGTCCCGAGCCGGGCAGGCTGAGCTCCTCCTCTTCTTTTCTGTAATAAGGATGCAGCTTCATCTGAGTCTTATAATACTGGTAGAAAAGCATATCAAAGGATTTGGACGGCAGCGCCTCGCCTTCTCCTTCAAACCGGGCAATCAGATAGTTATTTGCTTCCGGGAAATCACATACCAGTGTCATAAACACCAACAGCAGCGAAGATACCTCGTTTCCTCCGTCACAGTTCACGGTAATGCGCTGTCCTCTGCGGCTGTTCACGGACATCAGCGCCTCCTGATATCTTCCTGCCCGGCGGAATACGGCAGGAACCACTTCCTCCAGAGATTTTCCTGTATACCCGGCGTATACATGCCACAGCAGAACGGATGCACCGAAAGAATACTCGAAGTAACCGCCTCCCTCCGCACAATGTCCCTCCGCAGTGAGATATCTCTCCACAATTCCGGAATGCCTCCTGTAACAATCCTGAATCTCCGCTTCGAAGCCGCCCTTATATAACTGCAGATATACCGCTCCCAGAAGAGCCCCCCTGCATCCCACAATCCCCTGATTCATGAAATTCCGATAACCGGGCTCCCTGCATTTCTCTGCAATCACCTTCCATGCTGCCTCCACTTTATCCGCAATCCGTCTGCGCGCACTTTCTTTCAGCACGCCTCCCAGGAACCCCATTGCCAACACCACCTCTGTCAGCATGTGCTCTTCCGTAAAACAGACATGATGAAAAGCGGAGCCTTCCATCCCGCACACCGGCCCCTCATACCATTTCATGGCCGTCAGTGCCAGAATCAGCCTGGCGGCATGGGCGCTGTAAGTCCCATTCTCCAGAAGATAACCGGCAATGGCAAGGTTCAGAATGGGTCCTTCCAGATACTCTCTTCCCCTGTCTCTCATCCTTACAAAGCGGTACATTCCCGGTGTCTGAGGCGCATATTCCCTCATGACCGCCCTGTGGTCAATCTTCAGGGCCTCCTCCGCATTGCTCCGATAGAATTCCTGCAGCTTTGCGTCCTCTGCCACCAACGCTTTTATTTTCTCTGCTTCCTCCCCTGTGAGAATCATATTATCCGCAATTTTGCCGGGATTGCCCTCCTCAATTTCCTCGTCCCAGACATCTTCCCACACAGGTACGCCTTTCTCCATGTCAGCTTCCCTGTCGGACCTGGAAAGCCCAAGCCAGCTTAAAATCATAACATTTTGTGCCGCGGCAGAATCCAGTTCCAGGTACAGATCGGTTAAAACCTTTCCGTGCTCATTCAGGACGGAGCCTTCAAATCTTCCTCTCAGTTCCAAAGGGTCCCTGGCTCCCCTGACCTGTTCTGCCAGGATTGTCTTCCGCCCGTTTACCACTCCCGTCACTTTCAGGACCGCCTCCTCCGGGAAAGCCAGAAATGCCAGAAAATAATCCCACTCTCCCAGTTCCACTTCCCCAGACCAGTGAACCGTATAACGGCTGCCGCCCCGAAACGTCAGGGAGTCCCAGTTCCGCACAATCTCGCCCCTGTCCATACTGACCTGTTCATCCTTACATAAATACCTGTCAAAGGCAGGGTAGAAAATACCTTCTGCCTGATTCAGCTGATATATCCGGTTTTTCATATTACCCTCCTGCCCGCTTCGGCGGGCACTCACTCAATTTTTCCTGCCAGCGGAATCCTTCTCCGGTCTCACGGGCATCTGCCCGGACCGCTGCCACTTCATTCGAAATCACCCGAAACAATCCGCCTGCCGCTTCATCCCGGTTCGCCCGGGCAATCCATCTGCCGCTTTAGATAAATGATGCCGTATCAGACTTCCGGCGGCGTGCCCTCCACATAGACGCATATCCGCGTATCCCCCTCCGGTATCTCATAGCTGATACTGGGAAGCACCGTCCTGGGATGGAGCAGGTTTACATTGGCTTCACAGAAGCTCACCTCTCCCATTCCCTCTCCCTCACGCAATTCTATTCTGCTGATGCCCATAGCGCTGTCCGCCCGGCTGAAACCCTCAGCACAGGACGAAGCCACTTCCTTCGGCTCATGGTAAGGCAGGGCAAACCCGCTCTCCACCGCCTTACAGGAAAACCGTGCATGTATCACATGTGTCCTGAGATGTCCTCTTCCGCAGGGCTCCTGCATGGTCTCCACCTCAATCCCTTCCATGGGACTCCATCTGGAACAGATGCCCTTTCCTTTTATGACAGACACCTCACTGCATCTCCTCCGCACAAAATAACATCCGTCCCTGTAAAAAGCAAGCATATTGTCCGGTGCGGCCTGATTCAGGTTATAGCAGGACCTGGGGCACTGGAAGCCAAAATAGCTGGAATAAGCAAATTTTTCAAACTTTTCCGCCACATGCACCGGCTCCCATTCCGCATACTGTCCGGATGTCAGGGCTGTCACGTAACCGTCCTCCCCTCTCTGTATGACCATCCATGGATGAGGCAGATACCTGACCGGTTCCAGTGCGGGAAGCGCCTGTTCCTCACTTCCCCAGAACGGATGCTCCGGCGGAAGCGCGAGAACCAGGAAACTCTTCCATGACCAGTAAGGAGAATCCGGCGCATTATATCCCTCGCAGACCGTCAGGTTCGGATAGGCATACCCCAGGGTCAGCTTGTTTTCACCGTCCAGTATGGGGCAGGAAAACCAGTACCTGAAATGTCTGTTCACGATTCCCCTGATTACTCCCCAGGGGAAAGCCTCCACATCCGCAAATGCCAGGGCGCACCAGAAGCCGACCTGCGCAAAACGGTACGTCAGGGAACGCCCGAAGGGAAGCGCTTCTCCCCTTTCGCCGAACCAGTAGATAAAATCCCGGGCGAACAGAGCCGCCCGCTCCTTATATCTGGCTGAGCGTTCCGGATCCTCCTTCTCCATCAGCTTTGCGTAGATTAGGGAGTAAAAATGAATGGCAAACCCGATATAATAGTCTCTCTGCTTTGTCTCGCCGTCACTGTACCAGCCGTCGCCCAGATAGAAATCGTCCACTCTGGCAAGGTCCCCGGCAAGCCTCTCCCCACTGTACACGGCTCCCACATGACGCAGGGCACAGTTTACCAGCACTCTGAAAAACAACCAGTTATTGTCGGAAATCCTGTGGGTATTGATCTGCAGAAGCCAGTCCTGAAAATGAATCCTCTCCTCCCGCGAAAGAGGCTCCCACACCTTTTCAGGCGTCATCCACACCCCAAATGCCAGCGCTGCCATCTCCACATAAGCCTGCTCTCCATCTGTATAATCCCCCCAGTATTCCGAATCCTGCGGGTCTGTCCCGTGGCGGATTCCTTCCGGAACCCACTCGTCCAGGCAGCTGCTTCCGCCCCCATACCACAGCGGCACAAGCCCCCACAGCACCCTGGAAAATCCCTCCAGTCCGGCTGTCCTTTCTCCGTAGTGCGTCCCTGTATGGCCGATCATCAGCAGCGCCTTCCCCGGTGAATAATACCTTCGCAGAGGCAGGCACATCTCTTCCAGCGCTTCCCTGTAATCGCTTCTGTTTTCAAATTTTGTATTCTTCATCGCTTTCGCCCTCACTTATTTCTGATTGATGCTTCCGGGAATCATGCCCGGGTCCGGAAACCTTTGCCGACCGTCATTGACAGCAGGAAACCTCCATGCATGCGGTACGGCTCCGTTTCTTCTGACGAGACAAAGTCTTCCGATGAGATAAAGTTCACAAAAGGCCGCACCCTATCCGGCACAAGGTGCAGCCTTTTTTCGCAGTTTTATATCATCCCTGCCGTTTATTTCGAAGTCTTCCACGCCTCAATCTGACGCTGTACTTCTTCCTTTACCGTATTAATACCCGCTTTTTCCAGCTTATCCTTATACTCGGCAAGCCAGCCGTCGATATCGTTCGTGGTGTACTGTCCGTTCTTGTACTCTGCAAACACTGCCGCCAACTGAGCAAGCTCCGCCTGTACCCCTGACTGGTCAAAGGTAAATCCGCGCAGGGTAGAGACCTGTGCCTCCTTGTTCAGCTTATCCGTTGCCTCCCAGAGGCCATCCTCCTGGCCTGGTGTATACCATGCGTTGAACTGATTTCCGAATCTCCAACCGTTGCCGTTCAGAGTATATTTCGTATCGGCGGGCACTTCCACATGTCCCTCGCTCACCTTATTGTAATGAACGCCTTCCAGGCCATACAGCAATTCATTGTAGATTTCCTTATCAGAGTATACCAGATTCAGCAGCTTGATTGCTTCCGCGGGATGCTTTGAATTAACGTTTACTGCGGTCATGGTCTCAATACCGGAAGTAGCGCCCACAAATGCGCCCTCCACAGGAATGGAGATATAATCCGCCCCCTGACGCTGTGTATATTCCGCATCCCATCCGGGCTTGTAAGAGCTGCAGGATATCACGTATCTGTTTGCCTTGACATCTGCGGAATTGTCGGTGACGGTTGCGATATCCTGACGGATATAGCCCTTCTGATACCACTCGTTATCCACTTTCTTCTGCTCATCCATAACCTCGGCCAGTGTATACACCTCTCCGGTCTCCTTGTCCGCATAGATATAACCTGACACCAGATTCTCATATTTCTCTTCCAGGATAGCTTCCACGCGCATATCGATTGCAAACATGGTGGGGTCGTTTGCCACAATCTCATCCATAAACGCTTCAAGGTCACGCACACTCGTCATGGAATCCATGTCCAGATTGTATTTATCCGCATACTCCTTCAGAACCACCACGCCTATCTGCCTTGCGGTAATCTGCTGATTGGGTACGGCATAGAGCTCACCGTCAACCCTGGCCACATCCATCAGCCAGTCGGGAATCGTTTCCAGGATATCCTGACCATACTGCTCCACCAGATCCGTGACAGGCAGGAATGCGTCTCTGGACATATTCTCATCGAAGCTGTTCAGCCAGTTGGATGTAAATACCAGGTCATACTCCTCCTGGGCGGTGCTCTTCAGCTTCATCTTGTCATTAAACTCACCCTGGGTAATGATCTCCAGATTCAGCTCCACATTGATTTTATCCTTGATCTTCTGGTTTAAATCCTCCATTACCAGATCGAAATCTGCCGGCTTGTCAATTGCAAGGGGAAGGCACCAGGTAACTGTCACCGTTTCACCGTTGTCAGCCGCTTCGGACTCCTGCGAGTCTTCGCCCCGGCTGTCCTCTGTCTGGCTCTCCTGGGAGCTGACGCTCTCTTCCTGGCTATCTCCGGTATCGGAGACGGAAGAGCCGCTGCCCTCCGAAGCATTGCCATTGCCACATCCTGTCAGCATTCCGATTGTCATAAAGCCTGCCAACATCAAAGAAATAACTCGTTTTTTCATTATAAATCCTCCTTGTCTTTTATTTCAATTTTTGAAATACAATTTTATACTCGTAAGCGCATTTAACTGCCTGCCGCTTTTTAACCTGCATTACAGAAGCACTCACTCGTTATACATGCAGATACACTCATCCTTTTACGGCGCCCATGGTCATGCCCCGTGTAAAGTATTTCTGGAAGAACGGAAAGATCAGCATCATAGGCCCGATTGCCACCACCAGCATCGCCATTCTCAGGTTTTCACCGGGCAAATCCTGGATATTCACCATAGACGGGGCATTTGACATGGCATCCAGCAGCGACTGTAAATTCATCATCATTCTCTGGAGCATATACTGCAGAGGCACTAACTCGTCGCTTCTGATATACAACATCGCGTTATACCACTCGTTCCATTTCGCCAACGCCCCCAGGAAGGCAACCGTGGCTATCACCGGCTTTGACAGCGGAACCACTATCGTGAAGAAAATCCTGTACTCACTGGCGCCGTCCATCTTTGCCGCTTCGAACAGAGACTCCGGAAGCTGCTTAAAAAAGGTTCGCAGCATGATAATATGAAACACATTGATCAGTGTGGGAAAAATCAATGCCACAAGCCTGTCTGTCAGATGCAGATACTGCGTATTGATAATATAGCTGGGTACCAGCCCGCCGCTGAACAAAGTAGGGAAAAAGATATAAAACGTCAGCAGCCCGGTAAACCGGAAATTATTTCTTGCCAGACAATATGCCGCCATCGCCATGAAGACCACACCGAGAAATGTCCCGGCTGCCGTAATAATTGCTGTAACAACGTAGGCGTTTACAATTGTCTTCGGATTCTTAAACAGGTATGCGTATGCTGTCAGGTCCCATTTCCGGGGCAATACCGAGAATCCGTTTAGAGCCAGGTCCGTTTCCCCCGAAAAAGATGCCGAGATAACGATCATAAACGGAACGATACAGACCAGACCGAACAGAATAAAGAATATATGTACCCAGATGGCTGTTTTTTCCTTGGTATTTATGGATTTTGCCTTTGTGCTGCCCATCTTCTGCCTCCTTCCTAGAACAACGCATTTTCCGGTGAAATCTTTTTTACAATGGCATTGGTAGTCATCAGGGTGATAAAGCAGACTACCGACTGGAACAATCCGACCGCACTGGACATTCCGATATTGCCCTGAGCCATCAGGGCTCTGAATACATAAGTATCGATTACATCGGTTGTGGAGTACAGCGCTCCCACATTCCTTGTCACATTGTAGAACAATCCGAAATCCGCACGGAAAACCTTGCCGATATCCAGGATTCCCATGACAATGATGATCGGTACAATCTGCGGCAGTGATACATACCAGGTCTTCTGCAGCCTGGTGGCACCGTCGATCTCCGCCGCCTCAAACAGCTCTGCGTCAACGCCCATCAAAGCTGCGTAGTAAATGATGCTTCCCAACCCCACGCTCTGCCATACCTTGGTGATCAGCAGGATTACGGGCCAATACTTCGCTTCCGAATACCAGGCGATTCCTTCCCCTCCAAAGAGCCCCAGCATCTGATTGACGACACCTTTGGTCGGCTCCAGCAGAGCATACACTATGTATCCCACCGCAACCCATGACAGAAAGCTTGGAATAATTGATACTGTCTGGTACACTTTGACATGCTTTGCCTTCTTCACCTCGAACATAATCAGCGCAAAGGCAACGCCGCAGATAATGCCAACCGTAATAAACATAAAGTTAAGCCCCAGGGTATTTCTCGTCACCCTCCATGCATCCTGTGACTGGAAGAAAAACTGGAAGTTTTTGAGTCCTGCCCAGGGGCTTCCAAATATTCCTTTCGGAACTTTGTAATCCTTAAATGCCAGAATCACACCGAACATGGGCCAATAGTTAAAGAGCCCCAGAAGAATAATGGCCGGAAGCGCCAGCGTAAACAGCTGCAGGTTATCCTTCCAATATACCTTCTTTTTTACTTTTTTTGTTTTTCTTTTCACATATGTCCCCTTCCTTTCTCTCAGCTGATAGTTATAGTATACCGGCTTGCGCCTGAAATGAAAATGACACAAAACTGGAAAAAGGGGGGACAATTTTGACTTCGTTTCTATACTCTGATTACCTTATTCTGAGCCTCTGTCCAGGGTATATATATTTCTGTGCAAAAATTTTACGGTTCATGGCACGCAGGTCAGCCAGCCTGATACCAAGCTTATAGGCAATCCTGCTCAAACAGTCTCCCTTCTGCACCACATAATATCCCGCAGCTTCGGATACTGCTTTATCGGCGGCATCCTTCTCCACCTCCGTCGTCCCTACCACGATTCGCTGGCCGGGATAAATCCTGTTCGGATTCGTGATACCGGGGTTCATGAGAAGCAGCTGCCGGAGCGTCAGACCATACCTTGCAGCAATCCTGCTCAGAGTATCACCGTATACAACCGTATATACCAACGGCACTTCCACCAGTTCCTGATTCTTCTTATTGTCGGAACCGGAGGGTTTTGAAGGACTTTCCGGTTTCGCCGGTTTTTCGGGTTCCGTCGGCTTCTCGGGTTCCGTCGGTTTTTCGGGCTCCGTCGGTTTCCCGGGTTCTGTCGGCTTCTCGGGTTCTGTCGGTTTTTCGGGCTCCGTCGGTTTCCCGGGTTCTGTCGGCTTTTCAGGCTCCGTCGGTTTCCCGGGTTCTGTCGGCTTCTCAGGTTCCGTTGGTTCTTCGGGCTCTACAGGCACCTCTTCCCCTTCAACCGTAACCCTGCATGTGGCAACCAGGCCGCCTTTCACCGTTGTTACAACGATAACGGCTTCACCGGCACCCACTGCCGTCACTGTGCCGTCCTTCACCATGGCAACATTCATATCCGAACTGAACCAGGTTACGGAAGCATCCGCATCCTCCGGAAGAACCGTGGCCTTCAGTTCAAAGCTTTCACCTTTTCTCAATACCTTTTCTGTCACATCGAGCACAATACTCTCGGCATCCCCGCCGGATATATCTCCTCCGGACACGTCGCCGCCGGATACATCTCCTGCCGCTTTTACTGTCACGGAACAGGTATCGGTAAAGCCCCCATCCTCTGTAGTAACTGTAATCACCGCTTCACCGGCACCCACAGCTGTCACATTTCCGTTTTCGTCCACGGTTGCAACTGCCTCGTCGGAACTGTCCCAGAACACATTTTTATTAGAAGCATCCGCCGGAAGTACAGCCGCCTGTAACGTAAATACGGAACCCTCCGTCACGGACATATTACTGCATCCGACCAGCACGCCGCTTACCGGAACGGGTACCGTAATCCTGCACACTGCCCAGTATCCGCCGTCCAGCGTCGTTGCCGTAATCTCTGCGCTGCCATAACCGACAATCCTCACCACACCATTTTCCACAACAGCCACACTGCTGTCGGAGACAGACCATGCAATCGTGTCGTTTGAAACCCCGTCAGGCACTACGGTTGCGTTCAATGTCACACTGCTGTCCTTTGCCATAATCAGCTCTGTCTGATCCAGGGAAATTCCTTCCACCTCAACCACCGGAGTCACTAAGCTGATTTTCACATCATCAATATAATACTTTCCGGCATGTCCGTCATTATTCCTGTTTCCCGTGATAATATCCAGAGAACTCAGCCCTTCCGGTATTAGGTTGGTACGATACGTAATCGTAGTCCACTCTTCGCCCACAGATGTCCATCCGGAAGCACCGCTTCCTTCTGCCGTACGGAATACTGCTCTGGTTCCTTCGGCCGTGCGGAATACTGCTCTGGTTCCCATGTCACGGGTGATTCCGTCCGCGGACTTTGCCCGGAAGGAAATGTCATACTGTGCCCCCGCCTGCAGTTCATTGCCCGGGATGACATACATCAGGCCCATCATGGGATATCCCGTTCCGGAAGCTTCGTCGTAAGGTACCTGAACATGCGTCTCCACCAGAGCGCTGTATGTTCCGGCATGTGCGGCATCCTTTACGGCTTCCACACTGACCTGTCCGTCTCCGTTCGTCGGATAATATCCGAATCCCTCCGTATTGCCCAGTTCAAATCCGAAATTATCTCCGACCAGATTCGCGCGCACGTCCACCAGTCCATCACGGCCGGATTCCAGAGCCTGGACAGCCTTATCTCTCATCTCCACCGTAATCACATCACCCTGCAGAGTCTCATAGGCCTGAACCAATGCATTCGCAAGGGCAGTCCAGCTTTCCGGGGTATAATCAGCTTTCGCATACCTCAGCAACATGTCATACAGTTCCCGAAGCTTCGCCAGATTAATCTGGTTCAGTACCTCTACCTTTATCTCCGTCCTGATTGCAGGATTCTTCACAGAAGAAATCGTCACAATCGTGCTTCCGGGACGGACAGGGGTAATCATGCCTTCCTCATCCACTCTGGCAATTTCCCACTCCTGAGCACTGAACGCAATCTCCGCATCCACATCCGGGTCCGTCTCCACAACGGGCTCAAGCCTGTATGTTTCATCCAGATTCAATGTAATCTCGGCTTCAGGTACGGATATCTCCAGAATATTCTCTGTAACCGCCGGTTCGCCTACCGTTACGTCGTCAAACAGCATGCCGCTGATATCGCCCGGGTACCCTCCGTGATTCCAGAAATCCCCCATGATGATCCTGTCATAATACGGAGCATCCTCCAATGTATACACCTGCGTACCGTCGATATAAATCTTACAGGTTCCGGCTTTGGTATAGTCCCACTTCAACTCATGCCAGCCTTCCGTCCTCTCTATATCGGTCTCATACCAGCTTCCGCCAATCCGTACCACATAATGATCCTTATAATTGCCGTTGGTTGCCACGGACACACCTGCTCCGACCCATGCATTGTTGCCGTTTTCCCCACGGGTTACATTCACGATTGCTGCCGCGCCGTTTCCTTTATTCATATTGTCGTAAAGCCATACGCTTGCGACGTCATTGTGCCTGGTTCCAAATATCTTCTGGATGACATCCATCCCCTCATTCAGCTCATAGCTGTAACGTCCGGAATGGCTTTTTGCCGTGGTATTGCCGGGCGTTCCTTTCTGTACTCCGTTTTCCACTAACGGCTCCCATTCGTCAAAGTCCCTGAATCCTTCAAAGAAACTGGAGTCATCCAGAGCAGAAGTGGTAAAGCTTCGCACACTGCTGACACTTTCCGCGCCGTTCACGGCACGCTCCCTGGCTGTGACCCTCCAGTAGTATACAGTCTCTTTCTCCAGGCCGATCACGGATGCCGTGGCAGAATCCACATTCATAGAAACCGCTGTATCGGTGAACTCCCGATCCCTGGCAATCTCCAGGTTATAGGTACCTGCGCCTTCCACAGCCTTCCAGCTGAAGCGTACGCCGTTTGTAACGTTCACTTCCGTCTCCCCGTCCTGAGGCTCGAGCAGTTCGGGAGCAGCGAGCACGTTCTTCTCCAGTGTACGGTATGTATCCTCGTACAGCCCCATCTCCTCCACATGAAAATGAGCATCCCCCTGCATTTCCTTTATTATGCTGTCTTCCAGTACCGTAAAGTCGTAGACATCCGTGCCGGCAAAACCGATATCGGTTCCTGCTGCATATGTCTCATTATTTTCAAAACTGCCGTTTGTCTTTACATCGCTGCTCACATTTCCGAAAGGATTCGCCACACCCACAAGGATATTATTCTCAATCACTGCATTGGCAGGCTTTGCAGCCTCGGAATAATAATTCTGAAATCCCTCACCCTTATCTGTTCTGGTAGTAACGGTAGTCAGGTCAATCTCCGCCAGCCCGGGATACTTTTCGTCCCACAGAGTTTTATTGTAAGCCGCATTTGCCCGCAGCGCCACCAGTTCGCCGTAGCATTCTCCGTCAGGTCCTGCCGCGTGATACCATGCCCAGCCCAGGCCTCTGTTGTCATACTGAAAGCCCTTGCCGTTGCCGTTATTGATCTGAATGTTATTGGTAATCACATTATCCCTGCCGCCTCCGAACAGAGTCGTATAACCGGGAATGTTTACCAGCAGATTCTCCGTCATGGTAACGCCGCTTCCCAGGTCATCCACATAGACTGCTGCGGAACCGATGCCCCCGGTATTTACCAGGTCATGGATAAAATTGTTCTGCACCACATTGCCCTGCCAGCTCCATCTGCGCACACTGTAAATGGCGCCGCAGTCTGCAGTTTCATAGCACACGTCGTGGATATCGTTGCCGTATATCCGCATGTCGTTTCCCTTAAACTGGATTGCCAGATGGGGTGCGTCATATATCTCGTTTCTCTCTGCGCTGTTGCCGCAGCCCACCAGCTCCACAGCGGGAGAATAAGTTCTCTTTATTGTTGCATAATCGCTGATATCGCAGTTTACCACTTTGTTATTGCCTGCGGTAAGGCTGTAGCGGTTACCGCCTCCCACAAATATTCCGCCCTGGCCTGTGCGGGTAATATCGCAGGAGCGCACCACATTATCGCTGCCTCCCCGTGCGCCTGTATTGATATCCGGCTCGTTGGGGTCACCGATGCAGACTGCTCTCTGTCCCAGGTCGCTGAAATCGCATCCTGCAATTTCCACATGGTCACAGTCAAGCATGCTGATGCCGTGGCCGTTGGATTTGGTAAATGTCACTCCCTGCCAGCTGACATAGCTTGTATCTTCCATTGTCACCAGCGGTTTGGTCTGCATGGACAGCTCGATTCCGCTGTTCGTGATATCCTTTGTGGGATACAGGTATAATTCGGCATTCTCCCGGTCCAGGTACCACTCACCGGGCTGGTCAATCTCGCAGAGCAGGTTATATGCGTAAAACCGTCTTCCGCTACCCACTACTCCGTAACGGCTGGGATGTTCCATGGTAAGCCTGACTCCCACATCCGTCTGCTCCACTTTGCTGATGGCGCAGCTGTCGTCCGCCCAGTCCCAGCAGAAGTATCCTGCCGTCCATATATCCGACTCCTGCTGCCACAGGGAATACTTTTTAACTACCTCTGCATTATTGGTGGTAAATACCCCCCCGGGCTGACTCAGGAACTCGCTTTCCCCGTATTTACAGGGAATACGCCCGCTGCCTCCGGCATCCTTTGTACACTCGGGGCAGGTTCCGTCCGGATTTGCAAGATGGTTCCTGGGGATAAAGCCGCTGGACTGTATACTTGAAATCGTAAGAAATCCGTCATTCGGATAACGGGACAGAGACTGCACCTCCCCGTCCACCAGTACGGACATGGCGCTTGCCTCGGAGGGCCAGCCATAGCCGTTCTTGGGAATCCCGGAAAAGCTTGTCAGCCCGTTTTCCGCCGCAAGGTCATACACCAGTATCCTGTCCTCCGCCTCGTCCGGCAGCCTGTCCAGAACCGCCTGCTCCGTTACCTGCTTAAATTTACCTACATCCACGACGATATTGCCTACAAACTGAACCGTTTCTCCCTCATATGCCTTCCACACAATCGGGCTGCCTGCGGTTCCGGAATCCTGTGCCTCCAACCGGAAGGAATCCTCCAGAAGAGCATACTCCCCGCCTCTGATATTGACAGTCACTCCTCCGTCCGGCAACCCGGTTTTCTTCATATCCCGGATTGCATCTCTGGCCGCTTCCAGGGACGGATAGGGATTCCCCATTGTTCCGTCTCCGCCTTCGCTCCCGTCCGACGACACATACAGCTGCATGCCGCCTGTGCCGCTGTAGGAAATCGGCTGCACGCCGGCTGCCTGTGCCGTTACGCCCGGGATACTGAATACCGCCAACATCCCTGCAAGCGCCAGGCTCAGGGAAGACTTGCCACGCCAATACTTCTTTTTCCTCATCTTACACCTTTCCTTTCTTAAAAACTTTGACCATCTCCTTAAGAAACGATCCGTACATTCAGTTTAAAGAAAAGATGAGGTATTTTAAATGTAACAAAACAGAAATAATATGCAAAAAAATTTCCTTTTACAGCAAAACACACATCCCCTCCTTTATGACAAGAATGTGTGTTCCCCACCGTCATGCTCTTCGGCATCCCTACGTCCACCGCTCCTCCTGTACCCTGGGAATCCATACAGTCACACTGGTTCCTGTTCCTTCGCCGCTGTCCACCGTCAGCCCGTACTCCTCCCCATAATACAGCTTGAGCCTCTGATTTACATTTGCCATGCCGATATGACAGCTTTCCCGAATCATGTCACTCTGCATATTCCGCTGCAGTGTCTCCAGTTCCTGCTCTGTCATGCCCAGTCCGTTATCAGACACGGTGATCAGCAGCAGCCCCTCCTTTGTCTGCCCTCTGATCGTAATCTGCCCCTTATTGCTCATAGGCTTGATTCCATGGTAAATGGCATTCTCTATCAACGGCTGGAGTACAATGCGGATAATCCTGCAGCTCTTTATCTCCTCCGGTATCTGCCAGCTTACCTCGAACTTATCCTCATATCGAGTCTTCTGAATCTCCAGGTAATACATGCAGTGCTGAATCTCCGTACTCACCGGCACTACGGTGTCCGAGTTTTCCAATGTCATCCTGAGCATTCTGGACAGCGCTCCTGCCATCCTGGATATCTCATTTCTCCCGCCCAGCAATTCAATCGCCGTCCAGTTGATGGTTTCCAGTGTATTATTCAGAAAATGAGGATTAATCTGGGACTGCAGCGCCACTGCCTGCGCTTTTTTCAGAAGCCTGAGACGTTCCGCCAACGCATCCTCCGTATTTTTCCTGGCGTTCACCGTTCTCTGGATGGAAGTCAGAATATATTCCAGCTCATCCTTATTCTGAAACAGCACGTCCTCTCCCACCAACACATTGTGGTGTTCCTGCAGAGAAGACATAATCTCTTCAATGGGACGGAACAGTCTCACGGATACCGCTACGGCCAGTATTAATGTGACCAGCGTCATAACCGCCAACAGACTCAACATGATACTGCGTATCGTATCCAGCTGGTCATTATAGCCGCCCATGTCCATCCTGGTAATCACTTCCAGGGAGCTGATGGGGGATACCACGGAAGAGATGCACTGAAGGCCGTCCGAGTAAGTGCCGTCATGTATGACCCTGTCATATTCCGCAATCTCCTCTGCCGGCCTGCCAATCAGTTCTTTCTCATCTGCCAACAGCACCGTCTTTCCGTCCGTGAAATACAGATGCACATTCTGCGGGACATCCAGCTCTTTCAGAAGCTCCGTCACATTCATATTCATGATGCTTACCCCGTTCATCTGCTTTCCATATCTTATCTCCCTGAAAGCAGCCAGCTGAGGCCAGGGAGAATTGGGCTGTTCCGACTCCGTGACCATCAGCTCCACAGCTTCTTCCCTGTTCAGATAAACTTCTATCCTGTCTCTCCCCTGGAATGTCTCATACAATGCCACTCCCTCCTGGGTGACCACTCTGTTGCTCTTTGCCGAATACACCCAGATACTGTCCACATAATCCTTGGCAAGCACCGGCATCTTAATCAGCTCCTGAATGGTTCTTATCTTATAATTGAACTGCCGTATTGCCTCATCATACATGTACAGCTCCACATCGGAATTCATGCTGATGTAGACGAGCTGTGTCCTGGCTTCTTTGAAAATGCTCTCCAATTCGGAATAAACTTCTTCTGCTGCTTCTCTGCTGGCGCTCTGCCTCTCCTTCATCTGCATGCTTTTATATGCATAATAGCTGATAGCCGCTCCCCCTGATAAGGGAATCAGTATCAGGGCCAGAAGAAGCAGCATATTCCTGACAAGGAGGCTGTTAAATTTGTAATCCGTCAGATACCTTCTCAGTATCGCCTTAACCTTCATCGAATTCACCGCCTAAATGAAGCACTTTCCCGCGATATTCACTGGGATTCATCCCTGTATGGTTGCGGAACAGCCTCGCAAAGTATCTGGGCGTCTTGTATCCCAGCATTTCGCTGACCTGGTAGGTCTTGTACTTCGGATCCTTCAGAAGCTCAATGGCTTTTTCCATTTTTACTCTGGTCACATACTGCAGAAAGCTCTCCCCTGTCTGTTTCTTGAACATCCTGCTCAGGTAAGAGGGGCAGATATAGAGATAGTTGGCCGTTTCCTCCTGGGAGATATCTTTGTAAATATTGTCTCTGATATAATTCTTTGCTTTTGCCACCATGGAGCCGGAATCATAATACTCCTTTTTCTCATCTGCCAGGCGAATCCTGTCAAATATCCGGTCCGTATACTGCCGGACTTCCTCCGTCTTCACCGCGGAAGAAATCACCGTATAATTAAAGTGCGGAGCCAGCGATTTAGCCATCTGCTCATTGATTTCGCCTATCACCGTATTCATGGTGGACAGAATGTCTATCACTATGTTATTGCGCTTCACCGCCGGAAGACTCCCCAGTTCCTGCAGAATATTGTGAAACAGCTTCTGGGCTGTGACGATATTTCCCACACTGATGTTGGACATCACCAGTTTCTTCTGCTCCTGAACATACTGGTTCAGAACCTGCTCGTCCCCCTCCGCTTTCCAGAAAGTTTCCTGCAGCTGTCCGATCTGCAGAATGCTCCCGTACTCACACCTGATTTTAAACTCTGCCCGAAACTGAAAATATTTCTCCATCTCCTCTATCAGCTCCGACATCACCTGCCGGCAATCCGTCCCCTCCGGCAGTTCTTCTACCTGAATCCCCATAATCTCTATCAGATTATCCGCCTTGTATACAATATGGAAGCTGTAGCCCTTTTTATAAATGCGCAGAAAATTCCCCAGGTTGACTTCAAACTGGTCGTAGCTGTATTCCCATACATTCTGCATGAAATTCTCATAATCTTCTATATAAATGTCCGCCACAAAACACCTGCTGTCCTCCACATCCATCCTGGGATACAGGATACCCATACAGTTTCGGATGTAGCCCTCACTCTCCACCACGCCCATGACAAGATCGCCGAAAAAGCGTTCCTCAAGCAGGGGAATCGCCTCCTCCATCCGCTCCTTGTCCGCCCGGGATTTCCTCAGCTTTTCCCTGGCCTCGTCCAGTTCCCTTTTAATCTTCCGGAATGTTTCCTCCAGCTTGTCCACATCTGTAGGCTTCAGCAGGTAGTCCTCCGCGCCGTACTTCAATCCCTGTACCGCCAGTTCAAACTCCTGATAACCGCTGACAAGCACTACACGACAGGGAAGATGATGCTCGAAAACATATTTTGCCACATCCAGCCCGGACACATGATTCATCTTGATATCTGTCAGAATGACATCCGGTATCATATAATCCAGATACTCAATCACATCCTGTCCGTCCGAAAACAGTTCCGTCACCTCGAATCCAAGGCTTTCCCAGTCCACAATGTTGTTAAGCCCCTGCCGAATCCTCTTTTCATCATCCGCGATGATAAGCCTGTACATATCTGCCACCTTTTCACAAATTATTTTCCCCTTTTCTGCCGTTTTGTCCGTACCGTATCCATGAACACCGCCTCTGTGTTACGGCTGATTTCCTTTTTCCGTCTTCTGAAAAGCCCTCCCCATGCCGAAAATGGCAAATAGAACAGCCACTCCCATGGCCTGCTGGAAGCTGAATATATTATTCACCGTATACCCCAGCAGGGACAGGCCGCAGACACAGGCGAAGGGATTCTTTCTCCCCTCCCTGAGAAAGCCTGCGATTCCCGTAACCATCATGCCCGCAAAGCCGGTCAGCCCCAGAAGCCCCGTATTCACCAGAATCGTCAGCCATTCGTTATGGGCATTGACAAGGTTAAGATTCCCGAAGTTCCTGTTTATCATCTCCCGCAGCCCCTCACTGCCCCGGGTTCGAATCTCTTCCCACATGGAGTCCGGCCCCACACCTGTAAATTTGTGCAGAATATCCTGTTCCGTAAAGCACATCCATCCCGCCTTCCAGGTAGCCCCCCGGTTGCTGCCCCAGGAATCCGAAAAGGTAAAGAACGGATTGGAAGACAGCGCCCCCAGACTGCCCGGCCGGAGCGTATTCACTGCTGCCATGGTCAGCAGAAGCACAACGCCTGCCGCGGCAGCGGCGGCTGTCCCCAGCGCCAGATATTGCATTCTCCTTCCACAATATGTTCCTTTTTTCTGCTTTCCATACACCCACAGGAAGAAAAAAAGCGACACGACCGTCATAGGAACCAGTACCCGGACAGACAGCAGCATATCCATTCCGCCGCTTCTGTAATTCATTCGTTCCGGTACCGCTTTCCAGATTACAGCGGTTGCCATGCAGGCTCCGCACAGCAGAAGCATGATTCGAAAAAAGGAAAGCATCCTGTCACCGGCCTCGGCAGACAGCCAGAACATCACCAGCAGCACCACCGCCAGCGCCACGATTCCGCTGTCGCTTCCCTGTGTTATCAAAGTGCCAAATCCTGCCAGTATGTAAACGGCACAGGCCGCAGCCGGCAATTTCCCCCGGAATTTATCCGAAATCTTCTTTTTTCCGCCGGCCCCGCCCTCATTGAGCCACAGCAGTCCCACGCCTGCCAGAAGAACCGGCACCACATACCCGCAGTACCAGTTTATATTCCCGATGGTGGAGATAAACTGAGGATTCTGCAGCTTCATCTGAATCGGATACACGCTGAAGCGATTCAGGTATCCCAATACAAACACCACTGCTGCCACCGCCATCATCAGGCCGAACATCCATTTCCTCGGTTTCCAGAATACGGATACCAGGAAATAAATCAATATCAGAAACATCTGGGGCCAGAAGCCCATATACCACCGCTTAGCCCCCCATAAGGCAACTTCCTTATGCCGGGAGCAAAGATAGGAAATCACCAGCGCGGCTCCGTACAAAACCGCAAAAAAATCCGTTCGATTCCGGAATATGCCCGAAAGCTTCCACACCTTACCTCCCTTCCGAAGCACTGCCGCCTGTATCGCCAGATATACCGCTGCAACCGGCAACAGTGTACACATAACCCCTGTGCTGACCTTACAGAAAAAAACAGCCTTGTCTGTACCGATATGGCTATAGCCATCCTGGCAGTAGAAAGGCATTGCCGCCAGTATCAGTATGAAATAGAGACAAATGCCATAATCCAGGAACCCTCTTAAAAACCTGCATGCCGCTGCGGGCACCGAGTCCGTCCGCTTATCTCTGTTTTCCCTTTTTTTCGTATGTATTCCTTTTCTTCCGTGTGCCATCCGTCAGCCTCCCTGTCTTATTCCCGACGCTCAGACTGCCGGGTTCTGATTCCGGCCTGCACCTGTCCTTTCTTCGCGCGGTACTCTCCCTTTTTCTATAATACATCATTTCTGCGAAAAAGGCATTACCCTCACTTGTGTTTTTATTTATATTTATTGCTGTTCTCCTGTTTCAGTCTCGCCTTATCCGAATCTCCCTGTAATGTACTGCTCTGTCCGCCTGTCTTTCGGTCGGCAGAAAACCGCATCCGCCCTGCCGTGCTCCACCAGCTCTCCTGACAGAAAAAAGGCGGCATCGTCAGATATTCTGGCTGCCTGCTGCATATTATGCGTTACGATGACAATGGTGTAGTTATTTTTCAGTTCCCGAATGAGCGCTTCTATCTTCAGTGTGGAGACAGGGTCCAGTGCAGAGGTGGGCTCATCCATCAGCAATACTTCCGGCTCCGCCGCCAACGCCCTGGCGATGCAGAGCCGCTGCTGCTGTCCCCCGGAGAGGCCGAGGGCGGATTTTTTCAGCATATCTTTTACTTCATCGAAAATGGCTGCCCCTTGCAGCGCTTTCTCCACAATCTGCTGCAGCTGCCGCCGCTCCTTGGTTCCGTACAGCCTGGGTCCGTAGGCCACATTATCGTAAATGCTCATGGGAAAAGGATTTGGCTGCTGGAATACCATACCCACCCGCTTTCGCAGCAGTGTGGCATCCACCCTTCTGCCATAGATATCTTCCCCGTCCAACAATACTCTGCCTTCTATCCGCACATTTCCTGACAGATCGTTCATGCGGTTGAGGCAGCGCAGAAAAGTGGATTTCCCGCATCCGCTGGGGCCGATGAGAGCCGTCACCGTATTTCTTCGAATATCCAGGCTAATCTCTCTCAGCGCCTGTTTTTCACTATACCACAGATTCAGATTTTCGGCTGACATTTTTACTGCATCTCTTCCTGCGCTTCTATTTTCCATGGAAAACCTCATCCTGCCCGTCCCCGGTTCGGGAAATCAGCTTCATCAGAAAGTTCATCAGAAAAGTCAGCAGAATCAACACACAGCCAATGCCAAATGCCGCCCCGTACTCTCCATTCTGCATCTGCAGATACAGTTCGACGGTAAGCGTTCCCCCCGGCTCGAGGATTTTATTCCCCAGCATCGCTGCATTTTCCCGGAATCCCCGCCCCAGATGCGGCAGAATCCTGGCGCTTCCCGCAGTGAACAGCAACGCCGCCGACTCTCCCACAATCCGCCCTACAGACAATATGATTCCTGACAGAATGCCGCTTTTTGCCGATGGCAGGAGAATCGTCCTGATCAGCTCCCATTTTCCGGCCCCCATTCCCAACGCCCCCTGTCTGTAGCCCTCGGGGACTGCCTGCAGCGCTGCCTGCGTATTTTCCACGATCAGGGGCAGCGTCATCAGAACAAGTGTCAGCGCCCCTGTCAGCAAAGAGTATCCAAGCCCCATCACATTCCCGAAAAGCACCATCCCGAAAAGCCCGAAAATAACAGAGGGAATCCCCGCCAGAATATTCACGGCAAAAGAAACCGCCCGCACCAACCTGCCCTTTCCCGCATATTCATTCAGATAAATGGCCGCCCCCACGCCCGTGGGAATTGCCACGGCAAGTGTCAGGATGATCATATACAGCGTATTCATCATATTTCCGGCAATCCCCACAGTTCCCTTCAGCGAGCTGGTGACTGACGTAAAGAACCGGATGCTCAGTTCACGGAATCCCCTGAAAAACACATATCCCACAATCCCCAGCAGCAAAGCCACGGAAAAAGAGGCTGCTCCGTACACTGCCGCCAACAGGAATAAGGTGCCCGGATGCATTTCCTTCCGGCACAAAAATCTCTTATCCCGTCTTATCTGTGCCATAGACTTTCGCCCCCTTTCCCAGAATCCAGCTCGCTGTCCCGTTTACCAACAGAATAAATCCCAACAGAATCAGCCCGATGGTAAACAGCATCTGCCTGTGAAGCCCCTGGGCATAACCCATCTCGCCGACAATGGCCGTGGTGAGGAAGCGCACGGACTGAAAGGGAAAAGGCGCGTTGACGCTTCCCCCGGATACCAGAGTGATGGCCATGGCCTCTCCCGCCGCTCTGCCCACTCCCAGTATCACCGCAGTCAGAATACCGGGCCCTGCTGCCGGTAAAACGGAACGGAAAATCGTCTGTACCTTATCCGCTCCCAGCGCCAGAGATGCCTCCCGAATGCCGGGACGAACTGCGCGGATAGAGGTCTCACTGATATGTATCACCGTAGGCAGCATCATGATTGCCAGGACAATGACCGCGGAAATCAGGTTCGCTCCGCCTGTAAAGGTATGGCTCTCCGAATCGGCAAACAGCTTCCGCTCCAACCGATAAATCACGGGATTTAAGATATAGATTCCCAACAGGCCGTATATCACGGAAGGAATCCCCGCCAACGCCTCCACGGCTGCCCTGACCAGCTTTGCCCGTTTTCTGCCCGCCAGTTCTGCCAGATACACGGCAGTGAAAATCCCCAGCGGAACCCCCACGGCCGCCGCCAGGACAGTGCCAAGCAGAGAGGTGAGTATAATATAAAAGATACCAAACTCCGGCTCCGCAGCAGTCGGTCTCCAACGGGTACCAAAGAAAACTTCTTTCAGCCCCAACTGCCTGAGTGCCGGCAGGCCCATGCATATCATATAAAATATGACAGCCGCTACTGCTAAAACGGTAAGCGCAGCACAGATGAAGAAAAAAATCCGTGCCGCCGCTTCCGCCGCTTTTCTTCTCTTTTCAAAATTCAAGGCCGTCCCTCCTTCCTGTGTTCCTCCCTGTATTTCCGGCCCGGCTATGCTTATGGCTCCGTAACAATCTTCATGCCCTCCGCAATGCTTTCTCCTTCCACGCTTCGCACATAGGCAAACCACGCACGTACCAACTCATTTCCGTTGTCCGCCTCTCCTCTTGTAACCATTATAAATGGTCTGTACAAAGGATAGCTGCCGTTTCTGATATTCGCCATGGATGGTTCCGCTCCGTCCAGTGAAAGAACTATAAGGGCAGTTTCGGCTCCGCTCTCTGCCATGCCGTCTGCGCCTCCGCCTTCCGCCTCTGTCAGGCCGCCAATCCTGTCCGCCGCTTCCAGGGAGGCATATCCCACCGCGCCGGGCGTGACCGCAATCCTTGCCATAACCGCACCTGTGCTGTCCAGTTCGTTGGCATATGTACACTGGTCTGCCAGACCCAGCTGTTCCTCAAAGGCATTCCTGGTTCCGGAACCGGCCTCCCTTCCTATGAGCACAACGGGAAAATCACTGCCTCCCAACTCCGACCAGTTCCTGATTTCTCCGGTGTAAAGCCGGGAAAGCTGTTCGCCGGTAAGCCCGCTGACTCCGTTAGCGGAATTGGCACATATGGCAATGCCGTCGAATCCCACAATGTTTTCCACTGCTCCCGCCGCTTTTTCTTTCTCTTTCAAATATCTGGAGGACATCCCGATATCCGCACTGCCGCCTGTAACGGCCGCAATGCCTGCGCTTGAGCCCGTAAACTGGAGGGTGACGGCCACGTCCGGATACATTTCCATGAAGCTTTCGGCAAGGGCACCGGCGTATTTCTCCATGGATGAGCTTCCGGCAAGCTGAAGGCATCCGGCTTCCTGCCACGCGTTTCTTGCTTCTGCCATTTGCTTCTCCTGCGGCAGCTGTTCCGCCACACTCTCCCGGCTGTATACAGTCCCCTCGGTCCGGGTCTCCTGCCCATTGGCTGCGGCTCCCCCGGAAGGGCTGCATATATTCCAGAAAATCAGGAGCGCTCCTGCCAGTATCAGCATAATTCCTGTTCTGTCCTTCACAAACTTTTCCGGCCTCCCCATCCTTCTTCCTGTCCTGTCATTTTATCGTTTCGGTGCCTCTGCCCAGGCTCCCTTTCCCTCCATGCCGCGTGGCTTCCGGACACGCAATTACTGCGAGGGTGACAGCACTCCAAATTCCCCGCCAGGCCGCACAGACCTGAAATTTCCGGAAGCCTCTGAATCAGCTGGCAATGCCGGTAATGCCCTGTCCCGCCAAACGGCAGAATCAGGCTTACGCACTCCATACCGTTGCCAGAATTCCCTCCGCAATTGCCCAGGCCACATCATGAAAATGTTCATCCAGAAGCTGATTATCCGCATCCGAATTGATAAATCCCACCTCCACCAGCACCGCCGGCATATCGGTGCGGTTCAGCACTACCAGGTCCTTCCTCTCATTGACCCCCAGATTCTCGAATCCGCTCTGTTCCAGGCGGACGTTGATATTGTTGGCAAGCCGGGCAGCTTCTCCATAGTGATTGTATACAAGCGTCTCTACCCCTGCATATTGATTCGGATATGTGCCCGAATTACGATGTATGGACACAAAATAATCCGCATTTACGGCATTCCCCTCTTCTGCTTTCTGCGTGGGAGATTCATAGATATCGGTTGTTCTGGTGTAGTATACCTCTACTCCGTTCTGCTCCAGAATCCGTCCCACTGCCAGGGCCAGTGCAAGTACATCTCTCTTCTCCTGCCTGCCATTGTACACCGCGCCAGGATTTGCGCCTCCGTGTCCGGCATCGATTGCCACCAAAGCCATAAAAAAGCCCCTCCGCATACCTTTCTATAAAGATATGCAGAGAGCCTGCCTGACGTTCCTTGGAATTTAGTTCTACATTCTTCCTGTTCTGAGCGAATAAAAAATCAGGCGGCATCTGAGCGCGATGGCAGCATGGTCTTTTTCCGTAAGTGCTATTTTGCATGATATTATTAACAATCTCCTGCGAGCTGCCTGCCTCCTTTATAAGTCCAATCAGCTGAGACAGTGAAAAAAACAGGAAGACAGAGGACACTGTAGTTGCCACTGCTACACCTCCAGGGGTTAAATTGCCTTCCATCATCAATGTGACCCGGATTACTGAAACTATAAGCTGAATTCTATGCTCCAGGAAAAACTGCATAAACGCGAAAAGTCCGTTCTGTCTAAAAATACATTTTTGTAACGAAAATACAGTCCTGTCCTTCTGCTCATATTTATTTTAATATCTTCTGAAATATTATTGGATTTTATAAAATCAATTTTCTGAAGGATATCCAGAAAAAATTATGACTGTCTGTCCTGGCACAGTTTATTTCCCAGTTTGTTTTTTGCATACTCAGAGTCATATTCATTTACAGTTCTCTGTACCACGGCATATATTAACATGGATTTTTTAAATATACAAATTATTTTGCGACAGTTCCTAATGACGATATTAATGAAGGATAATTCCTGATTATCGGGTGTTGGGTACTTTGCCGGTCGGTACAAAGGATAATTGGGGATTATCGATAGAAAGAGGGAAATTTAAATGCAAAAGACAACTTATTTTATAAATACATCTCCTAACGAAACATTAAGCTATAAGTATATTAATGAAGAACGTGTAAAGAAGTTAAATTTGGCTGAAATTAATGTTATTGGCTGTACAATTCAAAATAGTATCTTGGAAAATGTTATTTTCAATTTATCTGATTTTGATGGTACAATCCTCATTCATTGCGAGTTTATCAACGGAGATTGGAGTCGTACAGATTGCTGTTCTCTGACTGCTTCTAATTCGATCTTTGAAGAAGTAGATTTTTCGCTGTCAACAATGAGAAATTGTGATTTTGAGCAATGTACATTCATTGACTGTAAATTTGATCATATTGCTTTAAGTGGTAGTCGTTTTAGAAAATGTACTTTTAGAAATATTCATTTAAACCAAAGTTCCACCTACTTAAATATATATGAAGACTGCATTTATGAAAACAGTATTTTTAATGGTAATTTCTATTATAAT
>CAJUJN010000051.1 GCA_910586775.1 uncultured Acetatifactor sp. | reverse complement strand
ACACATGGCTTCCTTTATTTGGAGGGATTGCGTTAATTGTAGTTGCGGTCATTGTAATTCACATTATCAGAAAACGAAAAAAATAATAAAATTTGGGCGATCCGGGGAAATACGGCGTTGACAGTGAGCAACATAAAACTTTCAGGCAGCCGTATTCCCGCCGCATTTTCCGGGTTTCGGATAGCGCAGATATCAGATTTACACAACAATAACGCTTATGGCAAAGATGAATTTATGCGGCTGTATTCGAGGATTTTAGCCCAGATGGATTACGGTTCTTTGGGGGAGTGACGGAACATAAAAACGAACACAAATACAGGATATGGTGTTTTCCTGACGGAAAAACGTCATATCCTGTATGATATTTAAAGGTTATTCATGACTATGGGAAATTTGTATAGCCGGGATTTCATTGTTTCCCGGAAATCACAACCTTGTCAAAAGCCATGTAGGGCAGAACGGTATTGCCGTTGGCTACTGTTTCGCTGGAGATGGCCACCAGATTGTTCAGCAGATCCGCCAGATTACCGTTGATCATGGTCTCGCTGACGGCGCCTCTGATCCGGCCGTCTTCTACCAGGAAGCTGTTCTTTGCCACACCGGAGAATTCACCGTTGATGCCGGGCTGTCCGCCGGAGAATCTGCCGATGATAAGGCCTTTTTTGATCTGCCTGATCATATCTTCGCAGGAAGTGTCCCCATTCTCTATGATGACGGAGAAGGAGGTATTCCTGGCCGGGGCAAAGCCGGATTTGTTTGCCACATACAGGGAGAGCAGGAAGGATTTCAGCACCCCGTTTTTGATCAGGTCATAATCTTCTGCCAGGAAGCCGTCCTGAGTATACCTCTGCCCGCACACGATGCGGGAATCCCCGGGACACATGGAAATGGTGAGCCGTTCGTCCGCCACCTGTCTGTCCAGTTTTTCAAGCCAGATACTGGTTTTTTCCAGAATGACATTGTCCGAGGCAAAATTGGAGATGATGCTGCCGAGGAATTCTCCCAGGCTGCCGGGAGTGAGCACAATGACGCCCTCAAACTTGCCTTCCATGGGAATGGTGGACAGCTGGGCTTCGGTGTCGCTTAAATCCTTTTCCAGAGATCCCAGTTCAATAAAAGGGCGGTCCAGTTTATCCGTGTAGATATCGCTGCCGAAGAAGGAGGTGGTAGTTTCTCCCTCATGGGCAGAATACATCAGGGAAACGGAATAGGCTCCTTCATAGACTTCAAATTCCGTGCCGTTGGTATTCTGGTAAATCGAATGTATTTTGTCATGGGTTACGATCATCTGCTCCATGAGAATTTTGGGATGCTTTTTCCGGATATCGGCCATCAGCTCCCTGGCGCGTTCAAAGAACAGATCAATATCCGGCTCGTAAGCGCCGTCCCGGAAGACCCGGTTCTCCTGTCCGGGGGCAATGTCAAAGGCTTCGTCCGCAACGCCAGATTCCGCGGATTTGATACAGTCTGCCACAGCGCCTTCTATGGCCGCGTCGTCAAACTGGTTGGTAAAGGCGGAGCCTTTCTTCTGGTCCTTATAGGCGGTGAGGGAAAGGCTGCGGTCAAACAGGGTGCGGAACAGGGAAAATTCCCCTCCGTCCACGTTAAATTCGTGTTTTTCCTTCTCCGTTACGGTGTACTGGGCCTTCTGGGCGCCGGCATCCGTCAGCAGCTGCTTTGTCTTTTCGGCAATTCTTTTTATGTCTGTCATGTTTAACGTCCTCCTATCATAACTTTGCAGCGAATGGCAGGGCCGCCCATTCCCACGGGCATGGGTTGTTTCTTCCCGCAGAATCCGGAGCTTGTCCATTCCACGGTATCCGACACCATATCCACGGTTTTCAGCATATTGAAGGCCACGCCGGAGATGGTGGTGTCCAGAAGCGCACGGCCCAGTTTTCCGTTCTTGATCTCATAGCCCATATTGACGCCGAACATGAACTCGCCGGTGGTGTCGGCCTGACCGTTGGTACTGGTGATCAGATAATAGCCGTCGTCCACGGAAGCGATAATGTCCTCCAGTTTATCTCTGCCCGGAAGCACGGCAGTATTCCGCATGCGGATCAGGGGTTCGTCGGAGAAGCTCCAGGCCCGGGCATTTCCCTGGGGTTTGGCGCCGAAATGCTGAGCGCTTTCCCGGCTGTGCATGTAGCCTGTCAAAATGCCGTCCCGGATGAGCACTGCGTCCTCCGCAGGGGTTCCCTCGTCGTCCAGATAGACGGGCAGAGGCACAGGCCTGCCGAAGGCGGTGTGGGCGTAATCCACCAGGTTTACCAGTTCGGAAGCCACACATTTGTTCAGCGCCGGGCCGGCCACGGAACCGCCCAGCACCAGATCGGCTTCCACCGTATGGCCTACGGCCTCATGGGCCAGCATGCCGGACATAAATCCGCTCAAGACTACGGTTTTGTAGCCGGCCTCGGTATAAACGCCTTCCCGTTTCCGCATGATCTGTTCATAGAGCTTGTCGATTTCGGGATAGAGCAGCGCGGGATCAGTGAAATTCTCGGTGAAAATCCCGGTTCCGCCAATGGATTTGAACAGTTCGATGGGAGTGCCGGAAGCGGTTTCCGTGTTCAGGAAGACATAGATGTAACTTCTGGGCGCGCAGATATGGCCGCTGCAGCCGTCTGAGGTGCAGATGATTTTTTCCAGGGAATCTTCCGTGGCAATAACGGAACGACTGGAAAGTCCCGGGTATTTTTCCGTGATGTATCCGTCCAGGGCTTTGGCAAATTCTACATAGTGTTTCTGCTCGGTGTCCTGGATGCTGCTGCCCTGGGGAATGGGGCTGCAGGGAATGACGGGCAGAGGGTCCTTTCCCCGGCCCACATGGCGGTCCATGAACCCGGCGTTTTCCGTGGCCGCCTTCAGTACGGTTTCAGCGGCGTCGCCTGAGCATTCCGCTATGGACGAAAAACCGTATACGCCGTTCTGATAGACTCTGGCGCTTGTGCCGGAGCTTTCCATCCTGGCATTGCCGGTAAGATTGCCCTGAATCATGGCAACCTGCCGGCTGCGGCTTTTCTGTTCCCTCAATTCGGTATGTACACCGGTGGAGAAGAGGGATTTTTTGTCCGAGATGTGATCTTCTAACATTTGACTACCTCCTGGTATAATAATGGTGTGAAACATTACAAGAACCCCGGAAAGAGCCTTGTAATGGATCAGGATGCCTGCTTTGCCGAAGGGGGCTGCCCCCTCGGGATGCTGACTTCCTAAATTGTATCATAATCAGGTGGGTATGGCTATAGATTGTTGGAAATCTTTACGTTTGTCTTTGCTTTTGTTCCTCATTTTCCTGTTTGATACAGGAGTCTGGGCATTCCGGTTGTATTTTCCACGCATTTGGTATATTAAAAATGTGATTATTATACACGTAAACCTAAATAAAGGTGTGAAGGAGTGCTTATGGAGCGGTTGATTTTGAATGAGTTGTTGGATTGGAAGAATTTACCTTACCGTAAACCTCTGATCTTAAAGGGCGTGCGTCAGGTGGGCAAGACCTGGGTTCTCAAAGAATTCGGCAGACGTTATTAAGGTAGAAGAGAGCGTACATCAGTTTGTTGAGCAGGGCGTAGTTATTGGGAAATTCTGCCGTTCCTTCCCGGGCTATGGTAATACACTCGTAATCATGGATGTAAAGCGCCGGGGTGAAGGAATGCGGACGGTCTCTCCATGCATACACTGTTCAGAAGGAGCCGCATTGCGGCAGGGAATGGAATGAGGAAATAATGAACAGGTATATTACAGGGGAAGGACCGGATCTGTCCGCCCATCAGGGGATCGTGGACATGAAGCGGATACGGAATGCAGGGTACAGAATGGCAGGGCTGCGGATGGGATACGGCCGGAATAATGTGGATCAGCAATATGCGGCCAATGCGGATGCCTGCTACCATCTGGGCATGTCTGTGGTGCTGTATTGGTTTTCCTATGCCTATACAGCGGAAATGGCTGCTGCGGAGGCGGGATACGCGGTTGCCCAGGCGGGAAAATACTGGAAAAACTGTCCCATTGCCTTTGATTTTGAGTATGACAGTGTGAATTACGCCAGAAAGAACGGGGTGGATATCACGAAACAACTGGCTACGGACATGGCGATTGCGTTTTTGACCCATGTGCGGGACGCGGGGTATCTTCCGGTTCTTTACGGAAACCGCGACTATCTGCGGAACTATTTTGATCCGGGGCGGATTGAAGCTGCCGTGGGGAAGGTTTATATCTGGTATGCCAGGTATAAGACCGCGCTTTCGGAGGAGGAGCGGGAGGCTGCGGATATCTGGCAGTATACCTCAGGCGGCAGGGTGCCCGGCGTGCAGGGAAATGTGGATTTGAACAGGTTTTATGCGGATTTCGACAAGTCCATGGACAGGGTGCCCCGGGAGGAGAAGCAGAACATCAATATCCGCAATTTTCAGGCAGCTGCCAGGGCTGACGGCATTCGGGACGAAAACGGAAACGAGCTGACAGTGGACGGTATAGACGGCCCGAAGACACAGTATGTCCGCAGGCAGATTGTGCTGAAGGCGCAGAAATCCGGCCAGAAATACATCGTGGGTTCCGCCGGTCATGTGGTGAAATGGTGGCAGGGCAGATGCAATGAGATTCTCGGTCACAGACAGGCAGAGGACGGTCTGTACGGGCAGGCGGCAAGACGGGAAACGTTTGCCCTGCAGAAAAAGATCGGTTTAAAAGAGGATGGGATTGCGGGCTACAACAGCATACAGGAAGTGTTTTATTATTAGGACGTTTTTCCCGGGCATGCTTCCCGTACCCATATTTGTTCCCGTGGCTCTTAGAAAGGGAAATACAACATAACGGTCCAGCGTACTGTCTGAACGGCTGCGGCAGTCAGGCTGCTTTTTACGGGCAATGTCAGTCAGTTAAGGATGAGGTTAGATTCTGTTACAGGGGGTCTAACCTTATTTTTTTGAAAAAATATCCCGAAAGTGCAGGGTTTCGTTTCCGTATAACGAATGGTTCCTGTCTTTAGTCTGAAGAAAGACACAAGCCGGGAGCTGTGCAATTGACACACTTTCGGAACAAATACGTAAACAATAGAAATTCGTAAAAATTACGAATACATAGTCCGGGCCTGCTATAATAAATATCGGGCATCAGAAATGAACCAAACCCTTATGCCCCTGCTTCGTGACGCCGCCTGCCGGCATACCAATCAGATCAGACGAGGAGGAATGTGACATGGAACGGTATTTTACAGACGCCATATATATCCGCAGGGTTGCGGGAAAATCGCCGGAACTGGAACTGCGGGAAAAGCATCTGTACGCAGAGTTGGCAGCCAATATCTCCGGTGAGGAGTATCTGCGGATAGAGGAAGAACTGAATCATTTTTATGACGAATTGGGAAAAGAGCTGTTCAACAGAGGGTTTATGGAAGGAATCCGCTTTCTCCTGAAATGCGCCTCTATGCCCCATGAGGATTTGTGAATTGATTTTCCTGCATTTCCAGGCGGAAATTTAATTTTCCCCTTTTCCGTCCTGGCAGGAATTTTCATCCAGATAGCCAAACATAAGCTTCACCATGTTGACTGCCAACGCTCTCTGTGACTTTGTCCTGCCGGCCAGCAGCTGACGTAAAATCAAATATTCCGCATCCTCATCCGGATTAACGGAATCAGAAAGCAGGTAATCCACTGTAACGCCTAACCGGTTGGCCACCGCCACCAGATTATCCAGGGTCAGACTGCGCTCCCCGCGTTCAATCTGCCCGATATATGCCATGGAGAGGTTTACCTCTTCCGCTAACTTCTCCTGTGTAAGATTCAGTTTCAGACGTTCTTCCCGGATACGCCTGCCCAATGTCCGCCGCACCATAGAATCCCTCCAATGCTTATAGTATATCCCAATCATACTAAAAGATGAGATTTTGTGTAATGTGCGCAAGGCATTATTTTTCTATGCTGTATGCTATATTTGGTTATATCGTAATTTTTACAAATGCCGGAATCGGCACCTGATAGAATGGTATTACAGCCGCGGAAGTGTCAAGTATTAATGGCTGAACGGTAAAGTCGCAAAGGCGCACTGCCGCCGCGCAGGACTATATATATAGGAGGAAACAGCTTTATGTACATTTCAAACGAAGCAAGAATCATCAGGGAATCATCCCACGGCTACGATCTCATTCCCATCCAGGATGAGATGCTGTCCCACCGGGAGGTGGAGCTGGTGGGAGAAGTGGACGCAGCCTCGGTAAACGCTCTGGTCCGCCAGCTGCGCTACCTGCAGCGGCAGGACCCGGAGGGACAGATCACCCTTTTTATCAACAGCCCCGGCGGCAGCGTAGACAGCGGCATGGCTCTCTACGACGTGATGCAGGCGGTGAGCTGCCCCATCCGCACGGTCTGTGTGGGGCTGGCGGCTTCCATGGCGGCGCTGCTTTTTGTATCAGGGAGCAGGCGGGACATGCTGCCCCACAGCCGCATCATGATCCATGACCCGCTGATCGTCCGGACCGGCGGCAGCGCCCTGAAACTGAAAGCGGTCAGCGATGACCTGATGGAGACCCGGCAGATTATTGCCAGGGTCATCTCGGAACACTCCGGCAAAAGCCTGGAGGAGGTTCTGGCCAAAACCGCCACGGACAGCTATTTCCGGGCGGAGGAGGCCTTGGAATTCGGCCTGGCGGACCATATTATCACGAGCCTGGCAGAGGGCTGTTAGGCCATGGAGGGAACCGGCGAAAGCCTGTATCAAATGGAAAAATCCACAGAGGAATTTTAGAAGGGAGAAGAAAACATGTTTCACAACGTCAGATCCAATCGTATTCTTGCAAAGGGTGTCTCTGTCAGCAACGACACCTGGGTCACGGGGATTAACAACAACGACCTGGTGGTGGGGCCTTCCGGCGGCGGAAAAACCAGGGGCTATGTGGTGCCCAACATCCTCCATACCCAGGACAGCCTCATTGTGGCCGACACCAAGGGGAACCTGCGCAGGCTCTACGGCAGACATCTGGAAAAGCAGGGCTACACGGTCATGCACCTGGACTTTACCGACACGGCCGCCACTCCCTGGGGTTACAATCCCCTGACTTATATCCGGAAATGCCGGGACAGCGAGGCCAACCGGGAGGGCGACTACTACAACGAGCAGGACATCAAGAAGGTGGCGCAGGCTATCTGCCCGTGCAATAACCACAAAGAGCCTTTCTGGGACATGGCTGCCCAGATGTACCTGGAGGCCATCCTCCTTTTCGTCCTGAACCGGCTGCCCCGGAAGCAGCATGACCTGTACCAGGCGTATACCTTCCTTACGAAGATGGGGACTGCCGATCTGGACAATGTGGTGGCGGAGGAATGCATTGCGCACCCGGACTGCGCCTTTGCGCGGAAATTCAGGATGGTGCAGCAGAATACAAAGGCGGACAGGATGGACGCCAGTATCAAGGGGATCCTGGCACAGCACCTGGATGCGGTGTCTTACTCCGGCATGAAACGGATGTTCCGGATGCAGCGTCAGGTGGACCTGGGGGCATTCCTTAGGGGAAAGACGGTTCTGTTCCTGTCCGTCAGCGACTCCGACCGCAGCCAGGATGCCCTGATCAACCTGTTCTATACCCAGGCGCTGCAGTATCTTATGGCTGCTGCGGACAGGCAGCCGGACAGCCGACTTCCCATCCCGGTGCGCCTGATCCTGGACGACTTCAGCACCAACACCTTGATTCCTGATTTCGACAAGATCATCTCCGTGATCCGTTCCCGGGAGATTTATGTCAGCCTGATCGTACAGAGCCTCTCCCAGTTGGAGGGCCTCTACGGAGAGTCAAAGGCCCAGACCATCATCAATAACTGTGATCATTGCCTGTACCTGGGGGGGACAGACACCCGGACGGCAAGGTATTTTGCGGAAAAGTTCAACTGCCAGGTTTCCACGGTATTAAACCTCCCCTTAGACAGCCTGTTCCTCTTCACCCGGGGCAGCGAGCCGCGGAAGGCTGTAAAGTACGAGCTGAATGGAGATGATGCTTACCGCAGCCTGATGGAAACGTTCGAGCAGGCTGTTGATGAGAGCGAAGCGGTATTTGGAAGCGATGGTTTATAACGTATTTGGATGTATCGGGAATTCCGGAAGCGCCTGGGCAAGGGGCCGTTCCATCACGGCGGCTTCTGCCATGGCTTCCGGCCGGAGAAGATATATTGTATTACTACCTATGCTGTAAGTTGTATTATTCTTCAGCGTATGCTAAGATGGCAGAGAGCAGGAAAAAGATGCAGAGGGCCGGTTCCTGGGAATACGGCTCGGAGTTTCCGGAGGATTTCCCGTATGAGGATGAGGCCGGTGACTGCCGCCGGGACGGGGATGGAACGGGCATCATATTCAGCAGCAGGGAGAAGCAAATATTGAAATGAAAGCCCGCCGATAACGGGCAGAAAGGTGAGAACATGGAAAAACAGGAAAGAGATCTTTTGACACTGGAGGAGCGGCTTCAATATGCGGCAGAATCAAGGGCATCCTCGCCGGAAGCCGCCCTTCGGATGGTGCGGAAATTTTCCGAAATCCCCGCCGGGTATTTTTTCTGCGGAGCGGAAGACTTGGATGCCATGAATGAACTGACAGGGAGGTTCTGGGAGCATCCCTCTGTGGACGTGGATACTTATCATGGCTTCTGTCAGACCTTCAGGCTGGCGATAATCTACGATACCGCCTGCCGTATGCGGGATCAGCCGGAAATGGTGCTGTCTGCGGAGGACTCCTGTAATCCCTGCCAGCTCCTCTGGCGCGCCGGCACGGTCAATGCCGTCATTTTGCTGGGGCTGATGCTGCTGGACCATGCGAAGGGCAGGGGGAAGAACAAAGATATCTGCCACTGCATGAGGATGACCCTGGGACAGTATCTGGATGCCCTGGCGGAATTTGCTTCCGGGGAGGAGGGGATGCCGGGAGCGTCCCATACAGATTTCCGACTGTTCGGACAGCGCTTCCTGAAGAGCCGCGACGGCTCATGGCCTCTGGGGGAGGCCCTGGCGGATATCCTAAGGCGCTATATTGCCGCGCAGCAGGAATTTGGCCGTCTGGACCATATCCTCCGCTGCATGGATGCCCTCTGCTGCTGCCTGGAAGAACAGGGAGGGACGCAGGCGGACAGCGCACGACAGTTCAGGGAGATCCTGGGTAAGTATTGTCCTGGTTTGGAGGGACGGAAGCTGATGGAGGAAGGGGGATGGTATCCGGATCCTTATGGGCATTATCTCGCCCTGGCCGGAGCGTATCCGGAGGATGTGCCGGATCCCGGCAGGGAAGGACTTGCCCCGAGAGCTGTCCGCAGCCAGGTATTTTTGCCTGAATATGACTGCAGCCCCCAGTCCCTGCGTGCGCTGGCAGCCCAGACGCCCTTCCGGGATTTCCGGGAGCTTCTGGAGAAGAACATCTGCGAGGAACGGATGGCCCATGCCATGGAGGAGATAAACGCGTCGGCGGTGTATCTGTATACGATGTGGGTGGAGCCGTATCTGCCGGCTGAATGGTCCGGCTTCTGACTGTGACAGCCCATACAGGATTCCGCAAGATGCAGCGGGACGTCTTGCGGGAATCCGCCGGATTGTTTTATACAGGGCACACATATATTCCCGATTTCAGGAGAGGAGAGGTAAGAAAAGGATGAGAATATTGGAGGGAAACTGGGGAAATTACCAAAAGAATCTGCTGTGCCTCCAGGAGGTGACAGAGAGGCTGACAGGCCATATGAAGGGGCATGGATACTCCTTCCGGCCGCAGATCACGGACGGGAAGGGAAACTTTAGCCAGGAGAAGCTCTGCGTTCTGGTGGGAGAACTCATGGGCGGCTGGGCGGAGAAGCTGCAGACGTATATGGACAGGGATCCGGCTACAGGAGAGAGCCTGGCGGAACCCTATCTTAGGGAGCGGCGGGAGCTGTATGGACTCTACCTCTACCTGGTCATGCGGTGCAGTCTGTACGAGGGGGCGTATGTACGTGCCTATCCTTACGGCTTCGTGTCGAAGGAGCGGACGGATTTTGCTTTCCTTCTGGAACAGGCCAGGCGGATATCCAGGAGATGGTGCGTCATGGCCGGTCCGGACGGCAGCAAAACGAATGAACTCTACGAGGGCTATGACACACACTTCGGCTTCCATCTCTATAAAACCATTGTTGATCCGGAGAGAGAGTCCGACGACAGCGCTATGAGTCCCTGGTGGAGGCTGCCGAATACCAGGCTTAATTCCATGACCAATGAGGGCAACATGAAACGCATCTTCATCAGGCATCATTCGGGTTCCTGCCGGAAAGGAAGGGGCGAGGGGATCGCCCGGGACGAAGCGGCGGAATCGGGAGAAGGAACAGCCCCGGACAAAGCGATAAGCTCCGGCGAAGAAACGGCCCCGGACAAAGCGATAAGCGTGGGCGAAGGAACGGCTTCGGACAAAGACACGACTCTGGAGGAAGGGGCAGTCCGGGCGGAAAAAGCGGTGCAGACGGAGAAGGGCAGCGGCGAGGACGGAATGGACGGCTCTGTGTGCTGCGAAAACAGGGAAAACACCGTTCTCCCTGCGGAGGGAGCCGATGGCGGCCCGGACGGCGATGACGACTACGGGGATGCCTATGCGGATTATGATGCCTATGCGGATTATGATGCCTATGACGATTATGATGCCTATGCGGATTATGATGAGGACGATGACCCTTACCCCTTCCCTGATTTCGAAACCAAAGCCGCATTTGAGGCCGCCGAGTTGGAGCGGATGGCAGAGGAGTACGAGCGGAGGGATTACCTGGCCGTGCTTGCCTTAGGCTTTGCATGCAGGGCCGAGTATCTGGAAGCCTGCCGGAGGTTTGCGGCGCTCTTTGAGAAGGCCGGACCAGAGGTTCTGCGGGACTTTTCGCAGGAACTGGAGGTGATCGTGGATCTGTATCTGCTTGATAGGGAACTCTCCCCTATGGCGGATACCGATAAGGTATTGGACGTGTACAGCCGTATCTATGACGGTCCCTGCCGGCAGGCGGAACGCTGTGAGAGGGGGCTGCAATGGAAGAAAAATCAGTGAACAGTATCCGTGAGACTTTTTACAATGATATTATCTACGATTACCAGGTCAAATGCGAAGACCAACGTGAGAGGGCTTTCCTCTACAGGGCTTTTTGGGCGGAGAATGTTTCGGGGCTGCTGAAGTGCCTTGACAAGTCGCTTTCGGAGTATAGCCGTAAGAATCACCAGCAGTCGAAGGGCAGGTCTCCAATCAGGGAATTGTTGGAAGAGGCTGTGAGGGAGGATCCGGAATGGAGCAGGCTGTTGGAGGAGGCTCCGGGGAAAGGCCGGGACTTTTGGGAGAAACTTCCATGGCTTTTGGCGGAGAAACCCATACGGCCCCGGGACGAGTCCCGAATCAAGGGGCTGTTGGGAAAAGTGATGGGAATGGAGGAATACTCGGACTGGGCCAGAGCCAGGAACCAGGACAAAACCAAAGATGTGCTTCTAAGGGATGTGCCGGGAAAGGACAAGAAGGAACGCCGTGACTTCTGGGAGGAGCTTTGGCGGAACGATGCCGGTTATATGGCGGGGCTGATCACGGACACGGACTATTATCTGTGGCTGACGGAGTATCTGGCTGAGCGGGACATCTATTATAAGGATAACAGCATGCAGGACGGACATTTGTGGTTGGAAACGCTGCTGTTGGAGTCGGGCGTGGTGAAGCCTGGGAAGGCAGGAAACGGGGAGTCCCCGGAGAGGGCGCAGGCGCCGGGGGACGGGAAACCTGCAGGGAATCCGGATGCCGGCCAGAGCGAAGACATCCGCATCAAGGCCAATGTGGGAAAGAAGCTGACTGAGCTTGCGAGGCTGATACGGGAGGAACGGGATGCCGGAGGGACGGAAATTGCCGGACGGCTGCGGCATCTGGAGATCTCTGTGAAAAACGGGGAGGATGAGGAGAAGGAGGACTATCTGCCCTGGCTGACCGCCCGTCTGGAGCAGATGGCGCTCCACATTAAGATCAAGACCTGGCTGCAGGACAGCGGATATCCCGCCAGAGGGCAGGAGGGAGCAAGAAAGTCCGGAAAGGAGCCTCGGAAGCAGGACTTTTCCCTGCGGCTCTTCGAGGCGTACTGCGACAGCCGGGAGGGCTATGAGTTCTGCAGGAAGGCACAGGCGGGCGGGGAGGGCAGCGGGGTCTGGCATATGGAAGGCCAGGGATTCTGCGTGTTGGATGTAACTCCGCAGCAGGCCGACAAACTTCGGGAGAGCCTGGAGCAGGACAGGGAGCGGCCGCCCTATCTCTATATTCCCCTGGCCATACACACAGTGAGCGGATGTGTCTTCTTCCTTGCGGGGAAAGAGAACTACAGGGAACTGTATGAGAGGGCGGGGAAGCGGCCGGATGTGGGAAAGGCCCTGAAGGAGGCTTATGAGAAGGCAGGGACCCGTTACTGCTTTGACTATCTGCGCCTGGATAAAAAATTCCGGGAACAGTTCCTGGGGGATGTGGGAGGGGCGTTCCGCCTGCATCCTACCTTCCACAAAAAACAGGGGAAAAACTACGAGGAGGTTTTGGAGGATTTCAAGCGGTACTGCAAACGCGGGTGCGACAGCCCGCGCCGGGTGGTGAAGAACCTGAATGAGGAAATGGAAATGCCTGCCGATATCCGGAACGCGTTTAACTGGGCTTTCGACAATGTGGAAGAGATGGAAGTAAGCCTTGAGGCGGCGGCTTCCTTCAATCATACCCGGGAAATGGCGGACAGGGAGTATTGAGACGGGCAAAATATTATACTATCAGTTGTATTTATGTATGCCATATGATAAGATGGAAATGGATTGGGCATGAAAATATGTCAGAGGAGGAGACGATACGATGGAAGGCACAATCAGACAGTACAGGGTTTCGATTTTTCCCTGCCAGGGATCGGGGATGCACCGGGCGCCGCAATCTGTATGGAAGTGGCCGACGGCTTCGGCGGCGGCTTCGTCATCGGTCAGGTCGTCCGCGGCATCGTGATGGCCATCCTGTATGGACCCGCGTCATAACGCGGACCGCCATCGCATGAGATATCCCCGGCGGGAGCTTCCTGTACCCTGAAAAACCAATATATACTGCTCACCGATTGAATTTGCAGTACAACACGGCTGCAGACCGCCGGCCAGGTATTTTCCCGGAGGCATCACTGTAAATTCTGGCGGTCTGGAGTATAACAATAGAGTTTCTGCTCAACCGGATACATGACGAGGCGGACGGGGCTGCCCGGAGATATCTGGATATGCTGGAGCTGAAAGTCTTCCGTCAGGGCGAGAACCGTTTCTGCAATTTTTACGCGGATGCGCTGTCAGAGATGATAGATACCCGGACAAAGGTGAAGGATCTGATTATCCTGGAAGAAGGGGAAATCGGCTATTATCAGGTGAAGACAGACAAGGCAGGGGTGACATATCTGGCTATGCAGAAAAGAGAATGTATCGACTTGTACATGGAGAGCGCGGCGGAAGCGGGAATGCCTGTTGCATTGTATCTGATGAATGAATTAGCGGAAAGGTTTTTGGATGAGAATGAAAGCGCTTACCGGGTCATTCAGATATACGATAAGGAGCTTAAAGAGGAACTGTTGTATTATATGGGCGCCATGGAATATCAGGCTAAGTGGTATCGCAGGAATTTAGGCTATCAGGATTGAATACGCACCATCCCTGGCCGGTGGGGCAACTGAAAAAGGCATCATAAACGGTCATCAGAGGACTGCCGCACAATTTACCGTGCGGCAGTCCGTTTGATGTGTCCGACAGAGGGCGTGGCATACCCGTAATAATTACGAATTGGCAGACAGAAGCCTGCTATACTATTTTCTGTAAGGAACGCGACCGTCCGAAGGGATATTTCCCCGGAGAAATACGCTCAATGCCCCAATCGGTGCATGCGTATCAAGGGGAAGACAACGCCGCAGAAAAAGGGACTGGGGCAGGGCGCATACCTTGTAAATAGATGCTGCAATGAGGAAAGGAAGAGGGACGATAAACAGATGAAATGTAAAATCACAGATCCCAAGTACCATTTTATCACTCTGTTCGATGACGAGACAGGAGTCTATGTCCGCAGCGGCATTATCGAAAACGGCCGCGATACCGGCGCAGACCCGTTTATGGCATCGTTTCCCCATCTCATCGATGTGGGGGTGATGGGGCATTGTATCCATGGGAAAACAGGGCTGTGCCGGAAAGCGGGAATCGGCTGCTACCAGAACGGCGCAGTGACGGAAAAGCCAAATATGACAATAGACGATTTTCGATGGATTGCGGAGCAGTGCCGGGGCAGGACAAATCAGCTTGCCCTGGGCGGGCGGGGTGACCCGGACCAGCACGAGCGGTTTGAAGAGCTTCTTCAAATCTGCCGGGAAAACGGCCTGGTTCCCAACTTTACCACCTCCGGCTATGGACTGACGCCGGAATTGGCGGCTGTCTGCAGGAAATACTGCGGGGCGGTGGCTGTGAGCTGGTACCGCAGCACATATACACACAACGCCGTCCGGATGCTCCTGGATGCGGGAGTGAAGACGAACATTCATTATGTTCTGGGACAAAACAGCATTGATGAAGCCATAGAGCGCCTGGAGAGAGACGATTTTCCCACGGGCGTCAATGCCGTTATCTTTCTCCTCCATAAACCTGCCGGACAGGGGACCCGGGAAAATGTACTTGCGCCGGAGGACCCAAGGGTGAAGCGGTTTTTTGCACAGGTAGACAGAGACCATTCTTTCAGGGTAGGTATGGACAGCTGCAATGTGCCGGGAGCCATCCGCTTTTGCAGAAACATCCTGCCCCAGTCTCTGGATACCTGCGAGGGCGGGAGATTTAGCTGTTACATCGGCGCCGACATGGTGATGTCAACCTGCAGCTTTGACCGGAAGGGGCGGTACGGGGTAGCGCTTAGGCCATGTACCATCGAAGACGCATGGAACAGCGAAGCCTTTGAACATTTCCGGAACCGTATGCGCAGCGCATGTCCGGACTGTAAAAAACGGGAGCTATGCCTGGGCGGCTGCCCGCTGATGCCGGAAATTGTTTTCTGCAGCAGTGAACATAGAAAAATGGATCGATGAAAGGAAAAGATGCCTATGAAAATCAGAACAGATTTTGTGACCAATTCCAGCAGCAGTAATTATGTCACAATAAGCATTAAAAGCCCAAAATTAACAGAAATCATGTGTGCGGCAAGGCTAAGTGAAGAAGAAAGGGAACCCGGTAAATTGGGCTGCTGGGACAGATTAGTGATTGACGAAGCAGAACAAATTGTAAAACTTGTGTGGGGTATATCGTCTATCATCTCTGACGGCGGCGACTGGAATATGGAGGATTTGGAGCAGACGGACGAGGAGGATTTGGTGTATATCGGCTACCCGCCGGCTAGTTTAAGCGATTTACCCAAAAACTTAGTCAGGCTGCTGAAAGAAGGCGGAGAATACTACCTATATCAACAGGGCTATGATCTGACAAAGATTTGCAGCGCATTGGAGAAAAGCGGCGATGACATTCTTGCGGATACGGAAAGCGCTGACTGGAGTTATGAAACGGAAGGCTATGGGGAAGCCAGCCTGTTTAAATGGTTTTGGATTCTATCAAAAATGATAGCCAAAAAGGAAAATCTGGATTACTTTCCCTCATTTGCGTATCTTTCGAGTTCTTTTCACTATGACAGGGAAAACGGGGAGTCCTTTAAAGGAGAATACTCATATGACGGAAATGAGGGGGATATGACATATCCTTTTGAGGACGATTTTATTGAGGAGGATATGGGATATTCTTTTGAGGACGATTTTGCTGAGGATGAAGAGTAATACAAAGGCATTATGTTGTTGTTCACAGCAACATGATGCATACATACATTCGTGCCTTGTACAATGATATAAGAATATATCTGTAATAATTACGAACGTACTGATGAGAGCCTGCTATACTATTCTCATAAGGAACACGGGAGAACGGATCACCGTCCGAATCCTGGAAGCTTGTCAAAAGAAAGGAGACAACGATCAGTATGAGATCATATGGAACATGCCCCAAATGTAATACAGGCCTGCTGCGGCCCTCCGGTGCAGGCGGATGCAACTGCACATGTGAGCTGTGCGGCTACCAGACCCGCCCGGAATATCTGAAAAGAGAATCCGGATCGTCCTGTGGCAGCAGCAGATCATCGTACAGCAGCACAAACTACACATCAGGAAATTACGGCCAGTCCAAACCGACGCGGCATTACAGCACAGGCGGGAAAAAGAGCAGCGGTTGTGGAACGTGGATTGTTGTGATCATCATTCTGTGGTTCCTGGCGCAGTATTTCTAAGCAGACACACTGCGGTATGCCATTCGCAGTAAGGCAGGCAACTTAAAATCAAAAGTTAAAAATAGTTTCAGGAGGTATCCGTCATGAAAAAGAATATGTATATTTATCCCGTATCTGTACTGTTGGCAGTGGGCCTGTTGGCAGGCGCCGCAATGCCCGTCCAGGCTGCAGGCGGCAGGACTGTGCCCGCCGCCAATCCAAAGGCCAGCCCCGAGCCTGAAGTCCTGACTGTTTCGCCGGACATGGATGCCATCGCCGGACTTGGCGAGCTCCAGGCGGGCGTCGAGGAGCCATACTACACCCACGTTGACTCTTTCGTGGTGGATGTGGAGAACGGACACAACCCTTATGATGTAGAGTGGGACTACGGCGAGCTGTATGATGCCTACATAGAAGAGGCCGACTGGTCTTTGGTGTTCGATGCGGATTTTTATATGGAATCCTTCCCGGCTCTCGCGTTACTGTACCAATATGACGAGGAGCTTCTGTTGGAGCATTTCCAGACCGTGGGCATCCACGAAGGCCGCCAGGGAAACGAGACCTTTAACGTGGCTGCCTATCAGGAGAACTGCAAAAAGGAGCTGCGCCATGCCTTCGGCGATCATTATGAGTGCTATTATTTCTACTGGATGCTGAACCAGGATTCCCAGAAAGGCGTCAGGACATCGGGCAAAAACGATCCGCTGCAGCTCTGTGTAAAAATGACCTCCTTGCAGGCAAGAGAATTTGAGAAAGTCAACGAGTACCGCGCCGAGGTAGGCATTGATCCCCTGGAATTCGACTCTGAACTGGCAGCCATCGCCTGCTACAGGGGCTGGGTTGATATCAGCGAAGGCTATGGCGCTCATGACTGGCTGATAGATGAGGAAAACGAGGAGAGAGTCAATGCCATGATGGAGATGCTCCATATGACCCGGTTAGGCGAGAATACGGTGGATTGCGGCGTGAATGGCAGCAACCAGCATATACACACCACCTTCTATATCAACTACCGCTATTCAACAGACCATTATGAAGCCATGATAAATCCGGATTACAAATATTTCGGCTGCTCGCATATTTATTTCGGCAATAACCGCATTCCGGAGTCGAGAAGCAGAAGCGGAAGCACCTATAACAAACCAATGATGCGCGTGGAATTCGATCTGTTCACAGACGATCTCACCACTCCGGTGCATCCGTGATCTCTCCCGGGAATTCGCCCTATCCGGCTGACTGCCGGACGGGGCGGGTTTTAGCCGGGCAGTTCTATCTATTTTTATCCCATAAGGTTTATCAGTGTTACCCCAAACGTTTACAGGACAGCGGTGGGGTAACGGCAGACGGATTTATTCTGTTCCATATGATATTTTCCATTGAATTTCCCTTGGGTTTTATGCTATGATGTTGGGTACAGAAGAGTTTTTGGGTAACAGTTCAGCGCTCTGTCTGAACTGTTACGTTTTTGGCCCTGGCATCATGGGATAGCGGCAGTCAGACAAAAACCCGGGGAGGTACAAAATGGACGCATTCTCCAGGCTTGCGCCTTTTATACAGGATTTTATCTATCAGAATAAATGGGAGGAGCTTCACGGCAACCAGGTGGCGGCCTGCCAGGTGATTTTCGACAGCGACGATAATCTGCTGCTGTCCTCGGGCACGGCTTCCGGCAAGACGGAGGCCGCGTTTCTTCCCGTGCTCACGGAGCTGTACAATCACCCTGCAGCCTCCGTGGGGGTGGTATACATCTCTCCCCTGAAGGCCCTGATCAACGATCAGTTCAAGCGCCTGGAGCTGCTGCTTCTGGATTCCAATATCCCGGTGACAAAATGGCATGGAGACGCTTCCATGGGCAGGAAGGAAAAGCTGATGAAGAATCCGGAGGGCATTCTGCAGATTACCCCGGAGTCTCTGGAAAGCCTGCTGACCAACCGCAGGGGGAGCTGCCTGTCCATGTTTTCGGATCTTCGTTTTGTGATTATCGATGAAGTGCATTATTTCATGCGGGATGTCCGGGGGCTGCAGCTGCTGTGCGTATTGGAGCGGCTGAAAAAGCTTACCGGGGTGAATCCCAGGCGCATCGGCCTGTCCGCCACTCTGGGGGACGTGTCCCTGGCCCAGGCCTGGCTGAACACAGGAAGCGGCAGGCAGTGCGCGGCCCCCATAGTCAGCGAGGGAAAGAAGCGGGTCAGGCTGCATGTGGAGCGCTTTGTGAATTATGCGGACAAACGGGACATGGTGGAGCGGGACGGTAGCCAGAATGTGGTGGATACGGATACCGGAGGCGATATGGGGGACAGGGAGCATTACGAGTACCTGTTCCGCCAGACTTTGGACAAGAAGACCATTATTTTCGCCAACAGCCGGGAGGAAATCGAGCAGATTATGGCGCATCTGCACGAAATTGCGTTAAAACATAAGGCGCCGGATGTATACCGGGTTCACCACGGCAATGTGTCCGCCCTGCTTCGGGAGAACACGGAGGAGGAGATGAAGTCGGCGGAGGAGAAAATCGTCACCGGCGCCACCGTGACCCTGGAACTGGGCATTGACATCGGCTCCCTGGACCAGGCGGTGCAGGTGGGCGCCCCCCTGAATGTATCCAGTTTTGCCCAGAGACTGGGGCGCTGCGGCAGGCGGGGCCAGATTCCCCAATTGCTGTTTACTTTTGTGGAGAGCCTGAAAATCAATACCTCCGATGTGCTTGGTCCCATCAACTGGGAATTTATCCGGACCATTGCCATTGTGGAGCTGTATCTGCGGGAGCACTGGATCGAACCCATACCTCCCAGGCATCATCCTTATAACCTGCTGTACCACCAGACCATGAGCTGCCTGAAAAGCAACGGGGAGATGTCACCGGCTGCCTTGGCCGGCGCGGTTTTAAGCCTGGGGTGTTTCCGGAAGATTTCCCAGGAAGATTATAAGAAGCTTCTGCTGCATCTGGTGGAGATCGAGCAGTTGGAGCGCACGGAGCATAACGGGCTGACGGTGGGCAGGGCCGGGGAGAAGATCATTAACAGCCACAAGTTCCTGACGGTTTTCGAGTCCCCGGAGTATTTACTGGTGAAGGATGAAAACCGCACCATCGGCACGGTGGACAAACCCTACCCGGTGGGTACCCGCTTTGCCCTGGCGGGCCTGTCCTGGGAGACGGTGGATATCAATGTGAAATCCAAGGTGCTCTTCGTAAAGCAGGTGCCGGGAATTTCCGCGGTGGACTGGGACATGGATTTTGAGATTGACCTGCATACCCGCCTGGTGCGCAAGGTTCGGAGCGTGATGCAGAAGGATGATCCTTACCTGTATTTGAGCGATCGCTGCCGGGAGCGGCTGACGGAAGTCCGCTACATTGCCAGAAACAGCGGCATTCTGGAGAATCTGGTGACCGCCCTTTCCGACAGGAAATACGCCCTGTTTCCCTGGGTGGGCACCAGGCAGCTTGTAACCCTTCATTTCCTCCTGCTGCAGCGGGGCATCAGCAACAAGATGCCCTGGAGTACAAGCCTGTATCTGGAGGTGATTTTCAGCGGCACCGGGGAGGAACTGGAGTCCATTGTCAGGGATATTCTGGATTCTGCGCCTGATTTGTACAGCCTGCCCCTGCCGGACAAGGTGCAGGTGCCGGGAAAGTACAATGAGTTTGTGCCCTTCAGCCTTCTTCGGAAGCAGTTTATTGAGGATTATCTGGACTTCCGGGGGCTGCAGCGGGATATGGGGCAGGGATGGGAATCCCATGTTTAGGCGCTGCAATGCCGGAGGCTTAACGGCGGAATTGGGCATATTCCCGCAAGCGTCTGGTTCCGGTTGGTCCGGGTCAGGAGTAAATGGTAATGAGTGAAAAAATATATGAATTTGAGTCTCTGATTTACAGCGCCGGGGACACAGGCGGCGCTTATGTGATATTTCCCTATGATATCCGGAAGGAATTCGGCCGGGGCCGGGTGAAAGTCCACGCCGCCTTTGACGGGGAACCCTATGACGGCAGCATTGTGAATATGGGTGTAAAAAATGAGGACGGGAGCATCTGCTATATCCTGGGCCTGCGGAAGGATATCCGCGCCAAAATCGGGAAGCAGCCCGGAGATCAGGTGCGGGTGACAGTGACAGAGCGGGAGTAAGGGCCTGCCCGGGAGTAGGATTTCGCCTGGAAGCCGATGGGAATGGTTCCGGAAATCTGTTTGAAAAGGGCAGCGGGAACAAAACAGGGAATGTGACGGAGGTATGACAGAATGACAAACGAAAAGGTCTATCAGATGGATTTCAACAAGGTCTATCAGCTGCTTGTGAGCAAAGCGGTGAAGAAAGGCCGCACAAGGGATGAGGTTGACCAGGTGACCTGCTGGCTTACCGGCTACAGCCGGGCGGAATTGGAGGGCATGGCGGAAAAGACGGTTTCCTACGGGGACTTTTTCCGGAATGCCCCCCAGTTAAACGAGAACAGAAGGCTGATTAAGGGAGTGGTCTGTGGGGTGAGAGTGGAGGAGATCCAGGAACCCCTGATGCAGGAAATCCGCTACCTGGATAAACTGGTGGACGAGCTGGCCAAAGGCAAATCCATGGAAAAGATTCTGCGGAAGTAGGAATTCAGAGCTTAGAACGTGTTTGAAAATGCATTCCCGCCATCTGCCGGAAAGCAATTTTCTAACGCATGTTAGGAAAAACAGGAGGATACAAGCATGAATATTCGAAAAATGGAATCTCGTGACATTGTTTCCTGCGCCGAGATTTTGTGCAGTGTATACAATAATGAACTGTGGCAGTGTATTTGGACAAAGCAGACGGCAGCAGAGTACCTGACGGATTTTTTTGAGATGAAAAAATTTGTAGGCTATGTTTTAGAAGAGGGAAATGAAATCATGGGCGGCATATTTGCACACGAAAAAGTATGGTGGAATAACAGTGAAATTTTCGTGGAGGAAATGTTCATAAAACCGGAACAACAGCGTAAAGGATACGGTTCCATGCTGATTGGGCAGATCGAAAAATACGTAACGGAAAAAGGATTGGCAGGGATTACTCTTTCTGCCAACAAATATGCCCCGGCACCCGCCTTCTATCGAAAAAGCGGGTTTGCGGACTGTGAACACGTTTTATTTATGGCGAAAGAAATGGTTTAGCGCCTATATTTTGTTCAGCCCGGGTTATGAAGCTCCCTCTTTCTCAAAACGTGCCAAACATCAGAGCCGGTAAATCCGCATTTGCGATACAACACCTCTGAATTTGCAGGGTTATTACATTGGCCGGATACAGTAGCGAACTTAGCGTTGTCTTTCATTCGCCGTAACAACTCTGAAACGACATATTTACCCAATCCCTGTCCGCGATGTAGTTCCGATACCTGAATCCACTCTAAAACACCCTCACCAATCTCTTTGTCAAGTTCGGCAATTCCTGTTGCAGCTACTTCATTGGTCTGATTATCCTGAATTGCCAACCATAAAGCGGAATCATACACAGGGCGGGCTGTGTAGTCTCACAGGTCGGCTTCTGTTACTCCGATTTTGCTATAGCAGCGATTGATATGCTCCGCAAAGTCCTTCAAAGCGGCTTTGTAAAGCGAATATCCCTGGGGAAGCGCCTGAACAGGCAGGTTTTGCAGATTATGGATCAGGCGGAAATAAGGCTCGTCAATGTAATGCTGATATTCTTTTTTATTGAAATTGTCCTGATGTACAATGCTCATACCATCGGGTACGGTTATAGACTGTGCTTTCCAGTATGGTATGGATGAAACTTTACAAGGACAAATTAAGTATTCGTTTTTGTTAATTGTCATTTCTCATCACCAGGCAGTATCTTTTTGTATAACGCCACAGGAAACGGTTCATTCATCAAAACGGATTGATGTAATATCGTTCCACAGCGCACCTGCAAAATCGGCAATGATGTTTTTCTCCTGCTGTGTTACTGTTTTGAACATCGTAACTGACAGTTTTTTATTCTTCTTTTTCCATTTACCAATCACTTCGCCATCGAACATCAATGCAGGCATTACAATTCCTGCGAGGTTAAATATGGCTCTCATATTTTCCTGGCTTAAAAACAAGCTTTCCTTTTTTTCGTGAGCCAGGAGAAGCTGGTCAAACCCTGCAAGGAACAGGCATTTTGGAATTTCTTGATCGTAAGTCTGATTATTGTCGATATAATAATAGGTCTTACCTTCACATTCTGCCGTTGATACAGGCAGTTTGGAAAGCCAATCTTTAACCTGTGCAGCGGTTGCATGGAAATAGTACATGGCATCATGAATGGTGGAAGGACCCATGTGCGTAAAGTATCGATGAGCCATTTCAAGCTTTGCTTCCTGCTCCGGAATGGGGGTAAACGCAGGAGATAAGCAGAAAGCTTTCTTTTCCTGGACAACATAGTTTATAAATCCACGTTCGCACATTTCTCGAACGCCGCCACCCCATTGGTCAAACATACTGTTTTCTTCCGGTTCGGTCATACCGTTTTGCCTGCAGGTTTCTTTTAATTCTTCTCTCGTCAGCTCTGAGCAATTAAGAGCCTCTAAGATCACATTAGCAAAATAAGCCTGTCGCTCCGGTGTAAGTGCCCATTTATCACGCTGATTCCAAAATGTATATCCGCGCCAATCGTTACACAGATAATCCTGCCCATTATTACAATGAATAAATAGGGGGAGATCATCTTCCGCAAACACATGAATTGTTCCTCTGACAGTCCAGTTTTTCACAAGCCCGTTTTTGATGGTATCTTCGTCATAATCTGAGCACCTTATTTTCAGCGAGTGCATGGCGTTTACCATGAATTGCGCCTGAATACCGCAAAGATCGTGAAGCACCGTCATTTTATCTGTGGGTCTGATAAGATGCTGATTCGTTAATTGGCGGATTTTAAGTTCTTCAATCATCATTGTGTACCTGCTTGTTCAATCCAAAATATGCCGCAACTTCCAATGCTGTGGTGTCGATGCCTGTATGGTCATTCCATACAATATTTTTAATACCGAGATCAACCACCCAATCGGGTATTATCCCTTCACTTGCGGCAACACTTTCATAAGCATTTTGAATTACCAGCTGCTTTTTTTCTTCACTTAAATCTGTTCTGCCATAAATGACAGCACGGATATCTTCATGATCCGGGCGATTGAACCAGTCAAAGGAAGTGCTTTGATTGCAGAGATGAACAGTATGAGCAGCAATCGGAGCAATAGCACAATAGTCAATATCTCCTTCGCAAATTATGACTTTATGCAAAGCAGATAGCTGTATCAATTCGGCAACCATCATAGGTGTCATTTCTGCAACGAAATGCTTTTCATATTCTTCGATAACTTCTTTGGGCAGCTCCCAAAAGCTTTTAACGCCATATTCCTTTTGAAAATCACGGCACATATAGGGCTGGTCAACGGGATTAGCTAATTTTACCTGGCGATCCCGGCTTTCGTCGGTGCTGTAAATATAGAAACCGTATTCTTCTTTTAAGCGGTTGGCAATCGTAGTTTTGCCGCATCCCCAAATGAAGTACACGTTTTTTAATTTGTCTTTTATAATGCTGTCTGCAATATTCATATGTATTTAACCTTTTCGTTGATACTGTCTGCAATTACGCCGAATGATACTTGACAACAAATACAAGGAAACAGCGCGGCACTTCGGCGGTCTTGCCGCCGCTCAATACCGCCGCCCGCTTGACATTAACAATTATACATCTGAATTGTGAGGATGTCTATCGTTTGTAAAGATGATTTTTCAAATCCCAGTCCTAAAAAACTGGAGATGTCAAATAGAAAACGCTCTGGCGATTTTGTGATTTATGCCCCAGGGCATTCGAAAAATTACATTTTATTTTATCGAATTCTTGTTTTTCCATCCGTAAAATAGTAGAATATAAGAAGTGGCTGTGGTGATAAAGCCTGTGATGGAACAGAGTGGGATGAGATACCTTATGGAGGAGGGGCATGGAACACAGAGTAAGCGTGGACGGAAATTTTACAGGGGCCATTAATTTTGCCATGCAGCAGAATTATGTACCCGTGATACGGAATCTGATTGTCAGGAACGAGACGGAGGAGGTCCTGTCGGATTTGGACGTGAGGATCCGGTTTGAACCGGATTTCGCCCGGGAATATCAGTATTTTATCCAGGAGATTCCGGCGGGAGAAGCGGTGGAGATTTCCCCGGTGAGGATTCAGCTGAAGACGGAGTACCTGTTCTCGCTGACGGAAAAGCTTCTGGGCGTGGTTGTGGTGGAACTGTACCGGAAGGAAGAGCGGCTTTTCCTTCTGGAAAAAGAGATCGAGCTGCTGGCTGCAGATCAGTGGAACGGCGGGCTTTGTATGCCGGAGCTTATCGCCGCGTTTGTGACGCCTAACCATCCTGTGATAGCAAAAGTGATTCAGCATGCGTCCGAGGTGCTGAAGAACTGGACCGGAAGCCCTTCCTTCACCGGTTATCAGACCTGTAATCCCAACAATGTGAAACTGCAGATGGGGGCTGTCTATGAGGCGCTGCGCCGGGAGGAGATCATCTACAACAATCCCCCTGCCAGTTTTGAGAAGACGGGACAGCGGGTCCGGCTGGCGCATACCGTACTGGATCAGAAGCAGGGAACCTGTCTGGATCTGGCCCTGCTGTACGGGGCCTGCCTGGAGGCGGTGGGCCTGCATCCGCTTCTGATTTTCCTGAGGGGACATGCCTGCGGGGGCTGCTGGCTGGAAGAGAATACTTTTCCGGACTGTGTGGTGGACGATCTCTCTGCCCTTGAGAAGAGAATGGCACAGGGGGCGGAAGAAATGCTCCTGGTGGAATGCACTGCCTTTACCTCCGGAAAAAATATCGGCTTTGACGGGGCGGTGGAATCGGGCAGGAGGCATTTCCGAAAACCGGATGAATTCAGGTATGTCATAGATGTCAGGCGTTCCAGGGGCAGCGGTATCCGGCCCATTCCCCTGCAGCTTACGGAAACGGACAGGATGGAGCAGGGGGAGAAGGAGAGGGAGGGCCGTACCCCGGAGGCGCCGCTCCCGGCAGCTTTGGATCAGTCCCTGGCGGGGCGTGTGACGGAGGGCGTTCGGGAGGAGGGGATCACAAAACAGAAGCTATGGGAGCGGAAGCTGTTGGATTTCAGCCTTCGGAACACACTTCTGAATTTCCGGTTAACAAAGAACGCTTTTCAGATAATGACGGCGGATTTGTGCAGACTGGAGGACCGGTTGTCCGGCGGAAAGGAATTCCAGATTCTGGAGATACCCTCCGAGTGGGCCGGGACGCAGCGGGATTTCCGGATCTTTGAAGAAGAGACGGACTTAAGCCTGATTCAGAATATCGCTTCCCAGGAATTTGAGAGCAATCGCCTCCGTACATTCTTGGAGCCTGCGGAACTGGATAAACGTCTGAAAGGACTCTACCGTTCCGCAAGGATGAGTATGGAGGAAAACGGAGCCAACACACTGTTTCTGGCGTTGGGATTTCTGCGCTGGTATGAGAGCGACGTGTCGGAGAAAGCCAGGTATGCGCCGTTGGTACTGGTACCTGTGGACATTGTGAGAAGCGTGCGCAGCAGGGGATTTATCATCCGCAGCAGGCAGGAAGAAATCCGGGTGAACGTGACGCTGCTTGCGTTTTTACAACAGGACTACGGGATTGTAATCAGTGGTCTGGATCCCCTTCCGGAGGATGATCAGGGGGTGGATCTGCGTCTGGTATTCCATACCGTCAGACAGGCAGTGATGGCGCAGCGGCGGTGGAATGTGGAGGAGGCGGCGTATCTGGGACTGTTTTCCTTTGGCCAGTTTGTGATGTGGAACGATCTGCGCAGCCGCTACGGAGAGATCGAGAAGAATAAGGTGGTCTCCAGTCTGATAGAGGGCTGCATGAACTGGGAACCGGGGGAAGGGGGGATCCGGCCGGAGCGTCTGGATACGGCGCTTTCGCCGGCGGACATGGCTGTTCCCATGAGTGCGGACTCCTCCCAGATGGCTGCCATTGCGGCTGCGGCGGCAGGACAGAGCTTTGTACTTCACGGGCCGCCGGGCACGGGAAAGTCCCAGACCATCACCAATATGATTGCCAATGCGCTTTATCAGGGAAAATCCGTACTGTTTGTGGCGGAGAAGATGGCGGCTCTCAATGTGGTGCAGAAGAGACTGGCAGATATCGGCCTGGATCCCTTCTGCCTGGAGCTTCATTCCAACAAGACCAATAAGGGCACGGTTCTGGCCAGACTGGAAAAGACCCTGGAAGTGGGGAGAATCAAGGCGCCGGAGGAATATCTGCAGACGGCGGAGCGAATTCACGATTTACGGAGGGAGCTGAATGCCGTCGTAGAGGCGCTGTATCAAAGGCGGGAGTACGGTTGTTCCCTGTACGAAGCCATTGAGCGCTATGAGCGGTATAAAGGGCACAGAGGGAAAATTTGTTTTGCCAAAGAGACACTGTCGGGGGCGGACAGGGGACGCGTCGAAAAGTGGGAGGAGCTGGTCCGTCAGTACAAAGTAGCCATAGGGGAGATGGGCGTATACGCGGAGCATCCTCTGGCGGGGTATGAGGGGCTTACCTATTCCATGGAACTGCGGGAGCGGCTGCGGGGAGAGCTGAAGGACATGATAGAAAAATGCACCCGTGCGCTGCCTCATCAGGAAGCCCTTTTCCGTTGGGCCGGGGGCATAGGAGATAAAAGCAGACAGACAGCGGAGCGGCTGCTGAAAGTGGCAGGCGCTGCCGTGATGCCCGGCGCCGTGTTGGGGGGCTGCTGCAGTGCCCCAATTATTCCCAGGCCCGGGAGACGCTCCGCAGACTGGCGGAGACCGGAAAGGAATACCGCGGCAGGTATGCCCTGTTGGAGGCACAGTTTGAACCGGCGGTGTTTACTTATGAGGCAGGGCAGGCAGCCAGGCGGTGGAAGCAGGCCGGCAGCAAATGGTTTCTGCCAAGGGCCCTGGAACAGAACCGCCTGGTGAAAGAACTGCGGCTCTATGCCAAAGAGCCGGAAACCGTCACCAAAGACCGGATACCCGCCCTCTATGAGGCGCTGTGCCTGTTGGAAGACGGGAAACGGGAAATTCAGGAGACGCCGTTCCAGGTCACAGAACTGGCTGCGGGAATGTTTTTCGGGGTATCCACGGATTGGGATGCCCAGGAGGCGGCATTGGACAAAACTGCCGCCCTGGAGGCGGGATGTGGGTTCTTTCCGGACAGAAGGGTTGTCATGGAAGCCGTTCTCCGGGGAGAGGAGGGGATGCTGACGGAGCATGTGGGTCCTCTGCAGGAATTTTACAGGCAGTTGGACGCTTTCCTGGAGGCCTGGCATATAGAGGAGGAGCCTGAAACGGGCCGGCAGGAGGGGCTGTGGTTGGAAATCATCCGGGAGACTTTGGAGAGATACGCAGACCATCTGGAAGAGCTGCGTAACAGGGCCAGGAAATCCATGATTGTCTATTCCGTGCTGCGGCCGGAGCAGATTGACCTGACGCGGACCAGGGCGGAGGGATTGGCAGGGCTGAAGGGCTTTCTGGAATTCGCCGAGAGAGGCAGGAGCGCGTTGGCGCAGCGGGCGGATACTTTAGTAAAGAAGGAAGATTTTCTGGTGCAGGACATTGCGGACGCAGTGAGAGGCTTGGGATACGAAGTGAAATGCAATATCGGCTGTTCCGCGTTCAAGATGGATATGGGTATCGTGGATCCGGAGGACAGGGAGCGGTATCTGTTGGGGCTTCTGCTAGATGGAGAAAACTGCAGGGAAGCCGCCACGGCCAGAGACCGTTTTCTCTTACAGCCGGAAGTATTGGAGGGACTTGGATGGAAGGTGATGCGGGTCTGGACTTTGGACTGGATGGATGATCCTGTCAGGGTGCTTGGCCGGATTCGGCAGGGGATCGAGAACGCGCGCCAGTCCCGGGAACCGGTGGAGAAGGAAAAGGAGCCGGCGGTTTGTTTTGAGAATTTTCAGCGGTTGGAGAGGGAAGAGACTCCGGAAACTGGGGCCAGGATTTATGAGAGCGCCCGGATCGCGCCTGCAGGCCTGCCGGATGACTTCTACCTGCCCGAGAACAGGAAGAAGATCTCCAGGGTGGTGAGGACCATTTTGGAGAAGGAAGCCCCGGTGAGCAGGAAGCTGCTGCTGCGGAAGGTACTGGGAGCCTTCGGAATCAGCCGGGCGGGCGCCAGGGTGGAAGGGATCTTTTCCGCTGTCCTGGAGGGGGAGGAGAAGGTTGTCACCAGAGATGAGGACAGGGAATTCTATTGGAAGAAGGAGCAGAATCCCGATGAATATGCAATATACCGGGTGGGAGAGGATGAGTCCGGCAGACGGAGCATGGACGATATTCCATCCCGGGAGATACAAAACGCCGCACTGGAGGTACTGCGGCAGCAGGGCAGCATGACCCGGGCGGACCTGGTCCGGGAGACCGGGAAGAAGTTCGGATTTTCCAGGCTGGGAAATGTGATAGAGAGCGTGGTGGGCTATGTGCTGCAGGAGAGCCTGGATAAAGGGCTGCTGCAGGAGTCGGAGAACGGGAAGATCGGCGAGAGGATGTGACAGGGGATGGAGAGGGGTTGCCCTGAATGCCACAGCTCCCGGCCCAATGGATTGAGTTTTCAGTGCGAATGGAAGGAGAGGAGAGAATGTTCAGGGAAATCAGGGGAATCGGGGATGAGACGATTTTAAGCGCAATACACAGACTTCCGGCTTTTTATTTTCAGGGAGGATGGGCGGATGAAATCCGTATGGAGTTATTCAGGCTTCCGGCCGGGGGAGAAGAGGCGCTGCGGATTACCCTGGAGGGGGACATCTGCCGGATCGGCTTTCGGGAGAGGATTCATTTGTTCCGGGCATTGGGGATTCTGCGGGAGAATGGGGGAAAGTCCCCGATTAATTATACAGAAAAAATGTATATCCCCGGCATCGGAGTCATGATTGACGCCTCCCGGAACAGTGTGCCCGCTCCCGGATTTCTGAGAGATGTTCTGGACCGCATGGCGCTGATGGGGCTGAATTGCCTGATTTTGTATATGGAGGACGTGTATGAGCTGGAGGAAGAGCCCCGTTTCGGCTATATGCGGGGAGGCTATACCCGGGAGCAGCTGCGGCAGTTGGACGACTACGCGCATCAGTACGGCATTAGCATAGTGGCATCCATACAGGTTCTGGGACATCTGGAAAAAGTGCTTCGGTTTCCGGAATATGCTTCCCTGCAGGACAGTCCCTCCTGCCTGTTGGTCGGAGAGGAGAAAACCTATGAGCTGATCGGGAAGATGCTGCAGACAATAGGTCAGTGCTTAAGGAGCCGGATGGTCATTGTTGGCATGGATGAAACCCATGGCCTGGGGGAAGGGCGGTACCGGCAGAAAAACGGCGTCCGCAGGCCCCTGGATATTTTCCTGGAGCATTTGCAGCGGGTCCATGCCCTGGCCCGGGAGAGCGGACTGGAAATCGCCCTTTACAGTGACATGCTGTTTTCCTACAGCTCCCCAAGGCATGTTTATCTGGACCCGGAGGAGGCGCCGGACCCGGAGATATGCGCCAGGTTACCGGAGGATGCGGGTCTGATTTACTGGGATTATTATTCCCGGGACCCGAGCCTGTTGGACGGAATGATGAAAAGGCATCGGGATACGGGAAGGGCCATCTATGCGGGGCCGCTGCTTTCTGTCTCGTCTTTCTGCGTCAACTACCCGTTTACTTTCCGGACTGCGGAGCCTGCGTTGGAGGCGGTAAAAAAATATCAGATTCCCATGGCTTACGGCTGTCTGTGGCATGACGACGGAGCGGAGTGCTGTGACTGGCTGGGACTTCTGGGAATGCAGTATTATGCGGAGAGCGCTTACCGTGAGGACTCGGTTGGCCGTGAGGTTCTGGACGCCCGCTTTGCCGCGTGTACCGGATTACGCGCAGGGTGGTTTGCGGACGCGGCGTTTCTGGATGCAATTCCCTGCAGCAATCCGGAGAACCGCTGGCCGCCCAATCCCTCCAAATATCTGCTCTGGCAGGATCCTCTGGAGGGACTGTATGACGCGGATCTGCAGGGGCTTGGGCTGGATGCGCATTATGAGAAAACTGCGCAGCTGTTGGAGGCGGACCTGGAAAAGGCAGGGGAGGAGGGGTGGTTTTTACAGGTTCCCCTGCTTCTGGCCAGGACACTGCAGCTGAAGGCCGCTCTGGGGGAACGGCTGCATCAGCACTATAAAGACAGGGACCGGGCTGCCCTTGGAACAGATGCGGAACAGATGGGAGAATTGCTTGTACAGGTGAAAGATCTGCGGATTGCCCACAGGCAGCAGTGGATGCAGACCTGTTCTCCCTTTGGCTGGTCCCGGCTGGATCTCCGCTACGGAGGGCT
>CAJUJN010000050.1 GCA_910586775.1 uncultured Acetatifactor sp. | reverse complement strand
AAATTACATAAAAATTGGAGGAAAGTCAAATGAAAGTTTACACAACTGACAAGATTCGTAATGTGGTACTGCTGGGGCACGGTGGCAGCGGAAAGACCAGCCTGGCGGAAGCCTTTGCGTATCTGTCCGGAATCACATCCAGAATGGGCAAGGTCCCCGACGGCAATACCGTAAGTGACTATGGCAAAGAGGAGCAGAAGCGTAAGTTTTCAATTAATGCATCCGTGATTCCCATCGAGTGGGAGGGGCATAAGATTAATGTAATCGACACTCCCGGCTATTTTGATTTCGTAGGAGAGGCTGAGGAAGCTGTCAGTGCAGCCGGCGCGGCTGTCATCGTGGTGAACGGCAAGTCCGGTATTGAAGTAGGTACTCAGAAGGCATGGGAACTCTGTGAGAAATACAAACTGCCCAGGTTTATCTATGTCTCCAATATGGACGTGGATAATGCCTCCTTCCGCCAGGTAGTGGAAGATATGACCAATCTGTACGGTAAAAAGATGGCGCCTTTCAATCTGCCCATCCGTGAGGATGAGAAGTTTGTAGGATATGTCAATGTGGTTTCTGAGACCGGACACCGCTGGCGGGGCAAGGAAGTAGTGGACTGCGAGATACCCGAATATAATAAGAAGAATCTGGAACTCTGCCGTGATACTCTGATGGAGGCAGTGGCAGAGACAAGCGAAGAGATGATGGAGCGCTATTTTGGCGGCGAGACTTTCTCTGATGCGGAAATCAGGGCGGCTCTGCGTACCAATGTGTGCGACGGCACCATCGTTCCCATGACCATGGGCTCCAATGTGCTGTGCCAGGGTGTCTATACGCTGTTGGATGATATCGTTAAATACATGCCCAGTCCTGAGAACCGCAAGATTAAGGGCATCAACATGAAAACGAACGAAATCTATGATGCGGATTATGATTTCTCCAAGGCAAAATCAGCCTGCATCTGGAAGACCATCGTTGACCCGTTTATCGGAAAGTATTCCCTGATTAAGGTGAATTCCGGCGTGGTGAAGACAGATGATCTGCTTTATAACGTAGATACGGAAGTGGAAGAGAAGATAGGCAAACTCTACATTCTTCAGGGCAACAAGCCCATGGAGGTGCCCGAGCTTCACGCAGGAGATATCGGCGCGCTGGCGAAGCTGAGTGACGCGAAGACGGGAAACAGCCTCGCTACCAAGGCCACTCCTATAAAATACGGCAAGGTGGAAGTATCCACACCGTATACATGTATGCGTTACAAGCCTAAGAACAAGGGCGACGTGGATAAGATTTCTCAGGCACTGCAGAAGATGACCAACGAGGATCTGACCCTGAAGGTGGTCAATGACTCCGAGAACAGGCAGACTCTGCTTTACGGTATGGGAGATCAGCATCTGGATATCGTGGTCAGCCGTCTTCTGAACGAATATAAAGTGGATGTGGAGTTGGACCGTCCCAAGGTTGCATACAAGGAGACTATCCGGAAGCAGTCTGATGTGGAGTATAAATACAGGAAACAGTCTGGCGGACACGGACAGTACGGTCATGTCAAGATGCGTTTCAGCCCTTCGGATAATCTGGAACAGGCATTTGAATTTTCCCAGGAAGTGGTAGGCGGTACCGTGCCGAAGAACTACTTCCCCGCAGTGGAGAAGGGACTTCAGGAATCCGTGATCAAGGGACCCATGGCTGCCTATCCCGTTGTAGGCGTGAAAGCTGTGCTGTATGACGGTTCCTACCATCCGGTAGACTCCTCCGAGCAGGCATTCAAGATGGCTACCATCCAGGCATTTAAGAAAGGCTTTATGGAGGCTCATCCCGTGTTGCTGGAGCCCATCGCATCTCTGAAGGTTACCGTGCCGGATTCTTTTACCGGAGACGTGATGGGTGACCTGAACAAGAGGAGAGGCCGTGTGCTGGGCATGAATCCTATAGCCGGCGGCAAGCAGGTGATTGAGGCAGAGATTCCCCAGAGCTCTCTGCACGGTTACTGTACGGACCTTCGTTCCATGACGGGAGGCAGAGGCGTATACTCTTATGAATTTATCCGCTATGAGCAGGCGCCTTCAGATGTACAGGAGAAAGAGATTGCTGCAAGGGCAGCCAGTGTAGCGGAGAACAATGGTGAAGACTAAGCATATCGGTTCCAGGCTTCTTCTGATTATGATTGTATGTCTTGGCATGTTCTGTTTAACGGCATGTCAGGTCGGGAAGACTTTGACGGAGTCCTGTTGGGACTCCGCCAAAAAAGAGAGCAGCCTGGAGAAATACATTGAAAAGAACTGGGCTGTCCTTGATGTGGAAGGTTTGCGCGGGGAAGCGGATTCTGCGGAAACCCTGGGACAGCAGTTTAAGGCAATCGTCCTGCTGTGCGGAGTGGAGAGTGGGGCCAATATTGAGCAGGAAGAGTCGGAGGATGCCGCCAGGGCGAGGGAATTTCTTGCAAAGGTACTGACGGAAGAGAATTTTTGGGAAGCTTTTGAGGATGTTTTCTATCCCTATGACTGCTTCGATTTTCTGTTTGATGCAGTGGGGCTGATGGACGGAGAAGTTTTGATGAAGCTTCTGAAGGATGTCCCGGAGGATGCAAGGTATGCAGACGGGCTGAAGGATGCCATTGATGCATGGATAGAGGATAATCCTGCAAGTCTGACAGACATCGGGGACGAGCTTGCTGCAATGGGATATTTCGATGACTGGTCTGAGCAGGACTGGAGACAGACTTATCTCTACAGCTATGTGGAGGCGGACCCGGTACGGGCAGATACCATTGAGGATGCCCTTGCCTATGTCAGCTATATGCGTGATTCCATGCTGCCGGTGATGGAGGGGAAGTTTGGAGCGGATAAACTGAAGAGTGTGTCCGATATAACCGGAGAGGAACGCTATGATACAAAGCTGGCGGTGGTAGCCGGGGAAGATTTGTCCCTGAAGCCGTCGGCTGCAGAAGGATTGCCGGAGGTTATTGAGACGGAAGGCAAAAAAGTCATTGCGTTTTACAGAAATACCGCTTCGGGTGAATGGGAAGGCTCTCCGGCGCCCCTGCGGATTCTGGGAGATTTCATGCTGAATCTTCCCTCAGAGGCGTATCCGGCATCCGTGGCGGAAGCGGATTACTATCTGGTGCTGACACCTTCCTATGAGTACGGAAGTTTTTACAGTGACCGCACTACGGGGGAGGATACCGGTATTCAGGAGGTCTGGTCCAGTACATCCGTTGACCTGTACGAGGCAGGAACGGGAAATTATCTCCGGCATCTGGGAAATCTGATGGAGGAGGCCTCTTCTTCGATTGTTTCCCAGTACGGGGAAGAAGCCCTGGAATATCCGGAACTGACATCCTCGGATATCCTGTATTACATTTACAGCAATGTAAACAATCCCGATGCCTATGTCTCGTTGGTGGACCAGACGGACGGCAGAGTGGAATTTGAGAGGGAAGAATCCGTTATTCTTGGAAGCTGGGAAGTGACATACCATTCCGGCCAGATATCGGAATCCATTGAGAGCAGCCTGCAGAAGTATGATGCAAGTGACGGATGCCAGTTTGTGAGTGCGTCATTTACAATCAGGAACGTGGGATTGCAGAGGGAATCTTTTCTGGGAATTTCGATACTGGATTCCGATTCGGGTATACAGGTAGGGCTTGTGGACGGCTCATTTGAAAATTATTTTGAGCCTGTTCAACTGTGGGCTTATACCGGGGGTCTGGATAATTCTTCTCTGGAACCGGGAGATACGAAAGATGGCGAACTGGTGTTCGAAGTGCCGGACGATGTGATAAATTCGTCGGACGGGGTGTACATTGTCATCATAAAGGGATATCAGATGGCGGTCTATCCTTTGGGCGAGTAGAAGATTGCAGCAGTTATTTTCCGACAGTTTCTGATAAGTGAGCACTGTGTGGCAGTACGAAAAATTGTAAACGAATGTGTTCATGAGTATAAAGATTTGAATGAGCGCTCCCTGCGGTTGTGCCGTGGGGAGTTTTTGCGGAATGGATTGATTTTAATATGATTCTTGATGAATTTTAACTTGACAGACAGCCGAAAACAGATTACAATAAATTCAGTTTTATATTTTACAGACGCAGAAGAGGAATATTAAGGAAATTGGACTTTCAGAGAGCCGCCGGTTGGTGTGAGGCGGCAGGAAGGTTTCCCCAACTGGCCTCGGAGTTCTCTCCTGAAGCGCGAAAAGACGTGAGTAGGGCAGAGCGGTTCATCCCGTTATCGATTTTGAGCGCACAGATTATGAAAATATGGCTGAAGTGACCGGGTAATGTATGGAACCGGGGAGTTGCGTCCATATTATTCTGCAGAAGTTTGTGAATTAGAGTGGTACCACGGAATCAAGTCCTTTCGTCTCTAACTGACGGAAGGGCTTTTTATATTGTGTGTGAAAGAAGGTGATGCCATTGATACGCACTGCTGCATTGGCCCCAGGCTTTTTAAGGCGGCATGTACCGTTTCCGAGAAGCCTGGACAGGGAGGCTTTCGGGTATTGAAGGAAAAGTCATATCAGCCGGTTTTACAAGAAAAGCGGAAGGGTTTTGTCCGGTCAGAAGGAGAGAACATTAGTTCTTGTCCCTGATTGTCTGTAAAACGGATATTTCACAATACCGGCAAAGTATCCGGGTACAAAAGGAAATGTCGTTTACTATAATTCAACGCTCAGGTATGTGGAACTGTAAAGTTCCGGGAATGACAGCAATAGACTCTCGGAATTTAAGGCAGCAGAATCAGGCATTATGTCAGAAAGGTACCCGGAAAAGCGGGGAAATCGGTAAAAGCGGATTCTGGAAAGCCATATGTTAAGTGGCCTGTAGATTCAAAGAGGATATAGCAAGGATTAGGAGGAAAATAATATGGCGCAACCTTACAACCACCACGAGGTGGAAAAAAAATGGCAGGCTGTCTGGGATGACGAAAAGGCGTTTCAGACTTCCGATGATTATTCTAAACCCAAGTACTATGCACTGGTAGAGTTTCCTTATCCTTCGGGACAGGGGCTGCATGTGGGACATCCCAGACCCTACACGGCTCTGGATATCGTGGCCCGCAAGCGCAGGATGCAGGGCTACAATGTGCTCTATCCCATGGGATGGGATGCTTTCGGCCTTCCCACAGAGAATTATGCCATCAAGAACCACATCCATCCCAGGATCGTGACGAAGAACAATGTGGAGCGATTTAAAGGACAGCTTCACGCGCTCGGCTATTCTTTTGACTGGGAGAGAGAAGTCAACACCACCGACCCTGGCTATTATAAGTGGACACAGTGGATTTTCCTGAAATTATTCAAGGCGGGTCTCGCCTATAAGACGCAGATGCCTATCAACTGGTGTACTTCCTGTAAAGTAGGCCTTGCCAACGAGGAAGTGGTGAACGGTGTCTGCGAGCGGTGCGGCTCCGAGGTTATCCGCAAGGTCAAAAGCCAGTGGATGTTAAAGATTACGGAATATGCGGATAAGCTTCTGGAGGGACTTGATACGGTTGATTACATCGAGAGAGTCAAAGTCTCCCAGAAGAACTGGATCGGCAAGTCCCAGGGCGCGGAAGTGGATTTCTCCATCACGGGAAAAGACGAAAAACTCCGCATCTACACCACCAGGCCGGACACCCTGTTCGGAGCCACTTATATGGTAGTGTCCCCGGAGCATCCGCTGATTGAGAAATATAAGGATGAGATCAAAAACTATGACGCGTTGGAGGCATACAGGGAGCAGGCGGCGAAAAAGTCCGATTTCGAACGCACCGAGCTTGTAAAGGAAAAAACGGGCGTGCAGATTGACGGCCTCACTGCCACTAACCCCGTGAACGGCAAGGAGATCCCCATCTGGATATCCGACTATGTGCTTATGACCTACGGAACCGGCGCCATCATGGCGGTTCCGGCCCACGATGAGAGAGACTGGGATTTCGCGAAAAAATTCGGCCTTCCCATCATTGAAGTAGTAGCCGGAAGCCCGGTGAGCGTACAGGAAGCGGTGTATACGGATGTGGCCACGGGGACACTGGTGAATTCCCGGTTCCTTGACGGATTATCTGTGGCGGACGCAAAGAAGCGGATTATCGAATTTCTGGAAGAAAAGGGTATCGGCGCCAGTAAGACCAATTTCAAACTCAGAGACTGGGTATTTTCCAGACAGCGTTACTGGGGAGAGCCCATCCCTATTGTTAAATGTGAGAAGTGCGGTTTCGTTCCCCTGGACGAGAGCCAGCTTCCGCTGATGCTTCCCGAGGTGGAGTCTTATGAACCCACCGATAACGGAGAATCGCCCCTGGCGGCCATGACTGAATGGGTCAACACCACATGCCCGTGCTGCGGCGGCCCGGCAAAGCGTGAGACGGATACAATGCCTCAATGGGCAGGCTCTTCCTGGTACTTCCTCCGCTATACGGATCCCAAAAACGAGAATGCGCTGGCAAGCAGAGAAGCGCTGGAATACTGGATGCCTGTGGACTGGTACAACGGAGGAATGGAGCATACCACGCTGCATCTGCTCTACTCCCGTTTCTGGCACAGATTCCTCTATGACCAGAAACAGGTGCCCTGTCCCGAGCCTTATCAGAAGAGGACCAGCCACGGCATGATCCTGGGCTCCAACGGCGAGAAGATGTCCAAATCCAGAGGAAATGTAGTAAATCCGGACGACATTGTCAGGGAATACGGCGCGGATACCCTGCGCACTTATGAGATGTTTATCGGTGCATTTGATCTAAGCGCGGCATGGAGCGAGGACGGCGTAAAGGGCTGCCGCCGTTTCCTGGAGAGAGTGTGGAAGCTTCAGGATATGCTTGTGGACGGAGACGGCTACAGCGCTGACCTGGAGACGAAGATGCATCAGACTATTAAGAAGGTGTCGGGTGATTTCGAGACGCTGAAGTACAATACCGCCATTGCGGCCATGATGTCCCTGATCAATGAATTTTATAAGAAAAACGCCGTTACGAAGAGCGAGTACAAGACGCTTCTTACCCTGCTGAATCCGGTTGCGCCTCATATCACGGAGGAACTGTGGCAGATAGCCGGGTATGAAGGCAGAGTTTATCAGACCACATGGCCTTCTTACGAGGAAGCCAGGACTGTTGAAAATATGGTTGAAATCGGCGTCCAGGTAAACGGCAAAATCCGGGTTACCATTTCCGTTCCCAAGGAGACGGAGAAGGAAGCAGTCATTGCGGCGGCCAAAGAGGCGCTGGGTGACAGGCTGACGGGAAATATTGTGAAGGAAATCTATGTGCCAGGCAGGATTGTAAACATTGTGGCGAAGCCGTAATCTGAAAAAACGCCGCAGTGAAAGAAAAATGCCGGAACTCCGTAAGAGGATGCCGGCATTTTTGTCTATCGAAGAAATAAGAAGGAAATGTAGTATTTATGCAAAGATTCTGATAAAAAGTATGTATCCGGCAGTGACGCAGTTTTCTGCGGCTGCCGGATTTCGTGAGGGTCATTTTCCCGTGGAGTGATTTTCGGCCTTGTCTGCTTTTTTCAGGATTTTGTCAATCTTTTTCAGTTCTTCCTCGGAACTGTATTTTTTGATGGCGGCAATGGCGGCGCTCACTTCCTGAGGGGTGAAAGTCAGGTTTTCCTGTTTGGCGCGTTTCATCGCGGGCATCAGATAGGCCATCATTTCCTTCTGGCTTTTTCCCTGTCCCTGGGCGAACAGTTCTTCTAAAAACTGAAGCTTTTTTGCCGGAATTGCATTTACAAGGGGATCCGACATCCAGGCGGGCCTCTCGGAGCTGTTGCCGGAACTGTTTGGGCTGTCGGTTTCCGGGGTGTTTCTGATATTTTCCATAGATAAAAACTCCTTTCGAATGATAATCCGTTTTATGGTTTAAAGGCAGGACGCGGTTCGGTTTCAGACTGCGCACAATCTATGGAAGGATCCGGTTAATGAGATTCCGGATTGTCCGGTCCTGTCTGGGTATTCTGGAAGAAGGATGCCAGGTCTGCCATTGCGGACAGATCCGGCATGTCTCCCCCGCCGGGCATATTGGCGAAAAAGTCCATGGGATTGCTGTCCCCGCCCGTTCCCTCGGGGAAAAGTTCCTGCATCATCTGAATCATGTCCATCATCTCTTTCATCTTTTTGAAGGTTTCCATCATGTTTTTCATATTTTGTATTTTACTTTGTTCCTCAGGACCGCTGAAAGGCAGCAGTTCGTCCAACAGTTCCATGGTCCCTGTATTGTCTTCCTGGAAAAAACTGGCGGAGAGTCGTTTGGCCCCTTCAAAGAGCGCCATGCCGGGATGACGCCGCAGAAAGGTAAGGGTGTATTGCAGCTCCAAAAGTTTTATGTAGACAGCAAAACCCCCCTGTTGCTCCGGAATCAGTCGGGGAAGCAGTATTTTCAGCATTTGAATCCTGTTGTTGGTGAAGAGGGAATCGAATGCGGTGATGGTTTTTGTCGTTTGTTCTTCCATGGCGGCACACTCCTTTCCGGTCAAGAATCGTTTGCTGGAAAGCTTATTTTCTATTCTATGTAGACAGGTTATGAGATATGTGCCCGGGCTTTGCTGCCATATATGGCAGTTACCCCGTACTCTGCCGTATGGAATGGTATGTGGATATCCTTACAGACAAAATGGCAGACGGCCTGTGGAGACATTCGTTTATGCAGTACCGTTGTATGCGCGGAGTATTGGGAAACAGGCCCCGATGGGGGGTCCCCATGAGGGCCTGTCGCTGATGATTACCCTGTCAGGTCGGTTGTCTGCTTAACATCCGCAACCGCAGTTGTTATTGTTGCAGCCACAGTTGCTGTTGCAACCGCAGCTGTTGCCGCAGAAGCAGGAGAGCAGGAGGATCCAGATGATCCATTCGCATCCGCCGCCGTTGCCGCCGAAGAATCCGCCGCAGTTATTGCCACAGCTGTTGCCGCATCCGCAGCCGCCGGAGTTGCCGCCGCAGCAGGACAGCAGCAGAAGGATCCAGATCCAGTTTCCGCCGCCGTTTCCACACCCGCATCCGTTATTGGTAGGGCATCCGCAGGAATCGTTGCATCCGCAGTTTGTAGCAGTTAAATCACTCATGTTTTTAAGCCTCCATAGGTTTATTTATGCTTTATTCTATGCAGGGCTGCCTGTCAATGTTTCCAGGGAAAATACGGAAACTTTTATTTATAAATTGCTATTCTCTTTTCTATGGTATATAATGAAGGTAAGGATTTGGAATTTTGGAAGGGAGGCAGATTGTGTATGGGATTTTATCTGAACACAGACGCGCCGTTCTTTTGTTCCAGAAGGCGGGAAGAAATCAGGTTTTTGTGGATAAAAGCCTTCTGATCGAAAAACTGTCTGCCAGGATTCATACCGGGGATCAGTATGTCTGCATTACCCGTCCAAGACGTTTCGGAAAAACGATGAATGCGGAAAGAAATGCGTATCTGGGCTTTTTGAAAAATTTACTGAAGGACCAGCCCTATGTGGAGCTGGTTTATATGACCGGGGTACTGCCTATAGCGAAATATTCCAGCGGCTCGGAACTGAATATGTTTGACGAGTACAGTTTTATAAATGATAATGTGTACGACAGCTTTTTCGGCTTTTCCGAGGGAGAGGTGAGAGCTCTGTGTGAGCAGTATCCCACCGTTCCTTATGGGGAGATCAGACAGTGGTATGACGGATATTACACCAGTAAAGGTGAAAGCCTGTTTAATCCGCGCTCGGTGAGCAGGGCGCTTATGCGCGGCGTCTGCCTGAATTACTGGACGGAGACCGGCCCGATAAACGAGATTGCAGATTGTATTGAACATAATATTGATGAAGTCAGGGAGGATATCGTGAAACTGGTGGCCGGGATTCCGGTTTCCATAAAACTGAAAGGATACAGCGCTTCCGAACTGCAGCTGAATGCCAGAAACGAGATATTGTCTGCCATGGTAGTGTATGGATTTGTGTCCTATTATGACGGAGAGATTCGGATTCCCAACCGCGAGCTGATGGAAAAGTATCAGGAGGTACTGATGCGGAAAAGTATGGGGGAGGTGAAGGCAGTCGTGGAGCGCTCGGCGGATATGCTGAAGGCAACGCTTCAGTGCGACGAAGAGAAAGTTGCTTCTATCCTGGAAAAGGTTCATGACAGGGAAATCCCCTTTTTGCAGTATGGGGATGAGAACTCGCTACCCTGTGTGATTACACTGTGTTATTTATACGCCAGGGATGAATACAGGATAGAGCGCGAAGCCAGAAGCGGAAAAGGGTATTACGATTACCTTTTTTATCCCGGGAAGAAAGGGAAGCCGGCAAGTCGGCATTAATTATGATAAAACGAAGCATCATAAGTGCCGGATTGAAAAGGTTGCAAGGGATATCCCGGTGAAAAATACTACCATATATGGGAAAAGGGCTTGAAACTATTTCAATATATAGTAAAATAGTGGTAACATATCATATACACAGGGAAAAGTTATGGCGCAAAAGGTTTTTGTGGTGGAGGGCAGGCAGTTTCGAACGGAGAGCGACTATGCCTGTGCAAAGCGTGATAAAGAGATAATAGATAAGCTGCGGGAGAAGACGGACGGTCAGGACAGAGCTCAGCTGGAGGCATTGCGGAAAGCGCTTCGCGGCGGTGAATACAAATTTATGACACTTCTGGGACGGGATTTTCTCGATGAAGTGGAAATGCAGTTGAAGAAAATGCCTGTGTCCGACGGCAGGGAACGGAAAGCAGGGCGGAACAGGACCGGAAAGAAGAACGGCCAGGTCAGGAGTGAAAAGCAGGCAGGAGCAACGAAGGGCAGGAAGCAGAACAGTCAGCGTAATGTGTCCCGGGAAGCTACGAAACAGGATAAAGCCCGACGTACAGAGACCGCAGACCGTACGGTTTCTGGGAAGGACGACCAGGAGATAAATAAGATTGTTCAGGAGGAACTGAGAAAGCGGGAAAAGCGTCGAAGGCTGACAATTGTACTGTGCAGTGTGGCGGCGGCATGCTGTCTTGGGTATTTTGCCGTTTATTCTTATTATGATTACCGGACGCAGAGTGCCTACAAGCGGATGAGTGAATTGAAGGAGAAGGCGGCGGGGACATCCTCTGCCGCATCAGGTATGCAGAATGCTGCCGGAACTCCGCTCTATACATTGGACAATGAAGAGAAATCCAGGGAAGTGCTGGAGGAATATCAGAATTTGCTGATTCGATATAAGAGGCTCATCGGGTGGGTGAAGATAGACAATACGAAAATTGACTATCCCGTTATGCAGACCGTTGATAATGAGTATTATCTGGATCACAACATGGAACAGAAGTATGATAAAAACGGTACTATTTTTATGGATAAGGATTGTGATGTGCTCAAACCGAGTACAAATTACATATTATATGGGCATCACATGAAAAACGGGCAGATGTTCGGGGGACTTGACTTATATAAGGACAAAGCCTACTATGATGAGCACCCTTACATAAGTTTTGATACCATTTATGAGAAGGGGACTTATCAGATCATGTATGTATTTCGCTCGAAAGTATATAAGGAGGACGAGATTGCCTTTAAATACTATCAGTTTATTGATGCAAACGGAGAAGTAGAGTTTGAGTCATATATGAAGGAAATGGCGGAAATGTCCCTTTACGACACAGGGGTGACGGCTCAGTTTGGGGACCAGCTGCTGACACTTTCCACCTGCGATTACCAGGAGACTGACGGCCGTTTTGTAGTTGTGGCGAAAAAAATATCCGGAGGATGAGGAAGCTCCCAAAAAGACTTGAAATAATTTCAGAATATAGTAAAATATAATGGTCAGAGAATCTAATTTCTTTTATCGCAGGAAAAAGCTAATCAGATTTGAGCAAAATGACGATACATATATAGAAGTGGGTAGTTTTGCAGATTGACAGATACAGAGGCAGTTAATTGCCGTTTATGCAGAAAAAGAGAGCCCGTTTTTTATGGCAGGGAGATGCCGGAGATGGAGATGCACGAGAGGGAATTTCCGGCAGTTCTGCTTTGGCTGTCAGGAGAAGCGGGATTTGCAACAGCGAAAAAGAACGCGAAGGAGTAGTGGAAATGGGTAAAGTGGTAAAGAAAAAAAGCAGAAAATTGTTTCGGACAGTGCGCAAGACATTGGGGACACTGTTCCTGGTGTCTGCGCTTGTGATAGCGGCTATTCCCGTGGATGGCCTGCGGGCGGCAGAGGAGGTTACGCCAAGGGCAGAGAGTCAGGCGAAATCTGTCAGACCGAAGACGACAAGCATTCCGCAGGCGATAAGCTCAGACAAGATTTATACTACAGAGGACACTCTGCTGAAATTTGTCTATATTCCCAGAGAGCGGAATGCTTCCGGCGGTTCTTCTTCCAACTCTTCTTATTGTGCCATCATTGTAGGATATGATAAAGACGTGAACCTGGCAGGAAACAGCTTGAAAATTCCGAACACGGTGAGCGCATACAGACAGTATTCTGTGAACCAGGGGCAGAATGCTTCTTATGCTGCGGTTGGCCGAAACGGTAATTTTCTCTTTTATCGCAATATAGTGACAGAGGTTCTTCCATTTGAACAGGCAGAGAAGTTGCAGTATGGCGTGGCGCCTGATTATAACGAAAGGCTTGAAGATTTCCAGGATGAAAACGGAAATCAGCTTGTCAGGGTGAGGGGAGAACGAGGGGAATATCTGGTCTGCTATCTGGATACCATATCTTCCTGGGGAAGTATAACAAGTAATAATCTGTATTATGATACGACGCATCCTAATGGGGACGGGCCGGCTGCTGATACAAGCGCGGGCAGTTCAGGTTTCAGCAGAGTAGGAGACAAACAGGAGTATGCGCGTATTCAGAATGTAACGGTAAACTATATCAGTAATCAGTACTATGAAGGCAGTGATGTAAGCAGCGGTAACGCAGCCGATACGGGGCTGACATGGTATCCAGTGACGGACGCTAATCCGGAGAAAGGTGTATTTGCCGGGGCGGGCAACATTGTAAGCCTGGAACTGGGAGAGGATTTCAATGGAGTCGGGGATTATGCCTTTTACCAGTGCTCCAGTCTTCAGTCCATATCATTTGAAAATGGTTTAAGCGTTATCGGCGAAGGCGCTTTTAAGGAATGTGTCAATCTGCAGGGAGTTTCCCTGAATGTGAACTGTCTGTTGAACGCGATAGGTGCCTATGCATTTCAGCAGTGTACACAGCTGAGCAGTTTTGTGTTGCCTGTCAGTGTGACGACAATAGGTGATCTTGCATTTGAAAGTTGTGAAAGGCTTTCGACGATTGATCTGTGCAGTGAGGGACAAAGCGCACCGGGCGGGGTCTCTAACCTGTTGACTACTTTGGGGAAAGAGGTATTTAAGAACTGTAAGGCTCTGGAATCAATTACTTTTTCAGATCATTGCGCTGCCCAGGTATATGTATCCTGTTTCGAGGGATGTACGTCCCTGAAATATATCTGCGCCAGAAATTCCTCTATGAATTTCCTGCAGGATGATTATTTTACATATGATGACTTTAAAGAGATGCTTGGGGAAGCAAATCCTGTAGTGAAGGGAGAGTTTTATTTTGAGGGCATTGAAAATTCTGCTCTTCATGATATGTGTAAGGACAATTGTTTTGCATTCAGCTATATATGGGACAGTACCCAGGGATTTGCAAAGAGGGATCTCTATGAACTTACCATGATGGATGAAGAAGCAAGCGGAACGAATACTTTTGTGGTAACATCTGCCAAGAATCTGTGCAGGTACAGTTATACTCCGACGGTGACAACTCTTACAATTCCGGAGAAGATAGGGCCTTATAATATTGAATCACTTGATGACGGCGTAATCAGCAATTACTGTAATCTTAAAACCGTTATTATACCCAATACGGTTAAGGCGATAGGAGCCAGGGCGTTTCAGGGCTGCCATAATCTGACCAATGTGCTGTTTGATTCCTATGACCTGGGGAGCGGGGACAATGTCACAATAGGAGCAGACGCATTTGAAACACAGAATTGTACTTCTCATAACTGTGGCGGTAATGTGGAAACAGATTCCAACGGTGTACCAGTGAAGCAGTTGAGCTTTACCGGTCCGATTTCCCTTAACTTCGGTCCTTATCAGTATGCCATGAGTGCTGACGGCACATATAATAACGTGAATCAGTCCACAAGCTATATAAAGTATTACAGCGGCTGGCCCGGAAACCTGGTGATAGAATATAATGCAGTTACAGGATTGAGCGAACTGGTGGATTTTCCGTCGCTGGAGGAACTGGAAAAGTATGATCCAGACCAATATAAGTACCTTGAGCTTATGGGGGATGATTATGCGGACGCAATGAAGACTGCGTATACCGCATATAAATCGAATCCCGGCGGTATGACACCGAATCAGCAGGCAGTGGTCAATGCAGCGTTAAACCTTGTGATTCCTGAAGGGGTGCAGTCTGTCAGGGAAGGTTTGATTCTGGAAAAGAGCAGGGTGGATGACCCGTTAAAGACAGTAACTGCCTACAGCCTTGTGACAATTGCGGGCGGTGAGGAAAATGAGGACGGAAGCATTAAAGAAGGCACAGGTACTTTTGCAGGCTGTAAGAGCCTGACAGGTATTTCATTGAATGCCGCTTCGGATGGGACTGGGACTACTACAATAGAAACGCATGCTTTTGCAGGGTGCGAGAATCTGGTGGATGTGTCTCTTTCCCCGACGATTACCACGATTGGAAACTGCCCTTTCTATGGCTGCGAAAAATTAAGTGATGTGAATTTCCAGAATAATCCGAATTTTAAATGTGAAAGCTCTATTATTTATGGCACGGACGGGGAAGGAAATAAAGTAAAGATAGTGGAATGTCTGGAGGGAAGAAGTTCCAGATATGTTGAAAAGGATGAACTTCAGGGCGTCAAGGAATTGGCGGAGGAAGCTTTCAGAAACACCAATGTGGCAAGCGTGGATCTGACAGGTACCACCATTACTACAGTACCTGTCAGAGCATTTGCGGAAACCACAAATCTCAGCCGTGTGTCTCTGCCGTCTACACTTGCGAATCAGGCATTTCAGGATTATGCGTTTGAGGGCAGTACAGTAGATTACTTTGTGGTTGAATCTGCAAGTTCTACAATAAGGGCAACGAACAATGCGTTTAGCGGATTGTTAAAAGCGGATCTTTCTCCAAGGCTGGAGTCGGAGAATGGTGATGTGCAGTGGTATAGCCCTGAGGGAAGCCAGGCATTTGACATTGGCCTTTCCTGGGGATTTAACGCGAAGGTTTATGAGGGGATTACATTCTTTGATGTCACTTTCACCTACTGGGACGATGAGAGCCAGGCATATATCAGCACAGATGCCGCCGAGAGGGTGCCCAGTAATGAAATGCACAAGGTGGAAGAGCAGTATCCGGTTGCAATCGGAACTGTAGTAGAGATAGAAGGTGATAAGTACAGGCTTACCGAGTGGAAAGAAAATGAGGATGCGAAAAAGCAGGATCATCTGTATTTTGATGCAGTATACAAAGTGCTTCGGTGGGTGGTTACTTTCCAGAATTACAACGGTGCGCTCATAGCGACTGTCGAAGTGCCTGATGAAGGAAGCGTCCCCGAACAGCGGCGACCTGTGGCAGGTGTGGATTTTGTAGGACCTGAGGGCCAGACCTTTAAGGGGTGGAAGGTGGATGGAGACCTTGGATATATTACCAGTGACCTCACGGCAGTGGCGGATTACTCTGTTGACGGTGAGTATCTGGTAGAGTATCTTGCGAGAAAAGGCAACATTACAAGCGACTGGCAGCTTTTCTACTCTACAACCCTGAAGGAAGGCGCAACAGCTCCTGACCTTACGCCTTCCAGTGATTGGGCGGTGACAGGATATAAATTTACCGGTTGGGATAAATCGCTTGCCAATATCAGCGAACCGACTACATTCTATGCTACCTACGAACCGGAAGGCGGAAATGGCGATGATGGTCCGGGTTCGACTTCCGGCAGCCATACATTGACGGTAGTAGGCGGAAGCGGTTCCGGAACTTATGCAACGGGAGCCCAGGTTGTAATCACGGCGGACACTCCCGCAACAGGGCAGGAGTTCAGTGACTGGTCCGTAAGCCCGGCTGATGCGGCTATTGCAGATAAAACCCGTTCTTCGACGATTATAACAATGCCGGATAAGGATGTGGCGGTTATTGCCAATTATAAAGCCGCTTCAGGAAATGGCTCTAACTCGGGAAATAGTACTGGCTCAGGAAACAGTACCGGCTCCGGAAATACTACCGGTTCCGGAAACACTGCAAACATGCATACTCTGACTGTAAAAGGCGGAAGCGGTTCCGGAAGTTATGCACCGGGGCAGCAGATTATCGTTACTGCTGATGCACCTGCCAGAGGACAGGAATTCAGCAGTTGGACAGTCAGCCCGTCAAGCACTGTGGTTACGGATAAGTCGCTTTCTTCAATCGCTGTAACGATGCCGAATTATGATGTGGCGCTGATAGCTAATTACAAAGCCAGGAGCTCCAGCAGTTCAGGGTCGGGAAATACTTCCGGTACCAACACAAACCGTCCTACCGGCAGTTCAGGAACAGTGAATAAGGGCGGAACTACGGTTATTATTGATAAGAACGGTCTTTCTAACACAGGGGTGGTGTCTGCTACTGTAAACGGTTCTTCGGATAATTTTGTCGTTAAAGTGACAGAAGACAGCAGTGCAACGGAAGCAGTTCTCCGGGCGTTGTTGGCTGAGTATGGAAATATTGATAATATTAAGTACTTCCCCATGGACATTTCCCTGTATGATTCCACGGGAAATACCAAAATTACAGATACTACCGGCTTGTCTGTGAGCATTACATTGCCGCTGCCGGATTCCCTGATTACTTACGCAGGCAATAACAAGGTGGCAGGCGTGGTGAACGACAAGCTTGATAAGCTGACACCGAGATTTACAACAATTGATGGAGTGTCCTGTATTACATTTACAGCAGAGCACTTCTCGCCCTATGTAATTTATGTGGATGTGGCAAATCTGTCTGACGGAACGATTTCAGACAATACACCTACCACAGGCGACGGTATTCATCCCAAGTGGTTTTTGTCTATCGGCCTGGCGTGCCTGTCCTTTGTAATGTTTATGATGAAGGACAATACGAATGTATCCAGGAAGAAGCGTAAAGTTGCAGTAAGGTGAAAGGAAAGCATATGAGAAGGAAAAGGCGTATTTTAAGTGTCCTGACAATAATAGTGACGCTGATAATCATGTTGCTTCCTGTATCGGAGGCGGATGCTGAGTCATCGGCCTCCGATTTTCGAATGGAAGGAAGTACGCTGGTAAAGTACAGAGGCAGTGAGAAGAATGTGACGATTCCCAATACGGTGGAAGTTATAGGGAGAAGTGCATTCGAAGATAACAAGAATGTAGAGTTAGTCGTATTATCAAATTCTGTCAAGCGCATTGAACCTTATGCATTCTGGGGATGTGAAAACCTGGATACGGTGGTGTTGGGGAGAGGTTTAAGTGAGGTGGGAGATTACGCCTTTACGAAATGTACCGGACTTGAGCAGATGACACTTCCTGCAAATGTAACCGCTGTAGGTATTCAGGCTTTTGGCGATTGTATAAAGCTCAGGGATATCAGCATTCCTAACGAGACGAAAAGCATACATGAGACCGCATTTGACGGCTGTATCCAGCTTACGATTCACTGTGAGGAAGGCTCGGTGGCAGATGATTTTGCGCAGGCATTTTATGAGCGGCAGAAGGATATGCCCGGGTATGGTGAGATTCCGGAGGATAGTTCCTCAGGTACTGTGTCTGACCCGTCCCAGCCTTCGGCTTCGGAACCGCCGGCCTCAGATTCTGTCGGTTCAGGGACATCTGATTCAAATGAGTCTTCTGTTCCTGCCGAAGTGCAGGGAGAGCTGCTGGGCTCTACCCATGTAGTAGGAAACAGGGCTGTGGTTATGGTAAATAATATGCAGCTTGAGGTGTATGGGAGTGAAGGGGGCCAGGAATCAGGTACGGCTGCCGGTGTTATATCTGCGGACAGCCCGGACGGTGAGATTCCCAAGTATACGATTGTCGATGGAAAAATCGTGGCGGACCAGGCATATTATAACAATTCGGAATTGAGTAATGTGGTTCTGCCGACGGGAATTCAGGAAATAGGAGAGTTTTCCTTTGCCAGAAGTTCTGCAGTGTCCGTTGTTCTGCCGGATGGGGTGGAGCATATTGGATTCGGCGCTTTCTATCACTGTGACGAACTGCGGGATGTGGAGCTTCCGGATACGGTTATGTGTGTGGAGCCGAAGGCATTTTCTCTTACGATGTGGGTAGAAGATTTCCTGAAGGGCGAAAGTGTGTCGGCGGAGGATGATTTCCTGGTAACAGGAGGCGTACTGGCTGCCTATCGCGGAAACGCAGCGGAAGTGGCTGTTCCCGAAGGGGTGCGTGTGATTGCGGGAGAAGTATTTCAGAATCATACAGAGATAGAGAGTGTATCTCTTCCAGACAGTCTGTTGGTGGTAGGCGAAGGGGCATTTGAAGGCTGCAGTAACCTGAGCCGGATTGTACTTGGAAAAAATGTGGAGGAAATTAAGGACAGAGCATTTCTCGGGAATACCATGTCTGAGGTGTCTGTGCCGTCTTCTGTGAAAAAAGTGGGGCTTCAGGCCTTTGGAAATTCTCTCATTGCTTATGAGAGCGGCGAGGCGGAGTATACTTATGAGCCTTCCGCAACGCGGTTGTCCAACAGCGATTATCGCGGAGTGTCCGATGCCGGAGAACAGGTTCCCGACGTGACAGTGACGGGTTTGGAGGCACTGTTTGGGACTTCTGTGGCTGATAATTTCAGTACAGGAAAGATATCTTTGGAGGGTGCAGACAGAAGTTATACTTTGAATGTAAGTCAGACAGAGGACGCTGCTGCAATGGAAGCTGCGTTTGAACGAGTATTCCAGGACGCAGTTCCGGATGACATGCTGCTTTATGATCTGGAGCTGACTGATGAAAGTAACATTCCGCTGAAAAGGTTGGGAAAGCAGACCTTGAGCGTGGTGCTTCCTGTTCCGGATGCCTTAAAAGGGCAGGAGCTGATGCTTTTTGCATTGGACGGAAACGGGCAGCTGGAGAAGCGGGCAGTGGAACTTGTGGATGTGGACGGTGTGGAAGCATTCCGTTTTGAGACGAATTATCTTTCTGTGATTGGGATATGCGGCGGAGGAATGTGAGATTCTTATAACGTTGCCCATATTGGTATGAAAGCTATAGAACAAATGTAAAATTCCCGGCATACAATAAATGAAAGTGTATGCCGGGAATTTTTTTATTATGCAGCGGGTGAGAGAATTAATAGCCGGAAATGTGCCGAAGGGAATTGACGGCAGCGGTGTGACGGTGGCTGTGCTTGATACAGGACTGGGAAATCATCCCGACCTGTACGGCAGGCCGGTGTGCTTTCGGGATTTTATCGGCAATAGAGATATAATGTATGACGATAACGGACACGGAACGCATGTGTGCGGGATTCTGTGCGGAAACGGCAGTTTGTCAGGAGGACAGTACAGGGGAATAGCGTCCGGGGTAAATCTTGTGATAGGAAAGGTTCTGGATGAAAAAGGTGACGGAGAGACAGGGGCTATGCTGGAGGGTATGGATTGGGTTCTGCAGGTGAAGTCTCAGTACAGGATAAGGATTCTGAATATTTCAGTGGGAATCGGAAGCCTGGATGAGCCTGACAGGGAAAGGGCTCTGCAGAGGAAAGTGGATGAGTTGTGGGAAGAGGGGATTCTGGTGGTATGCGCTGCCGGCAACAAGGGACCGGGAGACGGCAGTATTTCGGCAGTAGGAAGCGGCCGGGCCGTAACGGTAGGCTGCCATGACGGAAATTATGCATTGGGAAACACGAAAAGGTGTGAGACATATTCAGGAAGGGGATTTGCCGGGCGTGTTATTCGGAAGCCGGACCTGGTGGCTCCCGGGACAGATATTATCTCCTGTAGTGTGCATTGTCACAGATTCGGCGGCAGGATAAGGAATCCCTACATGGCGAAAAGCGGTACTTCCATGGCTACTCCTGCGGTGTCGGGAGCATCGGCGCTGTTTTTCCAGAAATATCCTTATATGAACAATGAAGCATGTAAGAGAAAGCTGCAGTATACAGCCACAGATTTGGGTCTGCCATGGAATCAACAGGGATGGGGAATGCTGAATATAGAGAGACTGCTGCATTGAGGCTTTCAGGTTTGCATCAGCATCACCATTTGTATGAAATTTGTTGAAAAATATTAAAAAGGAATTGACATATCGACAATTTTCGTCTATGATAACAGCATTGACAGAAGAATATTTCACGGACTGTCGTCCCTGATGGGGCGGAGCGCTGTTATGATCCGTCGGGTATCTTTACGAAGTCATGACAGAGAGTGTCATGGCTTTTTCTGTGAAAGAACTGTAACTTGCCTGCGGAAACCACGCAGTCCGAATAAGCTCCCTTGCTTATTCGGCAAGACAGCTGTGCGCCAAACTGCATGCCCAAAGGCGACACGCCTTGCGGTTTGTGTGCATCTTCACAGTGAACCCCCCAGATTTTCATGCAAAGTGGAGCAGCCAGGCCTGCACTATAGGCTTTTTGCATGGGGATAGTGCAGATGTACGAAAAAAGAGAGGAGACGGATTGTAACATGAAGAAATCGAATGTAGTCAAGGGTGTATTGCTGACAGTCATTCTGGTGGCGGCGTTTGTGGGGCCGTTACTGGCCGGTGACGGTGTGACTGCCGCGGAGGGCGGCGGATTCTACGGTACGATATGGGCGCTGCTGCCGCCGGTGATTGCCATCGGGTTGGCACTTATCACCAAAGAGGTGTATTCCTCATTGTTTGTAGGGATTCTGATGGGCGGGCTGCTCTATTCGGCCTATTCTTTTGAGGGAACGGTACTCCATGTATTTCAGGACGGAATCGTGGGAGTGCTTTCGGATGGGTACAATATCGGTATCCTGGTATTTCTGGTGATTCTGGGAGCCATGGTTTCCCTGATGAACAAAGCCGGAGGCTCCGCTGCCTTCGGACGCTGGGCAGCACAGCATATCAAAAGCCGGGTGGGCGCTCAGCTTGCCACCGTGGCACTTGGAGTGCTGATTTTTATCGATGATTATTTTAATTGTCTTACCGTAGGTTCCGTGATGCGGCCCGTGACGGACAAGCACAGGGTCTCCAGGGTGAAGCTTGCCTACCTGATTGACGCTACAGCTGCGCCGGTGTGTATCATTGCTCCTATTTCCTCCTGGGCTGCGGCGGTTGCCAGCTATGTGGAGGACGGCAATGGGCTGACGCTGTTTATCCGGGCGATCCCTTTCAATTTCTATGCTATCCTCACTATAGTCATGATGATTGGTATGGTCGTGATGAAAGTGGAATTCGGTCCTATGACAAAATTTGAGGAGAAGGCCAAATTTAACGGGGATTTGTTTAACGGCAGGAATCCCTATGCGGGTGCGGCAGCAGCCAAAGATGAGAAAAAGGGAATTGTACTGGACCTGGTGCTGCCCATAGCAGTGCTTATCTTTTGTTGTGTCATTGGCATGATTTATTCCGGCGGATTCTTTGAGGGGGCATCCTTTGTGGAAGCATTTTCCAATTCAGATGCGTCTGTGGGACTGATGCTGGGTTCTGTGTTTGCACTGGCATTTACGGTGGTATATTATTGCCTGAGAAAGACTATGACTTTCCGGGAGACTATGGACTGTATTCCCGAAGGGTTTCGTGCCATGGTACCAGCTATTCTGATTTTGACCTTTGCCTGGTCTCTGAAGGCCATGACGGATTCGCTGGGGGCAGGAGAGTTTGTGGCGGATGTGGTCAAAAGCTCCGCGGGAGCGTTTCAGGCCTTCCTGCCTGCGGTGGTGTTCCTGATCGGCTGTTTTCTGGCATTTGCTACGGGAACCAGCTGGGGTACCTTCGGTATCCTGATTCCTATTACGCTGAGCGTATTTCCGCTGACGGATCCGTTGGGTGTGGTGTGTGTTTCGGCTTGTATGGCCGGCGCTGTCTGCGGTGACCACTGCTCACCGATTTCCGATACTACGATTATGGCGTCAGCGGGAGCGCAGTGTGACCATGTGGATCATGTGTCCACGCAGTTGCCATATGCGGTAGTTGCGGCGGCAGTGAGTTTTGCAGCATACCTGATTGCTGGCTTTGTGCCTAACGCTTTGATTATGCTTCCAGTGGCAATTCTGCTGATGGTAGCGACTTTGTTTGGAATCAGGATGACCCAAGGGAAGAAACAGAAGTGAACTCTGAATTCCGTAAAATGCAGCAAACGGAATAGAGGCACGAAAAAACGCTGAATGAAGGGGCCGTCTGTTTTAAGATGGTCCCTTTGTAAAACCGGACACATTTTCGGAGGAAAAGGATGGAAAAGTTTACATATTGATGCTATAATTGACTTGGCTTCAAGTGTTTGAGGGCAGGGATTTTTTGTTTTTGGACTATTATAGATGAGAAAGAAATGGATGCCATGTTAGGGGATGCAGCTTTTGCAGGGTCAAAAGAGGTAAAAGGGTATCAGAAAGAAAGGGCGGATATGGAAAAGAAGGATATTTTAAAAATTGTAGATCATACTCTCTTGGCACAGACGGCTGGTTGGACGGAAATACGTCAGATACTTGACGATGGAATGAAATATGGAACGGCCTCCGCCTGCATTCCGGCTGCGTATGTAAAGCAGGCGGCGGAATATGTTGCAGGCAGGCTGCCCGTCTGTACCGTGATTGGTTTTCCTAACGGATACAGTACTACGGCAGTGAAAGTGTTTGAGACAAAAGATGCCGTTGCTAACGGCGCGCAGGAAATCGATATGGTGATCAATATTGGATACCTGAAGGATCAGAGATATCAGGAGGTGGAAGAAGAGATTCGCCGGGTCCGTGAAGCCTGCGGAGGAAAGATTTTAAAGGTTATCATAGAAACCTGCCTTCTGACGGAGGAAGAGAAGATTAGAATGTGTGAAATCGTCACAAAGGCAGGGGCCGAGTACATTAAAACATCCACCGGATTTTCCGCGGCCGGCGCTACCTTTGCCGACGTAAAGCTTATGAGGGCCCACGTCGGAAAAGCGGTAAAGATAAAGGCAGCCGGCGGCATTTCTTCCTTTGAGGATGCGGAAGAATTCATGAGCCTTGGCGCGGACCGCCTGGGAACAAGCCGTCTGATCAAGATTATGAAAGATACGGATACCGCTTCCGGTTCATGCACTTGTGAGCGCATTTAACTGCCTCTTTTCTGCCCTGCATTACAGTCGGGGATAATGTGGTAGTGGGTGCGGGCAGCATAGTGACAAAGGATCTGCCCTCCAATGTGATGGCAGCGGGGACTCCGTGCAGGGTACTGCGTGAGGCCAACGAGCATGACAGGGAGTATTATTTCAAGAATAGAAAGAGTGGCTGGGGAAATCTGTGAGCGGGTATTGACAGGATACCGAAGTCGAAGGATGTAAAAGTATACGGAAGGCATAAACTTTTCCGGAACATAGCCGAAATAATAGTATATGGATATGTATGGAGCTAAGGACAGCAGACAAATGTGAAAACAGTGTTTTGCTGTCTTTTTTGTTATTCGGACTTATGGAAAGCACGGTAACGGTTCGTTACATTGCGGAGTGTATTTCATTACATTTTCCAAATATGGAAAATATATTTGCCGAAATAAAACATGAGGTGGGACATGAGGGTTGCGATTTGTGATGAGGAGAAGGAAAGCTGTGCACAGCTGGGACAATTAATTCGGAGACAGGAGCCGGATTGTGAAGTGATGTATTTTCATTCGGTGGGGCAGTTCCTGGAGACCAGGGGGCATTTCGACATTCTTCTGCTGGATATCCAGATGGAAAATATGCGTGGAATGGAAGTAGCCAGGGCGCTGCGCATCAGCGGCGACGATACCGTGTTAATCTTCGTAACGGCGCGGAAGGAATATGCAGCCGAAGCCTTTGAGGTGTCAGCTTTCTATTATCTGCTGAAGCCGGTAGATGCAGATAAATTCTGCGAGGTATTCCGTGGAGCTTGCCGGGAAGTGCAAAGGATAGAGAATGCAGGAGGACAGCTGTTTTTTCAGACAAAGACCAGAAATTTCACCGTGCAGAAGAAGGACATTCTGTATGTGGAAAGCGCCAAAAGACAGGTAGAGATACATACCCTGAAGGAAAATATCACTGTCTATGCCACGATGAAGCATATGGAGGAGCAGCTTGGAGAGCAATTTTACAGATGTCACAGAGGATATCTGGTGAATCTGTCATATGTGGCAGGTTACGGGAACGGTGTGGTCAGGCTGCGGAATGGTGAGACGGTTTATCTGGCACGGGAGAAATATTCCGAATTTGTCAGAACATATACGGAATATCTGAAAAGGGAAGGGACTGCGCTGGTGTAGGAGAGGGCATAAAATGTGCGGGTCCGAGGGGCAGTGGTCAGACTGATATGAGGAAAGAAACAGAAAGAAGGGAAAGAAATGGTAAGAATCAGAACAGGAATGAGAAGGTTTACCACACAGATGGTGAGTACCACAAAAAGAAGGGCAGGGTTATCCTCCCGGCGGAGTTCTATGCTGAGCTCGGTGAGGAGCAAAAGAAGCGGGGTTTTGGGCACGTCTTCCTGGATGGATGTGATGAACAAAAACAGTGTTCAGAGCTCCAGGCTGGCCAGGGCTAATTATGAGAGACTGCAGAAGGCTTCCGATTCTCTGGTGGAACAGACTGGACTTTTGGCGGAAAAAGCGGATATGGGAGAAAAGGGGCTTACAGACGCTGCGGCGAAGGTAGTGACGGATTTTAACGATACGTTAAAATGTTTGAAACAGACTTCCGGCGTATTAAATGATTATTACCGCCAGTCCATGAAGGAAACTGTCATGGGACAGAAGAGGGAGCTGGAAGTAATCGGTATTACGGTAGGGACAGACGGCAGTCTCTCATTGAACAAAGATAAACTGGCGGAGGCAGATGCAGAGAAAGTGAAAAATCTGTTGGGAACTTCCAGTGTCTTTGCAAAGAGGGTGAATGCAGTTGCCTCACGGGCGGCGGACAATGCCAGAGCAAATGCACAAAGTGTCTCCAGTCAGTATACTGCTTCAGGCAGGCTTGCAAACTCCTATCTGAGCAGGTACAATTTCAGAGGGTAAGGCTTCCATCAGCTTTGGAACAGAAGCTGTGTGGATTGGTATGGGGCAGAAAACAGAATCCAAACCACGAGACGGAACTGAAATCCCAAAACAGGAAGAGCGAAAACAGAAAAACATCAGAACAGAAAGGAAGAAGAGAGAAAAGTGAGGATTGGCGCAGGTATCACAGGAATGGAATCCGCAATGAAGAAAAGGACTTCACAGGGCGTAAACAGACGGTTTTCGGATATGAATGCAGAAGCTGTATCCTATGGGAACAGTGTCTGGGCACAGGGCGGCAGCAGGCTGCAGGAGATGGCAGGCACAGAGAGTGTGGAGGAAACATCTGCGAAAGGCGGAAGCGGGGAGGTTTCCGGAGACAGATCGGAGGCGGAGAAAATCTACCAGGCGGTCATTTCGGGAAAGCCCAATCCGATCGGGAGTCTCTGGGATGCGCCCAAGGTGCCTTACGGACGTCTGGCGAAGGATGGCGTCATTGAATATAACGGAGTCTGTTTTGTGTGTGACGAGAGGACCAACAGCATTTGCCTGGGAGATATGACGGATGAGAAAAATGTGCTGAATATCCCCCTGTCAAAAGGCGGACATCTGAAGGTGAATCGTAACAGCATCGGGCTTCTGTCCAAGGCAGCGGGAATGTTCTCACCGGAGGATCTGAACCTGATCATGCGGGCGATCAGCGAGGATACCAGGATTCAGGCCATGGAGAAGGAAATCGAGGACGAGGAAGCGAGTGTGGGAGAGAAACTGACAGCAGACAGGGAAGGCGCCGGGCAGGAGGACCGGGTTTCGGAAGACAAAGAGGAGGACGGGATAGCGGTTTAGCCGCTGTCCCTTTTTTCGATTTTCTTTTTCAGGCATATGTACTCGTGAACGCATTTCATTGCCGCTTTCAGCGCTGGATTGCCGATGCGTTCAACGTCATGCAAGGTGGAGCAGTCAAGCCTGCCCTATAGGTTTTTTGCATGGAGGTTTACCGTGCAGACGGCAATTATTTGCCGCGCACAGCAGCATTTCCGGCTTGCCATATATAGGAGGGCTATGGTAGAATGAATTATGACAGTTCAATGATGATTACCTTCCGCAAAGGAAGCAGGACAGCCGGATGAAAGCACATAGGGCATATCCGGCTGTTACAGTGGTAAATATATGTCTGTGACGGAAAGAGAGGGAATTGCCATGCAGTATGACATTATCGTAGTAGGAGCGGGACCGGGAGGGATTTTTTCCGCCTATGAGCTGACAAAGGATGCACCGGAGCTTAAGATAGCAGTGTTTGAGGCGGGGCATTCTTTGGAAAAGCGTCATTGCCCCATTGACGGCGACAAAGTGAAAAGCTGCATCGGATGTAAATCCTGTTCCATTATGAGCGGATTTGGCGGCGCAGGTGCATTTTCTGACGGAAAGTACAATATCACCAACGATTTCGGGGGCACCCTTTATGAGTATATCGGGAAGAAGCCGGCCATTCAGCTGATGGAATATGTGGACACTATCAATATGCAATACGGCGGGAAGGGAACGAAGCTGTATTCCACTGCCGGGACTCATTTTAAGAAGCTGTGTCTGCAGAACCAGCTGAATCTGCTGGATGCTTCCGTGCGGCATCTGGGGACAGATATCAATTTTATCGTGTTGGAAAATCTGTATGCGGAGCTGAAGGACAAGGTGGACTTCTACTTTGATACACCTGTGACCACAATTGAGACGGTGGAGGGCGGCTATGCGGTAAAGTGCGGTGAGACGGGCTATACCTGTGAGAAATGCATCGTGTCTGTAGGGCGCAGCGGCAGCAAATGGATGGAAAAAATCTGCGGTGAACTTGCGATTCCGACAAAGTCCAACCGGGTGGACATCGGCGTGCGCGTGGAACTGCCGGCGGTGATTTTCTCTCATCTCACGGACGAGCTGTATGAGAGCAAGATTGTATACAGAACTTCCAAGTTTGAGGACAGAGTGCGGACCTTCTGTATGAATCCCTACGGTATCGTGGTAAATGAGAATACCAACGGCATCGTCACGGTAAACGGGCATAGTTTCGAGAGTCCGGATAAGCGGACGGAAAATACGAATTTTGCATTACTGGTGGCAAAGCATTTTTCCGAACCTTTTGAGGACAGCAACGGTTATGGGGAGAGCATTGCAAGGCTTTCCAACATGCTTGGGGGCGGTGTCATCGTACAGCGCTTCGGGGATTTGGTGAGAGGACGCCGCAGCAATGTAAAGCGGATTGAGGAAGGACTGGTGACGCCTACCCTTGCGGCAACGCCCGGGGATTTAAGCCTGGTGCTGCCCAAGCGCATTCTGGACGGAATCATGGAGATGATTTATGCGTTGGACAAGATTGCGCCCGGTACGGCCAATGATGATACCTTGCTCTACGGCGTGGAAGTGAAATTCTATAATATGGAAGTAGAGCTGGACGAGAACCTTGAGTGCAGGCATAAGGGCATGTACATCATCGGCGACGGCAGCGGCGTGACGCATTCGCTGTCCCATGCATCCGCCAGCGGGGTGTATGTGGCGAGGCATATTTTGAAGGGCAGGTAAAGCAGATCGAAATCTTCAAGGCAGAAATAATCGGTTCAATGTATCAGTCATATAAAAGGGCTGCCGCTTTTAGGACTTTCATGATGTGTGCGGCAGCCAGTTTGGTATAATATGACCATATTCAAGATGTGAACAGTAACGAATAACACTACAACCTGTTCAGGCAAAAGCTTTTCTTATTTTCTGATAGCACCTGATTCGACAGCCGCTTTCGCCACACATTCTGCTACATGCTTTGCCACTCTGGGGTCCAGGGCAGAAGGAATGATGTATTCAGGGCAGAGTTTCTCTGGCTCAACCAGTTCGGCAATGGCTTTCGCGGCAGCTATCTTCATCTCATTGTTGATATCCCTTGCGCCTGCATCCAGCGCACCGCGGAAGATGCCGGGGAATGCCAGAACGTTGTTGATCTGGTTGGGGAAGTCGGAGCGTCCCGTACCCATCACCTTAACGCCTGCGGCCATAGCGTCATCGTACATGATCTCCGGTACCGGGTTAGCCATGGCGAACACAATGGGATCCGGATTCATGGTCTTGATCATCTCCGGTGTCAGGACGCCAGCCACGGAGACACCGATAAATACGTCTGCGCCAACCACAGCCTCGGCCAGTCCGCCTCTCCTGTCCTCCAGGTTGGTGATCTCGCAGAGCATCTTTTTGTGGCCGGTTATGCCTGCGGGTCTTTCTTTATACAGAATGCCCTTTGTATCGCATGCAATGATATGCTTTACGCCTGCTGTCAGCATCATCTTGATGATGGCGGTTCCCGCGGAGCCGGGGCCGTTCAATACGACTCTGATTTCATCGATCTTTTTGCCCGTTACCTTCAGGGCGTTCAGCAGGGCGGCGGTTACCACGATGGCCGTGCCGTGCTGGTCGTCATGGAATACGGGGATATCCAGTTCCGCTTCCAGGCGCTGCTCGATGTCAAAACATTTCGGAGCGGAGATATCCTCCAGGTTGATGCCGCCGAATACCGGTGCAAGCTGTTTCACTGCCTTGATAATCTCTTCCGGGTCCTTGGTGTCCAGGCAGATGGGGAACGCATCCACATTGCCGAACTGCTTGAACAGGATGGATTTTCCTTCCATTACGGGGATGGCGGCTTCAGGCCCGATGTCGCCCAACCCAAGCACTGCGGTTCCGTCGGATACCACGGCAACCAGATTGCTCTTAGCCGTATATTTAAAGACGTTTTTACGGTCTTTTGCGATTTCTCTGCAGGGCTCTGCCACGCCGGGGGTATAGGCGATGCTCAAGTCGTCACGGTTTTCCAGCTTTACCTTGCTGTTCACCGCGATTTTGCCCTTATGTTCCTCGTGCATCTTCAATGCCTCTTCATAATAATTCATATGGGTACCTTCTTTCTGTATTTGTAGGCAGCTTAAAAAGAAGCGCCTGTGATTCCTTAGGAAGCACCTGTAAATAACTTGCGCGGATATCTCCGGGATTTCCATGGAGATATCGACTTTTCGTGTTTGGAAATCGCACAAGCCGTATTCCGGCAGTTCCTGAGGAAGTTCCGGCAATTCCGAAACAGTCCGGAGCAGCCCGAACCTGCTGCCTTTATATCGATTGTATAATGATTAAGCCGACCTGTCAAAACATTTTTGGGCAGCCGGCGAATATTCATCAAATGTACGACGTTACATGCCGATTGGGATGAGTCTGCGGGTGCAGCCTTTGCTTCAGCGCACTCATGGGATCCTCTGTAAGCTGCACACTCAGCCAATCTGCCGGTAATTTACTTCAGCACACTCATGGGATCCTTGCCGGGGATGCCGGGTTCCGTCATATGGTAGGGATCCATTATAGTATTCAGCTGTTCCTCGTCCATAATGCCTTTTTCCAGAATCAGCTTCCGGACAGGCTGGTTGGTCTTCAGGGCTTCCTTGGCAATCTCGGCAGCTTTTTCATAGCCGACATAGGGGCAGATAGCCGTGATGACGCCCACGCTGTTCTCCACCATCATGCGGCAGTGCTCCGCGTTGGCGGTGATGCCTACAATACAGTTGTCCACCAGAGTCTTTACCGCAAAAGTCAGGGTTTCGATGGACTGGAACAGTTTATAGAAGATAATGGGCTCGAAAGCATTCAGCTCCAGCTGGCCTGCTTCGGCAGCCATGGTGATGGTCACGTCGTTGCCGATGATGTTAAAGCACACCTGGTTGACCACTTCCGGGATAACCGGGTTGACCTTGCCGGGCATGATGGAAGAGCCGTTCTGCTTTGCGGGCAGATTAATTTCCCCGAAGCCTGTCTTGGGGCCGGAGGACATCAGGCGCAGGTCGTTGGACATCTTTGACAGGTTCACCGCACAGTTTTTGGTGATGCCGGATACTACGGCATAGCTGTCCAGGTTTTGGGTGGCATCTATCATATCATAGGACTGTACCAGGTCCTGTCCGGTGAGGATGGCCATATTTTTGACTACACGCCGGAAATACTGCACGTCCGCGTTAAGGCCCGTTCCGATGGCGGTGCCGCCCAGGTTCAGGCTCTTGATTTCTTCCTTTGCAGAGTCAAAACGCTTGATATCGCGGCTGATGGCGGAAGCATAGGCGTGGAATTCCTGGCCCAGACGGATGGGAACTGCGTCCTGTAGTTGGGTTCTTCCCATTTTGATGACGGAGTCGAATTCTTCGGATTTCTTCAGCAAAGCCTCCTCCAGACGCTTCAGCTGCACCTGGGCATCCTCAATCAGCGTCAGAGCTGCCATTTTGCCACAGGAGGGGAACACATCGTTGGTAGATTGTCCGAAGTTTACGTGGTCATTGGGGTTTACAATGGTGTAGTCACCCTTCTTGCCGCCCAGGATTTCAATGGCACGGTTGGCGATGACTTCATTTGCGTTCATATTCAGGGAAGTACCGGCGCCGCCCTGGATGGGGTCTACGATAAACTGGCTGTGAAGCTTGCCGGAGATAATCTCATCGCAGGCCTTTACGATGGCATCGGCGCGCTTTTTGTCCAGTTCGCCTACCTCAAAATTGGTGATGGCAGCCGCTTTCTTGATCTGAGCCACACTGTTGATCATGGCGGGATGCATTTTCAGCCTGGTGATGTAAAAGTTTTCGTAGGCACGAAGGGTCTGTACGCCATAGTAGGCATCTTCAGGGACTTCTTTTTCACCGATTGAGTCATGCTCTATCCGGTACTTTCTTGTTTCGTTTGGGTTCATATTTCAATGTCATTTAGTTAAGTATTAGGTTAGATTCTGCGAGGGAGGTCTAACCTA
>CAJUJN010000049.1 GCA_910586775.1 uncultured Acetatifactor sp. | reverse complement strand
GCACGGAAGTAAGTACCGAGGCGAGCACAGAAGCAAGTACTGAGGCCAGTACGGAAGCAAGCACAGAGGCGAGTACAGAAGCAAGCACGGAGGCAAGTACCGAGGCCAGTACGGAAGCAAGCACAGAAGCAAGTACCGAGGCCAGTACGGAAGCCAGCACCGAGGCAAGTACGGAAGCAAGTACTGAGGCCAGTACCGAGGCAAGTACAGAGTCCAGCACGGAAGCCAGCACCGAGTCCAGTACAGAAGCCAGCACGGAGTCTAGTACAGAAGCGAGTACGGAGGCAAGCACTGAGTCCAGCACGGAGGCAAGTACTGAAGCAAGTACTGAAGCAAGTACAGAAGCAAGCACGGAGGCAAGTACTGAAGCGAGCACCGAGGCAAGTACTGAGTCTAGCACTGAAGCGAGCACAGAAGCAAGTACAGAGTCCAGCACAGAAACGAGTACAGAAGCAAGTACCGAGGCGAGCACAGAGGCAAGTACTGAGGCGAGCACCGAGTCCAGCACGGTAGCCAGTACTGAAGCAAGCACAGAAGCAAGTACCGAGGCCAGTACGGAAGCCAGCACCGAGGCGAGCACGGAAACAAGTATTGAGGCAAGTACAGAAGCAAGTACCGAGGCGAGCACGGAAGCAAGCACCGAGGCAAGTACAGAGTCTAGCACTGAAGCAAGCACAGAGGCAAGTACCGAGGCGAGTACGGAAGCAAGTACAGAAGCAAGCACAGAGGCAAGCACGGAAGCAAGTACAGAGGCAAGTATCGAGGCCAGTACAGAAGCAAGTACCGAGGCAAGTACAGAGTCTAGCACTGAAGCAAGCACAGAGGCGAGCACAGAAGCCAGTACCGAGTCCAGTACAGAAGCAAGCACAGTGGCAAGTACCGAAGCAAGTACTGAGTCCAGCACGGAGGCAAGCACCGAGTCCAGTACAGAAGCAAGCACGGAGACAAGTACTGAGTCGAGTACAGAAGTGAGCATCGAGGCCAGTACAGAAGCAAGTACAGAGGCGAGCACGGAGGCAAGTACCGAGTCCAGTACAGAAGCAAGCACGGAGGCAAGTACTGAGTCCAGCACGGAGTCTAGTACAGAAGCGAGTACGGAGGCAAGTACTGAGTTCAGCACAGAAGTGAGCACTGAGACCAGCACAGAAGCAAGTACCGAAGCGAGCACGGAGGCAAGTACTGAGACCAGCACAGAAGTGAGCACCGAGGCAAGTACTGAGTCTAGCACAGAAGCAAGCACGGAGGCAAGTACTGAATCCAGCACGAGTGAGTCGATCAGCACAGTTGAAAGTACCAACGCCAACACGTCGGCGAGCACAAGCGACAGCATCAGTGAGTCGGCCAGCACTTCTGAATCTACCAGCTCCAGCACGGCGGCTGTGGTTCCTGCAGGGCCTGGAGAGGGAGATGTATCCATACCGGACGAGGACGTTCCTCAGGGACCGTTCGGAGGTGAAGAGGATACCGGAGTCGAGGAAGGTACAGTAAATGAAGGCACAGAAGATGAAGGTAATGTAAATATACCGGATGAGAATGTTCCTCAGGGCGAATATAATGAGGGAGATATGACAGAGCCTCAGCCTGCGGAAGAGGACGAGGAGGATGTACCGCCTCTGGCAGTTGCAGACGAGGAGGAAACGGGATATGTGGATATTGATGATGAGAGCCTGCCTTTGGTTAGCCCTGAGATAGCGATCGGCACGAAACACTGTGTAACCCATATTCTGGAGTATATCTTGGCAGGCGGTGTAACGGCATACGGTGTCGGCAACTCGAGGAAACAGAAGAAAGAAATCAAAGAGCTGAAAAAGGGAAAGAGAGGATAATGTAAATGGCAGAATTTTTTCAACACTTGACGATAGGTCCCTGCTGGTGGGATATACTGGGAACAGCTCTTCTGATTGCTGCCTGCGCCTATACAGTAATAAGGCGCAGGGGATTAAAAAAGGAGCTGGAGGAGCTGAAAGGCGGTAAAGTAAGGTAACGTGCAAGACGTTAAAAGATAGGAAAATGTTTTAAACAAAACAGTAAATTAGTGGCCATCCCTTTAGAGATGGTCACTAATTTCTGCACGTAGGCATGATTTAGGAGAGAACGGATGCAGTCAAAGAAAAGAGAAAGTATATTTAGAGGCAAGCTGTCCTTTACAGTGTTGATACTTCTGGTGTATATGACCGGCAGATATATTCCGCTATATGGAGTAGATACGCAGGCATATGCAGAGAGCGCAATGGGGGCAGAAGAAGTACTGATGCAGGTCATCGGCGGCGATACCTATCAGCATTCTCTTTTTGCGCTTGGAATCTCGCCCTATATTATCGCTTCGTTGCTTATTCAGGTCGTGATGCTGTTCATGGGGAAAAGCTCCAGGGAAAGGGTGTCGCCTAGAAAGATGCATCGTGCGGAGATTTGTCTGATGTTTGCTTTTGCTTTGCTCCAGGCAGTAGGGCACATAGGCAAGCTGAGGTTTGTCGCGGCGGGAGATATCCTTTATCCTGTTCGGTTGGTGGCAATGCTTGAAATGGTGACAGGAGCAATGGTTATACTGATGCTGTCCAGTATGAATAAGAAATACGGGATCGGCGGACAGATTGTATTTATTATTTTTAATATTGCAGCCGGGCTCCAGACAAATATAAGGGGATGCTCGCCGGATAAGCTTGCTGTGATGATTGTGATGTCTGTTGCTGTGGCAATCGTAATCGTTGTAATGGAAAATACCGAAAAGCGTATTCCGCTGCAGAGAGTATCCATCCATAATATCTATGCGGACAAGAATTATCTTGCAATTAAGTATAACCCTATCGGCGTGATGCCGGTGATGTTTTCGACAGCTTTCTTTATGTTGCCGAAGCTTCTGGTGACTCTACTGAGCATGCTGTTTCCCTATAATCAGGCTCTTATCTGGTGGCAGGACAATCTGAATATGACGAGACCACTCGGAATCATTATATATCTCATAGTAGTATACCTGATCACTATCGGATTTTCATTCCTGATGCTTAGCCCGAAGGAAACAATGGAACAGTTTCTCAAAAGCGGTGACAGTATTCTGAATATTCATGCGGGAAAGGACACGAGGAGGTACCTGAGGAGGAATGTCTTTCGCATCAGTTTTTTCAGCGCCACGGTAATGAGTATATGTCTGGGAACACCGCTGCTGCTCCAACTGGGGGGAAATATGGAAGGTGCGCCTTCCATGCTGCCTTCCTCGGCTATGTTGCTTGCCGGGATGAGCTGCAATTTTACCAGAGAGGTTGTGGCGGTGCGGACATACGATGATTATCAACATTTTATGCTCACAGCCTGAAACATTGGCCGTGCAATAGGAGAGGAAATGCTATATTTTATACCTGCATGGTACCAAGAGGGAAAATGGAGCGAGAATGAGCAGAACTGGCATGTGAGACGGATGCGTACAGAGTTTGATGATACGGTAAAGCAGATCCAGCTGTTTCACCGCGGCGGCGTCTATCCGTACCAGATTATGCTGCTCAGCTTTACGCCGAATTTCAGACACTTTCTACATAGACAAGGAGTATATCATGCCCCTTATTGGTCATGTTTTGACGCAATGCAATGTATTCGCCGGAGGAAAGCGAGGGTGCTTTCTTTTCACAATCTGAGCTGGCCGGAGGATATTGAGTTTGTGCATACATCCTTTGTGATAGTTGCCATGCTGAAGGGAAAAAAGTATGCGCAGATTGAATTCGGAGAAGACGGAAATCCGATTCGGATCGATATCTATAAGGATGAAAAGATAAACAGGTGTAATATTTATGATGACCGTGGATTTGTCTCCAGCAGTATTCTTTATGATGGAGGGAAGTCGGTTTATCAGGATTATTACACAGAGAACGGAATATGGAAGCTTCGGTGCTATGAAAACGATGGCCATGTGGAGATTAATCCGAAACATCCTGATTATCTTCTGACATACCGGGGACAAGAACAGACAAAGCGGTTTTCTGCATTAAAGTACGACAGTATGGAAAAGGTGATCCAGGAAGTACTGACGGCGTACCTGAAGCTGACGGATCAGGGGGATATTTTCTGTGCGGCTATGCATGAGCGTCATGCGGCGCTTTTAAGGGATGTCTTGAAGAAGAGGAGGTTGATTTTGTCCTTTTTTGAGGATAGGTACTCTGTCAGAAAGCATCCTGAGATGATAGATATGGTGGAGAATGCGGACTATATTATTGCTGATTCCCAGAAGAGCCTGATGAGAATACGCAGGGAATCCGCAGGGTTGGCGCGGAAGATTATGGATATTTCTCCTTATGATTCAAGGATCGACCTCGGGGTAAGCCAGCAGCTCAGTGTCCAGAAAATTCTGGTCCCGGTAGATGGTATGAAGGATGAATTATTCGCCGAACTGATACGGCATCTGGGTGAATATCTGTTGTCCCATGGAGACGCAAGAATTCATCTTTTTACCAGAGATGCGGCATGGAATAAAAAACAACTGCTTCTGGAAAGAACCCGCAGATGTCTGAAGGATGCGGGACTTGAGGAGGGGTGGGCACTGGAAAAAGAGGAAGGAGTCACGGAGAACAATCTGGATATGGAAGGAAGCGTTCCGATAAAGTTTTATGTGGAACAGTGCGTTGACGAGCTGACGGTAAATAAATGTATGCGGGAGCAGCGACTGATTGTGGATCTGAGGGATGCCAGAGAGGTATATCTGCAGATTACTGCCATCAGTATCGGCGTTCCCCAGATTGTGCGGCATGAATCTGAGTTTGTGGAAGAAGGAGGAAACGGGATTGTCTTAAAAAAGATAAGAGATTTGCCCAGTGCGTTGGATTATTATTTAGACGGCCTTGCAAACTGGAATGATGCAAAGATCAGCTCATATGAGCTTGGGAAAAGGTATAGGACGGATAAACTGATAGAAAAATGGAAAGAGGTCATTGATTTCGTTGGATGAGATTCGTGTACTGCAGCTGGGAAATGAAGATTGGAACAAGAAATATAAGCTTCCTGCGGGCATCAGCCTGAGCTATGCGGAAAGCTTTCTTGAAGCGCCGAAAAAGAGTTTTGACTTGGTCTTTCTGGATAGGGTGCCCTATGAGGAAGAGTTTGGCCCTTTATATAAGGCTTCGAAAGCATATGCCCTATATGTGACAGATAAGGTAAAGGTGCGGGGCAGGCTGGAATGGCTTTATGAGTGTAAAAAGGGTCAGCGTATTACGGAAGAAGACATTCAGGAATTCATGCTTCAGGAAGCAAGGTTTTATTATCCGAAGCCTTATGGAGAAAAGTTCAAGCCTAAGGATATCGCTATCGCCCAAGGATTTAACGGCTCTGTAAAGTGGAACGGAAGCTACAGCGTAGATGTATGTGGATTCTTCGGAAAAGAATTCCGACAGATTGTGTATTGGAGATATGATTTGCCTATCTTTAAGGGACAGATGCTGGATCTGTGGCTGGAGTACCGCAAGGATCCGGAGGTAAGCATTTCGCTCTCCATAACAGAGTTTGCGGCCGGGAGCATATCGAGCGTTCTGAATAGGTGGGAATTCAGCGAAAAAGATCTGGACAGCATTGTCCAGATCGAAAGCAGGGATAAAAACGGAAGGCTGTCCATGTCCCTTCGGGCCAGAGGAGAGGGAGAACTTAAGATCATTGCGCTGCATGACAGGTATTCCCGGGGAAGCCACGGATATTTCCTGCCCGGGGGAGAAAGATATGTGACCTCCATGAGGGAAGAGATTTTCTGCTATTTTCATCCCGGAGACAGGAAGCCTCCCTTAAATATCTTTTTTTCTGGATACAAGACGAGGCAGGGGTTTGAAGGATATTATCTGATGGATTCGATGGGCGCGCCGTTTTTGCTGGTTGCGGAGCCCAGGCTGGAGGGAGGAAGCTTCTATATGGGGGCTCAGGAGTATGAGCAGATGATGGTTGATGTGATCAGGCATTATATGGCGGAGCTTGGATTCTCATCAGATCAGGTAATCATGGCGGGTCTTTCCATGGGAACATATGGCGCTTTGTATTACGGATGTGATATCAAACCGCATGCTATGATATTGGGAAAGCCTCTGACCAGCATCGGTAATGTGGCGGCAAATGAGAAACGTAACCGGCCGGGAGGATTTCCTGCATCTCTGGATGTGCTGCGGTATCTGGCAGGAGATACGGATGAAGGCGCCGTGCAAAGGCTGAACGACAGATTCTGGAGCAAGTTTGATGCAGTAGACTGGGGAAAATCAAAGTTTATTGTATCTTATATGATGGAGGATGATTATGATTCGCACGCATATGATACCTTGATCTCCCATCTGGATTCCGAAGGGGTACAAGTATATGGCAAGGGCATCCGCGGCAGGCATAACGACAATACCGCAGCGATCGTCAACTGGTTTTCCAGTCAGTACAAAAAGGTTTTAAGAGAGGATTTTCTGAGAAGGGCTGAAAAGTAGATGGCAGGAGAAAGATGGACAATATATTGGACGGAGTATTCCGCAGATACTTATTTATATGGTTCGGAGATCGTGTACCATAAAAAGGATGACGTGGAGTTTACGAATCACCTGTGCCCTCCGGGCACGGTTCTGAAGCAGTGGTATTCCAGGACGAATTATCAGATGCGGAGGATAGAACCGGCGTTGCCTATGATAGACGGGGAGACGGATTATCGGCTCTTTGTAAATATCGACTGCCCTGAAAATCAGCAGTGTCTGGTGCAGCTGGTCTTTTATGACAAGTATGAGGTGGAGGCCGGGCGCATAGCAATTAGAGATAGGGTGACAGATTTTAAATGTCCGCTGAAGACATACAGTTATAGGTTGCAGCTTATCAACGGAGGGGTGGAGCATTTCCACTTCCATTCTATCGTGATTCAGGAAATAATAGATGAGACAGAAGAGCAGACTGAAGAAACTAAATAAAATACTCCTTCAGGTCAGGAGCCATAAGGAAAGAATGGCCCGGCTGTCAGATGAGGAACTGGCGCATCTGACGGTGGAATTCAAGGAGCGGCTGGCGTCAGGGGAGAGTCTGGACGACCTGTTGCCGGAAGCCTATGCGGCAGTCTGTGAGGCGGACTATAGGATTCTGGATAAGGCGCCTTTTGACGTGCAGGTGATTGGAGCAATTGCGCTTCATCAGGGATATCTTGCGGAAATGAATACCGGCGAGGGTAAGACTCTGGTAGCCACCATGCCTTTGTATCTGAATGCCCTCACAGGGAAGAGTACTATCCTGGTGACAGCCAACGGGTATCTTGCGGAACGTGACGCGGAGGAGCTTGGCCCGGTATACCGGTTCATGGGTCTTTCCGTGGCGGCCGGCGCTCGTGCCAGAGAGGAAAAGAAACTTAAAAATAAAGATAAAAAGGATATATACGCTGCTGACATCGTATATACCACCCATGGCAGTCTTGCCTTTGATTATTTATTTAATAATCTGGTATCCCGGGCGGAAGAACGGTTCCTGAGGGATTTCTATTACGTAATTATAGATGAGGCTGATTCCGTCCTGCTGGACGGGGCACAGATGCCTCTTGTCATTTCGGCGTCTCCGAGGGTACAGTCAAATCTATATGCAATGACGGACTATTTTGTCACTACCCTGACGGAGGGAAGGGATTATGAGACAAAGGATAAGGCGGTATGGTTCACCGAAGGGGGAATCAAATATGCCGAGACCTTTTTTCGGATTGACAATTTTTATGGCAAGGAGCATTTTGAAATAAACCGTCATGTCACATTAGCTCTCAGAGCCCATGTGCTGTACCGTATAGGGAAGGATTACATGATCGCTAATAACGGCGAGCTCCAGCTTCTGGACGAAGGGTCAGGCCGTATGCTGCCGGGAGTGAAGCTGCGGGGAGGCCAGCACCAGGCGCTGGAGGCCAAGGAGGGACTGGATATTTCTCAGGAGACCCGGTCTGTGGCGTCGATTACATACCAGCATCTGTTTATGATGTTTCCGAAAATGGCTGGGATGAGCGGTACGCTGGCGGATGCGTCGGAAGAACTGATGGATATCTATAAGAAAGAGGTACTGGTCATACCGCCCAACCGTCCCATGAAGAGGGCGGATCTGCCCGATCTATATTTCAGAAACGCAGAGAGCCAGTTTCAGGCGGCTGTAGAAACCGCTCTGGAGGTATACCGCATAGGACGTCCTGTACTGATCGTGGTCACGACTATCGCAGAGACGGAGCTCGTATCCAGGCTCCTGATGGAGGAGAATGTCCCGCATAGTGTATTGAACGCGACCAGCGCTTTCTGGGAAGCAGAGATGATCAGGGAGGCCGGACAGATGAATGCCCTGACGATCTCCACTTCCATGGCGGGCCGAGGGACCGATATCCGTCTGGGAGATGGGGTAAAGAAGATAGGGGGCCTCGCCGTGATCGGCATCGGCCGTATGGTAAACGTCCGGCAGGAGCGGCAGGCCAGAGGGCGAGCCGGCAGGCAGGGGGATCCGGGAACCAGCCAGTTTTTTGTATCACTGGAGGATGATATCATTGCAAGGAACAAGGCGCTGAAGTTTGAAAAATATATAGAGGGCAGGAAGCGTATCAGTAGGCGAAAGCTGAAAAGGACGATAGACAAGGTACAAGCTCTGGGAGAGGAGTTTGCGGTCATGGGCCGGAGGCGGTCGGTGGCATATGACGATGTGATGCACTGGCAGAGGGAAATCATGTATGATACAAGGAATCAGCTTCTAGACGGCAGATCCCTGCCGATGAGCACAGTCATGAAGATTGCGAAAGATAATATACATTCCTTCTTGAAATCACAGAGGACGATGGATTCCCATACCATTAACAGATATATCCTGGATAACATATCCTATATGCTGGATGAAAAATCAGAGATAAACTCCCTGAAGGATCCGGCGGCTGTTGAATCATACCTGCTGCAGAAGGTTGCGGACGGGCTGGAGGAGCAGGAGGAAAAGCTCGGGGGAAGGGAAAACATGAGCGCATTCGTACGCGCGGCTGTACTCAGTGCTCTTGACAATGCGTGGGTTGAGCAGGTGGACTATCTGCAGCAGCTACAGGCAGCCGTAAGCGGCCGGAGCATGGCTCAGAGGAATCCGGTTTTTGAGTATCAGAAGGAGGCTTTAAAGTCCTTCCGTGAGATGGAACGAACGGCGAAAAAGGATATGATACGCAATATATTGCTGAGTGATGTATTTACGGATGAGGAAGGAGAGCTTCATATTATATTTCCATAAGGAGAGGATGACATGATATATAATTTTAATCTTGGAATCGGATGGGCGAGCAGCGGCGTTGAGTACGCGCAGGCATATAGAGCGAAGCTCTTCCGCAGTATCGGGCAGGAGGCAAGTTTTGTCTTTACAGATATGTTTCCGAGGGATAATATACAGCATATGACGGAAAACATAGGATTCATGGACGAGGAGATCATTTGGCTTTATACTTTTTTCACGGACTGCGTGATCGCACCTGTCACCTATACCCTGAAACAGCTGGAGCAGACAGTCGGGGACAGAGAATATACCTTTTCCAGAGACGGGGCTATTGCCAAGTATGTTTTTCCGGGAGCGGGCAATTTTTATACGGTTTTCATGGTGGACGCGGCGAGCGACCGGGTCCATAGGGTGGAAATGGTTTCCAATAACTGCCTGATCCGTAAGGATTATTATACATACTGCCGGATCTATTCGGAATATTATGCGCCGTTGGACAAAAAGGCGCATCTGTATTTGCGGAGATTTTTTAACGAGGACGGCTCCGTAGCCTATGAGGAAATCACAGATAATGATATAGTTATGTACCGGTTCCCGGATCGGCTGATCTGCTCTAAGGAAGAGCTGGTGGGATATATGGTATCCAGACTGGGGCTTACAGAGAAGGATCTCGTGATTATCGACAGGGTGACCGGTATCGGGCAAGCCATCCTGCAGAACGCAGGGCCTGCCAGAATAGCGATAATGATTCATGCGGATCATTTTTGCGAGGGCAGCACAGATCAGGATTATATCCTCTGGAATAATTTTTATGAATACTCTTTTGCTCAATACAAAAATATCAGTTTCTATGTTGCGTCTACAGATGCACAGAATCGGCTTTTTAAGGAACAGTTCCGCCGGTATGTAGGAGCGGTGCCGGAGGTAGTGACGATTCCGGTGGGGAGTCTGGACGAACTCAAGTTTCCCCAGAAAAAGAGACGGAAGCATGCGCTGATTACAGCGTCGAGGCTGGCCGGCGAGAAGCATGTGGACTGGCTGGTGGACGCAGTCGTGGAGGCGAGAAAGAAGATATCGGATCTGTCGCTGGATATTTATGGAAAGGGAGGGGAGGAGACCAGGCTGCGAGAACAGATAAATAGGCTTGGCTGCGGCGAATATGTACGTCTATGCGGACATCAGAAGTTGGATGAGATTTATCAGAATTATGAGGCCTATCTGTCAGGCTCTTCCAGTGAAGGCTTCGGGCTCACCCTGATGGAAGCTGTCGGATCCGGGCTGCCTATTATCGGGTTCAATGTCCGTTACGGAAACCCGACCTTTATCGATGATGGTGAGAACGGATATCTCATTGCGATGGATGATAAAATGGAAAAAAAGGAACGAGTACGGAAGCTGACGGAATGCATTGTACGTCTGTTCACAGAGGCTGATATGGAAAGCTTCCATCGGCATTCTTATGAAAAGGCGGAAAAATATCTTACGGGAGAGGTAGAAAGACGATGGCTGGAAACAATAAATCAGATGAAATAATGCTGCTCTTTGATTCTTACTCGGCGGACAGCCGCAGTCTCCATGTCTCTTTTAAGCAGGCAGGTTATAGCTGCCCTGCGGTGGTCATCGAGGACGATGGCTTTTTGCCGGAGGATACAATCTCTGTATTCGGTGCTTTCCTCGGCGATTATAAGCAGCAGGAAGGCGTGCCGGGAAAGCCGAAGTTTTTTAATCAGATAACTGTGCCGCCCTACTGGGAGATCAGCGGTAACAACAGCGTCGGGAAGGTCAGCGACATGAACCATGAAAGGGCAAAAATCTTTTATGCGGATCCGGCTCGTAAAAGGCTGGTAAAGACAGTGGACTGGTACGATGAAAGAGGCGTTGTTCGCTTTAGTGACCATTACAACCGCTATGGGGCTATTTACGCAAGGACTGCGTTTAACGCAAAAGGACAGAGGGTGAATAGGTCCTGGTTTTCGGCGGCGGGGCAGGAGATCATTGTGCTGAATTATGTCACAGGGGACATCATCCTGAATGATGGGGATGTGATAAGATTTTTCCGGACAAAGACAGACTTTGTGGTATTCTTTTTAAAGACGCTGGGACTGGAGACCAGAAGGATCTTCTTTAATTCTCTGTCGGTGCCCTTCTTTGTGTCGAACAGGCTGGGGACGGGGGAAGCAGAGAAGCGGGATATGCTGTTCTGGCAGGAACCGGTGGGAAATGAGATTCCCGGAAATATGCAGATGATTTTCAGGGGCGAGGCCGGCAGGACAGCGGAAATCATAGTGCAGAGGGAGCATTCCTACAATAGGCTTCTTGAACTTGGCGCTTCTGCGGACAAGATGCGTAAGCTTGGATTCATTTATCCGTTCAGGAGAAAGAATAAGCGCAGGACGGAAGCCCTGATCTGTACGAATTCGGATAACATTGAGCATTGTAGGGAGATCGCAACGGCGCTGCCGGAAGTGCACTTTCATATCGCTGCAATTACTGAGATGTCTTCTAAATTATTGGAAATGGGCAGCTTTGACAATGTCACATTGTACCCGAATGTAAAGACAGAGATACTGGACGAGCTTTTTGATAAATGCGATTATTATCTTGATATTAATTACTCCACGGAAATTGTCTCTGCGGTGCGCAGGGCCTTTTTGAACAATCAGTTGATTTTTGCGTTTGAGGAAACTATTCATAATAGGGATTATGTTGCGGAGACTCAGATTTATCCCGCAAAGGACGCAGATAGGATGATCGCCGATATCAGGGCCGTCATCAAGGATATATCTTTAATTGCGAAGTGTCTGAAGAGACAGAGAGAGACGGCGCTTGTAGAATATCCGGACAACTACAAGGGACTCTTTTAGGAGTATGGAGGCTGGGATGAAAAAGACAGTGCTGTTCATGGAACGATACTCTCAGGCAGGACAAAGGATCCGTGAGACTTTGGAGCGGGCAGGGTATGACTGCTGTGCTATTGTCCTTGAAGATGACGGCTTCCTGCCGGACAGGGGGGTGATATCCCCCTATGCATATTATATCCGGGAGCGTGACCGGAACCCTCATGACGAAAAAAGGCTGCATTATGCGTTTCTGGACATACCGGAATTCTGGGAGATCCGTATGGGAGGCATCTATGACATGGGCAGGAAAAAGGCGGCCGTTTATTGTAAGGAGCCTAAGGGGACATTGCAGCGGGTGGAATGGCAGATGGAGGACGGCTGGGTCTATAAGATCGACTATTATGATAAATATGGACTGAGATACGCCAGCGAGTTTCTGGGAAGAAGCCGGGAAACGGAGTCAAAAATATATTATTCGGACAGCGGTCAGGAAGTGATTGTAGAGCAGCCTCGGAACGATACGGTTACGTTGTGCGATAATAGCGGAATAAAGTTCTTCTTTACATCTTATGCTGAATTCCTGGAACGCTTTCTGGGCGATATGGGGATCGAAGGGAAATATTTATTCTTTCCGGAAGAAGAAAAGGAATTCCGTTTCCTTAATCTGACGCGCGGCGGGAAAGCGTTATGGGATGGCGTTATCTTTCAGAAAAGAAATCTGCTTGGAAAGTATGCCGGAATGGGCGGTAAAAAAGGCTGTTGTTTCTATGAGTTACCTGAGAACTATCTGGTTAACCGGACAAGAGGAGAGGCGCTGATTCTGACATCTTCTGATAAAATTGAGGGTATATCAGAACTGATAGAGACTCTGCCGCACGTCAATTTTCATATTGCGGCCAATACACAGGTTTCAGATAAGCTCTATGGTCTGCAGAAACATCCGAATGTAAAGGTGTATCCGCAGGTCAGACCAGCTGTACTGGAGAATTTATGGCAGGACTGCGATTTCTATCTTGATATTAATTATTTTGGTGAAATATATGACGCGGTTAATCAGGCCAGCCTGAAAAACCTGCTGATCCTGGGATTTGAGGATACGTTGCATGACAGGAAGCTGACGGCAGATGAATGCATCTTCGAAAAGCAGGATCATGAGGGCATAGTGCAGGCGCTGGCAGGTCTGGTGGGAAATCCGGAAAGGGTGAAGGGGCTGCTGGCGAGGCAGCAGGAAAGAAGGCGCTTGGGATGGACCATGATGGAAGAGATATTGGAAACAAGGGAGAGTTAGAAAATGACGGTTTACATCTTTAATCTGCTGGTAAATTATTTCCCGTGCGGGGTAGATAATGCCCAGGCTTACCGGGCAGGAATGCTGGATGCGATTTGTGGTTCTGTCAGATATGTGTATACGAAGCTACCGACAGCACGGGAGCTGAATTATTACGAAAGAATAGGGATTCCTATCAATGAGATGATCTGTGCGCATCAGTATTTTACGGATAACCATTCGCTAAGGGCGGGCGGCAGGGTGGATGTAAAGCTGGAGAAGCTGAGGGGGAGTCTTCACTATACGGATATACGATATGAAAATGACAGAATCAATCTCCTGAAGAATAGTCGGATAATCGCAAGTATTGCGCTATGCGGAGAGCATAAGGAATACTTTCATCGGATCTTGTATTTCAAAGAGGCGAAACTGATTCGTACTGAGGTCTATACAGACGGGCTTTTGTATGCGGAATATTATATGACGGCTGTATCCGAGGGCAGGCCTTACGCAAAGCTGACGCGGCGTACATTTTTTAATAGGAACGGTTCTGTTGCGTATGACCAGATTTTTGATGAAAATAAGGAATGGTATCTGTTTCCGGACGGAAGGTGCTGCACGAAATCAGAGTTTCTGGCTGAGTTTGTCAAGAAACTAAACTTGACGGAAAAGAACGTCGTTCTATTGGATCGTTTTTCGCAATTTGATTTTGTACAGCCTCTGTTCCGGTTTGGGAACAGAGCGCGTTTTATCGCGGTGGTCCATTCGGGACATTATTTCGAAAAAAATGAAACTCCCAATCGTCTATATTTGAATTCCGATTACTTTTATTTATTTAAATATGCGCGGTTTGTAGACAAGATAGTAGTTTCGACACAGGAACAGAAGAAAGAGTTTATGGAGAAGCAGAGGGAACATGGGCAGAGAGTTTCCGAAATCGAGGTGATACCGGCAGGAGGGATCAGCCGGCTGCGGTATCCGGAAACGGGGAGGAAGCCATATTCTCTTCTGGCGGTTTCACGTCTGGATACTGATAAGAGGGTAGACTGGATCATAAAAGCGGTAATAAAAGCACATCGGGAAAATCCGGAGGTTTCGCTTACTATTTATGGAAATGGCAAGCCTGCATACATTCAGGAGCTGCAGTGTCTGGCAATTGAGAACGACGCCCAGCAGTACATCAGATTTATGGGCTATGCGGATGTCACGGAGGTTTACAAGGACTATGAGGTGTTTCTTTCCTCATCGCTGCTGGAGACGCTGGGACTCTCCGTGATGGAGGCGGTCGGCTCGGGAATGGCGGCCATAGGCCTGAACGTGAAATACGGGAACCGTCTGTTTATCCATCCCGGGGAAAACGGCTATCTGGTCGATGCAGACCCGGAAAATGTGGGGGACGGGGAGCGGCAGATTGAGGATATGGCGGGCAAGATAGTCGAGATTTTCCGGGATCGGGAACGGCTGGAGGTATTCCATCGGCGCTCCTATGAGATAGCAGGGGAATTTCTGTCTTCTAAGATTCAGGAGAAATGGAAAAGGCTGTTGCGTGAAGGAGATGAATACGTGGAAAATCTTTTTGGAGACAATGAGGGATCTGCTCTTTGACGGGAAACTCAGATAAGATAGGAGGATACATATGCGGATACTTGACAATATGGAATCATGTTATGGCTGTGAGGCCTGCCGTAATGCCTGCACCACAGGAGCCATAAGCATGAAAAAAAATTCAGAAGGTTTTTTAGAGCCGGTTATAGATGAGAAGAAATGCATTGACTGTGGAAAATGCAGAAAGGTATGCCCTTCTGTTAACTGCCAGTATCCCAATAGCCCAGAACCTGATATCCTGGCGTTTTCCGCGGAAGAAAAGGTGCTTTATGACAGTTCTTCGGGAGGGATTTTCACTTTCCTTGCCGGGCATATTTTAAAGGCGGGCGGTTACGTTGTCGGAGCGGCATTTGATCCAGAGTTTCGCGTAAACCATATTATCATACACAGCATGGACGAGCTGGATAAAATCCGACGCTCCAAATATGTCCAGAGTTCCACAGGTGATACTTTCCAAAAGACAAAAGAACTTTTGGACGAGGGAAATTATGTTTTATACAGTGGATGTCCATGCCAGATTGCAGGATTGTCGCGCTTTTTGGGAAGAAGCTATGACAAACTGTATACTGTTGATGTGATTTGTCATGGAGTTCCTTCTCCCGGGCTGTTTCAGGAACATTTACAGAATTTTTTTGGCGGAACGGATCAGATTGATGATGTGGAATTTCGCAGCAGGGAAGGATGGGGCAGTTTATTTAGGGTCAAATTAAAGGATGGAAAAATCAGGACATTTTCTAATAACAATAGCGTCTATATGCAGTCTTTCCTGCAGAATGTTAATTTACGTTCCTCCTGTTTTCAGTGTCAATACAGTAAGCTTCCGCGTCAGGGAGACGTAGCAATAGGAGATCTATGGGCAGCGGCAAATATCAACTTGCCTTTTGAATTCAAGAAAGGTGTATCGGTGATTCTGCTGAATAACGAAAAAGGAACTGTGTTTTTCCATGAGGCACTTTCTGGATCAGAATACCAGTTTAATGTTCAGGAGTTATACCGAAAAGGATCGGACAAGAACTGTGAAAAAAGGTTTTTGAATGGTAATATTTTTTCCCCATGTGTAAATAGCGATGGCATTATAAGAAGAGAGGAATTTTTCAAAAATTGTTCTGAAATGAAATTCGAAAGAGCAGTCCATGTATCTTTGCATAAGTTTGATGTAGGGCTGATACTTTATATGTCTGAAAATTTTGGGAGTATTGCAACTAATTATGCGCTCTACAGAACGATTAGCGATATGGGTAAAAAGATAGCGGTTTTGGAAAGCTGGGGGTGGAGATTGGGTAGTAACGCTCTTAAATTCGCAAGAAGCTATATGAAGTTGACCGGAGGCTTTTTAGAACTGGAGGATGGACAGGGGGCGAACCAATGCTTTGAAACGTTTGTGATGGGGTCAGATGTATCTTGGGATTGGACCTACGATCCGCTTAGAATGATTCTCCAATTTAGGATGATGGGATTTGCCGATGAAAATAAGCGGATGATCTCCTATGCGCCTTCTTTTGGGGCACCAAAAGGGGTAAAGGATATCAGTGAAGAAGCAAGGGTGCTGGGTGCGTACTTCTTAAAACGTTTTGACGCTATATCGGTGCGTGAGGATTACGGTGTAGATATGTGCAGGGATATATTTGGCATTGAAGCCAAGCAGGTATTAGATCCTGTTTTTCTCTGTGACAGAGCGGTCTGGGAGGAGCTGAGCGACAAATCACAGTTAAAATTTGAGGAAGAATACTTATTAGCATATATTTTGGATCCGACACCGGACAAACGGCAGGTGCTTCTTGAAACTGCAAAAAATACGAATAAAAAGCTTGTTGTTATCTTGGATCAGGGATGTAACAAGGAAGCCGGTAAAAGGGCATTGAATATGGATGATAAGGTTATACAGCCGGAGTTTATAGATTGGCTGGCGTATTTTCGGCATGCCGGCTATGTGATTACGGATTCGATGCATGGCACCTGTTTTGCAATAATATTCGGCAGGAAATTCGTATCAATCAAGAACCGGTCAAAAGGTCGCTTTGATTCGTTGGCAAACATGATAGGGTGTCCATGGTTGTTTTATGATGATTGTAAACCGTTATTGGGGAAGGGGGATATTTTTACTGAGATAGATTATGACGCTGTTTATGAGCGCGTGGAAGTAAAACGGATGGAATCTCAAAAATGGTTACGTTTGGCTTTGGATATGGAAATCAAACCCAAAAGCAGCAACGAAAGTACAGGTGCAATGCTGCAATTGTATAAGGTACTGAAAGAGAATAAGGATGCTTTGAATAGGATAAAGACAGAGTATGCTTACGATCAGAAACAGAAGCAGGAAACCGTTGCGCAGGTAAAAGCCGGAAAGACATGGCTGGATATCGTATTTTCCCGGAACAATATTATATCCAGAGGATCAGAGTTACTGGGAATCAGTGATCTGCGCGAGTATTTTTCAATATTGAAAAGTGATTCTAAATATGTGGCTGTATTTTCCTGCAATAACGAATGTTCCGTCAAATGGAAAAAGTTTTTGGAAGTCATAGATCTGCCTCTGCGGGCGGATGTTTTATGGCGAAACAGTTATGTGGCTGTAATAGATGGAGGGGTAGTAAGGATTGACGAAAAGTCGAACAAAGAGCTGAATGTCGATTATGAATTTGTTGTTGGACACCCCAGTTACAGCGTGGAATATCTCGACAGAAAATTAAAGGTATGTTGTGAGCCACTGAAATATTGCAAAATCAAGATAAAAAGCAAGGGATATATATCGGCGGGAATGTTCAAAAGCGAAATTATTGTGGATAACATCGACTATTCCATAAACAAAACCGGAATAAATATAGTTGTGATTGATAAAGAAACAGGCGAAGTCGCTGATTCCATAAATATAAATACTTATTCTGATCCGAATTTAAGGATTAATAGGGCATGATTTCTTAGATACTTTATCCTTAAAGCGAGTATACGAAAGAGAACAAGGTGAAGTAACTCAATTATCTGGCAGGGATACCGGAGCGGTATCAGCGGGAGAGAAAGGACTGACCGACGCTCCGGATGATCGTCATATACACAGGCGACATAGAGAGGAGGCAGGTGGCCGACGGGTACGATTAGGGGCGGTCAGGATGAGGCTGGAGCCGGCATTCCTTTCAGAGCTGGATTCCGAAGGGTTCTTCTGCCATCTGAATAAGGAAAGTGGAGAAGAGTGAGCCGCTGGATGACGAGGAGCTGATGGAGTTCATCATACTGCCGCTCTCATACCGGAAGAAGAAGGAGAAAGAAGAATAGATACGTGAATCTGTAAGTCTGGCGACACAGATCCAGGACAGGGGTAAGCAGGTCTTTGCACTGGCCGGGATACTGACCTTCACGGACAATCTGATCGACATGGAGACCGCAAATAAAATAAGGGGGACGATAGGGATGACCAAGGTCGGCTGGATCATTGAACAGGAGAAGCAGGAAGCGATTAAAAAAGTGGAACAGGAAAAACAACAGGCTCTTGCCAAGGCAGAAGCGCAGAAAAGGCAGGCAGAGAAGGAATCTGTAATCAAAATGCTCAGAAAAAACTATCCCACAGAAGAAATCGCCTTTATAGTGTCAGCCTTTTCCCGGGATGAAATAGAGGCATTGCGGAGGAAAATTGCGGAGACGGAATAATGCCTCCTGCAATTACCGGAGAATTTTCCGAATGTATTACTTCACAAAATTTTCATAAAGTATTACAGTAAAGTGATTGACAAATCCTGTAAAATGCGATAATGTTAGTAAGCTAACAATAATGGTTAGCGTGCTAACATTTTTTCTGTAAAATCCTATGAGGAAGATATTTCAGAAAAATATGTCCGACTCCAATGTTATGCAGATGGCAGCCGTAATAGCAGGAACTGAAAGGAATAAAGAGAGAGGAAGCCGATGGAGGAGAAAAGAAGAATCGCATTTGTGCTGCGTGCCATCCACAATCAGATCAAGCTGATCATCCGCAAAAGTCTTCCAAAGTGTGAGGCGGGACCCAAAAGTCAGCTGCAGGGCGGTATTCTGGGCTATCTTTACCATCACAGAGAGCAGCCGGTGTACCAGAGAGACCTGGAAAAGGAATTCCGCATTTCCAGGGCCACTGCGACCAACACACTACAGGTAATGGAGCGTGAAGGCCTGATCGTGCGCAAAGCCCAGGACAGGGATGCCAGGCTGAAGCGGATTCAGATGACGGAAGAGGCTCTCCGGGGACATATACGGATTGAAGCCCACATGGAGATGATGGAAAAGTGCATTACCGAAGGGATGACGGAGGAAGAAGTCCGGCAGCTGTCCCGGCTTCTGGGAATGGCGATGAAGAATCTGGAGGGGCTTGCAGCGAAGTACGATGCTTTACCGCAGGAGAATGTTCCGGATTTTGGAGAAGAAAATATCTGCACGACAAAACGGCAGAAATAAGAATAATAACGAAAGGAAGTGTGAAAATCATGCTAAAAACATTGGGAGCACAGATTAAGGAATTTAAAAAAGACTCCGTTCTGACCCCTGTTTTCATGATAGGGGAGGTAATCATGGAAACGATCATCCCGCTGCTGATGGCGTCCATCATCGATGACGGCGTGACAGCGGGCAATATGAAGCATATTTATCTGATCGGCGTACTGATGGTGGGGGCGGCGCTGTTAAGCCTTACCTTCGGCATTCTGGGAGGGCAGTTCGGTTCCCGGGCATCCGCCGGTTTTGCCAGGAACCTGAGGAAGGCGATGTATGAAAATATCCAGACCTTCAGCTTTTCCAACATCGATAAATTCAGCACTTCGGGACTGGTGACCAGGCTGACTACCGATGTGACGAATATGCAGAATGCATATCAGATGATTCTGCGTATGTGTATGCGGGCGCCGGCCACGCTGATCTGCGCCATGGTCATGTCCTTTGTCATCAGCCCACGCCTTGCCAGTGTATACCTGGTGGCAGTGATATTTCTGGCCTGCGTGCTGGGGCTGATTGTGAGCCAGGCCACGAAGCATTTTTCACAGGCGTTTCCGAAATACGATGCGTTGAATGAAAGTGTGCAGGAAAACGTATCCGCAATCCGGGTGGTAAAGGCCTATGTCCGTGAGGAATACGAGGTAGAGAAATTCAAGAAGGCCAGCAACAACATATATAAAATATTCTGTAAGGCGGAGGGTATCGTCCTCTGGAACAACCCGGTGATGAACTTTACCGTATACACCTGTATCCTGGCAATCAGCTGGATGGGAGCACATATGATTATTCAGGATACCCTGACCACGGGGCAGCTGATGAACATGCTGACCTATTGTATGAATATTCTGATGAGCCTGATGATGCTGTCCATGATCTTTGTCATGGTCACCATGTCCATGGCAAGCGCCAGACGTATCTGCGAAGTGCTGGAGGAAAAAGCGGACCTTGCGAATCCGGAGAAACCGGCGGACCAGGTAAAGGACGGCAGCATCAAGTTCGACCATGTGTCCTTCAGCTATAAGAAAGATGCGGCGGACCCGGTTCTGAAGGATATCAACCTGGAAATCAAATCGGGCGAGACCATCGGTATCATCGGCGGTACCGGAAGCGCCAAGTCCAGCCTGGTGAACCTGGTCAGCAGACTCTATGATGTGACGAAGGGCGAGCTTCTGGTAGGCGGCGTGAATGTGAAGGATTATGACATGGAAGCCCTCAGAAACCAGGTGGCGGTGGTGCTGCAGAACAATGTGCTGTTTTCCGGTACAATCCTGGAAAATCTGCGTTGGGGTGACATGGAAGCCACGGAGGAAGAATGCAGGCATGCCTGCGAGATGGCCTGTGCGGATGAGTTTATTCAGAAGATGCCCGACGGCTATAACACTTACATAGAACAGGGCGGCACCAATGTGTCCGGCGGCCAGAAGCAGAGACTCTGTATCGCCAGAGCTCTCCTGAAAAAGCCCAAAATACTGATTCTGGACGATTCCACCAGTGCAGTGGATACGGCTACGGACGCGAAGATTCGCAAAGCTTTCGCGGAAGCCATCCCCGGTACTACAAAGCTGATTATCGCCCAGCGAATTTCCAGCGTGGAGCATGCCGACAGGATTATCGTAATGCATGACGGCCAGGTGGATGGCTTCGGCTCCCACGAGGAACTGCTGAAAACCAACACGATATACCGTGAAGTTTACGACGCCCAGATGAGCGGCAGCGGCGACTTTGACGAGAAGAATTAACAGATAACCGGCAATACATTTTTGCTCAGGAAGTGTGTATTGCGGTCATGATAAGTCCGGATATTTATCAGATCAACTGACAATGGATAAAACCAACAAATGGGCTTATGAGTATAACTATGGGAAGCAGAATAAACAGCAGCAGTCTCAACGCGGAAGATGCCCTGAAGGAGATTACAGCCGTATACCGTGCAGATGATGCAGAGGGAAAAGCCTTCCCCGATAAGGGTATCGTGATGAGGAGACGAAGCTGGATTTAAGAAAGCAGGAGGTTTCATATGTCTGAAGATAAGAACCAAAAAGCAAATCAGGCTCCGGGCGGACATGGACCGGGCGGCCCCAGGGGACGGGGACCCAGACCAAAGATAGAAAATCCGGGCATGCTTTTTAAACGTGTGATGAATTATACATTGAAAGATTACGCAATTGGATGGGTGGTTGTAGTCGTCTGTATCCTTGCATCCGTATACTGCAGCCTTCAGGGAACCATGTTCATGCGGACGCTGATTGACGATTATATCCTGCCTCTGATCGGAAAGGAGAATCCGCAGTTCGATGCCCTGGCATCGGCAATTTTCAGAGTGGCTGTATTTTATGCCATCGGCGTGGTGGCATCCTTTACCCAGTCCAGGATATTGATCAATATCGGACAGGGTACGCTCCGCAATATCAGGAACGATTTGTTTGAGAAGATGGAAGCTCTTCCGATTAAATATTTCGACACCCATGCCCACGGCGATATCATGTCCATCTACACCAATGATATCGATACCCTGCGGCAGCTGATCAGCCAGAGCATTCCCCAGCTGCTCAACAGTGTCATTACGGTGGTGAGCGTCTTTGTATGTATGCTGATTCTGGATATCCCGCTGACGCTGGTGACCCTGCTGATGGTAGGAATCATGCTGGTGGCGACGAAGAAGATCGGTTCCCTGAGCAGCCGGTATTTTGTGGCGCAGCAGAAGGCAATCGGTGCCCTGAACGGCTGTATTGAAGAGACCATGACAGGCCAGAAGGTGGTGAAGGTATTCTGTCATGAGGAGGAGAGCCTGAACCAGTTTAACGAATTGAATGAGCAGTTGTTTGAAAGCGCTTATCAGGCTAACCGTTTTGCCAATATCATGGGACCGGTGAACGCACAGCTGGGGAATTTAAGCTATGTGGTATGTGCCGTAATCGGCGGTATCCTGACCATTACAGGCGTGTCCGGCCTGACCCTGGGAGGCCTTGCCAGCTTTCTGAATTTCAATAAGTCCTTCAATATGCCCATCAACCAGGTGAGCATGCAGTTTAACAGCATCATCATGGCTCTGGCGGGGGCGGACAGAATTTTCAGGCTGATGGACGAGAAGCCGGAGGTGGATGAAGGCTATGTGGAACTGGTCAATGCGGTGAGAAAACCGGACGGAGAGCTGACGGAGAGCAAGGAGCGCACCGGGCTCTGGGCATGGAAGCATTATCACAAGGCTGACAACACGACCACTTATGTGGAACTGAAGGGAGATGTGGTCTTTGACCATGTGGACTTCGGCTACAACGATGACAAGATGATCCTGCATGACATCGAACTGTATGCCAAGCCCGGACAGAAGATTGCCTTCGTGGGAGCCACAGGCGCAGGAAAGACCACCATCACCAACCTGATCAACCGCTTCTACGATATACAGGATGGAAAAATACGCTACGACGCCATTAATGTAAACAAGATCAAAAAGGCGGACCTGAGACGTTCCTTAGGGATCGTGCTCCAGGATACCCATCTGTTCACGGGAACCGTCATGGAAAATATCCGCTACGGCAAGATGGACGCCACGGACGAGGAAGTGAAGAAAGCGGCAGTACTGGCCAATGCCCACAGCTTCATACGGCGTCTGCCCGACGGCTACGACACCATGCTCCACGGTGACGGCGCGAATTTAAGCCAGGGACAGAGACAGCTGCTTGCCATTGCCCGGGCAGCCATCGCGGACCCGCCGGTATTGATTCTGGATGAAGCCACCAGCTCCATTGATACCAGAACGGAGAAGCTGGTGCAGCAGGGTATGGATGCGCTGATGAAGGGCCGCACCAATTTCGTCATCGCCCACCGGCTTTCCACCGTCAAAAACAGCGACTGCATCATCGTCCTGGAACAGGGCCGCATCATCGAGAAAGGTACCCATGACCAGCTGATTGAGCAGAAGGGCAAGTATTACCAGCTCTATACAGGAAATGCAGTGACGACTTGAGGTTTGCCGTATCCGGATTTATTTCGGATTTCCCTCTTGATTTTTACCGGAATCGGTATTATAATAGCACATGTACAAAAAGAAAATTCTTCGGGGTCGGGTGACTCATGCGGTATACTATACATAATACCAGGATGAGAATTCCCTACTGGCGGTACAGTCCGCGACCCGGGGCAGGAGTAAGGCGGCCTTGCCGGAACCTGCCACGGCTGACCCGGTGAAACTCCGGGACCAACAGTATAGTCTGGATGAAAGAAGAAGGAGCGATTGCAAAATGAAAGGTCCGGTATATCTCAGGATATTCAGTGAGAAATGTCTGTCATTTGTTTTGCAGTCGGTAACCGTGCAGAAATTCACCCCGAATCATGTCGATTCGGGGTTTTTTGTCGTTACACCTGACGAGATAGAGACGAAGGATTTACCCTCCGTCCATCCGGAAGAATTTTCCTGCTTAAAAACCGCAGAAGCGGAACCAAAAACAGTAACAGCCCCGTACAGTGTCCGGAGGATTTGCAAACATATGTTTTGATGCCTGAAAATCCCCTTCTATGCACCGGTACCGTGCGGGGCAGTTACGGAACTGAGTTAGGAGGAAAATAGAAATGAATGAACTGTTCCAAAAGATTGCGGAGAACGCAATGTATGTCCTGAGTTTCCTGTTGATTATTGCTGTATTGTTTATGGCGGCCGTGCTGCTGGAAAAGGCGGCGCAGAAAAAGAACGGCGTGGATGAGCCCGTCTTCAACACCAGAAAGATTGCCATGATCGGTATGTTTTCTGCGGTTGCCATGCTGCTGCACCTGTTTGACTTCTCGCTGCCCTTTGCACCGCCGTTTTACAAGCTGGACTTCAGCGAGCTGCCCATCCTGGTGGGAACCTTTGCCTTCGGACCGGCAGCGGGTGTGATGATGGAGTTTATCAAGATATTGCTGAAGCTGTGTGTCAAGGGAACCTCCACGGCATTTGTGGGAGATCTGGCAAACTTTGTGATTGGCTGCAGCTTTATCCTTCCGGCATCGGTTATTTATGCCTTCCGCAAGAATAAGAAGACGGCGATTATCGCCTGTATCACCGGCACGCTGGTGATGACGGTATTCGGCACTGCCTTCAATGCCGTTTACCTGCTTCCGGCGTTTTCCAAACTTTATGGTTTGCCTCTGGAGAGCCTGCTGGCCATGGGAAGCGAAGTGAATCCGCTGGCCGGGGACGGCAACATAGTCAGCTTTGTGGTTGCCTGTGTGGCGCCACTGAACCTGATCAAAGGTGTAAGTGTCTCCGGTGTTACATTATTGATTTACAAACCGTTAAGCCCCATTATCAAAACAGGACACAGAATGTAAAAAATGGAGCGGCTGCAGGGTAGGATTGGCACGCAGGCAGAACGGAAATATTCAGACGCGTCGGCAAGGTGCAATGCCGGCGCGTTTTTTACTTGCTTTTTTTACGTTTTTAGAGTAAAATGGCACAAAGAACTTGTTTACCATTACCATACAGCGGGTGAAATATGATGCTTGAATTGACTGTTAAGATTGAAGCCGGAGATTTATATGATTATATGCTGATGCATTCTTACAACAGTCCTGCGGGACTTGTGGGGAGCGCTTTCGGAGCGCTTCTGATTGTGTTTGCATTTGCCACGCAGCAGTGGATTTTTATAGTGTTGGGACTGGTGATGCTGCTATATCTGCCGTGGACGCTTTTTATTAAAAGCAGAAGCCAGATTTTGAGCAATTCCAGTTTTCAGGAGCCCCTTCAGTATACTCTTGACGAGGAGGGGCTGACCGTTTCTCAGGGGGAGGCTCAGGAGAAAATGGCCTGGGAAGATATGCACAAGGCGGTGTCCACCGGGCGGAGCATTATTGTATATACATCCCGGGTCAATGCCACCATATTTCCCAAACGGCAGCTGGGTGACAATCGGAGCGCTGTGATTGAAATGATTTCCACCCATATGCCGCCTGCGAAGGTGAAGATACGTTCCTGACTTTTTCAGGCTCCGGCCGGGCTGTCCGGTGTCCTTTTTGGCCGCGAGCAGTGTTTCTGTTGTCAGGAATGAGCGCGTGCACGAGTATATATCAAAAAGCGGGAGAGCTGCAAAATCGGAAGAGGCTGATTTAATGGATATTGAAGAGATTCTGGTAAAACTGAACAGGGAAGGCAGTGTCGTGGCGGAGACGGAATCTCCGGAGGATACTTTTGCGCTGGGCAAGAGGCTGGGAGAGCAGAGCGGCGCAGGAATGGCCTACACGCTTATCGGAGACTTGGGAGTGGGTAAGACCGTGTTTACGCAGGGATTTGCTGAGGGGCTGGGGATCGGGGAACCGGTGAACAGCCCCACCTTTACAATTCTTCAGATTTATGAGGGAGGCCGCCTGCCGCTCTATCATTTTGATGTATACCGCATTGCAGATGCGGAAGAGATGGAAGAAATCGGCTATGAGGACTGCATCTACGGCGAAGGAGTCTGTCTGATAGAATGGGCGGATTTAATCGAAGAGATATTACCGGAATCCCGTATAGAAGTTAAGATAGAAAAAGCCCCTGAAAAAGGATTTGACTATAGAAAAATAAGCTTGAAGACCGTATAAGAGTTAAGCTGGAAAAGTCCCGGAAAAGTGAGCAGGGCCTCCCGCTTGCAAGGCAGCTATACGAAAAAGTTTCACGGGAAGGCAAGGGAACAGGTCTTAATATATGGTTTCGTGAGGACAGGAGGTAAACTTGAAAAAGTATTCTTTAGAACGATTGGCTGATATGCGCGCCGAAGTGCGCAGGGAGTGAAGATGAAAATATTGGGTTTGGACAGTTCGGGTCTCGTTGCAGGCGTTGCTGTGGTGGAAGATGACGAACTGGTGGCGGAATATACTACAAATTATAAAAAAACACATTCCCAGACGCTCCTCCCCATGTTGGACGCATTGCGGAATATGATTGAACTGGATATGAAAACTGTGGATGCCATTGCCATCGCCTCCGGACCGGGCTCCTTCACAGGCCTGCGCATCGGCTCGGCTACGGCAAAGGGGTTGGGGCTGGCGTTGGATAAGCCGTTGGTGGAGGTGCCCACATTGGAGGGTCTGGCGTGGAATCTGTACGGCACAGACAGGATAGTATGTCCCATTATGGATGCCAGGAGGAATCAGGTGTATACGGCGGCCTATGAATTCCTGCCCTGTGACGAAAAATTCCGCCTTCATGCAGTGATACCCCAGAGTCCCATGGATATCCGGGAACTTCTGGAACAGCTGTCACGGCTCGGGAGGCCGGTTATTTTCCTTGGCGACGGAGTTCCTGTATATCACAGTGTTATCAGTGCGTGCAACGGATTACAGTTTTCTCTTGCCGCAGCAGGTAATGATCGTCAGAGGGCGGCAAGTGTGGCGGCGCTGGGAGCCGTATATTTTGCGGAGGGCAGGACGGTTACCGCCGCTGAGCACAGCCCGGAATATCTGCGTAAGAGTCAGGCGGAACGGGAAGCGGAGAGGGGATAATCAGGATTCGGCTGCGGGAGGCAGGTGCGGCTTCTTATAGTTGAATGCGGCACAAAGAAGCGCGCCTTTTATCGGCAGCGAAGGGATTGCTTCACAAATAGGACATATGACAGGAACCGCCGGGCGAATCCGGAGATAAAGGTTATATTTTGAGAGATTCTGCCGAAATAAACAATGGAGTATTTATGCAGATTGAAATCAGGGAACTACAGGAAGCGGATATAGAGGTTCTGGCGGAAGTGGAAGCGGAAGCTTTCTCCATGCCCTGGACAAAGAAAGATTTTCAGGGACTGCTGGAGCATCCCTACTGCTTTTATCTGACGGCCCTTGTTGACGGACGGCCCGTGGGCTGCTGCGGCTATACCAATAGCTGTAACGAAGCCGACATAGATAATGTGGTGGTGGACAGACAGTACAGGGGCAGAGGAATCGGCCAGGCCATGCTGCGTGAACTGATTGCCAGAGGGGAGAGTGCCGGCATAGAGGCATTTACCCTGGAAGTTCGTGTCGGCAATGAGGCGGCCATCCATATTTATGAAAAAGCAGGTTTCCGCTCCGAGGGAATCCGCCCGAATTTTTACGAAAAACCAAGGGAAGATGCCATGATCATGTGGCGCAGAAAAATATGATTCCAACAACTACCAGATGTATTTGCGCATATTTTTAGTATAATGGTTACGGCTCGATACAGAGTCGTTGCGATTACAATGTGGCATGACCATATTTCCGGCAGAGAATTACCGGATGGATATGGGGAACAGGACCATAACGGAACGGGAATCATGGTCAGTATATGCATGGAGGGAGAAAACTATGCGTAAATACGGAGAGGGACAGGAGAGAAAACTGATTCAGGTAGTCTGCAATAAATGCGGCAGAGCCTTAACGGTAGAAGATGGATATCTGAAGGAGTATTGCTTCAGTGCCGATACCGTTTTCGGATATTTCAGCCGGAAGGACGGCACAAGACATCATTTTGATTTATGTGAGGACTGCTATGACGCGTTGACAGCCGGGTTTGCGGTGGATGTGGAGGAAGTGGAAGAGACGGAGTTTTTATAAGACGGGATGTTTTTCTTTCATATTCAGAGAATGATGCGGTAATCCTCATACAACGGGCTGTGCCGTCTCCCATGTCTTTTTTGTCTCTAATTGCCCGAGTGCTCACTCGTTATACATTCAAGTTGGCAAATGTTTTTGACCATGAGTATAACTGAGTCGCCGATATGCCAGTGGCTTTAAGGCCGCCAGTCATATTTTGGCTATGAGCAGTCCTGTAAATGCAGGTGGTTTTGCGGATAGAAAGAAGGAAAAAATGCTGGATGTAAGTCTGTTGGGAACAGGAGGCATGATGCCGCTGCCATACCGGTGGCTCACCTCACTGATGCTTCGATATAACGGAAAGAGTATACTGATTGACTGCGGGGAGGGCACACAGATTGCAATGCGGGAGAAGGGGTGGAGTCCCAATCCTATAGACATCATCTGCTTTACCCACTACCATGCGGACCATATCAGCGGATTGCCCGGAATGTTGCTCACCATGGGAAATGCCGAGCGCAGGGAACCCCTTCTTCTGATAGGCCCAAAAGGATTGATCAAAGTAGTCAGCGCCCTGCGGACCATAGCACCGGAACTTCCCTTTGAGGTGCAGTGCCGGGAAATAACGGAAGAAGAACAGATTTTTCCCTTTGAAGGATTTCATATCAAAGCGTTCCGGGTATGCCACAGCGTGGTATGCTATGGCTATTCCATGACAGTGGAAAGGACGGGGCGCTTTGACCGTGAGCGCGCGCTGGCGCAGGAGATTCCCATGAAATTGTGGAGCTGCCTGCAGAAGGGAGAGATCTGTACACAGGATGGCACTGTATACACGCCTGATATGGTACTGGGACCTCCCCGGAAAGGTCTGAAAGTAACTTATTGTACGGATTCCAGACCGGTGGATGCCATCACGGTAAATGCGTCGGGCTCCGACCTGCTGATTCTTGAGGGCATGTACGGAGAGCCGGATAAGCAGGTGAAAGCCAGGGAAAACAGGCATATGACCATGTATGAGGCTGCCAGAATTGCCAAAGCCAGCGACGTCCCCGAACTCTGGCTGACACATTACAGCCCGTCGCTGATGCGCCCGGAGGAGTATCTGGGGGATGTGAGGAAGATTTTTCCCAATACGGTTGCTGCCAGAGACGGCAGGACTGTCGAACTGAATTTTCAAGAGGAATAGGGGTGGCTGGGCATATGAAGAAATCTACTTTGAGAATAACGGTTATATTTATCATACTGATTGCGATTGTGGTAGGCTATTATGCCTATTTATCCGGAAAATCAAGAGATGTCGCCTCCGATGTGAAGATGACGGAGATACAGCTGCTTCTGAGCCGGGATATGCAGAGCGATTATCCGCCTACGGTGAAGGAAGTTATCAAATATTATACGGATATCCAGAAATGTCTTTACAATGAAGAGTGCACAGATGAGGAGCTGGAGCAGCTTGGACTGCGGGCAAGAGAGCTCTATGACGCAGAATTGCTGGAAAACAATGAGGAAGAAATGAATCTGCTGCAGCTGAAAGCGGATGTGGCGTCTTTCCGTTCCGCAGAAAGTAAGATAACATCCATGTCGGTAGCTTCCAGTGTGAATGTGGATACGTTTACGGAAGACGGTTATGATTTTGCCAGAATCCGGTGTGATTATACGATAATCGAAAACGGCAAGAGCAATCCGACGGCGACAATCTATCTGCTGCGCCGGGATGAAAACAGACGTTGGAAAATATACGGCTGGGATTTGGCGGAGAATGTAAATCCGTACTGAAGTCTGCTTCAGGGGAATACAGGATGAGGGCAGGGGAAGTGGAACCTGCCCGATTTGCATACAGTGTGACAGAAGGGAAGTATGGAAGAATTGGAACGGTATAATGAAAAAGATGTCTTAATGCTTGCAATTGAGACTTCCTGTGATGAGACAGCAGCTTCCGTGGTAAAAAACGGCAGGAGGGTGCTGTCAAATGTCATTTACACACAGATTGCGCTGCACACACAGTATGGGGGAGTGGTGCCTGAGATTGCATCCAGGAAGCATATTGAAAAGATCAATCAGGTGATAGAGGAAGCCCTGAAACAGGCCGGGGTTACACTGCAGGATATCACGGCGATAGCGGTGACTTACGGGCCGGGGCTGGTGGGTGCGCTGCTGGTAGGGGTGGCGGAGGCGAAAGCGATCAGTTTTGCAACAGGCATTCCGCTGGTGGGAGTCCATCATATCAGCGGCCATATCAGTGCCAATTACATCGAATATGAAGAGCTGGAGCCGCCTTTTGTCTGCCTGGTGGCATCCGGCGGGCATTCACACCTTGTGGTGGTGAGAGACTACGGAAAGTATGAAATCATCGGAAGAACCAGGGATGACGCGGCAGGAGAGGCCTTCGACAAGGTGGCGAGGGCTATTGGCCTGGGCTATCCGGGAGGTCCGAAAATAGATAAAATTTCCAGGGAAGGCAATCCGGACGCTATTCCGTTTCCCAGGGCCAAAGTGGCGGAAAATGAATACGATTTCAGCTTCAGCGGTTTGAAATCCGCCGTGCTTAATTACCTCAATTCCTGTCAGATGAAAGGGGAGCGCTATTCCCAGGCGGATGTGGCGGCGTCTTTTCAGAAGGCCGTGGTGGATGTGCTGGTGGAACATTCCCTGCATGCCGTGAAAGAATTCGGCTATGACAGATTCGCTATTGCAGGGGGCGTTGCGTCCAATTCTTCCCTGCGGAGCGCTTTTGAACGGGAATGCGCGAAAAGGAATATCAGATTCTATTGTCCGTCTCCGCTTCTGTGTACGGATAATGCGGCGATGATCGGAGCGGCGGGATATTACGAGTATATCAGAGGAGTTCGCAGCGGCCTTGAGCTGAATGCGGTGCCGAATCTGAAACTGTAGGTGTATGCAAGGATTGTGCAGGTATGGCCGGTGTCTGAAGTTTCGCACGGGATGTGTTCAGGCTTTATTTTTTCACGGGTCTAATACCTGGCTGTCTGCAGCGCTCAGTAAAATGGCCGGGAGCAGATACCCCGCAGCTTGCTGTGGGGAGTTCGTTTCACAGGTTATTACCGCAGGACTGGAAGAAACGACGTTTTGTATTCGCGGTAAGTGACCGTAAAAAATTCAGTGGGAGATGCTCTATGGAGAAAAAACGATGTACGGCTGTTCTGTTGGCGGCCGGAAGCGGAAGCCGTATGAACAGTTCTGTGGCAAAGCAGTTTATGCTTCTGGACGGGAAGCCTTTGATCTGGCACGCGCTCCGGGCAGTGGAAGAGTCGGCAGTCATAGATGACTGTATTCTGGTCACCGGAGAAGAGGATATCCCGTATATGCGCCATGAAATTGTAGAAAAATACAGTTTTCATAAAGTGGATGCCGTGATTGCCGGAGGGGCGGAGAGATGTTTTTCCGTGGCCAATGCGCTTCGGAGGATGGAAGAGATTCTGCGCACCCCGAATCATGACGGGTTTGTATTCATTCATGACGGTGCAAGGCCTTTTCTGACAGAGGATATACTTCAGAGTACTTATGACGCAGTCCGGAAGTATAATGCCTGTGTGGCGGCAGTACCGTCCAAGGATACAATCAAGATTGCGGACGAAGACGGGTTTGCTGCCGTGACACCGGACAGAAATCTGATCTGGAGTATCCAGACTCCGCAGGTATTTGGCGTAGAGCTGATCAGGAGAGCATATGAAAAACTGCAGGAAGAGTGGGAAGAACTGCAGAGAAGAGGAATTAAAGTAACGGACGACGCAGGCGTAGTGGAACTTTTTACAGATACGAAAGTGAAGCTGGTGCATGCTTCCTACAACAACATAAAGATTACGACTCCGGAGGATTTGGTCATAGCAGAAAGTTTCCTGCATTCCGGATAATACGCCTGAAAATCAGCTGAAAATGCCTGAAAAAGCGGCTCTTTAAAAAAATTGAAAAAAATGTAAAAAAGTAGTTGACAGAAAAAAGGTTTTTTGGTAGAATAACTTTTGCCGTCAGGGAATGGCGGAAGACAACAACACATGGAGAGATATCGAAGTGGTCATAACGAGGCGGTCTTGAAAACCGTTTGTCCGCAAGGGCGCGTGGGTTCGAATCCCACCCTCTCCGCTGGAGATACCTTCTCCGGAAGATTTATTTCATAGAACATAATGTAATACGGTAAGTATTATCAGCGTTTGGAGAAGTACCCAAGATGGCTGAAGGGACACCCCTGGAAAGGGTGCAGGTCGTTAATAGCGGCGCGAGGGTTCAAATCCCTCCTTCTCCGTTTACAGTTTGTAATATAAACTGTGAAAAAGAACCTTGACAAATGAACAGTAATGCAACCCTGAACATTCCAAAATAAGGGCAATGGCGACATGGCCTGTAAGGCATCCGGAAGTAAAGCAGAAGGATGTCGGA
>CAJUJN010000048.1 GCA_910586775.1 uncultured Acetatifactor sp. | reverse complement strand
TTTTTGGTGAGGAAAAATTTCATGTGGTACTACTTTTTCTCTCATCTAGGGATTAAGCTACCAAAGGACATCAGCAATGCTAATATTCCAATGAAAATCGAAATGATTTCAAAAGCTGTCATCGGCGCCACCTCCCTTCCTATGTATTCCGGCACGCCGGTTTTCATAAACTCGGGAGGCTACCACCCTGTCATGGGTACTTTCCGTAAATGTATTGTAACACGATGATATATGAATGGCAATTAGGAGCTGCCGGAAAATAACCTACGCATTTTGTTTAGAGTAAACATGATAAAATCTGTAGATTCTGCAACAGACTTGTGTAGGTTATTTGGAGGCATTTCCTTAGTTCTTTAAATTTGTTTGCAGGTATCACGATACCCACCCCAAATCCAGTATTCATCATACAATAGAAAGTCCGCTTCGCAAACTTTCTATTGTCATGAATAATTAGAGCCATTTTAGAGCCAACAGGCATAAAGCAATCCCGGAAACGCCCATTTTATCAGCATTTCCGGGATTTTATCCGTTACTCGAACTCAATCGTCGCCGGCGGCTTTGGACTCATGTCAAAGCACACTCTGTTCACATTTCCCACCTCAGCCAGAATCCGGTTGGTTATCCGGTCCAGAACCTCCCAATCTACCTTTTCCACAGAGGCGGTCATCGCGTCAATCGTATTAATTGCGCGGATAATTACCATGTACTCAAACACCCTGGCATTATTTTTCATGCCCACAGATTTGAAGTCCGGCACTACAGTAAAATACTGCCATACCTTCTTGTCCAGTCCGGCTCTGGCAAATTCTTCCCGCAGAATGGCATCGGATTCCCGGACTGCTTCCAGCCTGTCTCTGGTGATGGCGCCCAGACACCTTACGCCCAATCCGGGGCCGGGGAAAGGCTGGCGGTATACCATGTCGTGGGGCAGGCCCAATTCCACGCCGCAGGCGCGCACTTCGTCCTTGAAAAGCTGCTTCAGGGGCTCCACAAGCTGGAATTTCAGATCCTCGGGAAGGCCGCCTACGTTGTGATGGGATTTTACCATCTTTGCCGTCTTGGTACCGCTCTCAATGATGTCGGGATAGATGGTGCCCTGTCCCAGAAAATCTATTCCCTTCAGTTTTCTGGCTTCCTCTTCAAAGACGCGGATGAATTCACCGCCTATGATTTTCCTCTTCTGTTCGGGATCGGCTACGCCTGCCAGTTTGCCCAGGAAACGTTCGGATGCATCCACATAGATCAGGTTGGCATGCAGTTCGTTGCGGAATACATTGACAACGCTTTCGGATTCGTTCTTGCGCATCAGACCATGATTGACATGCACGCATACCAGCTGCTGCCCGATGGCTTTGATCAGCAGGGCGGCAACCACAGAGGAATCCACGCCGCCGGACAGCGCCAGCAATACCTTCCTGTCCCCTACCTGCCGGCGGATCAGCTCTGCCTGGTCTTCGATGAAATTCTTCATAGTCCAGTTGGCTTCCGCAGCACAGTCCTCAAACAGGAACTTTTTCAGCGTGTCCTGGTCGGGGAGAGCGGAGAGGCGGGTCTGGCATTTGGACTGGGGATAGTCGATGGAAATGACAGGGTATCCCAGTTCGTAAAGCGCCGGATTGACTTCCACGGCTTGTCCGTCGACGACACGGTTCTCTCCGCCGTTCAGGATGATTCCCTTTACGTTGGGAAGAGCGTTCAGAGCTTTCGGTGAGATGTCATGGGGATGGATTTCGCTGTATACGCCGAGGTCGCGGATCTGCCTTGCAAGGACGGTGTTCTGCGTGCTTCCCAGGTCAAGAATGACGATTAAGTCTTGTTTCATGGGCAATATTCTCCTTCTTCTTGTACCATAGGGGCAGCCGGGAAGTGGCAGTGGAAATGCAGTTATTTCCCGATTATCCCCCGGTACATTATCGGCTCTATTATACCGTATTTATTTCAGAAAGGGAATAGGTTTTTGGAGAATCCGCTTTATCTGTTCATACGCTCCGGTATCCTCCTGTCTGGCGGAATCAATTTTTTCGCCCAGCCGCTCCCTGACAGGACGGCTGGCAAGGTTCTGCAGCATTTCCCCGGTGTCGCTCCAATCTCCGATCAGGGACATCATCTCCCCGGCAATACTGCTGACTGCCCGGAAGTGTGCCGCAGCGGCAAGGCATGCCTGTACCACATCCCGGGTGTGGGCGTTTTCTGCTTTTCCGTATTTGGCAGCCAGATCTTCCAGGTAGGCTGCGGCCCATTTCCGCCCGTCCCCGATGCATCCGATGGCATCGTTTACTACCAGAAGCCTGGAGAACAGAGTATCGAAGCCGCAGTTGTTTTTAAACCATTTTTCGTCCAGCAGCATGTGGCGCCAGGCATCGTAGGCCCGAAGTCCTTTCGCGTAGGTGCACTCTTCCCGGGCTTCCATGGCAGCCGCAGCCATTTCCAGGATTTCTTTATCGCCGCAGGGGGTACCTGTCAGGCCGCCTATGCACATGACTGCCTGGGTATCCGTGTTTTCCCACCAGGCGCTGCAGCGGAAATAGCCATTGTCCATGGTGGTAGAGCGGCGGCCTGTCTGTCCGGTAACGGTTTGGCGACATGCCGAAGACCTTCCGGAAGGCTCTGGTATAGGATTCATGACTGGAAAAGCCGGTTTCGAAAGCGATGTCCACGATTTTTTTGCCGGAATGCAGTATCTCGAAAGCGGATACGGTAATGCGCCGTTTCCTGTAGTACTGCATTATGGGCATGTTGACATGCTTCGAAAAAAGTTCCCGGAGATAGCTTTCCGAGAAACCGAAGGTTTCCGACGTTTGTGTCATATCAAAGTTTTCCAGATGACATTCTACATAATTGATCATTGCCTGCGCCAGGGGTGAATGAAAACCCTAATCCCCCAGCTATGCTGGGGAGAATAGAGTAAGCGGAAGCGGAGAGGATATCATAAAAAAGCCTCCTGTGATACAATGAGTAAGGTGTCGCAAGCCAAACTCAAAGAACAGGAGGCGTCCACATGGACAAGAAAAGTTTATCACATACTACATGGAAATGCCAGTATCATATTGTTTTCATCCCAAAATACAGAAAAAAGAAGCTGTATGGCCAGGTAAGAACCGATGTACGGGAGATCATTCAGACACTGTGCGGGTATAAAGGGGTTGAAATAGTTTCAGGAGCGGTATGCATAGATCACGTACACTTGTGCATAAGCATACCGCCGAAGATGAGTGTCTCGAACTTCATGGGATACTTAAAAGGGAAAAGTACCCTGATGATTTATGACAGGCATCCGGAATTGCAGAATAAGTGGAACAAAGCATTCTGGGCAAGAGGGTACTACGTAGCAACAATAGGCAATCTGACAGAAGAAGCAATTAAGAAGTATATTGCAGAGCAGTCAGAAGAGTCACGAAAAGAAGATAGTGAAGGAGCCGCTTTTTAGCGGTAGCCAGTAAAAGAGCTTGCGACACCCGCCTTTCAGGCGCGCAAGTATTAAAGGCCCCTTGGGGGGCCTCTTGCAAACCCCTACTTGAAGTGGGGGTTGGTGACTTAGCTCATGTTCCGTCCTTTTGGGAATTGTCGGAAGACATTTCCTTTTTACAATGAATTTTCTTGTTTCCGTGCCGGGCGCGGAAGAAGCAGCGCGGAGGATGCGCCGCCGGCCTCCCTGTCTGGCCTGGGCATGCTGCCCGGTACATCGCGATGTGGTATCAGTATAGCAGTTTTTTTTACCGGTGGCTTGACTTTTTTATGGAAAATTTTTATATGGAAAAAAACGGGGCATGATGGTAGAATACTATAGGAAGCAAGCGCAGCTTCCTATAGTTGAACGCGGTGCAAAGAGGCGCGCCAGGAGAGTGTTATGCGGATTGGATTGTGTGATGATTCCCTGCGGGATCAGGCGGCGGTATTGGCGGTGTTGAAAAAGCTGGGGCTTAAGGCGGACGTGTTCGATACGGGTGAGTCGCTGCAGGCGGCTTTCTGGCGGCAGGCTTATGATCTGGTGCTGCTGGATATCGAGATGCCCGGGACAGGCGGATACGAGCTGGCGCTTGTGCTGAAAAAACAGTGTCCCGCATGTGAGATCGTGTTCATTACCGAACATATGGAGCTGGTGCTGGATGCTTTTCAGTTTAAGCCCGCGGCTTTCGTCCCGAAGCAGATGCTTGCCGCGGAATTGCCGAAAGCCCTGGGGCGGATTCTGGAGAAGGAGAAGCGGAATCCGGTCTTTGTGACGAAGAAAAAGAAACAGGACAGGATTGTGGAGCTGAATCAGGTAATATATCTGAAATATATTTATGATCATGAAGTACAGTTTACGTTAAAGGACGGCAGCTGCTTTTCAGAGACGGGTTCCATGAAGCAGTTTGAGAAAGAACTGTCCGGGGAGGGGTTTATCCGGATTTACAGTAACTGTATGGTTAACGCGCTGTACCTTGTCCGGATGGAAAAGGATGCGGTCATCCTGGCCAACGGAGAGCAGCTGGCGGTGGCAAGGGAGCGCCGGGAAAGTGTGCGCAGGGCTTATATGGAGTATTTGATGAAATGTTAGTGGGATTGGTTGCGGCAGGATGTTATATCTGCTTTTTCGGAGGCGTGAGAGGGGCAATATGGGCCGGAGCCGGAGTTGCGGGATTGGAACTTGGGAGTTTTCTGTTTCCGGAAAAACGGTTTGCCGTACCTTTATTGACTGCATTGTGGGTGATGCTGGCGGAAATTTTGTGGGGAGAAGGGGCAGGATTCGGATATAAGCTGTCGGTGGAGCGGCGGGAAAAGTTGTTTCTGGCAGGGGGTGTCTGGCTGATGGCGCGCAGTCTGGCAGAGATTTGTACGGGAAACATCCTGCTGCAGACAGGCCTGCTGAGGACGGCGCTTGCTGCTGCGCTGTTTGTGATGGCAGGGCTGCATCTGTTGGGACGGGGCAGGCTGCATGCTTTATGGATGGCGGCATTGGCAGCTTTGTGGATGCTTGTGGGGTTTCTGGGCAGTCTTGCCTATGCGGAGAATTGGCAGATGCAGGTGATGGCGGTTTCACTGTATGCGGCGGTGGGCGGGATTCTGGTTTTTCAGCAGATTTTCTGTATACGGCAGGAACTGGACAGCAATGGGCGGTTGGAAAGGCGGAGAGAATCGCTGGAAGCGCCGCCGGGGATGTTATCGGGAGCATCCCCGGCGGCCGGGGCAAATTCCGGGATAGAAGTGAAGTGGCAGGAGGAAGCCATGCGGGAATACCGGGAACTTGCGATTTTCGAACATGATTTTCGGCATCATCTGGATATTGTGGCTGCTTTGTACGAGGAAGGCAGCGGAGAGGAAGCGAGAAGCTATATAGAAGACTTAAAACAGGCCAGGGAGAGCCGGCAGGGGCGGATAACAGGCGGTGAACGGGAGCTTTCCCACATTATGATGGCGAAAAGAAAAGCCTGCAGGCAGGCGGAAATTTCTTTTTCCTACCAGATTGTGGGGAGTCCCCGGGGAATTGCCAGAATGGATATGACGGCGTTGCTGCTGAACCTGCTGGACAACGCCATTCGTGCCTGCGAGGCAGCGCCGAAGCCCCGTAGCATCGGGGTAATGCTTCTTTCCCGGGGAGAACTATGGGAGATTGAAATGGTCAATTCAGGGCGCTGTGAGCCGGGTGGAGTGCAGCGTGCGGAACAGCGGCAGGGAGAATCTCAGCATGTGGAACAGCGGCAGAGAGAAGTTCTGCAGGCAGGGCCGCAACAGGCGGAACGGCAGCGGGAAGGCGTTCAGGGCGGCATGGGGCGGAAGGTTCATGGTATCGGCATGGTCAGCGTAAGGCAGATTGTGGACAAATACCAGGGGATCTGCCGGATATGGGAGGAAGACGGCCAGGTGCGGCAGAAACTGATCCTGGTGCAGCGAAGCGGGCCGGATGGGATGCCGGACAGGGAGAACACGGATTTTATCAAAAAGGGTCAGGACGAAAATACGGAATAAAGAGAAAAACATACGGAAAAAGGAGAAGCGGTTGCAAATACGCTTCTCCTTTTTTAAAATGAAAATACAGGGCATCCTTATTGTACCGGCTGACATGCATCCACATATGGAAACGGGGCATGGCCCGGGATGCAGGACATGAAACCGGGAAAAGAGATGAATTGCCCTGATATGAAACAGAAGAGGGAGAATGATCATGTTATTACGTAATATCCGCTTTATCTGCAGGCATTACTTTCGCAGCACGCGTTCCATTTTCGTCTACCTGCTGATGAGTGTGGCAGCGATGCTGCTGATACCCCTGCTGAGTGTCTATCTGCCCAGGGTGGTGGTGCAGGCTGTGACGGAAAACTGGGAATTTACCCGGTTGGCGCTGTATGTCGGCGCATTGGCAGCCGGAATTGCCCTGCTCAACGTATTTTCCACACTCAGCAGTATGAAATACGGCGAGAAAGCCGGCCACGGAAGAATGGAAATGATGTTGATACTGGATGAGGTCATGATGAGCTGCAAGTATCATCTGGTGGAGGACCCTGCCTGGCAGATTAAAATCGAGGAAGCCGGAAACGCCATATTTTCCGATGGGAGAAGCTCGGGAATTGCCGGAATGGTGTATACTCTGCGGGATTTTGTCATCAATATGGCGGGGATATGCACCTTTGCGGCCATTTTAGGGATTCTGCATCCCATGGTTCTGGTAATCCTGGTATTTACTTCGCTGATTCCCGGACTGGTTGCCAACAGAGTGAACCTGCGCACATTCAATCAGAGAGAAAACTGGGTGCATTACGATAAACAGATAGATTATATTTATAATCACATCACAGGCACGACGGCAGGAAAGGAAATCCGGCTGTACCGCGCAGACGGATTTTTCCTGGGACGGATGGCAGAAGCCATAAAGAACAGGCTTGTATGGGCAAAAAAGACACTGTTTCGCTGTCTGGGAACCGACGGAGTGTCCACATTGATGCTGGTGCTGCAAAACGGGATTGCACTGGGATGGATTGCGGGAGAAATCATACAGGGAAAAATCAGTGTGGCGGAATTTACCTTTTATTCAGGAGCGGCGATTCAGTTCGCGCAGTTTATGAACCGATTTGTGAGTACCTACAGCACCGTGAAGCAATGCAGCCATGATGTGCAGATGGTACAGGAAGCTTTCGCGTGGCTTCCGGAGAAAAAGGCAGCCCCTGTTGAGATGACATCCGGCCATCCGGCTCCGGAAATACGGTTTGAGCATGTGACATTTTCCTATCCGGGTACGGAGGAGCCTGTGTTAAAGGACATCAGCTTCCGCGTCCGCCCCGGTGAAAAAATGGCGCTGGTGGGTGCAAACGGGGCCGGGAAGACTACCATTGTAAAGCTTTTGTGCGGACTGTATCAGCCTACGGAAGGACGAATCTTAATAGACGGAATTCCAAACTCCGAACGGAAAGACGAGGAACTGTACAGCCTGTTTTCCACGGTATTTCAGGATAAACTGGTACTGCCCTTCAGCGTGCTGGAAAATGTGGCCGTGAATGGAAAGGCGGATGTGAAAAGAGTGCGGCGCTGCCTGGAAAAGGCCGGATTAAGCCAACGTTTTCCGGATTTGAACCAACCGTTGGTAAAGGGTATTCAGGACGGCGCGGAGAACCTGTCCGGAGGTGAGGAGCAAAAGCTTCTGCTGGCGCGTGCCCTGTATAAAGAGGCTCCCATACTGGTGCTGGATGAACCTACCGCGGCACTGGACCCTCTGGCAGAGAGTGAACTGTACGGAAAATACAATGAATTCACCCGGGAGAAGACTTCCTTTTTCATCTCTCACAGACTGGCAAGCACCGGATTCTGCGACAGGATTTTACTGGTGGGGGACGGGCGGATTCTGGAGGAAGGCTCTCATAGGGAACTGTTGGCGAAGGGCGGACAGTATGCCCATATGTTCCGGGAGCAGAGCAAATACTATAAAAACTCTCTTGAGGCGGATGCGTAGTGGGCCGAAGGGACTTTATACTTCAGAACCGTCGCGCAGCGACTGGATAATAAAGTCACGAAGGCGCAGGAGAGAAAATTTCATGAGTGCATTTTCGAATGAAATTTTCTCTCATAAAGAGTGGGCCGAAGGGACTTTATACTTCAGAGCCGTCGCGCAGCGACTAGATTAGGAGGATTTCAGGTGAAAGCGATAAAAAGCGTATTATTATTTTTCGGCAGGCTGGACAGGGGGCTGTACCCGGTGCTTCTGCTGGCGGCATTGGTTGAGACGATGGAGGGGTTCGGCATACTGCTGATTTCATCCACTATATTGAACCGGTTGGCAGCAGGAGCAGATATGGAAGCTGTCCTTGCGGTTACGGCAGTCATGGTTCTGGGGTACGGCGTTTTGCATTTTCTCAGGACGGCAATTGTACGGCATAAGGATTACCGTAGAATACGCCTGCATTACAGATACCGGCAATATGTGGTAAAGCAGGTGCTTCGGGTGCCGTACTGGTGCCTGGAAAAGGAAGGTTTTGTGGAGACGGTGGAGCAGGTCAGGCAGAATGACCGGGTCTACGGCCTGACCCTGACTATAGTGGACAAAGTATACGGAATCGCAAAGGACTGTTTCTCGGTAGTGGTTGCCTTTGTATCCTTTCTGCAATTATTTGGAGCAGTGAAAGGGCTGGGAGAGACTGCGTTTCTGGCCGGGATGCTGATTTTGGGATTATTCGTGCTGATCATTGTGTCTACAGGCTATATCGTCTGGCGGCGGAAACGGAATGCGGAGAGCATGGTGCGGCTGATGGATGAGATAGTGAAGCTGAACAAGGTGGCAATGCACCTGTCAAATGGGGTGATTTACCGGTATCCAATGGGGAAACATATCCGTCTTTACGGTATGCAGGAAAGAATTCGCCAGGAGGAGAAAAAGCAGATAGCCGGATTTGATAATCTGGCCGTTCATATGAACCGACTGGAATTGAAACCGGGACTTGCGGGAGATATATCGTCCATTGCCATCAGCGGCATGATCTATCTGACGGTAAGCGCAGTAGCTATGGAGGGCAGTCTGGGCGTGGGCAGTGTTATCTGGTATGCGGGCGTGGTGCAGCAGCTTCTGGAGGCTGTCCGGCAGATGGTCAGCATGGTCAGCGAGCTGTACAGCGACTGTACCAGGCAGCAGGTGCTGTTCCGGATGACTGATATCGCGAAGGAGGAGATTTCCGGAAGCGAACATGTGAAGCAGCTGGAAGATCATATTGTGGAATTTGAAGATGTCTCCTTTGCTTACCCGGGTACTGACAGGCTGGTGCTGGAGCATGTGAATCTGCGTCTTTCCGGAAAGGAGCGGGTGGCGCTGGTGGGGCAGAACGGCTGCGGGAAATCCACTTTGATCAAATTGCTCTGCCGCCTGTATGAACCTTCGGAGGGGCGGATTCTGCTGGACGGTGTGGATATCCGTATGATTGTCAGAGAGGAGTATATGGATTTCCTGGCGGTAGTGTTTCAGGATTACCAGATATTTGCGGCGACTCTGGGGGAGAATATCGCCCTGAACACACAGGCTGACGAGGCAGGGATTCGGAAAGCCATTGAAGAAATCGAACTTTGGATTACCGCGCCGGATACGCCGCTGCGCCGGGATCTGGAGGAAAACGGCGTTGAGGTATCCGGCGGGGAAGGGCAGAAGATTGCCATTGCCCGGGCCCTGTACAAAAATGCTCCTGTGGTGATACTTGACGAGCCTACGGCAGCCCTGGACCCTCTGGCGGAGAGCGGGATTTATGAGAAGTTCGGGACATTGGTGGAGGATAAGCTGGCAATGTTTATCTCTCATCGTCTGTCCAGCTGCCGGTTCTGTGACCGCATACTGGTGCTGCAGGGCGGAAAGATTGTGCAGGACGGCAGCCATGAGGAACTGGCCGCACAGGAAGGCGGGCTGTACCGGGAGATGTGGGAGGCCCAGAGGCAGTATTATGTGTAAAAATATACTGCAGACCGCCAGGATTTACAGTGGTGCCTCCGGGAAAGTACTTGGCTGGCGGCCTGCAGTCGGATTGCACTGCAAATTTAACCGGTGTGCAGTATAAATTCTACTGCCGCTCCCGGTATTGTGACGGAGATATGCCGAATTGCCGCTCGAACAGGTGGTAGAAGTGACTGCTGTTGTGATAGCCCGCGGCAAGGGCAATCTCCCTGACGGCGAGACGCGTATTTTTTAACAGTCTGGCGGCATGTTTCATGCGGATGTCCTGCAGATATTCCCGGAAAGTGGTTTTCCGGTATTTCTGCAGCAGCAGGTTGTAGTAATTGCGGTGGTAATGGAAGACCTTTTCCAATTCGTCTGCGGTGACGGTGGCGAAATGGAGGCGGATATACCGTTCCAACTCGTAGAGGAGGGCATGTTCTCTGCTTTCCTGGTGGTCGGTGTTGAGCCTGACGGAATACTGACGGCAAAGCAGGGAGAGAAGCCGTATCAGGCTGCCGCGGATGATTTCTTCGCTGCCGGGGCCGGGGAAGCAGTCCTCTTCTATCAGAATTTCCAGGAGCCGGGAAAGCTGAGGAGCGGAGTCCGGGAATCGGGCGGCATGGGAACGGTTCCCTGTGTCCGCGGCGGGACCCGGAGGTGTGGAACGGTTCCCTGTGTCCGCGGCAGGAGTTGGGGGTATGGAACGGTTCCCTGTGTCCGCGGCAGAATCCGGGGCCGAGGATCTCCTTATGCCTGAGACAGGAGTATGGGCCGTGGAAAAGGATGTCTCGGCGTTTGGCAGGAGATGGATGTAGCTTTGCTCTTTTCTCTGTTTTTGGAGCGCATGGAAGAAAAAACGCTGCAAATCGTCCTGAGAGTCATGGGAGGAAAGCAGCTGGTCCAGGTAGTCGTCCTGCAGGGCGAGGAAAAGGACAGCCGTATCGGCACCGCCGTCCAGCACGTCCGCATGTTCCAGATTTTTATCGGTGATTACGAATTCACCGGCGGAAAAGGTCTGGTGCCGCCCCAGGAGGATTTGCTGAAAGCTTCCTTTCAGGACACAGAGGATTTCGATATAATCGTGGGTGTGGTAGTGGCCCTGCCAGGGGAGTATGCGCCTGACACGGCGCATGCCTGCCCGGCTGAAGGTGCACTCGTTTCCTTCGGTATCATAAAAGCACAACAGGGTGGAGAAAGGCGACTGTATCTGGCGGATGTCCAGAGCGGCGCTTTCCGGGAAGCTCAGCCGGGAATCCTGTGTTGGAGCCGTCCCTTCACGGGAAAGAGCCTTCCTGGAAACCGATGGAAAGTAAAAATCCTCATAGGCGGCAATCCGTTCTGCCAGGGTGGGGAATATGGGGTGCCTTCTGCTCAGGACATCTTCGGTCAATTTTAAGTTCCAGTCAGCCATGGGGCATCTCCTTTCTGGGCTGTTTCGTTTTTCTTTTCAGAAAGCGGGCAGAGGAATGTTTCATACAAAATCGTGCAAATCGTCCCTCTTCTTTATCATACAGCAAAATATTGTCCTTGTCAGCAGGTTTCTCCTTTTTTATTATGGAAATCAGAAATATTGCTGTTCACTCGGCAGCACCGCGAGAGATTTTCGTGTGTTCTTTGCATGGAAATACAAGACTGAGTGCTTTTGAATCACAAAGGGGGCATTTCCCGCTGCCTGCAGCGCAACAAACTGATGACGGACGAAGTGAGTCTCGGGATGACACCCCGCAGCTGTGAGCAGAGTGAACCTATAATACAGACAATAGCCAGTAAGTATATTAAAGCAATCGCAGCTGTGAACGGAGGAAACAGTAACACAGAAATAGCGGGCAGGAGTTGAAGGAGGTATTGCTGATGAAGAGAGAGAAGTGGAACAGGGACTGGTATTTTACCAGAGGGCAGGCAGGCCTGATGCAGGCGGGAGAGAAGGTGCAGCTTCCCCATGACTACATGATTGAAAGCGATGTGGTCAGGGAGGCCCCGGCGGCAGCGGCCATGGGGTATTTCACGGGGACGGTGGGAACCTATACGAAGTATTTTGAAGTTCCCGAAGCCTGGCAGGGTGAGCGGGTTTATCTTCATTTCGACGGAGTGATGATGAATGCGTCGGTGTCCGTGAACGGAAGTCTGGTGAAGCGGCATCATTACGGCTATACGCCTTTTTCCGTGGATATCACGGAGACGCTGTATTTTGGCGGAGCCAACCGGGTGACGGTAACGGTGAATCCCAGTATGCAGCCCAATTCCCGGTGGTACACAGGCGCGGGTATTTATCGTCATGTGGAGTTGTCCCATGTAAAGGCCCTGCATGTGGAGCCTGAAGGGATTTTCGCCCATACGAAACGTATTGATTACAGGATGAAAGAAGGAAATGTCAGGGAAGCCGTGGGACCGGAACGTGCGGATAGTGCAAATGTTATGGTAGAAGTGACCCTGCGAAACCATTTTACCCGGGATCATCAGGTAAGGGTGAGAGCCTCTCTGATTATGGACAGACAGGAGATGGGAGTCTGCCGGGGCAGCTGTGAGACAGGCGTCAGGGAAGTGTCCGGCAGTGACAACTGTAAGGCAGGTGACAGGGCAGTGTGCGTCAGGGATAATTGTGATGCAGGCGTCAGGGAAGTGTCCGGCAGTGACAGCTATGAGGCAGGCAGTGGAGCAGTGGATGACCGGAATGAGCATGGAGAGAAAAGCATCAAAGCTGCTCCGGCACAGAGAGATACGGTTCTCCTGGTGAAAGGCGGCAGCACTGCAGTGGCCAGGATTCCCATGACAGTGAGCCGGCCCCTTATCTGGAGCACGGAACATCCCAATCTGTATCGGGTACAGGTACAAGTAGAAGACATGGGCGTCTTCGGAGTATCCCTGGACAGGGATGCCGCCATGGAGGGCATCTGTGATGAGGCGGAAGTGCTTTTCGGCATCCGGACCGTTACGGCGGACGCGGTTCACGGGCTGCAGGTCAACGGCAGCACCGTGAAGCTGAAAGGCGGCTGTATCCATCATGACAACGGCCTGTTGGGCGCGGTGTCCCTGCGTGACAGTGAGTACAGAAAGTTGCGTCTGTTAAAGGAGGCGGGTTTCAACGCGGTACGCCTGGCCCACAATCCCGGTTCAAGGGAACTTCTGGAGGCATGTGACCGTCTGGGACTCTATGTCTTTGAAGAGGCTTTTGACGCCTGGGGACATAGCAAGCAGCCGGGCGACTACAGCCAGTTCTTCGGGCAGGACTGGAAAGCGGATATGGAGGCTTTTATTCTCCGTGACCGCAGCCACCCCAGTATTCTGTTCTGGTCCACGGGAAACGAGGTGGAGGAGCGGGGCGGCATGGGGAACGGCTATGCCATTGCCGAGGAACTGGCGGCGTATGTGCGCAGCCTGGATTCCACCAGGCTGGTGACCAACGGGCTCTGTTCCATGTGGTCGGGGCTGGACGATGCAAGTGTCCTGGAGGGGATAAAAGGCAGACTGAAGGCCAGGCAGCAGGAGAATAAGCAGGAGAATAAGCAGGAGAATAAGCAGGAGAATGAGCAGGAAAATCAGCAGGAAAATCAGCAGAATGCGGATTCCGCAGGAGTGGACGGAAGCTGGGAGGAGCGTACGGAAAGCTTCTGCAACTGCCTGGATGTAGTGGGATACAACTATATGGACAGCCATTACGAATATGCGGGGCAGCGCTATCCGGAGCGCGTCATCGTCGGCACGGAGAGTTTTCCCAATCAGATCGATAAGGTGTGGGAGCTGGTAGAGCGTTTTCCTTATGTGACAGGCGATTTTACCTGGACGGCTGTGGACTATATCGGAGAAGCGGGCATCGGCAAGAGCAAATTCTTTGAGGAGGGGGATCCCGAGCTGGCCAAGGGGCCGATGGCAGTCGCCTCACATGCGTCGGAGTACCCCTGGCGTCTGGCAAACGATGCGGACATCACCATTGGCGGAAGACTGACACCCCAGGGAGTCTACCGGAAAATCGTATGGGGCAGCAGCCGGACAGGACTGTATGTTCAGCATCCGAAGTACCACGGGATGACGGAGGTGGTCAGCAGCTGGGGCTGGAACCAGATGACGGACGGCTGGAACTATGAAGGATATGCCGGTAAGCCGGTGAAAGTGTATGTCTATTCCAGGGCATCCCAGGCGGAACTGTTCCTCAACGGAAAAAGCCTGGGCAGAGCCGGGGCGGGAAAGGAAAACCGGTTTTGTGCTGTCTTTGAGACAATTTATGAGCCAGGTGTGCTGACGGCGGTGAGCCTGGACGGGGACGAAGAGGTGTCCAGAGCGGAGATTGTTACCGCAGGAGCGCCTGCGGCCATCCGGCTGACGGCGGATAAGGCGGTACTTTCGGCTGACGGCGAGAGTCTTTCCTATGTGGAAGCGGAGATTCTGGATAAAGACGGGAATGTAGTAAAAGAGGGGGAAATTCAGTTGGATGCAATCCTGGAGGCCACGCAGGTACAGCACCATTTGTCTCCGGCGTGCAGACTTCTGTCCGATGTGGGAATGCAGGAGACAGCAGAGGCATTCGGCGCGGGGGCAGAGGAAGATGCTCCTGATTACAGTGCCTGCCTGGCAGGATTCGGTTCGGATAATCCGGTGACCGAGGATAACTACACGGCCGGGAAATGCTTTTCTTATCAGGGCAGGGCGCTGGCAGTGGTGCGGGCCGGACAGATTGCCGGGAAAGCCGTGCTTCATGTATCCGCGCCGGGACTGGAAGCGGCAAGTGTGGAAGTCCTGGTAAGATAAATATTGGGATGAGGCTGCTATGATATTTAGAAACTGCCGGAAAATAACTGCTGCTTCCGGCTGAACCATTATAAAAAGGCGAACGTGGTATGGCAGGGCGGGAAATGGATGAAAAGGGAAAGATATCGCGGACAATTGTGAGCAGAAAAAGGCAGGAATTTTACCGCTGCGCAAGGTATAATATGACCATGTTCACGGCAGAAAGCGGCCGGATGGCCATCTGCCATGAGCGTTGCCGTGCGCATGGTATCATAGAACCATACCGCAGGAACTGTTCCGGAAGTATTGGCATCCAGGAGGGATTTCCGGGCAGGGAGCGGTTTTGCGGCAGGCTGCAGCAGGTAAGAGCGCTGTCCGGGTCCGGAACCGGATGGCGGCAGGGAGGAAAAAATGGAGTGGCTGACAGGATTAAGGACGGCAATCGATTACATGGAGGAGCATCTGCTTGACAACATCAGCGCAGAGGACGTGGCAGGCGCGGTATATCTCTCCCCCTTTTATTTCCAGAAATGTTTTAAGATAGTGACAGGCTATACCATCGGGGAATATCTGCGGAACCGCCGGCTGTATCTGTCTGCCCTGGAAGTACTTGCGGGAAACGTCCCCGGGGAAGGACGCCGGGGGAAAGGCGGAGGCGGCTGCGGCGAGAGGAGAGTCATTGACCTGGCATACAAATACGGTTACGATACGCCGGAGAGCTTCACCAGGGCATTCACCCGTTTTCACGGCCTGTCCCCCATGCAGCTTCGACAGCACCCTCATCGGATCAAGGTATTTCTTCCCCTGATTGTAGAGATTTCGGTAAAAGGAGGCAACAGAATGGAATTTGTGGTTGAGAAAAGAGAAGCTATGCGGATGATCGGATTTGAAAGGATTTGTTCTTTTGAAGCCGCTTACAGGGAGATTCCGAAGTTTTGGAACGAGTTCTGCGGGAAGTACTGCAGGAAAGATGCGCCGCAGGAACCGGGCGAAGACGGAATCCGGCAGACCATTGCGGAATGCATGGTAGGAGAATTCGGCGTCTGTGTGGAGGACGAGGGAGACACGGAACATTTCCGCTATTACATCGCAGGAGCCTACCAGGGCGGCGAGGTACCGGAGGGAATGAAGGTTGTTGAGATTCCTGCCAGTGAATGGGCAAAATTCAAATGCACCGGCGCCATGCCGGAAGCGCTGCAGACGGTCAACACGCGGATTTTCAAGGAGTGGCTTCCCGGAAACGGGGAGTATGAGATGGCGCATCAGCTCAATATCGAGTGGTATTCCGGAGGGGACACCGACAGCGATACTTATGAAAGCGCTATCTGGATACCGGTAAAGCGTCTGGGATAAGCGCCCTGCAGTGGAGCCGGTGAAGAAGGAAACACAGGCAGCGGATACCCCGCAGCCTGCGGCAGGGTGTTTCGTTTCCCTCTACAACTCAATTCTCGTCGTATAATCCTCATCGATAAGAAGATAATTCGTACCATGAAGACGGCACTGCTCCAGAAACCAGGAATTGTCCTGGAGCAGTGTCTCCATAGTGCAGTCGTCGGCCATACGAGTTTCAATCACATTTGCATATTTTTTGATATCCTGGAAATGATTCTCAATATAGCGTTTGCTCATTACCAGGCAGTAATATCTGATGTGTGCCAGATATTCCGGCTGAAAATCTTTCTCCCAGTCAAATGGGATATAACATCCTTCCACAATGAGATTCTGGCTGTTTTCAACAGCGGTCTTAATCATCTCGCGGACGACAGGCCACAGATAATCTGTCAGCGCCCGGTCGTCGCTTTCCGGGGTCAGCGCCGTATAGCCGCTGCGAATCAATCCCATTTTCAAATGATCGATGGAAAGGTAGGGAAATTTGTATTTTTCCAGTAATTTCTGAGCAAGAGCGGTCTTGCCGGCGTGGGATGCGCCTGTTAACAAAACAATCACGGAATACCTCCTTGGGGGCCGGGATTACGGTCAGGCGCTTGCCTCCGCCCCAACCTCTTCTTTATCCTTTGCATAGAGTACCTTTAAAATAATGGGGGTGGAAATACTCGATACGATAATCAGTATAATAACTGACGTAAAATAAACAGGTGTCAGCAGGCCTACGGACAGTCCCTTCTGGGCTACAATCAGAGCCACTTCTCCGCGGGTCATCATGCCCACACCGATTTTCAGGCAGTCTGCGGTGCGGAACCGGCAGAGTTTCGCCATCAGGCCGCAGCCGATGACCTTACAGAGCAGAGCCACCAGCACAAAGCCAAGGGAAAACAGCAGGATATCACCGTTTACATTGTCAATACTGGTCTTCAGGCCGATGCTGGCGAAAAATACCGGGCCAAACAGCATGTAGGAACTGACCTCCATTTTCCGTTCGATATAGTTGGAATCCCGGATGGAACAGAGAACAATGCCTGCCACATAGGCGCCTGTGATATCCGCGATCCCAAAATACTGCTCCGCCGCATAGGCGAAGAAAAAGCACAGCGCCAGTCCCAGGATGGGGATTCGGCGGGTGTGAGGATATTTGTCGTCAAGACGCTTGAAGACGTGGAACAGGATAAAGCCTACCAACAACGCCATGGCAAAGAAGAGCAGAGTGGAAAGCACCACCTTGCCAGGATTGGAGTCGGGACTCTTAAATCCGACGACAAAGGTCAGTACAATGATGCCCAATACGTCATCGATAATGGCGGCGCTCAGGATGGTGGTACCAACCTTTCCCTTCAGCCTGCCCAGTTCCTTCAGGGCTTCCACCGTAATGCTCACACTGGTGGCGGTCATAATGACGCCGATAAAGACTGCGGTGTAGAACTTTTCCGAGCCCCAGGGCGCGGCACCGTACATGCCCATGTACAGCAAGGCACCGCCCAGCAGAGGGACGAACACACCGGCGCAGGCGATGAGAAAGGCCACCGGCCCCGTCTTCAGCAGGTCTTTCAGATTCGTCTCCAGTCCTGCGGAGAACATCAGCAGGACCACGCCCACCTCTGCCATCTGCACCAGAAAATCGGTCTGTTCCACCAGTCCCAGGATGCCGGGGCCGATAAGCAGTCCGGCAATGATTTCACCCACCACCTGGGGGGCCTTGCATTTCCTCGCAAGAATGCCGAAAATCTTTGCAAATACAATGATAATTGCCAGATCCTTGAAAATACTGTAAGCTTCCATAATAATCTCTCCCTATGTAATCTTTTATTTATAGACACTTTCCTGTCATAAAAACACCAGGTTCGCAGCCGCACGAAAGAATATCCGCCGAAGCGCGGTGCTTCAGCGGATATCCGCGTTGTCTTTACTACTAAGATGTCATATCATTGTAAACAGTAACGTAGAAATTCAGCAGCTGCTGATTCGTAGTCTCCCGGCAGCGAACCACATCGCCCAGAGCCTGTGCCTTAGCCTGACCCTGAATGTTTCCCGGTGCGCCGCACTCACCGCTGTCACCGTCACTCATCAGGGTAAGCCCTTCAATTGCGCTGTTCAGATAAGCTGTCTGATCCTGAATTGCCTTAATCTGATTAAAAATGTATGCCAGGTCAATCGTTTCTGCCAGCGCGGCTGCCGCTGTGTTTTCTGACGGTTCTGCATTGTTCATTCTGATATCTGTCATCCCGTTATCCTCCAAATCTCTATCCGGCGGACACGCAAGGCATATCTTGTTTTCAGAAAGGAAGCGCGCCCTGCCGTTTTTCACAAGACCTCTGGCACGTTTCGGCCAGGTCGCTTCATATTCGTTACCCTGTTCATCCACAACAAGTATGTTTTTTTCGATGGGTACCATCCCCTTTGCCGTAAAAAAGTTTATGGAGTGAATGCCGTTTTGCGTAATGGGTGCCTTCCCCGATTCACAACCTTAGGAATTGCCTGGAAACAAATTTGCACTTTCAGGAGAGAAACACCAGTATATATGTGCCCTCCCGTGCGGAATCCTGCAAATCTGTTTCTTGACACTTCCTTAGTATAGTAAAAAAATGTGGTGTTGTCAAGAGCGGAAAAGGGTGTGGTTTATAAAGAGGCTTTTTCCAATTGTATGTTATGTTCACGGCCCTGACGTGAACAGTAACCAATATATTACGGCGGCCATGAGCCGTAAGGCCGGTTTCATGTGCCGCCGTGAAATGGATTTATATTTGGTAAAAGTTTTCAATGGGTTATCCCAAATGCCATATATCCTGATCGTATTCCGCAATGGTCCGGTCGGAGGAGAAGAAGCCGGCCCTGCTGATATTGATGAGGGCGCGTTTTGCCCAGTTGAGCGGGTTCCCGGCGTAATCGGCAAGGGCCTGGTTTTTGCGGACAACATAGGCGTTGAAATCGGGCAGGGTCTGGAACCAGTCTTTGTGGATCAGTTCGTTCTGCAGGCGTCCCAGATGTTCTGAGCTTCCTCCGGACAGCATTTCTTTTCCCGTCAGGAAGTTTACTGCCCTGCGTATATTGGGGTCAATCTCATACCATTCCCGCGCGACATAGCTGCCGTTTCCGTACCGGCGGATCACCTGTGAGCTGCTCTGGCCGAAAATGTAGATATTGTCATCGCCCACGGCGTCGGCTATCTCTACATTTGCGCCGTCCATGGTGCCCAGGGTCAGGGCGCCGTTGAGCATGAATTTCATGTTTCCGGTGCCGGAGGCCTCCTTGGAGGCGAGGCTGATCTGCTCTGACAGGTCGCAGGCAGGGATCATTTTCTCCGCGGCGGTGACATTGTAATTTTCGATAAATACAATCTGCAGCCACTTGGACACTTCAGGGTCTTCCGCGATTACTTTCGACAGCACCAGCAGCGCGTGGATGATATCCTTGGCGATGGTGTATGCAGGAGCCGCCTTTGCGCCGAATACGGCTGTGAGAGGCACCTGGGGCATATGGCCGGCCCTGATCTCGAAGTACTGATGAATCAGGTACAGGAGGTTCAGCTGCTGGCGTTTATATTCGTGAAGACGTTTGGACTGGATGGCGAAGAGACTGTCCGTATTTACCGTGACGTTCTGCGTGTGCTTCAGCCAGTCTGCAAGGGCGGCTTTGTTGTCGCGTTTGATGGCGGTTAACTGCTTTAATACATTTTCGTCCTCTGTAAAGGCAGCCAGCTTCTCCAGCCGGGAGGCATCCTTCTTAAAGCCGGGGCCGATGAGGCTTTCGATGAAAGCCGTCAGTTCCGGATTGCATTTCAGGAGCCATCTGCGGAAGGTGATTCCGTTGGTCTTGTTGTTGAATTTCTCCGGGTAGAGCCGGTAGAAATGGTTCAGTTCGCTGTTTTTAAGGATTTCCGTGTGCAGCGCGGCCACGCCGTTGGTGCTGTGGGTAAAGTGAATATCCATGTGAGCCATATGGACTACATTGTTGGAGTCAATGATGGCTGTGGCAGGGTCATTGGCCTGGGAACGGGCCAGCTTATCCAGCTTTTCGATGATGGGCACCAATTGGGGCACTACCTTCTCCAGGTAGTGTTTCGGCCATTTTTCCAGAGCCTCCGCCAGAATCGTGTGATTGGTGTAGGCACAGGTTTTTGTGACGATCTCCACGGCTTCTTTGAAGTCAATCTTCTTATCACACAGCAGCCGGATCAGCTCCGGAATCACCATGGAGGGGTGGGTGTCATTGATCTGGATGGCGGCATAGTCGTACAGGTCGTGAAGATTGCTGCCCCGCTCCAGGCATTCCTCCAGAATCAGCTGAGCCCCGGCGCTGACCATCAGATACTGCTGATAGATCCGAAGAAGGCGGCCGGCGTCGTCGCTGTCGTCCGGGTAAAGGAACAGAGTCAGGTTCTTTTCAATGTCGGTCTTGTCAAACTGGATGCCGTCCCGGATAATGGACTGGTCAATGGTGTCCAGGTCGAACAGGTTCAGATAATTGGTGCGGCCTTCATAGCCTGTGACGGCAATCTGGTAGAGCCTTGCGGTGTAGTCCTTTCCTGCCAGGGACACCGGATATGTTTTATCGGTTTTCCGTGCCCAGTCATGTCCGCCCAGCCAGAAGTCGGGAGTCTCGTTCTGGAGATTGTCCGCGAAATTCTGGTGGAAGAGCCCGCAGTGGTATCTGAGGCCGATGCCGTCGCCGGGGAGATTTAAGGTGGCGACGGAGTCCAGGAAGCATGCAGCCAGACGCCCCAGGCCGCCGTTGCCCAGGCTGGGTTCCGGCTCCGCCTCTTCCAGTTCGGCCATGGATTTTCCGTGTGCCTCCAGGCATGCTTTCACATCGTCGTAAAGTCCCAGGTTGATCAGGTTGTTGCTCAGCAGTTTTCCGATGAGGAATTCCGCGGAGATATAGTAAAGCTTCCGTCCCTTAACGGGCGCCAGGCGCTTGCGGCTTTCCGCTTCCACGATGTGGAGCAGTGCGGTGTACAGTTCTTCATAAGTGCAGCTGGTGATGTCTTTTTTACAGTATCCGCTCAATGCGATTTCCATTTCTGTCATAATGATATAACTCCTTTCTGTCAGGTGAGAATTGTAATAGAAAGAATCTGTTGTAATATTTTTACCATATTATTGAAAAGAATGCTTGTATCATGCAACCAAATTGTTGTACAATCCTATCATCATGAGATGGCGGAGACGGTAAGCTCAATATGGGGTAAATCGAGATTCTGGCTCCGTTACTGTTCACGGCTTCGCCGCTCACAGCAACATGATGCACACAAAATGAAGGCAAATGTTTCTGGTCAGGAATGCTTGTATGGAGGCGATGGTATGGAAGCAGACAGCAGGAAAGCGGATGCTTTCGGAAAAGGGTATTATGAGACGAAAAAACATTCTGATACAATGTTCGCATACAATGTGTATCCCTGCACCATACCGAAGGATTTTACTTTTGTTCCGCTGCACTGGCAGGACAGCATGGAGATTGTCTATGTGAAGCGGGGCAGAGGAAGGGTGCAGGTTGACCAGGAGATGTTCCAGGCGCAGCAGGGAGATATTTTCATTGTGCCTCCTGGGCATCTCCACGGGATACAGAGCCTGCCCAGGGAGAGCATGGAATATGAAAATATCATATTTGAGCTTTCCTTTCTGGGCAGCGGCATAGACATCTGCAGCCAGAAGTATCTGCAGCCAATGGTCAGCGGAAGGATCCGCCTGCCTGTGCGGGTAGGAAAGGGGGATACCATGTACGGGCAGCTGTCCGCCTGTCTGGATGCCGCGGACGGGCTATGCTCCGCCAGGCCTGCGGGGTATGAACTGGGAGTCAAGGGCAGGATACTGCTTTTGTTTTCCATGCTGTTCCAGAACGGGGCGGATTGCGGGGACTGGGAGAGGGAGGCGCAGACTGCGGAGAAGCTGAAGCTGGTGCTTTCCAGAATAGAACGGGATTACGATAAAAAGCTGACGGTAAAAGACGTCGCGGCGGTGTGCGGATACAGTGAAAGTCACTTTATGAGATGGTTCAGGGAAGCTACGGGAAGGAGTTTTGGCGGGTATCTGATAGAGTATCGCCTGGAGCGGGCGGCTTATGCGTTGCGCAACAGCGAGGACACGGTACTGGAGATTGCCCAGCGGACAGGATTTGAAAATTTATCTAATTTCAATCGGCTGTTCCGGAGAAGGTTTGAGGTGACGCCCACTGCGTTCCGGAAGTGCAGGGAGTGAGGTTTTCCGCTTGCGGTCAGGGGCTGATTCGCCGGCTGGGCGCTGACAGTGCAGAGAGTGAAGGAGTCAGGACAAGTAAAGCTGTGCTTTTTCGCCAGGCGCTGACAGTGCGGAGAATAAAGGCGTTCGGACAGGTAAAACTGTATTTCTTCCAGCTGCATCCCGGAAATGCAGCCGGAAGAAATACAGTTTCCGGGAGCAATATATCAGGTGCCCCGGGGCCAGAATATTTTCGGCAGCCGGGACTTTCTTGCGGTCATCCACGGGCTGCCATTCTTTTCAATTCTCCTGCAGGCCGGATAATGCTCAGCGCCTGCGCAGGGTGAAGCTGCCCACCAGCTGCTTCAGCACTTCGGCCTGGTTGGAAAGCTCTTCGCTGGTGGCGGCGCTTTCCTCGGCTGTGGCAGAGTTGGACTGAACCACTTCGGAAATCTGGCTCACCGCCTGATATACCTGGTCGATGGAACCGGTCTGCCGATCTATTGCCCTGGCCATCAGATCCATCTGTTCTGCCGCCTGTCCGGCCAGGTTCACTACACGAGATACGGAGGCGGTGACACTGGTGACGGCTTTTCCGCCGTTATTGACTGCTTCGATGGAGCGGTGGATCAGCTCCATTGTGGCCCTGGTGGCCTGGTCGGACTTGGAAGCCAGTTCCCGGACCTCATTCGCCACTACTGCGAAGCCCTTGCCTGTCTCGCCGGCCCTGGCGGCTTCCACGGAGGCGTTCAGCGCCAGGATATTGGTCTGAAGGGCAATATCCTCAATGGTGTCGATGATATGCTTGATCTCGTTGGATGTGGCAGTGATCAGCTCCATGGCCTGGTTCAGGTCTTCGATATTGCGGTTGCTTTCCCGCAGCTGCGTCTGCGCGCCGTCCACTGCGGCTTTGGTCTGAGCGGACAGCTGTGCCGTTTTCTGCGCGTCCTTATCCATATCCGACAGGGTGGCGGAGAGCTGGACTACGGCGCTGGCCTGTTCCGTGGAACCCTGGGAAAGGGCAGTGGCGGAGGACGCAACCTGGGAGGAGCCGGCGGAGACATGGCCGGTTGCCTCGGCGATGCCGCCCAAAGTCATATTCAGTTTACTGTTTATGGTTTCCAGGTCTTCCCGGAGGGTCAGAAAGTCGCCGGGATAACTGGCCTGAGGGCTGTCGGTATTGAGGTTGCCGTTGGCAATGCTGCTGAGTATGGTACCCATTTCCGCAAGCATTGCCCGGAAAGTTTCCACCAGCTGGGCAGTGGAGTCGGACAGGATGCGGGTTTCGTCCCGGGTGGCCACCTGGGGAAGAGGGCTTTTCAGGTCCCCCTGGGAGAGGGCGTGCAGGCGGTCTGCGCATTTGACAATGGGTCCTGTAAAAGAGCGGCACACGGGAGCGGAGATCAGAATCACCAGAATGCAGAGCACGATACCCACCGCCATCTGGATATTGTTGCCCGTATAGGCGTAGCGGAGAAACTCGTCTTCACTGATGGTGACGCCCACGCTCCAACCGTCCGTGCCCGGAATGGGGGCATAGCCCTGGATGTAGTCCGCATTGTCTCCGGGGTAGGTATATCTTCCCACGCCTTTTTCCCCGGCAATCATCTTCTGCTCAATGGAGCCAAGTGCCTGTATGTACTTGTCGTCGGGATTGGATTCCATTTCCTGTACCAGGTTTTCCTGGTTCAGTACTTCTTCTGTCTCCAGAGCGGCAATGGTAGTACCTTCCTTATTTAAAATGTAGGCGTCGCCGTTTTCTCCGATCTGTATCTCATTGATAATGGACTGCAGGAGAGTGGTATCGCACTGGAAATAAACCACGCCCTGAACCGTGCCGTCTGCTGACTTTATGGGAGCGGATACCACCATATACATGTCGTTCCCGGCGCTGTAAGGGGAGGACATGTAGCTGCTTCCCTGGAGAGCGGCCCGGAAGAACGGTTCTCCGGAGATATCCGTACCGTGTACCGTATCTTTCCCCTGAATGTCCGCCATGCCGCCGAAACGCATGTAATAGGCATCCACTTTTGACTGGATAAAGGCCTGCTTTTCGGAATCGCTTACCTCGGGTGAGGAGAGAAGGGGGGAAGAAGCAATTTCTGCGATGGTCAGGGTGTAGGTCGAGATCATGTTCTGGGCGGCCAGTGCGGCCAGGTCCGTGGTCTCGGTCAGAGTCTGCTCTATGGCGGTCAGTGTGGAGCGCCGGGAAATGAGTGTGCTCAGGATCACGTTGACCATAGAGACGCCCAGCGTGGCAAGGATAATCAGGATCATGATTTTGGTATGAATCTTTTTCATTGTTCTTTATTGCTGCATTTCGGCAGCGTCAGCCTCCTTTTTTGTTTCTGTTGTTTTTTTATCTATTATTTTACACGGGATGGAATGGAATTGCAAGTGCTTCCGTGAGGTGAAACCGCCGTTTTTGTGTAAAATCCATCTTGTAAAAACCGTGAAAGTATTATACACTTAATTGTGGAAAACGATGAGAACACCTGCTTTTCGGATGCGGCAGGCCGGATACAGGAAATTGCGTCCGGACAGAGCGTGCAGGCTCAGGTGCTTCCCGGACAGAGCGTTCAGGCTCGGCGGCTTCCCGGACAGGGCAGGGTGTTTTCAAAAATACAGCTTCAAGTTACAACATAAGGAGGAAAACATGAGTTCATTGGCAGCAACCCACTCTATTCCCATCGTATTAATTCCCCTGGACGGTACGGAGGAGCTCGCGGGCAAGATTGAATATTATCTGCGCGAGACCTACAATAAGGAGGAATGTCATGTAGTGAATTCGCAGATTGTCCGTTTTTCCACAGGCGACGCCAAGGCGGTACTGGAGGACACGGTCCGGGGGGCCGATGTGTATATACTGGTGGACGTGGGGAATTATTCCATATCCTACCAGATGTATGAACAGACCATCCCCATGTCCCCGGATGAGCATTTTCAGAATCTGAAGAGGACAGTCTCTGCGATCGGAGGTAAGGCATTCAGGATCAATGTGATTTCTCCGCTTCTGTATGCCAGCAGGCAGGACAGGAGAATCTCCAGGGAATCCCTTGACTGTGCCATGGCATTGCGGGAGCTGGAAAATATAGGTGTGAAGAACATTACTGCTTTTGATGTCCATGATAACCGGGTGGCGAATGCGGTCCCTTATAATGGATTTGATGATCTGTTTCCGATTTATCAGGTAATCAAGGCTATCAGGAAGTACTATCCCGATATTGCGTTTTCGGAGGAGCATTCTCTGTTTATTTCTCCGGATCTGGGCGCTACTACAAGGAACTATAAGTATACCAACGAACTGGGGCTGGATATGGGTATCTTTTATAAACGCAGATCCAGGACCAAAGTGGTGGGCGGCAATTATGTGGTGGATGTACATAAATATATCGGACCCAGCGTGAAGAATAAAGATGTATTCATTGTGGATGATATGATCTGCTCCGGAACCACCATGCTGGATGTGGCGAAGTACTGCAAGAAGCAGGGGGCAAAGAGGGTATTTGCCATTGCCACTTTTGCGCTGTTTACGGCGGGAATTCAGAAGTTTGACGAGGCTTATAAGAAAAATGTGCTGGAAGCCGTATTTATTACGAACGCATCTTACAGACGGGACGAGATACGGAACGCGCCCTGGTACAGGGAGGTAGATATCACGAAATACATTGCAATCTATATTCACTCCGTGAATGCGGGCAAATCCATATCCAAGCTGCTGGATCCCCATGAGAAGATTCACAGGCTTCTGGATAAGGGCTGAGAGCATAATGGTTTAAAATGATGTGTGGAACGGATGGAATGAAAGAGAAGGCTGCCGCAGCATAAATAAAAGCGGCCGCCTTTTTTGTTCCCCTTCTCTGTCAAACAGGGAAAGGGACCAACCCGTTTTTTGGCAGAGCGGGACATCCTGATTCTATTGTAATACAGCATTTCTCATGTTATAATCGAAAAACTTGGACGGCCGTTTTTGATGCAGCGGCGATTGATATTGCGCAGGAGAGCCGGGAAAATGAGAGGAAGGAGCAAATATAGATGAAAAGTAGAAAAATAGCCGCACTGCTTGTAGGTGCGGCGCTTACATTCAGTATATGTGCCACCGGCTGCGCCGGAAAGGAAGCAGGGGCGGAAAGTCTCAGCGGAAGCACGGAGCGAGGCGGCACAGCAATCTGAATGAATTTCAGGCGCTTGCTCTGGACGGAAGTACAATTACCCAGGATGATTTTTCGGATAAGGATATCACGGTGATCAATTTCTTGGCGCCAAGCTGCGGCCTCTGTCTGGCAGAGATGCCGGATCTGGCGGCGCTGGAGAAGGCGCTGCCAGACAATATACAGCTGATGACGTTCTGCCTGGACGGCAGCGGAAATGAGGAATATGTAACTGCAACAGTCCGGAATGCATTCGGTGCGGAAAGTGCAGGGAAGTGTGTCACACGGGGGCGATATCTTACGGTTTTGAGAAGAAAGGACGTGAGACCAGTAAATGCCGCAAGCCTTTTTGCAGCGATGGGCGGTGGCAGGGGGAATAGTCTTAACAGTTCTTATATCGTCTTTGGCCTGCGCAAATATCGGAAAGCCATTTATCAACAGTATAATTAAGAAAAATCATTTTGAAATGACTTTTTGTTGAAAATAAGTCATTTAAGAGTTATAATATTTTTGATATTAATTGCGCGGGAAGGAAATTGGCAGATGGAAAGAAAAATTATGCAGGAGCTGTTGGAATGGAAAAACCTGAAGAAGGACAGAATGCCGCTGCTTCTATATGGGGTAAGGCAGGTAGGGAAGACTTATATTTTAAGGGAGTTTGGAGACCGTTATTTCAAAAACAGCATATATGTCAATTTTGAACGCATGCAGATGGTTGCAGATTATTTTGCAGGGGAGCTTTCTCCTGACAGACTTATACGTCTGTTGGAAGAATACTTTGGCCAAAAGGTAGTTCCGGAAGAGACACTCCTGATTTTTGACGAGATTCAGGCATGCGAAAGGGCGCTCACATCCCTGAAGTATTTTTGTGAGGAAGCGCCGGAATATCATGTAGCGGCGGCCGGAAGCCTTCTGGGCGTGGCAATCAACAGAGAATCTTATTCTTTTCCGGTCGGTAAAGTGTTCATTAAAACTCTGTATCCGCTGCGGTTTGACGAATTCCTGGCAGCTCTGGGTCAAGGCCATCTTGTAAGTCTGATATGGGAACATTATAACGAAATGAGAGAAATGCCGGAAGCGGCGCATCAGGAACTTCTGCAATGGTATGACCGCTATCTTTTTATCGGCGGGATGCCGGCGGCGATTAATGAATATAAGGAACGGGGGGCTCTGGTCAATGTACCTGAGGTGCAAAGTCTGATTTTAAATGCGTACACTGCGGATATGGCAAAATACACCAGTAACAGTGAAAGCACGAAAATCCGGAATGCCTTTCAGTCCATTCCTGCCCAACTGGCAAAAGAGAATAAAAAGTTCCAGTACAAGCTGATTCGAAAAGGAGCTACGGCAGGGCTGTTTGGGGATTCCATCGCGTGGCTTATCTTCTCCGGGGTTGCGCTTTCCTGTGAAAGGGTTACAAGGGGAGAGAATCCATTGATTGCATTCAGGGACGTGTCCTCCTTTAAGATTTATCTGTCGGATGTGGGGCTTTTGTCAGCTTTCACAGGAATCATGCCGGAGGATATCATAAAAAATAATCTGTCAGAGATATATAAAGGTGCCCTGGCCGAAAATTATGTGGCTCAGACGCTGACAGCATGCGGATATCATCTGTATTACTGGACATCTGATGCCCCTGTGGCAGAAGTGGATTTTCTGATACAGAAAAACGGAAAAGTGATTCCCGTAGAAGTAAAGTCCGGAGAAAATGTCAACGCCAAAAGCCTGAAACATTTTCAGAAGCTGGCGCAGCCTGATAAGCTGATTCGGATATCACGGAAAAATTTTGGCTCTGATGGAGCGGTATGGGCTATCCCTCTGTATGCGGTGTTTTGCCTGTAATGATTATTATAAAAGCTAATTCTGGATTTTCTCTCCATGTTGGCAAGTGTGGTGGCTTACTACATATGCAAGTGGCTTGACGAAGATGAATGAGAGGTAACCAGGCCCGGACGGTTGTCTTCTCCGCAAAAGAAGAAGAACCCCGGAAGCAGGCCCAAACTGCTTGCGGGGTTCGTTTTTTATGTTATGCATATTGGGTACAAATTGCCGGTGACAATATAGACACCGCGATTGTGTGTCTGAGAGTATTAAAGTATATGTAAATTCGTTTCACAAGATTAAAAATATTTTACGCAGGGTTGCTTCACGTTCTTCCCGACTTTATGGTACTCTTAAGAGGATAAAAGAAAAAGGAGTTAAAATAGTGCATAAAAAAATATAAAAATAGGACAATATATTTTTCGGACAAATTAAATATATAAGCAAGATAAGGAAGTTCTGGATTCAACATATGGATAAAATAAATCAATAATGATGCTTAAAAATATACTTGCGGAATTATGGATATTATGATACTATCGTTATATTCGTGAGCGCATGCCCGTACCTTTGCAATAGCAAAAACGTGATGACGCGCGCATAAAGAAAGGAATGCAAGAGGATGAAAGAAACAGAAATCAGCAAAAAATACGGCAAAACATACCATATGCCCCCGGAAGTAACCTACGACTGGGTGAAGAAGGATACCATAGAGAAGCCGCCTGTCTGGTGCAGCGTGGATTTGAGGGACGGCAATCAGGCTTTGATTGACCCCATGCCGTTGGAAGATAAACTGGAATTTTTCGAATTACTGGTGAAGATTGGCTTCAAGGAGATAGAGGTTGGTTTCCCGGCTTCTTCCGATACGGAATACAATTTTATCCGTGCGCTCATCGAGCGGAATATGATACCGGATGACGTGACCATTCAGGTACTGACCCAGGCCAGGGAGCATATTATCCGCAAGACCTTCGAGGCGGTGAAGGGAGCACCCCACGCGGTGGTTCATCTCTACAATTCCACCTCTGTGGAGCAGCGTGAGCAGGTTTTCAAGAAGGATAAGGATGCCATCAAACAGTTGGCGGTGGACGGTGCAAAGCTTTTAAAAGAGATGGCGGAAGCCACGGAAGGGAACTTTACCTTCGAGTACAGCCCGGAAAGCTTCTCCCAGACAGAGCCGGAGTACGCGCTGGAGGTCTGCAACGCTGTTCTGGATGTATGGCAGCCGGACGCGGAACACAAGGCTATCATCAATCTGCCTACCACGGTTCAGGTGGCAATGCCTCATGTGTTTGCCTGCCAGGTGGAATACATGCATAAACATATGAAATATCGTGAAAATGTGGTGCTCAGCGTCCATCCTCACAATGACCGCGGCTGCGGTGTCAGCGATGCGGAGTTCGGCATTCTGGCGGGGGCGGACAGGGTGGAAGGAACCCTCTTCGGCAACGGCGAGCGCACCGGAAATGTGGATATCGTTACCGTTGCCATCAATATGATGTGCCACGGCGTGGACAGCGGGCTGGACTTTTCCAATATTATGGAGATTCGGGAGGCTTACGAGCGCTTTACGGGTATGCGGGTACATGAGAGGGTGCCTTATGCGGGAGATTTGGTATTTACCGCATTTTCCGGTTCCCATCAGGATGCCATCAGCAAGGGTATGAACTGGCTGAAGGAAGGAAAGAGCGGAAACCGTTGGGATGTGCCTTATCTGCCTATCGACCCGGAAGATGTGGGACGGGAGTACGAGTCGGATGTGATACGTATCAACAGCGTCTCAGGTAAGGGTGGTGTGGCATTTGTACTGAAGCAGCAGTTCGGCTTCTCGCTTCCGGCGGCCATGAAGGAGGAAGTGGGATATCTGGTAAAGGGCGTATCTGACAGGCGGCATCAGGAACTGCATCCTGCCGAGATATATGAGATTTTCGAGGAAAATTACATTAACCGCCACACGGTATTCAGTGTTCCAGAGTGCCATTTCCGGCAGGAGAAGGGCATTCAGGCGGAGGTTACCATAGAGCAGAACGGGGAGCCGAGAGTCATCCGGGCAGGCGGAAACGGACGTCTGGATGCAGTGAGCAATGCCATCAAGACTTATTTCGGCATCAGTTACCAGCTGTCGGTGTATGAGGAACATGCCATTTCCAAGGGGTCCAGCTCAAAGGCGGCGGCTTACGTGGCAATTCTGTGTGAAGGCAAGTTTTACTGGGGCGTAGGCGTGGATGAGGATATCATCAAAGCTTCCATTGCGGCGCTGGTTTCCGCTGCGAATAAGCTGGCTGTGGAGCAGCATATTACCGAGGGGAGGGAAGAGCGCATTGTAGAGATTATCAGCTTTATCAAGAATGACTACATGAATGTAACATTGGATGCCCTGTCGGAGGAGTTCCATCTGTCCAAACCTTATTTGTCCAAGTACATCAAGGAAAAGTCGGGTATGACATTCCAGGAGGCTGTAAGGAAAGAGCGCATGAAGAAGGCGCGGACGCTGCTGCGGGAGACGGAACAGACCGTGGAGACGGTGGCGGCGGAAGTCGGGTATGAGAATGTGGAGCATTTTAACCGGCTTTTCAAGAAGAGTTATGGGATGACGCCGGTACAGTACCGGAAGCAGGAGGAATAGGACGAAAAAGGTGGTGTTTTCGTGCACTTTTCTGTGACCAGAAAGAGTAACCTGCAGTGGGAAGAATCAGTTTATTGTTCTGTTTTGAACCAGCGGTGCACTGGAGTGGGAGCATTTCCCTGTTTTAAAAAGTATTATATAAATACGAGGTACGGATTATGAGAAAAAAACTGCTGATCACGGGCTTTGAACCTTTTGGCAAAGATATCATCAACTCTTCCTGGGAGGCAGTGAGCAGACTTGAAGACAGGATTGGGGATTATGACCTGACGAAGCTTTTACTTCCCACGGTTTTCGGAAAAGCAGCAGAACGGGTGTTGGAGGAAGCGGAGATGCTGTGCCCGGGTGTCATTCTCTGCATAGGACAGGCTAGTGGGCGGAGTGCGGTTACGCCGGAGATGGTGGCTGTCAATTTGCGGTATGCCTCCATGGAAGACAATGCCGGAAATAAACCCCAGGATGAACCGGTGGTGCAAGGCGGAGACGTGGCCTATTTTGCGTCTGTTCCTGTACGAAAGATGGTAGATGCGCTTAAAGCGAACGATATTTCCGGCACAGTTTCCTATTCTGCCGGAACATATGTGTGTAACGATTTATTCTATACATTGCGGCATTATTATGAAGGGACAGAAACCCGGGTGGGCTTTATTCACGTTCCCTGTCTGCCGGAGCAGGTGAAGGAACAGGCGTCCGGTATGCCGTTAGAGACGACAGTGCGGGCGCTTTCCATCGTCATTGAGGTATTGTCGGAAAATGCCGAGCCTGATAAGTCCTCAGCAGGCTTGTGATTTATTTTGATGTGACAGGAGTAAAATTTTGTTCTGAAATTATACTCAAGACCGCCAGAATTTTCTTATCTGTCTAAAGTGAGCGTATAGGGCTGGCGGTCTTTCGTTATAGTTTACTTTCGGTTACAGGGGTTGCGAAGCGGTTCCTGTAATATCCCAGTAAGTTTCATTGAAGTGCAGCATAAAATGTGCGGGAACCCATGATTTTTAATGGATTCCCGCTATTTTTATGTCAAATCTGACCAGAAGCTTTTTTGCAAACTTTTTTAGCCAATTGCCGGATTGTATCGTGATAAGAATGACGGCATTTATCAAATGGGAAAAAATCAGAGAAAATGAGGACATTTTGCATAAGGAATAGAAAGAAAGTGCGGATAAAAAAGGGATTGTGCATAGGGCATGGAGGAATTAATGGTTGATTTTGCATAATTTTTATTGCTGACTGCTTAGAAAATGGTAATTGATTATATGATAATTATTATGATAGCTTGTCACAATTGTATAAATTAACAGAAAAGTGTATGGAAAGGAGGGAAAAATTAGTCTAAAGAGGCATTTGAGACAAAGCAGGAATAAGAATGCTTCTTAAGGTAATCTTTCTAAGATTAAAAATTTTTATTGTGTAGGAGGTAAGTATGCGAAAGAAACGATTGATTGCGTTCCTGTTGTCTGCCTGTGCAGAACGTAACTTTGATAGGCGTTTTTTGCTGTCACACTTATATTGCT
>CAJUJN010000047.1:11373-32659 GCA_910586775.1 uncultured Acetatifactor sp. | reverse complement strand
TAATAATTTTATACACAGTTTGATAGTCAAAAATAAGCTTTAATCGTCAAAGCTGAAATGAGCGGAGACTTTATTGACAAAGCAGGGAGGGAACGATATAGTGATAGGGGAGAGATTCATATATTGTATTTCTCCCAAAACTAATATCCAGGAGGTTGTAAAATTGAAACGACGAATGATCTCGGTCACTTTGGCATTGTGTCTGCTCATTTCGGCTCCACTGGCGGCATTAGCTGAGGAGGAAGCGGCATTGCCGGAGGAAGGGATAACTGTTTCGATGGGAGAAGGGGTAATCCTGCCGTCGGAGGAAGACCAGCCGCCAGAGGAAGGAACGGTGCCGTCGGAGGAAATCCAACCGTCAGAAGAAGGAACGGCGCCGTCGGAGGAAATCCAGCCGTCAGAGGAAGGAACAGCGCCGTCGGAGGAAATCCAGCCGTCAGAGGAAGGAACGGTGCCGTCGGAGGAAGACCTGCTGCCAGAGGAAGGAGCAGCGCCGCCGGAGGAAATCCAGCCGTCAGAGGAAGGAACGGCGTCGTCGGAGGAAATCCAGCCGTCAGAGGAAGGAGCAGCGCCGCCGGAGGAAGGAACAGCGCCGTCGGAGGAAACCCTGCCGTCAGAGGAAGGAACAGCGCCGCCAGAGGAAGGAACAGCGCCATCAGAAGGGGCAGCCTTGCAGCAGAGTGAGGTTCCTTTGCAGTCAAGGGGGATTTCTGAGAAAGAATCCATATCTATGCAGGCCGACAGTGCGGATAACGTAGTCCCTACTCCCACGCAGGTCTATGAAGCCATGATCGCGCTGAAGGACCAGGATGCGTACAAGGAGGGAACTACCTGGACTGACTATGAGCCTTATTCGAATCCGGGCTACAGTTGGAAGGGCGGGTTAATTGACGGGGCGAATATCTCGGCCGTGGGCTGTGTAGCCTTTGCCTTTATTCTCAGCGATGAGGCGTTTGGCAGTCTGCCCAACAGGATGTACGCACCGGGGGGGTTTGCGTTTGAGGATATAAAAGTCGGAGATATCCTGCGTGTAAGCAATGACGCCCATACTGTAATCGTACTGGAAGTGAACGAAGCCGGCGTTGTGATTGCCGAAGGAAACAACAACGGCAAAGTCCATTGGGGACGGACAATATCCAGGGAAGAGGTGATGAGCAACACCAGCCATTATATTACCCGTTACCCGGAGGGGTATGTTGCGCCGGATGATCCGACTGCCAATGATGTAATCGATAAAGGGACGCTCGGCACAGGGTTGGCCTGGAGCCTAACGAAGGCTGGTACGCTGACCATTTCAGGTTCAGGAGCCATGCCGGATTTCAGCAGTAACTCAGAGCAGCCTTGGAATCCGTACAGCAGCGAGATTCGGACTGTCGTTTTTGAAGAGGGCGTTACCAGTATCGGAGCCTGCGCTTTTTGGATGTGCGGAGTCCTTGGTGTAAAGATTCCCACCAGCGTGACAGCAATCGGTAACTCTGCTTTCCGCCAATCTTCGATTATTTCCGTGGATATTCCTTCGGGTGTGAAGACAATCGGTGATGATGCTTTCAGGGAATGTGAAAATCTGAGTTCGGCGACTGTTGCCGAAGGGGTGGAGACAATCGGTGAGCGTGCATTTCAAAGCTGCATAGGCCTCGTATCCGTAGCCCTGCCGGCAAGCATTGGTGATGTGGGAGCCGCAGCATTCTTCCAGTGTACAAAATTGAAGACAGCGACTTTTGCTCCCGGCATCCAACAGGTAAAGCTGGGTGACAACCTGTTTACGCAATGCTACGATTTGATGAGTGTGACGCTGCCTCAAAGCATAGACCGCATTGGCGAAGGCATGTTCCAGAACTGTCTGATGCTTCCCGGAGTGGAAATTCCGCAGGGCGCAGAAAGCATCGGAAACTCAGCATTTGCTTCCTCCGGTGTCAGCGTTGTCCTGATTCCGGATAGTGTGATCTCAATCGGGTCAGCCGCTTTTTCAGCGACTCAGTTGAGCGTTATCTACTATACCGGTACGGAAGAACAGTGGAAGGGGATAAGCAAAATAGGAGATACGGCAGCAACAGTGGCGAAAGTAACTATCCATTATGAGTATAAGCCCACTGCGACGCCCACACCGACACCTACGACAGAGCCCAGCCCGTCCCCGACGCCTACGACAGAGCCCAGCCCGTCCCCGGCGCCTACGACAGAGCCCAACCCGTCCCCGACGCCTACGACAGGCCCCAGTCCGTCCCCGGCGCCTACGACAGGCCCCAGTCCGTCCACGGCGCCTACGACAGAGCCTGGTCAGCCCCCGGTGCCTACGACAGCGCCCGGCCAGACTTCGGTGCCTACGACAGAGCCCGGTCAGTCTCCGGCTCCTACATCCGTACCAGATACTATGGTTCCCTCTATTCGGGGAGAATCAGGTAAAGAGGGTTGGGAGGTCATCAAGGAAGAGGCGGCAAATGCTTTTGAAGGAAAATGGGTTAATGTGGACATGAACGGCGCATCCATAGTACCCGGAGATGTGTTGGACCATGTGAAGGGGCAGAATGTCACGATTTCCTTTGATATGGGCAACGGCGTTACCTGGTGCGTAAACGGCAGGAGTGTCACTGCGGAACATGCTGGTGATGTGGATTTGTCCGTACAGGTGGGAATGTCAGCCATACCGGAGAATATTGTGAATCAAACGGCGGGAGAACGGCCGACGACACAGCTCAGTCTTGCGCACAGCGGGGATTTCGGGTACAGTGCCGTACTTATGATTTATGTGGGTTCTGCCAATGCAGGAATGCATGCAAACTTATTCTACTACAATGAAAACGACGGCAGGCTTGAGTTCGTTACTGCTGACCAGATAGATGCAGACGGCATTGCAGAACTGACTTTTACGCATGCTTCGGATTACATCATTGTGGTTGGAGATACAGTTATGGACGGAAGCTCCGGTGAGAGCGGCGGTTCTTCCGGAAGCGGCGATGGGGCCGGTTCCGTCAATCACAGCAGCTCAAAGAAAACAGAGGTACAGTCTCCCAGGACCGGCGAAGTCGATACCGTAATCGGCGGGGACAATGCGGGTGAATTCGGGCAGGAAGGAAGCAGGCTGAATTTACTCCGTCTGCTCCTGATGGGCGTTGCGGGAATGGCAGCGGCGGGAGTTATAATCTGCCTGATTCAAAAGAAAGTAAATAGAAAAGATTAAGGGGAGGGAATGCCTGTGCTGCGGTGCAGGCATTCTTTTTTCGGATACTATAACGGTTTACGAAGGGTTTACAGCTCAAATTTTACCCTTGACTTTTATATACGGGTGTGCTAATATGACTTCGTAAACAGATGGAGTCCTCAGGGACGGAACCGTGAGAATTGATGAAACAGGAGGAATTTATGTTATCCATTGCGAGGAACGGAAACAGGGCAAACTAAATATTTGCCGGGCAGTATGTTTTCCCTCTGGGAGTCTGCCCGCGTGCCGGCGGTGAACTGCCGGTGTATCTGTCTTGTCGGGTGCTTAACATATTCCGAATGGTTCATTTCATATAGAACAATGTACAGCAATAAAAGGTTCGCAAAGTACATTTTATTGTGTCGGGTTCATTGCAGAATGGAAGGAGAAGCATGGCTGAGAGGCCGTGTTTTTTTGTGCTTAAAAATAATCGGGTTTGACTTTACTATATGATGCTCCAAAAGCGGCAAATGAATACGCTTACGAGTATCATGGGAATTTTCCGTAAGATTGTTTTGAGAGTACAGATGCAGTGTGTCGGAAAGATTTGCGGACAATGTGTCAGACAGGGATGTCTATATGCGAAATTCCGTTAACAGAAGATGTCATGTTCAGTGGAATTTGTTATGATGCGTATTGAGAGGCTCCATGTGCTGGCAAATGCAGTCAGGCTGCAAATTGATTTGGGAATGATGGCTATGGTGGAATATGCCCGCAGGACAGATACCAGGGTCATTTTTTTGTGCGCAGAAGCATCGCCGGAAGGTCTGCTTTGTATTTGGAGGGAACAGGTGTTGTGGGCAATGTTGCCGTTGAGGCAAGTTGTGCCGCTCATATAGCGGATTTGGAGGAGGTAAGGAGAAAATGAATATCATAGAGACGAAAAACCTGTCTAAAACGTACCGCAGGGTTGTCAAACAGGAAGGGTTGGGCGGGAGTATCAAAAGTCTTTTTAAAAGGGAGTATGAGGAGAAAAAGGCGGTGGAGGGAATGGATTTCGCGGTGAGGGAAGGAGAGTTTGCGGGGCTGATCGGACCTAACGGCGCAGGCAAGACGACCCTGATCAAAATGCTGACAGGTATTATAGGGCCTACATCCGGGGAGATAGAGGTGATGGGGTATTATCCTAACGATTTAAAAAATGAATTTAAACGACAGTACGCTATTGTCATGGGACAGAAGAGCCAGCTTTTCTTTGAACTGACAGCCAATGATACATTGCGTTTGTTTAAGGAAATCTACGGCCTGGAGGAACGGGAATTCCGGGAGGCCAGGGCTTATTTCACGGAACTTTTCGGGGTGGAGAAGTTGTTGGATGTACAGGTGCGCACCCTGTCTCTGGGGGAGAGGATGAAGATGGAGCTGATGGCCGCGCTGCTTCACAATCCCAGGATTCTGTTTCTGGATGAACCCACCATTGGGCTGGATGCGGTTGCCTCCAGGCAGATACGCAGGTTCCTGAGGGAAATTAACCGGGAGAGGGGGACCACCATCCTTCTGACTTCCCATTACATGGAGGATATCAGGAGCCTGTGCGGGCGTAGCGTCGTCATTAATCATGGGCATAAGATTTATGACGGCGGAACGGAGGAGCTTTTTGAAAAATATCAGAGGGACAGACAGGTCACACTGAGTTTTGACAGGGCCGTGGAGAGGCTGGAATTGCCGGGGAACGCGGTGATGACGGAGGAAACGCCTTACAGAAAAGTAATCCGTATCCCCAGGGAAGAGTCAGGAATGCTGCTGCAGAAGATGATGAAATATGCCCCCAGGGATGTGGTGGTGGAAGAGGAGGAAATAGGCAGGGTGGTGGAACGGATTTACGGAGAAGAGTGTGGGCGGAAGCTATGGAGGGATGAGGGACATGAAAAAATATAAAGAGATCGCACGAATCTATATAAAATCCCAGCTGGCATGGAGGGCGGACGTATTGTTCAACATGCTGTTTACGGTGGCGAAAATTCTGTTTGCCTGGCTGCTGTGGGGGATGATTTTCAGAGAACGGAATATGGTAGCAGGATTTACGTTTCATGGAATGCTGTCCTACTATATCGTCAGTTCCTTTTTGTCCCAGCTTGAGATGGCCAGAGGCATAAGCGGTGAGGTCAGCGCCCGGATCCGCAACGGAACTTTCTCCAATTATATGGTGATGCCTGTGAGCATAGAGTGGTATTTTGCCGCCATGGAGGTGGGGGTAGTGCTGTTTTACCTGAGTTTTGACCTGCTGGCGGCGGCAGTGTGGGTTTTTGTGTTTCGGATTCGTTTTGTATTTGGGCGGAGTCCGGAGATTTTGCTTTGTGCTGCGGTGATGGCGGTGATGGGGCTGTTTTTCATGGTGCAGCTGAATTATTTTCTGGGAATCCTGACCTTGAAATTTGAGGATATCGGCACGTTCCTGATGATCAAGGATAATCTGGTTTCGTTGGTGACGGGAACTATCGTGCCGCTGGTGCTGTTTCCGGAAAGCGTGGTGAGGGTTATGAGGCTGCTGCCCTTTTATTATGTGACCTATCTGCCGTCCATGCTGTTTACGGGGCGGTGTGGTGAGGAAGCGGTGAGAGGGCTCGCCGTCCTGGGCACCTGGTGCATCCTGATGCAGGGGATGATAGCGGTTACATGGAGGAAATATCGCAAAAAATATGACGGTGTGGGGATTTGAAGGCTTTGGGAGCTTTTGTGGACTGTGTTTATAAACGGGCTGTAGGGGATACCTGTGCCTGAAAAGAACAGGCTATCGGATAATGAAATCCCGTATGGGAATATATGGTTAATGATAAAGGAGTGGAAGAATGAAATATTACAGAGTATTTCGGGCATTATTGAAGATTCGGTTCCAGAATCTGATGATGTTTCGGTTGGGCTTCTGGGGGCCGTTCTTTGTGGACGGAAGCCTGTTTGCGATTCAGCTGTTTGTATTTGATGCGATTTATGCCAATGTGGAGCGGATCGGCAGCTGGGGGCGGGGGGAAATGATCCTGTATATCGGGACATTTTCCCTGATCAATGCCATCAATATGGCAGTATATTTTTTCGGGGTGAACGGTATTGTGGGCAAAATAATGAGCGGAGAGATGGATCTGTATCTGACCAGGCCGGTGAGTCCGCTGTTCCGGCTGACCTTTGAGTGCATGAACCCGGGTTCGCTGCCGCTGCTGCTCTTCAGCATCTGCATTATAGGATACGGAGTCCGCACGGCAGGGATTCGGCTGAACGCAGGGCGTGTACTGGCATATGTTTTTTTCCTGGGGATCATGGTGCTGCTCCATTATGAGATGGAGGTGCTGATCCGGTCCGCAGCTTTCTATCTGGTAACCAATGCCAGGATGGAACAGTTGGAGGAGGCGGGGCTGCAATTGTGCATGAATCTGCCGGGAATCACGTTTTACGGGATCTACAAGTTTGTGTTCTACTGTATCCTGCCCTATGGAATCATGGCCACGCTGCCGGTACAGAGCCTGATCGGAGATATGGAGTGGGAGACGGCGGTTTTCGGAGTGGTGATTGTGGCCATATTCACCGGAATTACGGCGCTGGTCTGGAAACAGGGCATCAGACATTATAACAGCGCCAGTTCATAAGACATAATCATAGTTTGGCAGGAGAACTGTCGCGAAGCGACTTTGCCCTTTAGGGCCGTCGAAGTGCCTTTGTTCTTTAGAGCCGTCGCGCAGCGACAAAACAGACAAAGTCACGAAGAGCCTTTGGCCTTTAGAGCCGTCGCGCAGCGACTTAATTAGGAGAAAGAAAATGAATAAAACAGAAATAAGTTTAGAATTTGACAAAATTAAGATGCAGTGGGCGGACTGTGCCCTGACGGAGGCTGCAAGGAAGGCGATACAGGACACGCACCTGATTCTGTCGGAGACAGAATTGGCCGCCAGATTGCGGGAGACGACGGAAAGCAGGCAGATGCTGGAGAAATGCGGCACACCGCCGCTGGTATCCCTGGAAGGTACAGAAGAACTGCTGTCCGCCGCGGAAAAGGGGCAGTGCCTGACACCCCGGGAATTGGAGAAGATAGCGGCCGCCCTGGTAGCGGTGGAGCGGCTGAAGAGTTATCTGGACAGAGGGAAATCCTGCCGGATACCATTGGCATATTACGAGGAGAATCTGGATCCTCTGGAGGAACTGCGGGAACAGCTAAGGTATCAGATCTGGAACGAGCAGGTTTCCGACAATGCCTCGAAACTGCTGAAGAGCCTGCGGGGAGATATCCTGCGGGCGGAGGATAAGATGCGGGAAAAGGCGGAGGCTGTCATGCGTGCCAATAAGGACTGCATGTCCGACCATTTCAGCACTGTCCGCAACGGGCATGTATGCATTCCCGTGAAAAAAGAGTATAAATTCAGGATCAGCGGCATCCTGATTGACAAATCATCCACAGGCAGCACCCTGTTTATAGAGCCCTCCGCCTCGGCAAAGTATTACGAAGAACTGCAGGAACTGCGCATGGACGAGGAGAACGAGGTGCGGAGGATTCTGTATGAGTTGACAGCCCTGGTTGCGGAAAACGGGGAGATTATGGCACAGAATATCCGGATGATGGAGAAACTGGATTTCATTTTTTCCAGGGGAAAGCTTTCGGAAAGATATCAGGGCACAGAACCGAAAATGGTCGAAGAAAGGCGCATTTATCTGCGAAATGCCAGACACCCGCTGATGGATCGGGAGATTTGTGTACCCCTGCAGTTTTCCCTGGGACAGGGAGGAATGAATTGTTCGGAAACCATAAACGGAATCGTGATAACCGGGCCAAATACCGGAGGGAAGACCGTGGCAATCAAGACCGTGGCATTAAGCTGCCTGATGGCCCAGTGCGGGCTGCATGTGGCCTGTGAGGAGGCGGAAATCTGCATGAATCGCAATATCCTCTGTGACATCGGGGATGGCCAGAACATTTCGGAAAACCTATCCACCTTTTCGGCCCATATCGTCAATGTACTGGATATCCTGAAGCGGGTGACGGCCGAGAGCCTGGTGGTGATGGATGAGCTTGGCTCCGGCACGGACCCGGCGGAAGGGATGGGGATAGCCATTGCCATTCTGGAAGAACTGAAGAAAAGCGGAGCCCTGTTTCTGGTCACTACCCATTATCCGGAAGTGAAAACTTATGCGGAGCAGGAAGAAGGGATTGTCAATGCCCGGATGACCTTTGACAGGGAGAACCTGAAACCCCTGTATCAGATGGTGATAGGGGAGGCGGGAGAAAGCTGCGCATTCTATATCGCAGGCCGCCTGGGGATGCCCGCGTACATGCTGCAGCGGGCGGCAAGGGAAGCTTATGGGGAAGGAAGCGGAGCGGCGCCCGGATTGGGAGGAGGAAGCGGAAGGGCAGTCAAGAGCGGAATTCCGGCAGCAGGCAGAAACGTAGCAAACAGTAGAAGCATGATGAGGGGCAATGAAACAGAAAAGAACACAGCGTCGGGTGATACCTCTGTGACGGGAGAACAGTTTTGGCCGAACGGAGAACTGCCTGACGGCCGCCTGGAAGAAGAACTGAAAAAGGAGACAGTGCCCCATATCACCAAAACCAGTGCCAAGGCCGGGAAAAAGCACGGAACTGCATTCCGGCGGGGAGACAGCGTGATGATTTATCCCGATAAGAAGATCGGCATAGTATGCGAACCCGCCAACGATAAAGGGGTACTCCGCGTGCAGCTTCCGGACAGGAAGATCTGGATCAACCATAAGCGTGTGAAGCTGCATGTGGCGGCGGAGGAGCTGTATCCTGAGGATTATGATTTTTCCATTATTTTCGACACTGTGGAGAACCGGAAACTCAGGCACCGGATGGAGCGGAAGCATGTGGAAGGCGCGGAGATTGTAGTGGACAGTGAAATATAATGCAAATGATAAGCAACTTTGTAAAGGCTGGCGGTTTCGAGTATAAAATGTAATCTGTGGAGAGCCGATTCTGCTTGCTATTCTGCCTGAGCCTGGGGATATGCAAAAAATCAGTTGCAAAAAATCCTGAATCATGATAGGATGAATCCAGGCAGATTTTCTACAGATTCTGAATATCAAAGATACAAATCCTGTAAATCAGAAAATTCCTGCTTAAAAATTCATGTAAACAGAAGCGGGAGTTTCAGAAGGATGGCGAATCTCCCGGAAAAGTGCAGAAGGGAGACAAAAGGATGGGAAGGACATTCTGGAAAAGGTACTGATGACATACAGGGAAGCAGTTGAAGCTATCCGCGAAATGATTATCAATGCGCATTGCCATCGTTGCCTGACGGATGATTCTTGTGTACAGGTAGCAATTTATGATGACAGATTGGAAGTGACTTCTCCCGGTGGGCTTTATAACGGTCTGACTTATGAAGAGGTATTAAACGGACATTCACGACTTCGTAATAGAGGAATTGCCAATGTATTCAACCAGATGGGGATGATTGAGGCGTGGGGAACCGGCATTAAACGAATCATTCATCTTGCCGGAGAATACACTTTGCCGGTGCCTGCAATTCAGGCTTTTGACAGTATGTTTCGCGTGAACCTTTATCGTTCGAATTCATTGTCAACTGGTGATAATAATTTGGTGAAATTCGGAGAAGACTTGGTAAAGTTTGGTAAAAGCATTGGAGAAGCATTGGAGAAACATCGGAGAAGCATCGGAGAAACATCGGAGAAAGTTTGTGTTGATGAAAGCTGTCTGAACGATACCCAACGAAAAATTTTGAATTTCCTGTCAGAAGATGCACAGCTTTCTGCTGCTAAGATGGCGGAGCAGATAGGCATTTCGAGAAGAAATATCGAAGCAAATATTAGAAGGCTGAAAGAATGGGGGATTCTGGTACGGCATGGCTCACCGAAGAATGGCTATTGGGAAATCTTGAAGAAGTGAAAACTTTTGGAGATAAGGCGGACTTTTCGGTCATTCTTTGCGAAAAAGGTGTTATTTACACCTCGATAAGCGCATGGCCGAGTTGGAGGGTGTATTATGAATGATGAAAAACAGATCACAATCACACATATACCGGAAATATCCGCAATCTATTTTGCGCTGTTACAATGCGGATATGATTATTATACCATTGAGCGAGACCGGAGGCATATTGACTGTATCAGGAACTTTATCGGTGCGGAAGATGTTCCACCTTTTTTCTCCGGGACTCGGCAAAATACTTGTCAGGTCTATCCGTACTGGCCTCGTGCGGCGATTCTGGAGACCGCAACATTCCACTTGCTGCCGGACCATTCGCGCTTTCGGGATTATGAGGTTTTTCGCAGCCGTATTATGTCTGCCGGGAATATTTCCGACTGTGAACGAGATCAAAGGCTATGGGATTGGTTAGATGATTTTCCGGCAGCAATTACCCGGGTTCTTTCCGGGGATTGCTTTTGCCGCTATCTGGAATGGGAAAACGGATGGATAACAGAGCAGAATGTTCGGCATAAAGCAGAACTGCGTCTGATTCAATCCTGTTTGAACATGTGCGTATCCAAATACGATTCCGCTGTGCAGGACATTCGGATTGTGGTAAATCCTGTCAAATGCGTGTACTCTGCTGACTATCATCTGGAGAGAAATTGTTTCATATTCAGTTCCGGTGCGTTTCGGGCGGATTCTGTGATACATGAATTTTTGCACCATGTTGTCCATCCGGCTGTGACAGAGATTGAGGATGTGGTTCTGGAATATAAGCGGACCTGGCCCAGCATTGATGATTCGTATTATCTGTCCGGTGACAATGACGGACAGCTTAATGCCTTTGAGGAACATGCTGTCCGGGAACTGACGAAACATGTCCTACAGGAGCGCTGCCCGGAAAGCATTGCGGGCTTTTTACGGCATCTGGTGAAGGAAGGACAAGATGGAACCTGATGGAACGGATGTTGCTTTGTGAAGCTGAGGTGCGGACAGGTGAACCACCGGCTCCGGTTTGGCGCACTGTGCGGCACAGATATCGGACTTATGAAAAATGAAATTATAGAATAAAATGTATGGTATATCGGTCAGAAAAAGCGCAGCTGCTCATATTCCGTGCTTCGCTCCAGCAAAAACGGAGTTTCTCTTAAAATAGATTCGGTTTTTTTGCTGTCCAGAATCCAGTCCGCGACCTCATTTTCTCCGAGCAACAGGGGCATGCGGTCATGGACCGGCTCCATGGATTTGTTAGCCGCAGTGGTCAGGATGACGAAATGTTCTCCGTCGTCATAGTACCTGCAGCAGCCCGCCATAAACAGGGTCTTCCGGTCATTTTTTCGGAAAGTATATTTTGTTTTCTCCCAATCCCACTCATAAAAGGCTGCCGCAGGCACCGCAATGCGTCTATGGCGGATGCCCTCACGGAATAAAGGCTTATCTGTGACGGATTCGCATCTGGCATTGAATACAAGTCTTTTTCCCTGCTCCGGCTGTACGGGAAAGCCCCAGCGGAGCCAGACGCAGGCTATTCCGTTGTTGCCCGCAAGAAGAACAGGGGCATCATCACCGGGGTGTATATTCGCATTGACGATACGCTTCAGGGCAGCTTCAGATTCCAGGCGCTGTTTTTCTTCTGTCTGCCTTACAAGTGTCTCTATATCCTTTGCCGTTTCATCTGACACATAATAACGTCCGCACATCTGCAGTTCCTCCTTAAATCCGGTTCTGGTTTCCGGGCCGGGATAAAAGCCGCTCTGCCATTGATTCGGGAAACATTAGTGATTTAAGCATATATTGTTTAATTTGTCAATTATTTTGTTGCCGAACTGCCATCCGGACTGCAGGATGAAACAATTTTAAGAAGCAGACAGGAACCGGCGCTAAAGCAGTACCGGCAGCGGGAGCAGGCACGGCGAAGATTATAGTGATTGCATTGGGAATATCCGGATGATATAATGGCATGAAATACCAGGAACAGGGAGGGTAACAGGGAATGACCAACGAGAGAGTCTATTAAAATCAATGTGAAAAGTACGGTTTGCCGTATTTCGAAAGGCTGGCGGTGACGGTATTTGAAGGCGATGAGCTGGCGGCGGCTGACGTGGAGGCAGAAGAAATCTGGAAGGACTTTGGCCTTAAAAATGACCAGATTTTTCGATACGGGTCACGGATGTGGCCGAGAGGACAGCATCTATCAAGCCGCAAAGATTTTCCGGCCGATTTTCCATGGCGTTCAGCTCCTCATAAGCCCGTTTTACGCCGTAACGGAAATACCGTTTATTTAACATTGCAATCACGTTTTCAACATAATAAATGACCCTGCCCGCCCCGTCCAGCACATCAGACTGCTGTTCCGAAATCATGGCCAATGTGTAATAATGCTCCGCCTCTTTTAATAGCTTCTCTGCTTTCGTATAGTCTTCCTCAGAGAAAGGGGCCGTCAAAATGCCGCTGGCCTTTTTCCGCAGATTCTCCAGCCGTTCTCGGTACTTCTCGTCTGCGCAATAGACGATTTTGGCATCCATCAGCTTGGAAATATTGGGGTGTTCATATTCGGCATCTTTCTGCAGACGTTCCCAGGTGGTACAGTAGATGTCATGTCCGACCTGTAAGTCGTCCTGGATAAAGGTACAACCCAATTGCCAGCCTCTGTCATCGTTGATCAGGATGAGCAGGTCCAAATCCGACCTCTCATAATAGTCCCCCGTCATAAAGGAACCGTTTATCCCTATCAAAGCCAGCGCGCCCGGACACGCAATAGCTGCTTTTTTTATGACTGCATCGATTATCTTCTGGTTTCTTTCCTCTAAATGGTTCATTCCGTTATCTCCTGGCTATGATATTTGTTGTTTCCATTCATTTTAGCAAAGGCAGAAGACAAGCGCAAGGAGTAATTTGCTATAGTATGTTTTCGATGTTTTCCATGTTTGTAATCGTTTCGATTGTTTTCGGTAGCAGAGTTCTGTGGAGTTCTGCAGCGCGCAGCGAAAACTATGCTCTTTCAGCTCAGGAGAAAATGTGCTACAATAGGAAAGGACATCCTCTGCGCCGCATTCGGTTTGTTTCCTGGAGGATGAGGTTTAGATGCCGGAAAAAGGAGGGAGCACAGTATGGAAATTTTAGTAGTGGGCGGTACAAAGTATTTTGGAATTCCGATGGTACAGAAATTGATAGAGCAGGGGCATAGAATTACTCTTGCGACCAGGCAGACAGCACAGGATTGTTTTGGTGAACAAGTGGAAAGAATTAAAATTGAAAGAACCAACCCTGAATCGTTAAAAAATGCCTTTTCCGGAAGAAGATTCGATGTTGTGATTGACAAGTTAGGTTATTGCTCCAATGACATGAAATATATGATGGATGCAGTTTGCTTCAATAAGTATATATACATGTCTAGTACTGCGGTTTATCAGCCCAAAGTGGTAGATACTCGAGAAGAATTATTCGATGGATTACATAAGGAACTTGTCTGGTGCAATAGGACAGATTTTTCTTATGATGAAATTAAGAGACAGGCTGAATGCGCATTATGGCAAGAGTATAGAGATAGAAACTGGATTGCGGTCAGATATCCGTTTGTCACAAGCAAAGATGACTATACAAAAAGGCTATTGTTCTACATCGAACATGCGATGAAAGGCATGCCTATGAATATTGACAATGTGGATAGCCAGATGAGCTTGATTCATGCAAAGGAAGCAGGTGAGTTTTTAGCATATCTTGTGGACATAGACTTTCAGGGAGCAATCAATGGGTGCTCTGATAATACTGTGTCTATCAGAGAGATTCTTGATTATGTGGAAACTAAGACAGGAAAAAAGTCGATTATCAATTCATCTGGTGATACTGCCCCATATAATGGGGAACCAAGCCACAGCATTAACACTGATAAAGCGAAACGGCTGGGTTACCAATTCTCAAATCTGAATGATTGGTTATGGGATTTGGTAGACTATTATATCGGTATAACAACTATAAATGTGTGATAGGATATCTATACACAAGTTTAGAGGTAGGAACTGTCGGAAAATTGCAGACAATTCCTTGGTAACAGACAAATCATCATGTTGGGAGGAAATTTATGGCAAGGACAGTCGGCATCTGACATCAGGATTTCGAGACAGTCATCACAAAAGGCATCTTTTATATACACAAGACCAGTTTCATCAAAGAATGGTGGGAAAACGAGGACAGCGTGACCCTGATTGCCCGCCCCCGGCGCTTTGGCAAGACGCTGAACATGAGCATGGTGGAGAAGTTCTTCTCCATAGATTTTGCGGGGAAAGGGGAACTGTTCGAAGGCCTTGCCATCTGGCAGGAAAAATCCCCGGATGGGGATTACAGGTACAGGCGCCTTCAGGGAACCTGCCCTGTCGTCAGCCTTTCTTTTGCAAAGGTGAAAGCGGGCACGTTCCCGGACACCAGAAGGCAGATCTGCCAGATCATCACGGAACTGTACAATAAATACGATTTCCTGCTGGAGAGCGGCTGCCTGAATGAAAAAGAAAAGGACGATTTCCGCAAGATATCGGCAGATATGGAAAACTATCTGGCGGCAGGCTCCCTGAACGCCCTGTCGGGCTATCTGTCGCGCTATTATGGCAAAAAGGTCATCATCCTGCTGGACGAGTACGACACGCCCATGCAGGAGGCTTATGTACATGGCTACTGGAGTGAAATAGTGGAGTTTATCCGGAACCTGTTCAATGCCACGTTCAAGACGAACCCATACCTTGACCGGGCCATCATGACAGGGATTACCAGGGTCAGCATAGCTTCTTGCGAAGCATTAGAATCTATTTTTTCAGACCTGAACAATTTGACGGTAGTGACATCTACATCCGAGCAATACGCGGATAGTACCAAAGCCTTGTGGGGAAGCTGATTCGGGAGGGCAACCAGCAGGTAAAGCAGGATTTCGAAAGCCTGATGCAGGGTGAAGCAATCCGGATGGAGATAGACGAGCAGATTGTATACAATCAGCTGAACCGGAAAAAGAATGCCATCTGGAGCCTTCTGCTGGCCAGCGGGTACCTGAAAGCGGAGGATACGGAATTTTCCGAGGAGACAGGACGGTGCTATTACACGCTGGCGCTGACGAACAGGGAAGTCCGCTTCATGTTCGAAAGCATGGTTCGGGACTGGTTTGCGGAGGATGACAGCAGCTATAATGATTTTATCAGGGCGCTGCTGGCGGATGACATTAAGGCGATGAATGTCTATATGAACAGGGTGGCCCTGCAGAGCTTCAGCTATTTCGACACCGGGAACAGGCCTTCCGGGGAGGAGCCGGAACGCTTCTACCATGGATTTGTCTTAGGGCTGATGGTGGAACTGGCGGACAGGTATGTGCTGACTTCCAACCGGGAGAGCGGGTTTGGCAGGTACGATGTGATGCTGGAGCCCAGGCAGTATAAGGGCGGGAATCTGGCTGAAGGTGCGATAGTAAATAGTGGAAATGGAGATGCGATAACAAATAATCGTAATAAAGATATGGTAATAAATAATCGTGATAGGGACGCGATAATAAATAATCGCAATAGAAATGCGATTATTATCGAGTTTAAGGTACAGGATTCGGAGGAGAAGAGCCTTGCGGATACTGTGGCGGCTGCGCTGAAGCAGATTGACCGCATGCAGTATGCGGCATCTCTGGAGGCAAAGGGGATTCCAGCGGAGCGGATTCGGAAGTACGGTTTTGCTTTCCGGGGAAAGGAAGTGCTGATAGGGTCGTGAGTGTGGATGCTGTCGCGATAAGTCGAAAAAGCATCCCCGGAAATGAGTAGCGGTACCGCGCAGGGCATGTGGGGAGGTTTTTGATGATATTACCAAAAGTATTGCAATCTCTGCAAAATGTACATATAATCATACAAAGGTGGGTAGACCATTTCCTGCCAAATGCGGAAAAGCGCCAGGCGCGGGAGATTCTGCGGCTTATCTGCCGGAAATGCCATGCGGAAAAGACAGGGACAGAAAGCGGAACAGATGCCCCAAAAAGGAATCTGCCATGGAAGCGAAAACGCTTTCTGCACATCTCATGGGAAGAGTGGAAAGAGCGCAAATGGCTGGCCGTTATCTGCCACCCGGCTTTTCTGCAAAGGCAGTACAGCCCGGAAGTCCTGGCAGGTCTCTGCGGCTTTCTGCAGGAAGAAAGCCAGGTTCGTCCGGAAGGGATAGGGCAGGATCTGTATTTTGCCCTGTGCATGGCATATGGATTTTTCACGGATGGCGGTGGTACGGCGGACGGTGCGGCGGCTGCTGACAGGCAGGCGAAGCTGGCGGCATCGCCTGGGGCGGAAAGCGAGTATGACCGTATGAAAGGGCTGCTTGCCGCACACCCCAGTCAACGGGAGTATGTGCAGGATCTCCAGTGCTGGCCTGATTTGATAGAAGAGCGCCGTTTCTTTTCTTTCTGCCGGGAAGCATGCTGTCTCTGGCAGGGCACGGGGAATCAGGAACAGCAGGCCGCCTTCGGGGAGGGCTTTCCGGACATGGCGGAGCAATGGCTGCTGATGTCCTCCCTCCCCAAGTCCGATACGGAATTCGTCTTCCGTAACCTCTGCCACCTGCCACAGCCTCTATTTTCACGGCAGCTGGCGGCGAAAATGCAGGAATACACCCATCTGTGCCGGGAGCGGCAGGAATTTTTCCAGGCGTTCGTGGACGCGCTGGATCATACGGGAGATGGGCGTTCTGTCCATGAATGCGGATATGTGCCGCTTATGCAGCGCTTCAGCGCCCTGAAGGCACGATATGGTTCGGCGGGGAGCTGGAAAAAGCATCTGTGCAGCCGCAGTTTCCAGAACGCATTCCGTGACTGGGTGCTGCACCCGCGCCATGACGGCTATGTCAGCTCCTGGGCCAGGTATCTGGAATACTATGGGTGGCGGGAGGTGCGCAGCCAGTTCGACGGCAGTTCGCCTTTTGAGGAAGAGCTGCTTGCGTGGCTTACGACCGACCTGTACTTCACAGAGTACGAGAAACGTTACCAAAAGGAGTCGGCCTGGAAGGAGCAGCAGATAGAAAAGGCCTATTTCCGTGAACTGTTCCCCTTGCCGGAACGAAGCGAAGGAAAGCTTGAGGTGCTCCGCAAGGCAGAGCAGGGGAAGCCAATCGACGCAAAGAAGGCGTCGGAAGCCCTCAGCGAACTGTACGCATATGATGAAACGGCGCTGCGCCGCCTGACGCAGGCCACCAATGCCATGGTGCGATTCAATTTCCTCCTGGGCGCGCCAAAGGACAGGGGAGACGCGGCATGGGGAGACGCGGTCTGCTTCCTGGAGGATGAGGTCCTGATCTACCGCAGGGAGGAAGACGGGACCTGCCGCATGAGCCACACCGTTTTTTTTGACCTGATTGCTCACATTGTGGACAGCAAGGCGGACTGCCACATGACGCATAAGAAGTCTTTCTATAACGATGAATTTATGGATACGGTCTGCAAAAATATGTACCTGTACGAATGCTATATATCCGGCATGAAATGACGCAGGAAGGAAGAGATTTCTTATGGTGCCACAGGAACGCATATACGTTAAAACAACTATATAAATTTGAAAAACAGAAAGGAAGTCAATGATATGGAACACAAAGGAACCAAAACAATCGAGACAGAACGTTTGATACTGCGGGCCTTTCGGGCAGAGGACGCGGAGGCCATGTTCCGCAACTGGGCCAGCGACCCGGAAGTGACGAAATTCCTGACCTGGCCCGCCCACGGGGACGTAAGCGTCACCAGGCATGTCCTGGCGGATTGGGTCGGCAGGTACGGTGAGTCTTCCTATTATCAGTGGGCTATTGAACTGAAAGAAATCCGGGAGCCAATCGGCAGCATCAGCATCGTGAAGTCCAGTGACGAAACCGAATCCGCCACCATAGGCTACTGCATCGGCCGCCGCTTTTGGGGACAGGGCATCACCGCGGAGGCGCTGGAGGCCGTGATGGCCTACCTTTTTGAGGAAGTGGGCATGAACTGCGTGAACGCCTGCCACGATCCCCGCAATCCGAACTCCGGGAAAGTCATGCAAAAATGCGGCATGGCCCTGGAGGGCACATGGCGGGCAGGGGGCATCAACAACCAGGGCCGGTGCGATGAACGCTGGTATTCCATACTGAAAGCGGAATATGACAGAAGAGGAGACGCGGAAGAAATCTGGAAAGAGCTCTACGAGAAAGCCCTGGCCGTCCAGAATGGGAGGAAGATTTCAAACTATGTGGACGCGGGCGGCGTGGCGGCCGCCATTCTGACAGCCTCCGGGAACATTTACACAGGCGTATGCGTGGACACCTGCTCCACCCTGGGAATCTGCGCCGAGCGCAACGCCATGTTCCACATGCTGACCAACGGCGAGCACGAAATCCGGAAAGTGCTGGCAATCATGCCGGACGGCCGGACGGGAGCGCCCTGCGGGGCCTGCCGGGAACTGATGGCCCAGCTGATGCCGGATTCCTACAGGGACATTGAGGTCATGCTGGACTATGAGCGGAAACGGACCGTCACGCTAGGGGAACTGACGCCGGAGTGGTGGATTTAGCGGTGGATTTGAAAAGGTTGGCGGGGCGGAGTCGTTAAAGGGAACATTTTTCCGAAAAGGGAGAAAATATCTGGTAGGAAGAGGGAAAGACAATGAACGAAGAAATTCAGCGCCACTATTTGGAGACCAGTATTTATACCTATGCGGGGGCATACAAGGACTTCCTGCTGTCCCTGCCGGACGAGATACCGTCCATAGGCCGGTGGGTCTGCGACCAGATCACCCATCCGTCCATGTATTTCACGGAGCCCTCCCCTTATCTGGAGGGCTCCTATTTCGGGAAATTCGCTTCTTACCCGAAGCGCCGCTTCAAGAACGAGGATGAGCTGTACATCACGGCGGTATCCATGCTTGCCGGTATCCTGTATCTGAATGGAGGGGCTGTGGGGAGGAAAGATGTAACCAAGAGGATTACAGTGTCGTGCCGACAGGCTTCCGTTCTGTTCAGCGCGATTCTGAAAGCCAAGGGAATCCCCTGCCGCTCCAGAGCCGGCTTCATGGATTTCGGCGATGCGGGGGAGAGCTATCTGGAGCATTGGGTGAATGAATACTGGGATTCTGGGGAGGGCAGATGGGTTCTGGCGGATGTGGACGGCTACTACGAATATGAGGTACGGTTTGGCTATAGCCAGTTCGACCTGCCCCGGCGCAAATTCGTGACCGCCTCGGAAGCGTGGCTTGGGCTGAGACGACATACCCTGGACAAGAAGCTGGATGTGTTCACGCCGGATCTGCTGCAGGGCGTGTGCGAATATCTGTTCATGGATTTCCATGCCCTGATGAACAATGAGATATTCTATTCCTACCAGCCCCTGTACCTGCGGGACGGAATCCAGTTCCTGGGCGAGCCGGAGCTGCGAGAACTGGACGAGCTGGCGGAACTGCTGAGGGAACCGGATGAAAACCGGGAGCGGATAAAGGAGATGTGGGAGCACAATGAGAAGCTGTCCGTCCTGACAAATAACACGCAGAATATTTATGAGGATGTTTTCCGATGAACTCCATGCGGTGAAAGCCGCCAGATTGGGGAATCTCATCCTGCACTGGCGGGAGGGGACTTCGTCCCTGGAGGATCTGTACCGGACGGAGGCCGATTCCGGGACAGGGCCCTGTGCAGGATGCTCCAGAAAGCCGTGGCGAAAAGAGACTCCGACACCTATGAGCCGTGGATGAAAGCGCTCATGTGTGCCGTAGGGCAGGCCTGCGACTGGACAGACCGGGCATATCTGGAACCGTTGTTGGACTATCTGAAAGAATAAGGAAAAAATCTATAAAAATTCTTTTTTCGTGCAACCAACTCCTGATTTTGTCGGAATATATAGTGAAAGCGGTAAGCAAAGCGCAAGAGAAAAAAGGCTCTTGGAATTTTGGAAGCGGAATCAAGTATTGAGGCCGAAAGGCACCCGGAAAGCGGGGGAATCAGCCCCAAGAAGTTCCGTAAAGCAGCGTGATATGCGGCTTGGAGGTTTCGGGAGGATATAAGAAAGAATCGGAGGAGAATCCGGTTATTCCATATCTGATAACGAAAGCGATGAACGGAGCGCAGAAGAGCCAACGGGTAAGCGCAGAAGAGACAACGGGCAGGCGCAGAAGAGCCAGGGAATGAATGCCAGGGAATGGGAGCGACAAAAGGGAGCCACAGGAAAGGGGAAACAGGGATGCAGGACGAAGCGATTGTAGGGATGTACTGGCAGAGAGATGAAAACGCGATTCAGGAGACAGAGCGCAAATACGGGCACTATCTGTCGAAGATTGCCTATCATGTGCTGGCTGACCTGGAGGACAGCAAGGAGAGCGTCAACGATACCTATCTGAAAGCGTGGAATTCCATGCCGCCCCACAGACCGGAAGTCCTTTCCGCCTACCTGGGCAGGATCACCAGACAGCTGTCCATCGACATGCTCCGGGGACGGAACCGGAAGAAGCGGCAGGCATCGGAATACGCCCTGTCCCTGTCCGAGCTGGAAGACTGCGTTTCGGGCAAAGATACCACGGAACAGGACGTGAATCTGCATCTGCTCTCAGAGGCCATCGGCGCTTATCTCCGCACGCTGACACCGGAAGCCAGGAATACTTTTGTGGGAAGGTATTACTATATGGATTCCCTGAAAGAAGTGGCCGCCTATTTCGGCATGAGCGAATCCAAGGCGAAGAGCATGCTGTACCGCACGAGACAGGGACTGAAGGCTTATCTGGAACAGGAGGGGTTTGTGGTATGAGGAAAGAACAGATTAGTGACGCTTTGAACTTGTTGGACGATGCTATCCTGGAAGAGACCGACAGGCTGCGGAACCGGGAGGGGAAAGGCCTGGATACGGAGGGGAGAGAAGAAAGCAACCGGGAGGATAGTCGGACAACAAGCAGCCAGAAGACGGGGAATCGAGAAGAAAGTAGTCGGGATGAGAGCCGGAAGGCAAGTAGCCAGAAAGCGGAGAATCGGGAAGAAGGTAATCGGGAGGATAGCCGAAAGGCAAGTAACCGGAAAGAGGAGATTCGAGGAGAAAGCAACCGGGAGGATAGCCGAAAGGCATGTAGCCAGGAGAGGGAAAGTCGAGAAGAAAGCAGCTGGGAAGCGAAATGCCGGAGAGAAAGCCGGAAAAGCCGAAAGGAAAGAGCCGGAAGTCTGCGGAAATGGGCTGCCGCAGCGGCCGGTCTCCTGCTGGCGGCATGCGTGGGATGGAT
>CAJUJN010000047.1:3995-11273 GCA_910586775.1 uncultured Acetatifactor sp. | reverse complement strand
GGAAATGGGCTGCCGCAGCGGCCGGTCTCCTGCTGGCGGCATGCGTGGGATGGATCGTCATGGAACAAAAACAGAATCAGTCGGGCCAGGACTCCTCGCTCCACGCGTCCCATGACCCAGAGGGGAGACAGGAACCCGGCACACAGGAGACGGGGGGCGCGGCAGGGCTTCCCATGCTTTCCGTGACAGAGATTGGGCAGGAGGAAGCAGCGGGCTATGAGGGCGTCAGAGTGCATGACATCTCGGAGTTAGTCAATGCGAACCCCTGGGGCGAGGCGTTGGGGATTTCATCTCTGCCGGTGTATGAAAATGTTCTCTCCTACGATGAGAGCTACATCGCACAGGGCGGAGACTTTCATAAAATGCGGGAATTCCTGATCAAGGTCGCGGGCAGCTTAGGACTGGAGGAGGAATCCCTGACCATCACGGATGATGTGCCGGACGAAGAGACGAGGCGAATCATAACGGAGAAGCTGGAGATGGGCGGAGACACCGTGCCGGAAGGGTATTTCAATCCCACGAAGTTAATCGGGGAAGCGGAAGGGCTGAAAATCCAGGTGAATCAGGCCATGACGGCTACGGTATCTTTTGAACCGGCCGTATCCCTGCCGGAGGAATATCGCTTTACCCATCACGCTGCCTATGGGGAGCTGGCGGAGACGGCAGAGTATCTGGAAAAAGAGTACGAGGATTTCATCGGGATGGAGCATCCCGTGGCGAATATCTATGGCGGCGGCTACAATATCTATCTCCAGCAGAGCTATTGGATTGAATTTTATGACCGGGCGGAGGATATGGTCCAGCGCATCATCAATTACAATTTCAACCGGACGGCCTTTTACTGCGATGACCAGGGCAGGCTGTACCTGGCCAGGAGCTTCCGGCCTGATCTGTCGAGGATGGTGGGAGAGTATCCGATCATCACGGCGGAGGAGGCGAAAGAGCTTCTGCGGAAAGGCAATTATATCACCACAGCGCCCTATGAGATGCCCGGAGAGGAGTTCATCGGGAAAGTGGAGCTGGTCTACCGCGCGGGAGAGCGGGAGAGGTATTATATGCCCTATTACCGCTTTTATGTGGAACTGCCCGAAGCGGCTATGGATGACGGCCTGAAAGCTTATGGCGCGTACTATGTTCCGGCTGTGGAGAGCGCCTACCTTTCCGATATGCCTGTATGGGACGGCAGCTTCAATTTCTGACAACAGCATATTTGCGGGCACGGATTTCGTTGCTGAAATATGCTCCCGTTGTCCCCGTCAAAGGGCGGCGGGATTTCTGCCGTGCACTTGGAGGTGTACATCTCCAACGAGTGCAAGTTTCAGGGAAGATTAAAGCCTGCGACTTCCATGGTCATTTCTTTGACGACGTGTGATGAACAATGGAAATGGAGGAAATGAAATTTAAAATTTTATAAAAGCTATTCCATTTCCCGGGAATATACGAGATAATGGGAGTAGTTATTTCACTTGCTGAAACCTCATGGGAGGAAAACAGGGAAGTCATACCCATAGCGAAATGCCGGTACCCGGACAGAGCAGCTGGTTTCATGAATCGGGACAGTGGTATCGGCTGCGTTTTGTATAGAATCAGTTATCTGCTGCGAAAGATTGTTGTCCTAAATTATCGTGGCAAAAGAGGAGCGGAAGTAGTATAATGGAAAACAAAAAAGTCAGTTGGAAAGTGTGTCGCCTGTATGGAAATGAAAAGATTGCGGGTGGGCGGTCTGTTGCTGCCTTCCAATGTTCTGATGGCGCCTTTGGCCGGATACACCTGTTACCCGTTCCGGATGCTTGCCTATGAACTGGGGGCGGGCCTGTGCTTTACGGAGATGTCCAGCGCCAATGCTTTGAAATATTCGGACAGGGCCACCCGGCGTCTTCTCTATACCACCCGGGAAGAGCCTGTGAGGGCCGTGCAGCTGCTGGGCGGAGACCCGGCCGTGATGACACAGATGGCATGCTCGGAGGGATTGAAGGATTTTGATATCATTGACATCAATATGGGCTGTCCCGTGCCCAATGTGTTCAAAAGCGGCGAAGGCAGCGCCCTGATGACAGACCCCAAAAGAGCGGCAGCCATCATCCGGGGATGCAGGAAAAGCGGGAAGATCGTCACGGTAAAATGCCGCACGGGAATCCGGAAGGAGGACATGTTCGCGGCGGAGTTTGCTCGTGTGTGCGAGGACGCGGGGGCGGATATGATTACCGTCCATGGACGCAGCCGCAGCATGATGTATGACGGGGACTGCTGCTATGAGGAAATTGCCCAGGCGAAAGCGGCGGTTTCGATTCCCGTGATTGCCAACGGGGGGATTTTCTCGGCAGAGGACGCCGGGAGGATGATGGAGCGGACCGGAGCCGACGGGGTGATGATTGCCCGTTATGCGCTGGAAAATCCCTTTATTTTCAGCGAGCTTACCCACAGGCCCATAGAGAAGAGCGTTCTGCAGATTCTACTGGAGCAGACGGAGCTGACGGCTGCCTGTTATGACGAGACTTTTACCATCCGGTATATCCAGAAGCTGGCTTCCTATGGGATGAAAAAGCGGAAGGGGACGAAGCGGTATAAGGAGCAGATGTATCGGTGCGGAAGCCTGGAAGAACTCAGGGACATTGTGGTGCGGATATTTTCCGATGAAGTTTCCAGAGAGGTTCCGTGACGGCGCGGAGGGTTTCTGATGCGGAGCCAAAGCAGTATCTCAAAGGCGGCCCGACGCTTTGCCATGATTGCGGGACGGATTGTCAGGGGGTATAGAAGATTTCCGCCGATACCCTTTTGGCTCCAACATCACGGAAAGAATGGAGAAAGGAGTTTTGCTTTTTATGGAAAATGACTTTCAGATAGAGAAGGGTATCCTGAAATCATATACGGGCAGGCAGGAGCAGGTCATTGTTCCGGAGGAAGTCCACACCATTGGCGAAGATGCTTTCAAAGGCTGTGTCTCTTTGCGTAAAGTGACTCTGCCTTTTGGCCTTGTGCATATTCTGTCCGGCGCTTTCAAGGGGTGCCGCAGGCTAAAGGAAATTGCCGTTCCGCCGGGTGTCACCCATGTGGGCGAGTATGCCTTTCACCGCTGCCACAGCCTGGAGTCAGTTTCTCTTCCTCCGTCCGTAACGGAGCTGGGAGACTGCGCGTTTCTCTACTGTGACAGCCTTACCGAGGTGAGGATTCCCGGTGTTCAGTATTTGGGAAAACAAGTATTTGTAAACGATGTAATGCTGAAAAAACTGGAGATTTCCCCGAAGCTGCAGGAAGACTGTCTCTGTGATGTGTTCACTGGCTGCAGCAGGATTTCGGAAATCGCCTTTTCGGACGGACGGAAATATGTGTTTCCAAACGCAGTGGAGGTGGTGGCCGGGGAGATGGCGGTTTCCGGCCTGGTTCGCGCCATTGCGGTAGATATCCTGCGGATGATGGAACTGGAGGGGCGGTGTCTGGCAAAATTTCTGACGAATCTGAAGCATGTGGAGATTCCGGAGGGGATTGAAAAGATTGGGAAGAGTGCCTTTTTTGACAAGCGGGGAATTATTTCCGTTCAATTTCCCTCTACGCTGAAGGAGATTGAGAGCCGGGCGTTCCGCAACTGCATCAGCCTGGAGACCGTTGCCTTCCGGCGGGACGAAAATCTGATTCATGAGGATGCGTTTCAGAATTGCAGCGCCCTGAGGGAAGTCAGGACTCCGGAGGGCGCGTCTTTCGGGATAGAGGGAATCTTTGGTCTTTCCGGGGAGGATATTCCGGTGTTGGTGAGGACTGTCCGAAAACAGGTTCTGGGGAATTTCCGGCTCAGCGGTTCCGTGCTTCTGAAATATCTGGGGAATGAATCCAGAGTCGTGGTACCGGAAGGCGTTGTCCGTATCGCAGAGGAGGCTTTTGCCGGAAATGAAGGAGTTGACAGGGTGATTCTTCCGGATTCCGTGGAGACAATCGGGGCGGGGGCTTTCAGGGACTGTCTGGTTTTGCAGTCAGTTAATTTTCCGGCCCGCCTGGGGTATATCGGCACAGGGGCTTTTGAAAATTGTGTAAAGCTGCTTCGCGCCCCGTTGCCAGAGGGGCTTACGGAGGTGGGGGCGAAGGCATTTAAACGTTGCCGCAGGCTGAAAGAACTTGGCCTGGGGAAAGGCGTCCGGGTCATCGGGGAACAGGCTTTTTACGGCTGTTCGGCTTTGGGGGAAGTGCGCTTTCCGGACAGTCTGGTCTCACTGGGGGATATGGCGTTCTATCGGTGTAAAGCTTTGAAAGAAGTGCAGCTGCCGCCGGGGACGGAAGCGGTGGGCAATCTGGCATTTGCCCAGAGCGGGGTGAAAAGAGTCCGGATGGAAGGATGCGGCAGGGGGTATGGGAGGGATATTTTTTTCCAGTGCCCTGGTCTGCGCAGTGTGGTATTGGAAAAAGGAGTCCGCCATATTCCGGACAGGCTGGCTTACGGCTGCGGCGCTTTGAACCGGGTGGTGCTGCCGGATACGCTGGAATCTGTGGGGAGGAATGTTTGGGAGGGGACACCTTTTCTGAAGGATTGGGTGGAGAAGCAGCTGGAAAACCAGATAGAAGATAGGCTGGAGAATCAGCAAAAAAATCGTCAGGAGAGCCGGATAGAAGATGAGACACGGAATCAGCCGGAGAGCCGGAAAGAAGATAGGACACGGAATGGTCCGGAGAGCCGGATAGAAGAAAAACAATGGAATGGGTCAGAGAATCAAATAGGACCGGGAAAGCGAACAGAAAATAAGGCAGAAGGGCAGAATGAAATCTTCTGGGACGGGCGTCATTTGAAGGGGATTGTTTCGCTGCCGGAGGAAACCCGGATTGTGGCGGGAGGGGCCTTTTATGGCAACCCATTTCTGACGGAAATACGCTTTTCGAATCATGTTACATGGATCGGAGAAGCTGCTTTGAAGGGCTGTACCAAGCTTTGCCGCATAACCTGGCCAAAGGCTGTGACGACAGCGGAACCGGAAGTATTTTCCGGCTGCACCCGGTTGGAAACCATTGCTCTGTGCCCTGACACTCCGGAAAGCGCAGAGCTGCAAGATGCTTCTCTTGCCGCTGCCGTTCCCTGGAAAATTGTGAAAGACCGCGCTTTTTACAACTGTAGAAAGCTGTCCCATATTCTATGGAAGGATATTCGAACCGTTGGAAAGGAAGCTTTCTTTGGCTGTGTTTCCCTGAAACCGGAAGACACGGATTCCCTGGAATGGGTGGGGGAACTGGCGTTTGAGGGGATGCAGGGCATGGAAACCGCATATGCTGCGGAAAGGTGTGATGGCGGAAAAAGGGAAGATAGCACGGGCGACTGTGACGGCAGAGAGGGTACAGCCGGCATAGAAAGCCGAGATGCCATGGAAACTGCGGAGAGTATGGAAGGTCAGAATACCAGGGAAGCCGCAGATGGCGCAGCGTGCAAGGACAGAGAAAGCCGGGACGGAACCTCCGGCCTGTGCATTGTGGGAAGTATTCTGGTGTCGGGCGGACGCTGCCCGGGAGAGGTGCATGTGCCGGAAGGAATCACTGTCATTGCGCCCTACGCCTTTTCCGCGAACCGCCAAATCACCGGGCTTGTTCTGCCGGAAACCCTCCGCAGCATCGGCGAAGGCGCGTTCTGGGGTTGCAGTGGGCTGGCTCATGTTCGGTTTCCGTCATCTTCCTGTGCCGTGGGCCCTCGTGCCTTTGAAAAATGCACCGGAATCCAGGAAATCCGCCTCTGCGCCCACAGTCTGGGCGCAAGCGCCTTCGCCCGCTGCCTGTCCCTGGAGAGGGCAGAAATCACCGGGCTTTCCGCCTTGGAAGAAAGGCTTTTTGAGGGCTGTGAGAACCTGAGGGAATGTGTCTGTGGACAGGTTTCCGCAGTGGGAGATTCCTGTTTCAGCGGCTGCAGGCAACTGGAAAACTTTGATTTTCAAATGACTATAGAAATCGGAAGCTACGCATTTCAGGACTGCGACATGCTGAAAGAAATCGGCCTGAATGACCATACTCTGGTGAACCCCCATGGATTCGAGGACTGCGGCCGCTTGGAACGCATTGTCCTTACGGGAAGGGAAGGCAGTCTGGAGCCTGGCGAATATGCATTTTCCGGCTGTACTGCTTTGAATCAGGTGGTGCGCCGCGGCCGGCTGTGGGAACTGCGGGAATACAGGGATATCCTGTCCGAGAAGCTGCCGGAGCCTGTCCGCCTGATTTTCCACAGCGCGCTCAGCTGCTTCGAGGTGGAAAAAGAGGAAATCCTCTGCGGATACAGAGGTCTGGGACGCATTCTGAAAATCCCTGTGGGAATCCGGCGAATCCAGGCGGAGGTTTTCCTGGATTGTCTGATGTTGGAACAAATCAGCATCCCGGAAACGGTGGAATACATCGGGGCAAGGGCTTTCCACAAGACAGCCTGGATGGAAAAGCAGCGAGCGAAATCACCGATGGTAGTGGTCGGCCATATGCTTTTGGACGGTTCCTGCTGTGCGGGGGAAGTGGTCGTCCCGGAAGATATCCGCCTAGTCTGCGGGTGGGCGTTTGCAGGAGGAATGGGAATAGAGAAAATCCGTTTTCTGTCAGACAGGGTGAGGGTGGAAGCCTATGCTTTCCGGAATTGCATTTTCCTGAAAGAACTGGTGCTGGCAGACGGTACTTCGGTTGTGTTTGAGGGGATTTCCGACAGGAAAAAGGAACTGCCCACGTTGGCAGAACAGGCCGTGTGGGACAGGCTGAATTGTTTCAAAACAGATGAAAATGATGTGCTGATTGAGTGTACCGGCAATATTTCCCGGCTTCTGGTGGCGGAGGGAATCACGGCTATCGGGGACAGCGTTTTTCAGGACGGAAATCTTCTGACCGAAATCATCCTGCCGCGGACTGTAACTTCCATTGGCAGAAATTCCTTTTCCGGATGCAAGTGGCTGCTAAGGGTATGCGGTGCCGAAAGCGTGAGAACCATCGGAAGCAGAGCGTTCTCCGGATGCGGCAGCCTGGAGGAAGTGGCGCTGGCGGAGAGTCTTACGGAGATTGGCCGGGGAGCCTTTGAGAATTGTACTTCCCTGCGGGAGATTGTGCTGCCGGAAGGCGTGGAAGAACTGCCTGAGAGGGTATTTTTCCGGTGCCACAGTCTGCGGAGGGTTCATTTGCCGTCCACGCTGAAGCGGATTGGGAAAGAAGCGTTTGCTTTTTGCAGGAGCCTTGAAATGCTGACCATTCCGGAGGGCGTTCTGGTAGAGGAGCGTGCGTTTGCAGGAACCGTAAACGTGAGTCAGGAGAGAATGCTGCCATAAGATGTTGTATCTTCAGAGCAGT
>CAJUJN010000047.1:0-3895 GCA_910586775.1 uncultured Acetatifactor sp. | reverse complement strand
GTAAACGTGAGTCAGGAGAGAATGCTGCCATAAGATGTTGTATCTTCAGAGCAGTCGCGCAGCGGCTTGATTCAGGAGAAAACGAATGGTAAAGTTGCAGGGGCGCAGGATCGTGCTGTAGAGACTTTGCTTTTCAGAGTCACAGCGCGGCGACTAAGTATAGTCCGGCTAAGAAATGTTAAGGGCAAATTTAAAACAGCATCTGCTCCGCACGGTACCCCGGAGGATTTACGGACGCATTTTCTCTGCGGCCGGAAATTCTCTGCCATGCCCGGGTACCGGGCGGGGTAGATGCGGAACTGGAATAGGAGGAAGCTATGCGATATCGTAAACTGGGAAGCACCGGGCTGATGGTTTCCGAAGTCAGCTTTGGCACGATTCCTGTCTTGAAAGGCAGTGTACCGGTTCTTCCTGCCTGTTATAATCTCAGTGAAGAGCAGGCGCTGGCAGTGATGGAGCATGCCTTTCGCCTGGGCTGCAACCTGTATGATACAGCCATTGTCCCGGAATACGGAGATGCGGAGCGGAAAACAGGATTGTTTGCGTCCGGCGGCAAACGGGACAGAATCATCATCTCGGACAAGGCACGTTTTTTTGACGGAAATGAAATGTACATGGCAGTTCTGGAATCCTGTGAAAGCCTGGGAACCTGGCCGGACATCTACTTTGTCCATCAGGCGGACTGGGAGCATGAGGAGGAAATCTTCCGGAAGGGAGGGGCCCTGGATGCCCTCAGCCAGCTGAAGGAGGAGGGGCGGATTCGCTTTACAGGATTGGCATCCCACTATTACGACATCCTCCTCAGGGGCGCAAGGGATTCCAGGGTGGATGTGCTTCAGGGCAGCGGTAATCTGCTGGAGCGCGGGATGTTGGACAGAATCAGGGAGGAACCGGCTTTCCGGCAGAAAGGCCTGTTGGTCAACAAGGTATATGCAGCCGGAATCCTTCCGGATTTCTTTCCCCCGGAAGTCCTGATAGACAGCGTGCTGTCCTATCCGGTCTCCAGCGCCCTGATTGGAATCGGTACCATGGAACAGGCGGATGCGGCTTTCGGCCGGGACAGCGGATACAGGCAGCAGATGCCGGATTTCGGACAGGTGCTGTCTGTTCTGGAAGAATACTTCTCCCCCATTCCCTGTGACCGCTGCCAGAGGTGCCGCTGTCCGTATGGAACGGAGATTCATACGGTTTTCCGACAATACAATTACTTTTTCCTGGGAAAGAATCACTGGGCCCTGCGGAAACTGGATTTGGGAATCCGGGAGAGCGCCATGCAGTGCCGGAGATGCACGGACATGCCCTGTCTGTCCATGTGCCCGGCCGGAATCCGGATTCCCGATGAGATTCAGAGGGTGTATGAACTGGTGGAAAAGTTCCGGGAACAGCCCTTTTCAAATTAATCCAACCAGACACAATCAACGATGTCGCGGTCGACTTTCACAAATTTTTCATCTATAAAAACAGCAGCCCAGCCATGTTCTTCATCCCACGGACAATTGAGGGACAATATGACACATACGGCAACATTTTGTGACTCGTAGGGGGGATTGCCTGTTTTGCTTCTGGCATATACTGCGTCTTCCAAAGCATAAAGAGTAACATCTGTGCCTATGTGTTTTACAAGGTCTGCGGGCAATTCGATTTCCGGCCAATATTCCTGGCTTTCTTCCTCGTCATCTGGTCCCCAGTCTCCGTACATGTCATCATAATAAAGACGTATAAAGGCTTCCAGCATCTCGGTTTCCAGCTGGGGCGTCCATTTCTCTATCAGCCTTTTACAGTAGAGGGCACCTTTCCCACCATCTTTGTCTAATTCAACAATCTTGAATTCGTTTGGATTTAATAATAAATTGTCTGGCATTTTTCTTCCTCCGGCTTTCTTCTTTATTCCACACCATGCCTTAAATTATACAACTTTTTCTTGAAGAGCACAAGGCAGAAAATCCCGGATACTCCGGTCTTCATTTGTGTATTCATTTTGCGCAAAAGCTTTGCTTGAGGATAGCGATTGTGCCCGAATTTGTACTATGATATAATTCGTAAGTGAAGTATCATATTCAGGGCAGAAAGAAAGAGCAACTTTCTACAAAAGATAAAGCTGCCCTGAATGTGATTCTTCACGATTGTACCAGGACGCGGGACCAGGGCCGGTATATGGGGATTGCATCATCTGGACTTTCCCCAAAACTGCAACTGAAAAGCAGATATCAGCAGCTATGCTGTAACAGGAACCCGCAAAAATGAAAAACTGCCCACGGCAAACAAGCCTCCCGCCAGGGAAGCAGTGCGGCATATGAAGTCCCGGATGTCATTCCCTGGGCACGTACGACCTGCCCAGGGGACGCATGCCCAGGCACCCACAGGCAGGGCATACATGGATGTTATATCCCCAGACCTTATAGAGAACCTCGTCCATGGGGAGCCCGGCCAGCATGGACTGGAACCGCTGGTGCCCCTGCAGGCGGAAGACGAGTTCCAGGTTGTTTTTCCTGTAACGGTTGTTGAGGAAGCCGTAATAACGGATCTTCTGGAAGCCGGGCGGGAGCACATGCATCATGAAGCGCCGGACGAATTCCAGACAGGAAAGGGTCACCTCAATGGGGGCGGAATTATTCCTGCAGTCCTTCGCGGCAAAGGTGACGGAATCCCGGGTGACCGCCTTTATCCTGGCATTGGTGATGGCGATGCGGTTGGCATAGCGCCCAAGGTACTCAATGGCATTGCCGAAGCCATTGAAGGTCTCCCTGATGTCAGGGCACCAGGTGGCACTGCAAAGGGCATCCCTGAACACAGCCCAGGAGGCCGGATCCTTCAGGGAAGCGCAGGAATCAGGGAAAGAGAGCTTCCCGGCACGGTAAAGGGAGTCCAGGGAGGAAAGGAGCTTCCCTTTGAACTTTGCAGCGAGCACCCTGGCCGGGATAAAGAAATGGTTTCCTGCCACCTTAAGCCTGCGGTCTTTGGAAAGGCCGCCCCCGGAGACGATGCAGTGGATGTGGGGGTGGAAGTTGAGCTGTTGCCCCCAGGTATGGAGTACCTGGATGATGCCGGGTACAGCGCCCAGGAACTTCCTGTCAGCGGCCAGCTCCAACAGGGTCTGCGCGGAGCACCTGTGGAGGAGGGAGCAGAGGAGGGCCTGGTTTGCATAGACCGGCGCGTTCAGCTGTGCCGGAATTGTAAACACTACATGGAAATAAGGCGCATCGATGACCTCTGCCCTCCGCGCATCGATCCAGACCTCTTTGAGAATGGCCTGGTAGCAGGGGCAGCTGCGGTTGCGGCAGGAATTATTGTGGACCTCCATATGGCCGCAGTCACGGCAGACGGAAGCATTCACCCCAAGCTTCCCGGACTTGCAGGCCATGATGGAGGCAGCCGCTTTGCCCTGTACCGGGGAGGGGCAGAAAGAAGCGGCATACTCCTTCCAGGCATTGTCAAAGGCCTGCTGGATCTTAAGCCTGTGCATGGCGCGCACCTCCCATCCTGTCAAAAGGGCTGACGGCACCGCCAGTGCCATTTTCCGCCAGATGGACATAGATGACGGTAGAATGGATGGACTTATGGCCCAGGAGGGCCTTGATGGTGAGCAGGTCCGTGCCGTTCTCGTAAAGATGGGTGCCGAAAGCATGCCGGAAGGAGTGGCAGGTGATACGCTCCGGCCAGCCCAGGCGGCGTTCGTGTGCATGGATATGCCTGGAAAGGAAAAAGGTGTCAATGGGCTCATCCCGGCCGGACTGTTTGGGGAAAAGGTATCCCATGGGACGCCCGCATTCGAACCAGTACTGTGTAAGGATGTCAAGAGCCGCCTTTGAAAGGATGGCGTAACGGCTGGAACGGTTCTTGCCATGGCGGATGAAGACGCGCATCTGCCCGCGGCGGATATCCTCATAACGGAGGC
>CAJUJN010000046.1 GCA_910586775.1 uncultured Acetatifactor sp. | reverse complement strand
GCTTGCTATAACAATTGGATTTTATACTATAATTTGACTGTGAATAGTAACGTTTTTTGCAGTATTTCTTTTACTTTCCGGGGCAGATGTGGTACAATTTTATGGTAGAATTGCTACAGATGGCGGTCATCAGCAGTGCGAAGAGTGAGAGCCTTGTGATTTTAAAGGATTGCGAGGCACTGGCATAGTATCCTTACAGGAACAGAGGATGAACAAAACTGCACAGAAGGAAAGAAGTGAGGAAGGGCTGTATGCAAAACGAGGAAATAAAGCAATATCTATCCCGGACAGGCATCCGCAAAATTACCGAACTGGATACGGCATTGCTCGAAACTTTCGGACAGGAAGAGGGCAGAAAGCACATCGAAAGGCTGACAGAACTGTTCGGACGCTCAGAGGAACGTCTGCTTTACGGAACAGGCAACTCAGTATATCTCCATCGCCAGGAAGAACTTGTGGATTACCTGAACCAGAGTTTACAAATGAGCCTCCTGGCAGCAGCCTTTTATGACCGGGTGTTTTTTCGGAGAGTTATGGAGTATCTTTGTGAATATGATTCTTTTTGGAAAGGAGATATTTTTGACATCGGCTGCGGGAATGGAATCCTGACCTGCTTTCTTGCATTACGACATGCAGATTCCTGTGTTACAGGGGCGGATTTGTCTCGAAATGCCATTTCCGTGGCGGAGGAGCTGGCGGGAAAGCTTTCGGTGGGCAATGTGCATTTTACCGGCCCGAATGAGCTTGCGCACAGGAAGTGCGACACACTGTTTTCCAGCCGCACCGTACATGAAAATGTGGCGTGGACTGCTCTGAGAGAAGAACACAGAAAGGCGGCTTTGTCAGTGGAGGGACAGGAAAAACGGCACAGAAAATATGCGCAGGAACTTTCGGCCTTCGTAAGATACCAGGGATACCTGGTCAGTGTGGAACGCTATAATGACGACAGTGCATATGTCGGACTGCTCTGTGCTCTGGAACGGGTGGGATTTGTGCCGGTAAAGGGAACCCGTGTGCAGTTTTCCTGTAAAAACGGAGATGAATCGGCGGCATTTCAGGCAATGATTTTTCAAAAAAGCAGGTGCTGAATGTGATGCCACATCGTCTTAAAGGGAGGGATTTCAAGGCGGTTACGATAAAACGATCAAATGCTGATATTTTGCACTTGCCGTCACTTTAATGCTTCGGTATAATGGCATGGAGAATAATCTGGAGGAAATTCCGTTATGGATACAAAATATCTTCATATAAAAGAGAAAAGCGAGAGACTGACCCGGGAGGAGGAAGCGATGCTCCGCCAGGCCGGCGAAATCATCCGAAGCGGCGGCCTGGTGGCATTCCCGACAGAAACCGTATACGGTCTGGGAGGCGATGCCCTGAATCCAGGGTCATCCCGGAAAATATATGCCGCAAAAGGCAGACCCTCGGATAATCCCCTGATTATCCATATCTGCCGTTTGGAAGATATTTACAGGATTGTAAGCAGGCTGCCGGAAGCGGCCGTGAAGATAGCAGATGCTTTCTGGCCTGGACCGCTTACCATGATACTGCCCAAAGCCGAAATCGTGCCGCGGGAAACCACCGGCGGACTGGACACCGTTGCGGTACGATTTCCCTCCCATCCGGCGGCGCAGAAGCTGATTGCGTACAGTGGAGGCTATATTGCCGCTCCCAGTGCCAATCTTTCAGGAAGACCCAGTCCTACTTTGGCAAAGTATGTAAAGGAGGATATGGACGGCAGGATTGATATGATCATAGACGGCGGAGATGTGGGCATCGGACTGGAATCCACCATCATTGACATGACATCGGATATGCCGCGGATTCTGCGCCCCGGCTATATTACCCGGGAGATGCTGGGAAAAGTGTTGGGAAAAGTTGACATAGATGTCACAATTATAGATCCTGACAGCAGACTGGTACCCAAGGCTCCCGGTATGAAATACCGCCACTATGCCCCCAAAGGACAGCTGGCCATCGTGGAAGGATCGCCGGAGCAGGTGATTGCATATATCAACGCCCACACGGATGCGGACAGGCAGGCCGGAGAGAAGACAGGTGTCATAGCCACTGCAGAAGTACTTGAACAATACCATGCAGATGTGGTAAAATGTATAGGAAGCAGGGAGGATGAGGAAGGGATAGCCAGAAATCTGTTCTCTATCCTGCGTGAATTCGATGATGAAAAAGTGACAAGTATTTATTCGGAGAGTTTTCCGATCCATGGTCTGGGACAGGCGATCATGAACCGGCTGCTGAAGGCGGCGGGACACAGGATTGTCAGGCTTTTCTGAAAAATTGAACCGGCTGCGGAGTGTGGGCTCCTGAAATACAGGTATCCGGTTTGGAGCGCTGCGGCAGGGACGCGGACTTCCGGAAATGGAAAACTGATGACGGATTGCGTCAGTTTTCAGGAAGCAGCTTTGTACATAGCATAAAATGGAGACAGGAGGAGTGAGAGTATGATAGCGATTGGAAGTGATCACGGCGGTTATGCACTGAAGCAGAGTGTGCTCCGGCATCTGGAGGCAAATCAGATTCCGTATGAGGATATGGGATGCCATAGCCTGGACAGCTGTGATTACCCTGTATACGGCAGGGCGGTAGCAAAAGCAGTGGCGGAGGGCAGATGCGAGAAAGGAATCGTCATCTGTACGACAGGCATCGGTATCAGCATGACGGCAAATAAGGTTCCCGGCATCCGCTGTGCTCTGTGTGCGGACTCTCTGTCCGCCAAACTGACCAGGCTCCACAATGACGCTAATGTGCTTGCAATGGGCGCCGGAGTCATCGGCGAGAATCTGGCACTGGAAATCGTGGATGTATTTTTGAACACTCCCTTTTCAGGAGAAGAACGCCACCGGAGACGGGTAAACCTGATAGAAGACTGAATATAGAAATACGGAACTGGAAACAGCATCCGCCCGTCCGATACCACAGAGGATTTACGGACGCATCATTTAGCGGTCGGAAATCCTCTGCCCGGGCCCTGGTAGAGGGAGGGGATGCGGAACTAAATTTAGGAGAAAAAGATTATGGCAAATGTAGTTATCATGGATCACCCGTTAATCCGACACAAAATCGGCCTCATCCGCAGAAAGGAAACCGGCACAAAGGACTTCCGCCAGACTATCAGCGAGATTGCCATGCTCATCTGCTATGAGGCAACCAGGGACCTGAAGCTGGGAGACGTGGAGATTGAGACTCCCATCTGCAAGACCACGGTAAAGGAGCTTCGGGGCAAGAAGATGGCAATCGTTCCCATTCTCCGCGCAGGACTTGGGATGGTAGACGGCATGCTGAATCTGATTCCTGCTGCGAAGGTAGGGCATATCGGACTCTACAGGGATCCGGAGACTTTAAAGCCCGTGGAATACTACTGCAAGCTTCCGGCAGACTGCGCGGAGCGTGAAGTGTTTGTAGTAGACCCCATGCTGGCGACGGGCGGATCTTCTGTGGCGGCCATCCGGATGCTGAAGGAGAAAGGCTGCAAAAGCATCCATTTTATGTGCATTATCGCTGCGCCTGAAGGCGTGAAAGCCATGACGGCGGCGCACCCCGACGTGGATGTATATGTGGGAGCCCTGGATGAGAGACTGAATGAACATGGCTATATCGTACCTGGACTGGGGGATGCAGGCGACCGCATCTTCGGAACGAAGTAACCCCTGGGGTTTTCTGGTTATCTGCACTGTGAAAGGCGGTGTGCTTTTTTGAAAATCTGGAAAAAAACAGCATGTATTTTATCTATTGTGCTTTTGGCCGGTGTACTTGACCCTGTACCCGGCCTTGGGGTCGTACATGCGACTTCTTCCACAAGGGAGAAACTGAACCAGACCCAGAGAGAAAAGGAAACACTGGAGAATGAACTGGATAAGACACAGGAAAATCTTGACAATCTGGAGGACAAACGTGACACTCTGGAAAAGGAGCTGAATTATCTGAATGCCCGGCTGTCTCAGGTTGTGGCGAATCTGGAAGAGCTGGAAGGGCAGATTCGCGATAAGGAAGCGGAAATAGATGCGACGATGACGGCTCTGGACGAAGCAAGGGAAAAGGAGCAGGATCAGTACAACACCATGGTGGCGGTGACCCGCTGTCTGTATGAGCAGCAGGAGGATACCTATCTGACGGCGCTTCTTACCGCCGGAAGCTTTTCGGATATGCTGAATCTGGCGGAACAGATTGAGAAGGTTGTGGCTTATGATCAGAGGATGCTTGAAGAATACAGGGAAAATAAGATTCTGATCCAGGCTCATGAGAACAGGCTTCGGACGGAAAAAGCGGAGTTGGATGACTTGAGGGCCAAAGCGGAAGAAGAGAAGAATAAGGTCTCCGACATGGTCAGCCAGACTTCCAGTGCGATTGCCAAGTATGGAGACCAGATATCCAGCGCGGAGATGAAAGCCCTGGATTACGAAGCGCAGATACGGAAAAAGGAAGAGGATGTGGAGTATCTGAAGAAAAAGCTTGCCGAGGAGATTGCCCTGTCCCAGGCAGCAGCCAACGGTACCTGGCGCGATATCTCGGAGGTAAGTTTTGCAGAGGGGGACAGACGCCTTCTGGCGAATCTGATCTACTGTGAGGCCGGGGGTGAGCCTTATGCCGGACAGGTGGCGGTGGGCAGTGTGGTCATAAACAGGGTACTGAGCGGTAAGTTCCCTGACACTGTAGTGGGTGTGATCTATCAGGGCGGACAGTTTTCCCCCGTGGGCAGCGGCCGGCTGGATATTGCACTTGCCTCCGACAAGGCTACAGAGAGCTGCTACCGGGCCGCCGATGAGGCCATGGCCGGCGTTACCAATGTAGGAACCTGCGTCTTCTTCAGGACACCTATCGAAGGATTGAGCGGGATTAATATCGGCGGGCATGTTTTCTATTGATTTTTGCAGGAGAAAGGATAGCGTTCCGGGGCGATGGAAATCAATATGGCTTACAGTCCCAGACTGTCCAGCTTATTCTGCAGTCTGTCAAATTTATCACGGTATACCAATGAAAGCAGATGGCTCAGGCTGCGCAGACAGGAACACATCTGCTCTTTTGTGATCAGATTTTTCTCCAGTGCTTCCCCCAGCTCATCCAGGTCTACTACCTTTACCCGTCCGTCCGGGTAGATGATGACGTCAGCCAGAAGGTCTGTGAACGTCATTGCGTTTTCTTCGGAGGCATAAGAATATTCCACGATGTCACAGTACCAGTAAAGCAGCGTACCGTCGCTGCGGTATATTTTGCTCACCTTGATCCCCTCTGTCAGATAGAAACAGGAACATCCGTGGGAAAAGGTGGTTTTGGGATTGAGGGTATTCCACTTTGTGACGAGGGTCTCTTCGTCCTGGGCTACGATGATATCATCTTTCAAAAGAATGCATTCGGCAGGAATAATGCGTTTGCGGTATATTTTGGAAATATTCATGGCAGACTCCTTTGCTCAGTTGTTTTCCGGTACCGATAAACTTTTATGTATTTTTAAAATAATACAACTGCCGCGGGCATTAGTCAATGATATTTGAAACTGTTTTTACGGAATTTGTCAAAGGGAAATTTTGCGAACAAAACCTGCATATTGCCCTAGACATTTTGGGTAAAAATGGGTATAATAAAATGTGGCGGGTATCTTTTGGCAGACACCTGAGAGCAGCTTAAGACAGGCGGTGCAGCATGAAGAAGAACAAAGGAGACAATCGGATTATATATCAGTCTCTTACGATGGTCACACAGTTCGGACTGAACATGATAATACCTATCTGCGCAATGTCTGCGTTGGGAGTCTGGCTTGACAGAAAATTTGGCACTTCATACCTTACGATTCTTTTTTTTGTAGTGGGTGCAGTTGCGGGAGGACAGAATGTATACCGCATGGCCAGGCGTATATGCGGCGGTGAGGCGCAGGATAAGGAGCAGGGTGATTCCGATGAGGATAATTGAGGCATTGCGGAATAAGAACAGGACTCTTCTGGAGATGCATCTGGGGATGGTTTTTTTCGGTATTATATGTCAGATTGCGGGTGCCCTGACCATAGGGAACCGGTGGAATTATGCCCTCAGCCTCTGGTTTGGGGTGGCGTTTGCCGTTGCGGGCAGCATCCATATGTGCCGTACTCTGGACAGGGCGCTTCTAAGCGGCAGTGAAGCTTCCGGGATCGTCACAAGGGGATATTTGTTTCGATATGTAATAGTGGCTGCGGTTTTGATTGTCGTTTCTGTGACGGAGACAATGAATCCGCTTGTTTTTTTCCTGGGTTACATGAGTCTGAAAGTAACGGCGTATCTTCAGCCGATTACTCATAAACTGTGCAACAGACTGTTCCACGAAACGGATCCGGTTGCGGAGCCGCTGGCAGAGGAGGTTGTGCAGGAGGGAGAGATCCCATAAAAAATTATTAAGAAAGAGAGGTGAGAGTATGGGACATGGAATTTTGCTGTCCGGTGGGTCAGATGTTGACTTTACAATCCATGGAGTGTTCCAGTATTCCTTTTTTGGACATCCGGTGTGGATAACCACTTCCCATGTGTGTATCCTGATTGTTATGCTGCTGCTGATTGCATTTGCCATTGCCGCAAATCGGTGTATGGCGAAGGCGTCGGAAGTGCCGGGCAGTTTCCAGAATGTGGTGGAGATGATCGTCGAGATGCTGGACAATATGGTAAGCGGCTCCATGGGGCAGGCGGCTCCGAAGTTTTTCAATTACATCGGGACCATTTTTATCTTTATCCTTGTCAGCAATATCTCGGGTCTTCTGGGTTTACGTCCTCCCACGGCGGATTACGGTGTCACGCTGCCATTGGCTATCCTGACATTTTCGATGATCCATTATAATAAGTGGAAGTATCAGAAGCCCATGACGATATGGACGGATCTCTGTTCGCCGCTGCCGCCCTGGCTGCCGATCTGGCTGCCGATCAATGTGATCAGCGCCGTCGCGGTGCCGGTATCCCTGTCATTGCGTTTGTTTGCAAACGTCCTGTCGGGAACGGCCATGATGGCATTGCTTTACGGGCTGCTCGGATGGGTCGCCACAGCCTGGCCCGCAGCGCTGCATGTGTATTTCGATCTGTTCTCCGGGGCCATTCAGACGTATGTGTTCTGCATGCTGACCATGACATACATTTCGAATGAGATTGGCGATGGATCCCGCCGTTAGGAAGACGGGAAGTTTTACAGGTTAACAGTTGTTTTCAAATTATTTCTATTATTTAATTCAGGAGGAAAAAAGAATGGATTTCAATGAAAACTTTATCTTAGGTTGTTCCGCAATTGGCGCAGGTCTGGCAGTTATCGCCGGTATCGGACCTGGTGTAGGACAGGGTATCGCAGCAGGGCACGCAGCAGCGGCAGTGGGACGTAATCCCGGCGCGCAGCCCAAGGTTATGCAGACCATGCTCCTTGGCCAGGCAGTGGCAGAGACCACAGGTCTGTACGGCTTGCTGATTGCTATTCTGCTGTTGTTCGTGAAACCCCTTCTGCCCTAAGAAAGAGACAGGTATGATTGCATAATAAAGTGCATTTTTTCGGAAGGCAGAAAGGAGGCTTAGAATGATACTTTTAACAGGGGGCGAGTCCATGTCGAGGCTGTTCGATCTGGACTGGCAGCTGCTGGCTGATTCCGTACTGATGATCATAGCCATCTTTTTCCTGTTCCTTATTTTGAGCTATTTTCTGTTCAACCCTGCGAGGAAGATGCTGAATGCCCGTAAGGACAAAATCCAGCTCGAACTGGATACGGCAAGGACTTCCATGGAGAACGCGCAGGCTTTAAAAAAGGAATATGAGACTAAGCTGCAGGGCATTGACAAGGAAGCGGAAGCCATCTTAAGCGAAGCCCGCAGGAAAGGCCTGGCGAATGAAAATCAGATCATTGCCCAGGCGAAGGAAGAGGCCGCCCGGATCCTGGAGAGGGCCCGTGCGGAAGCAGAGCTTGAGAAGCAGAAGATGTCCGACGATGTGAAGAGAGAGATCATTGTGGTGGCCTCTCTTATGGCCGGCAAGTTCGTGGCCGCGTCCATGGACACAAAACAGCAGAATCAGCTGATTGACGAGACCATAAAGGAGATGGGTGATAAGACATGGCTAAATTAGTATCCAAGACATACGGCGAAGCTCTGTATGAAGTAGCCATGGAATCAGGCGTGGACAGGGCTGTCAGTCTGATGGAAGAAATCCGCTGTGTGGAACAGATACTGAAGGAAAATCCCCAGTTCGATGAGCTGATGAAGCATCCGGGAGTCCCGAAGCAGGATAAACTCCAGCTGGTGACGGATACCTTTAAGGGACGGGCCAGCGATGAACTGGCGGGTCTGCTGGAGGTTGTGGTTTCCAAGGAGCGCTATAAAGATTTGCCTGCTATTTTTACTTATTTTATCGACAGGGTGAAGGAAGAGTGCGGGATTGGCGTGGCTTACGTGACTACCGCAGTAGAGCTGAATGAGGGACAGAAGAAGGAGACGGAAGCCAGACTTCTTAAAACCAGCGGATATAAGAAAATGGAAATGTATTACGAGGTGGATGCCTCGATCATAGGCGGAATGATCATCCGCATCAACGACAGAGTGGTGGACAGCAGTGTCCGCACAAAACTGGACGGCTTAACGAAACAATTATTACAAATTCAGCTGGGCTGACCGGCTGGAAGAAAGGTGCGACAGATCCATGAATTTAAGACCAGAAGAAATAAGTTCTGTTATCAAGGATCAGATCAAGAGATATGCATCCACCCTTGATGTATCCGATGTGGGTACGGTCATTCAGGTGGCGGACGGCATCGCTCGTGTACATGGACTGGAAAATGCCATGCAGGGTGAGCTGCTGGAATTTCCCGGCGAAGTGTACGGCATGGTGTTGAATCTGGAAGAAGATAACGTGGGTGTGGTATTGCTGGGCAGCGCCAGAAATATCAATGAAGGCGATACGGTCAAGACCACAGGCCGCGTGGTTGAGGTTCCTGTGGGCGATGCTCTGACGGGCCGCGTGGTCAATGCGCTGGGCCAGCCCATTGACGGCAAGGGACCTGTTCAGACGGACAAATACCGCAAGATCGAACGTGTGGCAAGCGGTGTTATCACCAGAAAGAGCGTGGATACGCCCCTTCAGACAGGTATCAAGGCTATCGACGCCATGATCCCCATCGGGCGCGGACAGCGTGAGCTGATCATCGGTGACCGTCAGACAGGTAAGACAGCCATCGCCATCGATACCATTATCAACCAGAAGGGACAGAACGTTAAATGTATTTATGTTGCGATCGGCCAGAAGGCATCCACGATTGCGAATATTGTAAAGACTTTGGAGGAGTATGGCGCCATGGCGTATACTACGGTAGTAGTATCTACGGCAAGCGACCTTGCGCCCCTTCAGTACATTGCTCCTTACTCAGGCTGTGCCATCGGTGAGGAATGGATGGAGAACGGCCAGGATGTGCTCGTGGTGTACGACGACCTGAGCAAGCATGCAACGGCATACCGTACACTCTCCCTACTGCTCCGTCGTCCGCCCGGACGTGAGGCTTATCCCGGAGACGTATTCTACCTGCACTCCAGGCTGCTGGAGCGTGCTGCCAGGATGAGCGATGAGTACGGCGGAGGTTCTCTGACGGCGCTTCCCATCATCGAGACTCAGGCGGGAGACGTGTCCGCATATATTCCGACCAATGTAATCTCCATTACCGACGGACAGATTTATCTGGAGACGGAGGCGTTTAATTCCGGTTTCCGTCCTGCTATCAACGCAGGTCTCTCCGTGTCCCGAGTGGGCGGCGCGGCGCAGATCAAGGCTATGAAGAAGATTGCCGCTCCCATCCGTACGGAGCTGGCGCAGTTCAGGGAGTTGTCAAGCTTTGCGCAGTTCGGCTCCGACCTGGACAATGACACCAAGGAGAAGCTGGCCCAGGGCGAGCGTATCCGTGAGGTGCTCAAGCAGCCCCAGTATGCGCCCATGGCGGTACAGTATCAGGTTATCATCATCTATGCGGTGACACATAAGTATCTGCTGGATATTCCGACTGCTGAGATCACCAGGTTTGAGAAGGAGTTCTTCGAGTTCCTGGATACGAAGTACGCGGAGGTTCCGAACAATATCGCGTCGGAGAAAGTGATTTCCGATGAGACCGAAAAATCGCTTCAGAAGGCGATCGAGGAATTCAAGAAGCAGTTTATGCGTGCATATTGAAGCATTTCCAAATGTGGTGTAACGAGTGGGCAGGACGGTGATCCGCATGCTCATGAGTCTAAATAGAAAGAGGATATAGATTATGGCATCAATGCGTGATATAAAGCGCCGCAAGAGCAGTATTCAGGGGACCCAGCAGATCACGAAAGCCATGAAGCTGGTGTCCACCGTAAAGCTGCAGCGCGCCAGAGCAAGCGCAGAACGCTCCAAGGGATATTTCAACTGCATGTATGATACTGTGAACAGCATCCTGCAGCGCGTGGGGCAGATTGACCACAAATATCTGACTTCCGGCGCCTCCTCCAGGAAAGCCGTCATCGTGATAACCGGTAACAGAGGCCTGGCCGGCGGCTATAACTCCAATGTGATCAAGCTGGTGACCAGGCATCCCCAGTGGAGAAAAGAGAATCTGGAGATCTACTGCCTGGGTACCAAGGGCAGGGATGCCTTTGTAAGGAGCGGCTATTCCGTGAGGGAATGCGATGCCGAGATCGTGGAGAGTCCTTTGTACAAGGACGCGGCGGCATTGTGCGACAGGCTTCTGACATCCTTTGCGGAAGGCGAGATAGGGGAGATCTGGCTGGCATACACCAATTTTAAAAATACGGTGAGCCATATTCCCACTCTGCTGCAGCTGCTTCCCGTGCAGGCTTCGGGAGCAGAGGGAGGATCCGCGGAGAAAGAAAGCGCCGCAGTCATGAATTTCGAGCCGGAAGATTCGGAAGCGCTGGATATGCTGATCCCGAAATATGTTACCAGCCTGATTTACGGGGCGCTTCGGGAGTCGGTTGCCAGTGAAAACGGCGCGCGCATGCAGGCGATGGATAATGCGACCAGCAATGCGGAAGAGATCATAAGCGATCTGACGCTGAAATACAACAGGGCCCGCCAGGGTTCCATTACACAGGAGCTGACAGAGATTATTGCCGGCGCGGAAGCGCTTGGCTGACATGGACTTTCCTGCTTTGCAAGGCGGGAAATCCATGTACAATGCAGGAAGCTGATGCGCAATGCGGGAAAGTCTTTCACAATGCGGGAAAATCCTTCGCAATGCGGGAAAGTTTTTCGCAATGTGGGAAAATCCTTAGCAATGTGGGAAAGTCTTTCGCAATGCAGGAGAATCCTTCGCAATGTTGGAAAATCTTTTGCAATGCGGGAAAATCCTTAGCATGGAAGAATGGCAGACGGAAGCAAGTGTCTGGGAAAAGCATTCGTCCGGGCTGCGGCAGGCTGTCTATGCGGCAGTTTTGCAGGATGAAAATCCGTCAGAGATATGTGTAGATAAAATTTGTAATAAAGAAATTATCCCGCGCTTGCGGGAGGAAAGAGGTAGAAATGGCAGGAGAAAACAAGGGCAAGGTTACCCAGGTCATCGGCGCGGTGCTTGACATCCGCTTTGACGAGGGAAACCTGCCTGAGATCAACGAAGCAATTCGCATTCCTACCGGAGAGGGCAGTGAACTGACTGTGGAAGTTTCCCAGCACCTGGGAGATGATACGGTCAGATGTATTGCCATGGGAAGTACCGATGGTCTGGTGAGGGGAATGGATGCGGTTGCAACCGGCGCCCCGATTTCCGTTCCGGTAGGTGAGAAGACATTAGGGCGGATCTTCAATGTTTTGGGTCAGCCAATTGATAATAAACCGGCCCCTGAAGGGGTATCCTATGAGCCGATCCACAGACCTGCGCCGAAGTTCGAGGAGCAGGCTACGGAGAAAGAATTGCTGGAGACCGGCATCAAGGTGGTGGATCTGCTCTGCCCGTACCAGAAGGGCGGTAAGATCGGACTGTTCGGCGGCGCCGGCGTGGGCAAGACCGTTTTGATTCAGGAGCTGATCCGTAATATCGCGACTGAGCACAGCGGCTACTCCGTATTTACCGGTGTAGGCGAGCGTACCCGTGAGGGAAACGACCTTTACCATGAAATGATGGAGTCAGGCGTTATCGACAAGACCACCATGGTATTCGGACAGATGAACGAGCCCCCCGGAGCAAGAATGCGCGTAGGCCTGACAGGTCTGACCATGGCGGAGTATTTCCGTGACAAGGGCGGCAAGGACGTGCTGCTGTTCATTGACAATATTTTCCGTTTTACACAGGCAGGCAGTGAAGTTTCGGCTTTGCTGGGACGTATGCCTTCCGCAGTTGGTTATCAGCCTACGCTGCAGACGGAAATGGGCGCCCTTCAGGAGAGAATTACTTCCACAAAGAGCGGTTCCATCACTTCCGTACAGGCAGTATATGTGCCTGCGGACGATCTTACCGACCCGGCACCGGCAACTACGTTTGCCCATCTGGACGCCACCACCACATTGTCCCGTTCCATCGTGGAACTGGGTATCTATCCCGCAGTGGATCCGCTGGAGTCTTCTTCCCGTATCCTGGATCCCAGGATCGTGGGCGAGGAGCACTACCAGACAGCCCGCGGAGTGCAGGAGATCCTGCAGCGGTATAAGGAACTGCAGGACATCATCGCCATCCTTGGTATGGACGAATTGTCCGAGGAAGACAAACTTGTAGTATCCCGTGCCCGTAAGGTACAGAGATTCCTGTCACAGCCCTTCTTCGTTGCAGGACAGTTTACCGGACTGGAAGGAAAATACGTACCCATCAACGAGACCATCCGCGGTTTCAAGGAGATTCTGGAAGGCAAGCATGACGACATCCCTGAAAGCTATTTCCTGAACGCCGGCAGCATCGACGACGTGTTGGCCAAAATGTAATTTATAAAACAGCATCCCCCGTTCGCTACCCGGAGGATTTGCGGAGGCATCATTTTGCGGCCGAAAATTCTCCGCGTGACCTGGTAGGGGATGGGTGGATGCGGAACTTAAATTAAGAAAGGGAAATTATGGCAGATAAGAACGAATTCCTTCTGCGTATCATCACGCCCGACAGGGTTTTCTATGAGAATCGGGTGGAGATGGTGGAGTTCAATACTACAGAAGGTGAGATTGGCGTGCTTCCGGGCCATATTCCGATGACGGTGATCGTAAAGCCTGGCATCCTGCATATCAGCGAGGCGGAAGGCGAAAAGAAGGCAGCTCTGCATGCAGGGTTTGCCGAGATTCTGCCGGAGAGTGCGACGATTCTGGCTGAGATCATAGAATGGCCCGGGGAAATCGACGAAGACCGTGCAAAATCCGCCAGGGAGCGTGCGGAGAAGCGCTTGAGCAGTAAGGCGCCGAATACGGACATCGCCAAAGCAGAGACTGCTCTGCAGAGAGCGTTGGCACGTATCGAAGTATTGAAGTAGCATTAGAAAACAGGATTTTTGATAGTTTCCGGTAACAATTGGATGAAAATGCGCATATGCTGTTAAAAAACAGAGAGAAAAACGTATGGAATTTCATTCTAAGCTGTTGCAGCCGTTGCCGGAAAATGAGGCAAGGGGCTGGAAAGGGCCCCTTCCTTTTTATATGACGTACCCGGGATATCTTGGGCCCGGCAAAGAAAGGGAACTGATACAGGATCTGGAGTACCTGCAGCAGATGTATCCTAATGATGTGAAACGCTATCAGAAAAGAATCGCGGATGTTTTGGATAAGGCAGACTATGAGGGAAGCATGATTTATGACGAATATCCGGACAGGTGCAGTCTGTGCGCCCTGGCGAAATCAATCTGCGGAATTTTGGAAAAAGAGGAAGAACAGGCACCTGCCGAGGACATGATATTGATTCTGCTGTTTAATGAGGTATATAAACGCCGCCATGGGGGGCGAAGAGGAAATTTCTATTTGTTGCAATAAAGTTTCGGAATAATGATTCTGTTTTGAGGAATTTTTTCAGGCAGAATAATGCGGTGAAACGGAACGGATAAATTTAAAGACAGAGACAGAATATATGGATGAACTGAGAGAACTCTTCCGGCAGATGCTGGATCAGGATTTAATACAGATTGTACTGAGCAATACAAGGGATGCCGCAAGGGCAGAGAAGGTAAAGATACGCCCCGTGCTGATCAGAGGGGAACTTTATTTTCAGGAGACACTATATCGGGAGAATAAGGTATTTCATTCCAACCATAGGAAAGTCAGGATGCAGGAGCGTCTGGCAGATTATGTGGAGAACTGCTTCCGCCAGGCACAGATTGGCAATGGTACAAAGGAAGCCACAGTGCTGGTGAGCAAAAAGGGAAAGATTACCATAAAATACAGGAATTGCAGGAATACAAAAGAACAGGAGAGAAAGACTGCCGACTTGTCCCATAACCGCATAAAGCAGTATATCCTGCAGGAGGGACAGTCGGTGGATTTTCTGGTGGAACTGGGAGTTCAGACGCCGGAGGGACGGATTGTCAGGGCGAAGTATGACAAGTTCCGCCAGATTAACCGTTATCTGGAATATATCAGAGATATTTTGGACAGGCTTCCTTCAGGACGAACCATCCGCATTGTGGATTTCGGCTGTGGAAAGTCTTATCTAACATTTGCCATGTATTATTATCTGCATCAGCTGGAAGGCAGAGATATCCAGGTCACCGGGCTGGACCTGAAGGCGGATGTGATACGGCACTGCAGCGAGCTGGCGGAGAAGCTTCACTATGACAGACTGGATTTCCAGGAGGGGGATATCAGCAGTTACAACGGTGCGGACAGTGTGGATATGGTGGTATCCCTCCACGCCTGTGACAAGGCGACGGATTATGCGTTGGAGAAAGCAGTAAAGTGGGGGGCTTCCGTTATCCTTGCGGTTCCCTGCTGTCAGCATGAGTTGAATGGGCAGATCCACTGTGACATGCTGCAGCCGGTATTGAAGTATGGGGTGATCAAAGAGCGCATGGCGGCGCTGATTACGGATGCCCTTCGCGCCAATCTTCTGGAGAAAAACGGTTATGATACCCAGATACTGGAGTTTATCGATATGGAACATACGCCGAAGAATCTGATGATCCGCGGAGTAAAAAAAGCCGGGATGCGCTCCAGGTCAAATGTATACAATACGGAAAATCAGCTGGCGGCTGACGGGCTGATGGAATTTTTGCAGGTAAATCCTACATTGAAGGAGCTGCTATGAAAAAAAGCATTATTAAATTATCTGTTTTTTTCATTGTCTTTTTGCTTGCGCTGGTGATCGTCGGCAAGTTCATGAACAGAGGACATGATAATATGACCATGGAAATGGCACCTGCCAGTCTTCCGTTGGTGACCATGGTGTGGGAGGGAATAGAATATAATCAGCTTCACGGCTACCTGGCGGATACGGACATTGCTTTCCAGAGGGAATACGTGACTGTCCTGGGAGAGGGGCGGGAAACCGGCTTTGTAGTGGATACTTACGGGGAATCCGTGAACGGGGTTTCCGTTGAGGTGCGCAGCGCCGACGGCTCCCGGCTGATCGAAAATACGGAGATAAGGGAACTGCAGGTTGAAGCAGGGCGAATCAGCGGTACCATTACCCTGAAAGACCTGATCGAGCGGGATACGGACTATGCCTTGAAGATCATATTGAGCCTGGATGACGGCAGGGAGGCTTCTTATTATACCAGGGTGCGTTGGAGCAGTGACTTGTATGCGACGGAAAAACTGGACTTTTGCCGGGATTTTCATGAGAAACTTTATGACAGGGAAGCGGCAGGGGAGCTGACCAAGTATCTGGAAACCAATTCCAGGTTGGAGGACAACAGTTCTTTTCATAAAGTAAATATTCACAGCAGCTTCCGTCAGATTACCTGGGGAGACCTGGAGGTGCGGGAAGTAGAGGCCCCAACCATAAAACTGACGGAAATCTCTTCCCAGACGGCTTCTCTGCTTTTGGATTACATTGTTTCCACTTCTGAAGGGAAAAATACGGTTTATTACAATGTAGAAGAATATTATCGGGTTCGCTATACCACCGACAGAATGTATCTGCTGGACTATGAGCGCACCATGTCCCAGATTCCTGTCATGGGGCAGCTCTGCGCCAATGACAAGATACTGTTGGGGATTACGGGGACGGATGTGGAAATGACGGAGAGCGAAGATGGGAATATAGTCGTATTTGAGTCAGAGGGAAGGCTGTTCAGCTACAATGTGACCACCAATAAGCTGACTGTTATTTTCAGTTTTTATGATGCGGAAAATGCGGATGCCCGCACTATGTATAACCAGCATGGGATTCGTATTCTGGATGTGGATGAGGGCGGAAATGTGCAGTTTGCCGTCTATGGCTATATGAACAGGGGAAGACATGAAGGGGAAGTGGGAATTCAGCTCTACACCCATAACAGTTCTCAGAACACGATAGAAGAACTGCTCTACATTCCCTATGACAGGACCTGTTCGGTGCTGGAGGCCGAGCTGAGCCGGCTTTTGTATCTGAACCGGGAACAGAAGCTGTATTTTGTGATGAACAACGGCGTATACGGAATAGATCTGGCAGGGCGGACTTACTCCAGGATGCTGGAAATTATTCAGGATGGCGGACTTCAGGTTTCGGAAGGGCGGAGGATAGCGGTATGGCCGGAAGGGGATGACATATACCACAGCAAGGCGCTGGAAATCAGAAATCTGGGCAGTGATACCCGCAAGACTATATCCGTAGAAGACGGAGAAGTAATCAGGCCGTTGGGCTTTATGGAGGAGGACATTATATATGGCGTGGCTTATGAAGCGGATGTGGTGAAGGAGAGCTCAGGCAGTATCTTTTTCCCCATGTATAAAGTCTGTATCTGCAATGCTGCCGGTGAACTGCTGAAAGAATACAGGCAGGCGGATATATATGTGACGGAATGTGTGGTGGAGGACAATCAGATTACACTGGAGAGGGTGAGGCGTCTGGAGTCAGGTGAATATCAGGAGGCGGACCAGGAGCATATTACGAACAATACAGAGCCTGAAACCGGGAAAAATGTAATCGTGGCCGTAGATACGGAACGATATGAACGATATGTGGAAATCCAGCTTCGAAAGACAATAGACAGTAAGACGGTTCAGATTCTTACCCCTATGGAAGTGGTGTATGAGGGGGGAAGAAAGATCCAGCTTCCGGAGGAGGAGAGTGCTGCTTATTACGTATTCGGCCCATACGGCGTGGAGGGGATTTTCATCTCTCCGGCAGGCGCGGTGAGTCTGGCCGATGCCGTGGCGGGCACTGTGGTGGATAAAAACGGGGAGCGTGTCTGGGCGAGAGGAATCAGGGCGGCAAGAAACCAGATTATGGCCATTGAGGAAGCGGCGGCAACAGAAGAAAAAAGCGCACTGGCAGTATGTCTGGATACCATGCTGGAATATGAGGGCATCAGCAGGAACACTCAGTACCTTCTGGACAGAGGGGAGGATGTGATTCAGATTCTGGAGGAGAACCTGATGGATGCCGCCATACTGGACCTGAAAGGCTGCAGCCTGGATTCGGTACTTTATTATGTGAACATGGACATTCCTGTGCTGGCGCTTTTAGAGGACGGCTCCGCCGTGCTGCTTGTGGGATTTAACGAATACAATACGGGCATTCTGAATCCCCTGACCGGAACTATTGACAAAATGGGATTGAACGATTCCGCAGAATGGTTTGCAGAAAATGGAAACCAGTTTATTACGTATAGGAAGGCAGGATAGGGAATACTGTGAGAAACGGAAGAGGTTCCTGTGTTCTTTTTTAAGTAGACGGATATGGGAAGATATGGTATAATGTGACCATATTTATGGCATGAAACGGCCGGAAGCCATAAATACAGCCTATTTTAAAAAAGGTGCCGGGGAAAATTTTTGTCGAATGAAAATATCTGAACGGGCACTGACGGAACCAAAACAGGAGGTAATAAATGTGAAAGCTGAGAAAATACCCTTGCTGTTGGGAATTGTATTGATTATTCTGTTGGCATTTCTGATTGTATGGCAGGCAGATGTGCTGGGAGTATCGGCAAACCGGCTGGAACAGGATGCCAGGGAGAACCAGAACATCAAGAGCAGTTGGGAAATGGCACAGGCTGTGAATGATAATATGTGCGCCATGCTTTTCTACGATGAGGAGAAGGATGATTGTGCATATTCGATTTATTTGAGCAGGGAGGGGTTTTCCTACGGTTATTTCTTCCGTCAGGGCGGTTCGGACCCGTATATGGAGGACAGCGTGAAGGGGATTGTATTTGAAGACAAGGGAATCGCGCTTCTGTCCATGAATGAAGATGGCGTGTGCAAGATTGTGGTGGATAATGATGTGGAGGAGAATGTGATCAACGTGAACCCGGAGGAGCCTTTTGCGGTAGTGCTGCCGGCGGACTGTGGGGCGATTACCATGTATGATTCTCAGGAGAACATCGTGACACTCTATGATACTGACACGGGAATCTGAGCAGCGGGTAAATCGGTGGTTTACAGCAATGAAAAAGGGACAGTCTGCAATAAAAAGAAAAGTTACAAATAACAGCCCGGATTCCTGGTCGTTGGAATCCGGGTCATCGCGTTTCCGCCGACAGTTTTCCGCCCCTATAGCAATCCGGCTTTCAGGAGCCTTGCGCGAATCTGCCGTCCTGCTATCAGCGCGATTGCCAGCTTGACCGCATCCACGGGAATATAGGGAAGCACGCCTGCCGCCAATGCCTGGGGGAAGGTATAGGAGGCCTGGTGAGCCAGCCATATCGTACCGAATATATAACAGACAACAGTGCCCAGTACCATTCCGAGGATTTCCGGAAGTATCCGATTTCCCCATTTATCTACAAAGAAACCGCAGATTAAGGCCATGAAAAGGTAGCCAATGATATATCCGCCCGTAGGTCCCAGCAATTTTCCGGCCCCGCCTGTGAAGCCCGTGAATACCGGTACGCCTGCCAGGCCCAGAAGGATGTATGCCAGGACGCTGAATGTTCCCAGCTTCATGCCGAGTACGGATGTCACGAAATAAATTGCCAGCATTCCCAGGGAAATGGGGACTGGACTTATGGGGATGTTCAGGGATATCGGCCCAAGCAGACAGAAGACGGCGGTCATCAGGCCGGCCAGAGTAATCTGCTTCAGGGTGAGTAATGGTTTTTCGGTTTTTGGGGTAGCTGTAGTCATGTTTGCCATGTTTTTTACCTCTCTGTATGTAAAATGTTAACCCTGACAAGATGCCGGGTTACATTATAGAGTATATATGGTACAGAGCGAAATGTCAACCGCAAAAATAAAAAGGTTTACAATTTTGAGAGGGAGATTTTTGAAAGGAATTGAGCAGGGTGACATTTGAAAGCCGGTAAGCAGATGACCGGTTACCGAAAAGAAAACGGGAACCGGGGAAGGCGGAATTTGCAGGCGTAGATAAAAAGAGTTCCCCTACTGAAAATTTCATGTTATAATAAGGTCATTCAGGGCAGAAAAAGCAGGATGTTTCGGCCATACGCAGAGGTGTCAGGCGGGAAACAGACATCCGGCTGTATAAAATCCGTCCAAAAAGAGGAGATTAAGAAGATGGAAAACATGGAAAAGGATAAAATCATTCTGACAGGAGACAGGCCGACAGGAAGACTTCATGTGGGGCATTATATAGGCTCGCTGCTCAGGCGGGTGGAACTGCAGGATTCGGGGCAATTTAAGAGGACTTTCATCATGATCGCCGATGCCCAGGCACTCACGGACAATATCGAAAATCCGGAGAAAGTAAGACAGAATATCATAGAGGTGGCGTTGGATTACATTTCCTGCGGACTGGATCCGGCAAAATCCACTTTACTCATTCAGTCTCAGATTCCGGAACTGTGCGAGCTGACTTTTTACTATATGGATCTGGTAACCGTTTCCAGGCTGCAGAGAAATCCCACGGTAAAAAGCGAGATACAGATGCGCAATTTCGAGTCCAGTATCCCGGTGGGCTTTTTCACCTATCCCATCAGCCAGGCGGCGGATATCACGGCATTCAAGGCAACCACTGTCCCTGTGGGGGACGACCAGCTGCCCATGATTGAGCAGACAAGGGAGATTGTGCACAAGTTCAATACGGTGTATGCGCCTGTACTGGTGGAGCCGGAGGCGCTCTTACAGGAAAATGAGGCCCGCAGAAGACTGCCGGGCACCGACGGCAAGGCGAAGATGAGCAAATCTCTGGGCAACTGTATCTATCTGGCGGACACGGCGGATGAAGTGCGGACTAAGATTATGAGCATGTATACAGACCCTCTTCATCTGCAGGTCAGCGACCCGGGACATCTGGAGGGAAATACGGTATTTACCTATCTGGATGCGTTCTGCAGGCAGGAGCATTTTGGCAGATATCTGCCTGACTATACGAATCTGGACGAACTGAAGGCCCATTATCAGAGGGGCGGTCTGGGAGATGTGAAAGTGAAGCGGTTCCTGATCAATATCATGCAGGAAATCCTGGAGCCCATCCGCAACCGCAGGAAAGAAATGGAAAAGGACATTCCCGCCATCTATGAAATACTGAAGAAGGGAAGCGAGGAAGCCCGGGAGGTTGCGGCACGGACTCTGGCGGAGGTCAAGAGCGCCATGCGGATCAATTATTTCGACGATGCGGAGCTGATACGTGCCCAGAGCGAAAAATACGAAGGATAAGCAGGGAAAAGGTGGGCTTATGAAAGACAGAAAAGAAGAGAGTAAGCCGGGTTTTGGCGAGAAACTGAAGGCGTTTCTATCCTTTTATGATGATGAATATTTGGACTACGACGAGGAAGAAGAGCCGGAATTGGAGGAGGACGGGAAAAGGTCTGATTCTAATCTGCGTCTGGTGAAAGGGCCGGGAGCGGAGGAGAAGGAGGATTCCAAAACAGATAAGTCAGTGAAAAAGAAGCAGAAGGGAAATCTGCGTCTGTTGAGCGCACTGGAACTGGAAGAAGAGGATGATGTGTGGGACGAGGATGAGGACGGAGATGAGGAGAAAGAGCGCCCGTGGGTGACTGGACTTACCTTTTTGGGACTTGCAGTGCTTGCGGCGATTATCTGTGCCATTCTGTGGTTTTTTACACATCCGGAGAAAACGGAGGACGGCGGGCAGAACATTTCATCGGCAGTGGAGTCGGGGGAGAATTCCGGGGAACTGCTGACAGAAAATGAGGGGAATGCGGGCTCGGAGCAGGCACCGGAAGACGGCGAAGAATCTACCGATGTGGGAGCAGGAGCGCAGGAACCGGGGATGGAAGAAAAGCCTCAGCCCGGGCAGGAGGAAGGCCCGGCACCGGGAGAGCAGGAGGAGCCTGCAGACCAGGACAACGGGATATCGGTTTCGGAGGAGCTTCCTGACGGAGAGGTTCAGGAGCCGGTAGCCGGAACCGCTGCCATGAAGTTTACGGAGCAGCAGGACTCTGTGACGCCCAAGGATGTAGTCAACCTGCGTTCCGTTCCGACTACAACAGACGAAGGAAATATTGTAATACAGTGTCAGAACGGGGAAGTTCTGACGAGAACCGGCGTCAATAAGGACACAGGTTGGTCACAGATAGACTACAACGGTCAGACACTTTACGCGGTAACCCAGTATCTGACAACGAATCTGGATTATAAGCCTCCGGTGCAGGCATCCAATCCCAACCGTGTAAGCACTGCCAGCGGCAGAGTCATTATCTTTTCAAATTGTGACGACTGGATTTCTCCCAAGGAGTATGTGAACCTGCGGCTCGAACCCAGTACGGACGGCGGAGACGGCACCGTGCACTGTCAGCTGAATTATGGAGAAAAGGCGCATCGCACCGGCTACAGTGTGGATTCCGGCTGGTCCAGGGTGGAATATGACGGCAAGGTACTGTATGTAGTCACCAGCCTGATGTATGCAGTGGACCCCGACTAGAAGACAGCGGGAGCGGGTATAGATTTTTTCTCTCCGGAAATACTAATAGCCAACATTAAATTAAGCTGAGAAATGTCAATAGCTGATTTATACTTGCGCTCAATCACATTTGCCAACGTAAATGTATAGCGAGTGAGCGCTTCTGCTTAAACAGGACAGAAAGTGGCAAATGAATGCGCTCACGAGTATAAAACAGCGTCTGCTCCGCCCGGTACCCCAGAGGATTTACGGACGCATTCCCTTCGCGGCCGGAAATTCTCTGCTTATGCCTGAGAACCGGGCAGGGCAGATGCGGAGCTGTAGATAGGAGGGAAAAATATGAGTCAGAATTTAGGAAGAGCAAGCATAAAACTGGAGCGGCCGGTCTATATTTTAAACAGTGCCAGTATTGTGGGAACCAAGGAAGGCGAAGGACCGTTGGGATTGCTGTTTGACAGAGTGGGCGTGGACGATATGTTCGGGTGTAAGACCTGGGAAGAGGCGGAAAGCACACTCCAGAAAGAGGCAGTGGGCATGGCTCTGGACAAAGCCGGACTGGCACCGGAGAATATTGCATATCTTTTTGCGGGAGATTTGCTGGGACAGTCCATGGCCACTTCGTTTGGCGTTTCCTCGTACCAGATTCCGCTGTTGGGAATGTACGGGGCCTGCTCCACCTGCGGAGAGTCTCTGACACTGGGGGCAATGAGCATCGCCGGAGGATTTGCAGAAAGGGTTATCTGCGTAACCTCCAGCCATTTTGCCAGTGCGGAGAAAGAATTTCGTTTTCCGCTGGATTACGGAAATCAGCGTCCTCTTTCTGCCAGCTGGACCGTGACGGGCAGCGGCGCTTTTGTACTGGGGCAGGATATGTTCTGCGGCAGCGGAAAAGCCCGGGCGCAGATTACGGGGATGACAGTGGGGAAGATTGTGGACTATGGACTGAAGGATTCCATGAATATGGGGGCTTGTATGGCTCCGGCGGCAGCTTCCACCCTGGAACAGCATTTTATAGATTTTGCTGACAGCCCTGACGAATTTGACAAGATTATTACCGGAGACCTGGGGAAGGTAGGGCAGAGGGTTTTGATTGATTTGCTCAGAGAGCGGGGATACGACATTTCGGAGCAGCATATGGACTGCGGGCTGGAAATTTATGACGGGGAGTCCCAGGACACCCATGCCGGAGGAAGCGGCTGCGGCTGCAGTGCTGTGACGCTGTCGGCTTATATCCTGAAGCAGCTTCAGGAGGGTAACTGGAAGAAGGTGCTCTTTATGCCCACAGGCGCCCTGCTGAGCAAGACAAGTTTCAATGAGGGAATGAGTGTTCCGGGGATTGCCCATGCGGTGGTGATTGAGGAGGTTTCATAAAGATTTCATAAAGAATATAGTTCATTTTTCTTTTAAAATAAAGGCGGATGTAGTATACTGGATACAGTGGACATCTCTGCAGTGGCGGCGTTCCCGTAAGGAGGAGCGGTGCCATTGCAGTTGGTATTGATACATAAAAAAGAAAGAAAGAGGTAGAAAAAATGGCAAGTTGGAGCGAGAAACTGAATCAGATGACACAGAAAACGATTTCCAAGAGCAAAGAGGTTGCAGGGGTGGCAAAACTCAATCTGGAGATCAGCACCCTGAACCAGAATATAAAAAATATTCAAAATGAAGTAGGTGCTTACGTTCTGGAGAACGGACTGCTGATGGAGGATGCTTCCGTGGCTGAGTGGGCTGCTAAGGTAGCTTCTCTGAAGGAGGAGATCGAGGCAAACACCGAGAAAATCCATGATCTGAAGAACGTGAGCATCTGTCCCGGCTGCGGCGCGGAAGTGGCCAGAACCAGTAAATTCTGTGACAAATGCGGCACTGCTATCGTGATTAAGGTTTCGGATCCTGTGGAGGCCGACGAAGTGGTAGTGGATACAAGCTTCAGCGATGCCGAGCCGGAGAAGGAAGAGAACGGGGCAGGCTGCTGCGGGGAAGCCCGGACAGAGAATAGTGCGGCTTCCGAGACAGATAATGCACAGGTATATGGATGCACAAGATGTGCGTCTGAAGACAAGGCTGAGTAATGCTGTGTGTTTTGAGTGACAGTACAGTAAACCCCCATGCAACGGGCTGCTCCACCTTGCATGAAAGTCTGGGGGTTTACTGTGGATGCACACAAACCGCAAGGCGTGCCGCCTTTGGGCATGCGGTTTGGCGCACAGATGTCTTGCAAAATGAGCAGGGGAGCTCATTTTGACTGCGCGTTTTCCGCAGGCAAGATTCAAGACTTTCACAGTAAGCACGGGAACGTGCTGAGCGTCCTGCCGAATCAGCGGGAGACAGAAAGCGGCCCTGCGGCAGGGAAGCATCTAAGGGGGCGGTAATTTTGCGGAAAATGGAATTCAAAATGGAGAGGACAGGGCTGTTAAAGGCGGGAGACAAGGTTACGATAACGGAAGGCGTTCTTCCAAGCAATTACTATTATGTGATTGATCCGTCACTGGCCATGTCCGCCAATATTCCTTTTCGGCATCGCCTGAAAAGCCGGGAAGGCGTGGTCACTGACGTGATAGAGAACGCGAGAGGGTTCTACGTGACGGCTGAGTTTGACGAGCCGGAAGCGGATATGAAGTAACAGAGATAAGAGGATGAAGATATGTTAAAGAAAATTTCGACAGACAAGGCACCGGCAGCCATCGGGCCTTATTCCCAGGGAATTATTGTGAACGGAATGTTGTTTGCCTCAGGACAGATTCCCATCAACCCTGCCACCGGCAATATAGAGGGAGAGGATATTACAGCTCAGGCGGAGCTGGTGATGAAAAATGTGGGCGCTTTGCTTGCTGAGGCGGGAACCGATTATACGAAAGTATTTAAGACCACCTGCTTTCTGGCGGATATGGGCGATTTCGCGGCGTTCAATGAAGTTTACGCCAGGTATTTTACAGAGAAGCCTGCCAGAAGCTGTGTTGCTGTGAAAACTTTGCCGAAGAATGTACTGTGCGAAGTCGAGGTTATGGCTGAGGTATGAGAAGAGACAACATCGTGCTGATCGGCATGCCGGGGGCGGGAAAAAGCACCGTGGGCGTGGTGCTTGCCAAGCGACTGGGATACCGTTTTGTGGATTCCGACCTGGTGATTCAGGAGCAATACGGAAAGCTGCTTCATGAACTTATCGAGGAGCACGGAGTGGATGGTTTCTGGAAGATTGAAAATGATGTAAATGCGTCCCTGAGCCAACGCAGGAGCGTCATTGCCACAGGCGGAAGCGTCGTTTACGGCAGCGGTGCCATGGAACATCTGCGGGAGATAGGAAAGGTGATCTATCTGAAGCTTCCCTATGAGGAAGTGGTAGAGCGGCTGGGGGATCTGAATGCCAGAGGCGTGACATTGCAGGAGGGGCAGACGCTGCGGGATCTGTATGAGGAGCGGGTTCCCCTTTATGAAAAATATGCCCATATAGCCATTGAATGCCATGAAAAGAGTCTGCGGGAGATTGTCCATGAAGCGGCTGCTTTTGCATAATTTCTGTGGATTGACCGGTCGTGGATATGATATGGGCAGGGCTGCCATGCAGGCTGCGGCTCTGGCATTTCCGGAGGGGTTCCGGATGGAAAAGGCATTTGAACTACATAATTTTCAGAGTTTGACGGATACTAATATCAGAAGGTGTCCTGAATTCTATTTATGGCACTTCCCGTCTGGCGGCGGAAGGTGCCATCCTTTTTTCGGGAGATTTATTCGTGAAAGATAAGGAGTAAGTCAGATGATGGATTATGTAAAAGCTTTTATGGTGGGCGGGCTGATATGCGCCTTTGTACAGATTTTGATGGAGAAGACGAAAATGATGCCGGGACGCATTATGGTGCTGTTGGTGGTGACCGGAAGTATCCTGAGGGCATTGGGATGGTATGAGCCGTTTCAGGAATTTGCGGGGGCCGGTGCCAGTGTGCCGCTGTTGGGATTCGGGAATGTGCTGATGAAGGGCGTGAAGGAAGCAGTGGACGAACAGGGACTGCTGGGACTGTTCGCCGGAGGATTCAAGGCCGGCGCAGTGGGAACGTCCGCAGCGCTGATTTTCGGCTACCTGGCCAGCCTGGTATTTCGTTCCAGGATGAAGAAATGAGTGGTGATTTGGCCGGAAAGCGGGAATTTTTGGATATTTTGCCGGAATGAAAATGCGTTTCGGAAAGGAGAACCGAACTGTCGGACGCCTGGGGGGCACATGGCCGGGATTATGCCGGGTATGATTTTCGTGAGGAGAAGAGCAAAGCAACGGCTTAAAGCTCCTCATAGGAGATGCCTTTCCCGTCCATATACTTTCGGAAAGCCCTGTCCCAGATGGCATCCGGCTCTTTGGACAGAAGGAAGGTATGGTAAGCGGTTCCGGTGGTGAGCATGGCTTTGGAGCCGTCATAACGGATATTCAGTACCAGTGCCCTGATGTCGGAGGGAGCCACGCTGCAGCCTTCCTTTTCCAAAAGTGCAGCGGCTTTCTCGGGTATCAGATGCAATACGAAGCGGAAGGACAAGGGGGTGCGTTTTCCTTTGATCAGGTCAAAGCACAGTCCTTTCAATTCACTCCAGGGGCGGAATTCCCAGGCGGGCAGAGCGGACTGGTCCTCGTCATTTCCGTAGAATTCCCGGTTGATATGCCCGTCAATGGTGAAGGTGCTGGCGGTGCTGATGACGGCCTCCTCCAGCAGGAAAGGTTCAAAGGTGTCTGCTACCAGCAAATGGTTCATAAATTGTTTCATGGAAGTAATCTGCAATGCTATCATAAAATTTTCCTTATTGTTTATAGTTCCGCACATATGCTTTTTGAAGTTTGACAGGAGTTACAGCAGTGTCGCTTTGGCAATGCGTATGATGCGATTGGTTTTCGGATGAAAGTTATACCACGATTATAGCAGAGGATGCCGGAATGGTCAATAAGGGTGTTACGGCTTTCAGAGTCACGTTTTTTGCAGTTATTTGTCGTTTTTTTGCGTCATGGATTTTTGCGTCAGTGCAATTTTGCGGATACTTATGATAGTAAAAAGCGGCGGCCTGTGATAAAATGATAGCAGAGAACAGGGTATCATCTGCGCGAATTGCCGGACAAAAGATGAGGTGAGTTACATATGCGAAATGACGATAATAAAAATATGGGAATAAGATTGCTGAAAAAAGGGCAGAAAGGAATCATCCATGCCGTCTTCAGCCGCATGGGGCTGTTTCTGCTGCTGATGCTGCTCCAGGCCGCGTTTCTGGTAATCCTCTTTCAATGGTTTAAGGAGTACCGCCCTCATATTTTCGGAGGTACGGTTTTGCTCACCGTGGCCATGGTGCTCTATCTTCTGAACAATCGTATCGATCCGACGGCGAAGATTACATGGCTGGTGATTGTAATGCTGACGCCGGTGTTCGGTTCCCTGCTGTATCTGTACACGCAGCTGGATATCGGCCATCGGGCGCTGAAGGCGCGTTTTGAACAGATCATTGAAATGACAAAGGGGAGTATTCCCCAGGAGGAGGCGGTGATGGAGGCGCTGGCGGAGGAGAACCCGGGCGCGGCGTCCCTGGTGCGCTATATTCAGCGGAGCAGCTGCCATCCGGTGTATGACAGGACGGAAGTGACCTACTTTCCGCTGGGGGAGGATAAATTTGCCGAGTTGCTCCGGCAGCTGGAGAAGGCGGAGCATTTCATCTTTCTGGAATATTTTATTATTGCGGAAGGGCTGATGTGGGGAGAGGTCCTGGAAATCCTGGTCCGCAAGGCCAGGGAAGGGGTGGACGTAAGAGTGATGTATGACGGCACCTGTGAATTTGCTCTTCTGCCCCACAAATACCTGAAGCTTCTGCGGGAGCGGGGGATTAAATGCAAGGTGTTTTCACCGGTTTCCCCTTTTATTTCCACCCATTACAATTACCGGGATCACCGCAAGATACTGGTGATTGACGGGCATACAGCCTTTAACGGCGGTGTGAATCTGGCCGATGAATATATTAACCGGGAACAGCGGTTCGGGCACTGGAAGGATACGGCGGTGATGCTGAAAGGGGAGGCGGTGAAAAGCTTTACCCTGATGTTCCTGCAGATGTGGAATATCGATGAGTGGACAACGGAATTTAAGAAAAACCTGGAATATCCCACATTTCCCCGGGAGCATGCTTTAGGATATGTGGTGCCCTATGGAGACTGCCCTCTGGACAATGACAAGCTGGGGGAACGGGTTTACATGGATATCCTCAGCCGTGCCGTGAAATATGTGCATATCATGACACCTTATCTGATTCTGGACGGCGAGATGGAGACGGCTTTGCGGTATGCCGCGGAGCGGGGCGTGGAAGTGGTTCTGATCCTGCCCGGCATTCCCGACAAGCGGCTTCCCTATGCGCTGGCCAAGACCCATTATCCGGCGCTGCTGGAATCCGGGGTGAAAATCTATGAATATACGCCCGGCTTTGTCCACGCCAAGGTTTTTGTCAGCGATACAAGGGAGGCGGTGGTGGGGACCATCAACCTGGATTACCGCAGCCTGTACCATCATTTTGAATGTGCTACCTACATGTACGGCACGGACTGCGTTTCCGATATCGAAGCGGATTTTCAGGAGATGCTGCCCAAATGCCGCCGGGTGACGCCGGAGACGGTCAGGAAGGAAAAGTGGACGGTTAAGCTGACGGGAGTGCTGATAAAGGTGGCGGCACCGCTTTTGTAAAGGTGTAAGAGGTGAATAAATATACATAAATAAAAGGAATGATTGCATAAATCCGAAAAAACAGTGGACATTTATACAGAAAGTGTTATACTTACATAAGGTACTGTCCTGGGAGACGGATTGTGTGCATGCGGTCTGTCTGAACTGGCGGGAACCAAAGGAGAACCGGAAAGCTTTATGTCTGCCGGAAGAGGAAAATAGGGAAGGAAATGAGGAGAAAATGATAAAAGCAGGAATTATCGGAGCAACCGGCTATGCCGGGGGAGAACTTGTAAGGATTTTGGCGAATCACAGGGAGGTTGAGATTGTCTGGTACGGCTCCCGCAGCTATATCGATAAAAAGTATTGTGAAGTATATCAGAATATGTTCCGCATCGTGGAGGATGTGTGTAAGGACGACAATCTGGCGGAACTGGCAGAGCAGGTGGATGTCATCTTTACTGCTACGCCCCAGGGATTTCTGGCCGGCGTTCTGACGGAGGAGATTCTGTCTAAAGTAAAAATCGTAGATTTGTCTGCGGATTATCGAATAAAAGACGTGAAGGTATATGAAAAATGGTATGGGACCACGCATAAATCCCCACAGTTTATTCAGGAGGCAGTTTACGGGCTGTGTGAGGTGAATCGAAATCGGATTACGGAAGCAACCAGGCTGGTGGCGAATCCGGGCTGCTATACCACATGCTCTATCCTGACAGCATATCCGCTGGTAAAAGAGGGATTGATTGATGTGGATACCCTGATTGTGGATGCAAAGTCGGGGACTTCCGGCGCGGGGCGGGGGGCGAAGGTTCCCAATTTATTCTGCGAGGTCAATGAAAATATCAAGGCTTACGGCGTGGCCAGCCACCGCCATACCCCGGAGATTGAGGAGCAGCTGGGGTACGCGGGGAACTGTGAGGTGGTGATTAATTTTACGCCCCATTTGGTACCCATGAACCGGGGGATTCTGGTGACGGAATATGCGAAGCTGAAGAGGAAGGCGGACGGCTCGCTGCCTTCCTGGGAAGAAATCCGCGCTGCCTATGACAGGTATTATAAAGAAGAGAAGTTTGTCAGGGTACTGGAAAAGGGTGTCTGTCCTGAGACAAAGTGGGTGGAGGGCAGCAATTACGTGGATATTAATTTTGTGATAGATGAGCGGACAGGGCGTATTATCATGATGGGGGCTCTGGACAATCTGGTGAAAGGCGCAGCAGGGCAGGCGGTGCAGAACATGAATCTGCTGTTTGGACTGAAGGAGAGCGAGGGACTGGAACTGGTGCCGTGTTTTCCGTAAGCGAGAGCAGAAATCGGCAGGGGTTTCTGCCAGGAGGAGACAGATGGACAGGACAGAAAGAGTAGAATTGACTGCATTATGCATGATATGCAGAGGAAATGAGATTCTGATTCAGAACCGGACAAAGAACGACTGGAGCGGCTATGTGTTTCCGGGCGGACATGTGGAAGCAGGAGAATCAATTGTGCAGTCCGTCATCCGGGAAATGAAGGAGGAGACGGGACTGACCATTCGGAATCCGAAGCTCTGCGGTGTCAAGCAGTTTCCCATAGAGAACGGGAGATACATTGTATTCCTGTTTAAGACGGACCGGTTTGAAGGAGAGCTGTGTTCTTCCGAGGAAGGCGAGGTGGAATGGGCTGACAGAAGCAGGCTTTCTTCCTATGCGCTGGCGGACGATATGGAAGATTTGATAAAAGTGATGGACAGTGACGAGTTGTCGGAATTTCAGTATATAATTGAGGATGAAAAGTGGATTGTGGCACTGGCATGAAAGGGAAATGATTGTGTGCATTGGGGATTAGAAGGTTGGCCGGACAGTATAAAGTATTTCTTGAGACAGGCTTCAATAAAGAAAGTACTCTCCAATTTTACCGGAACAACGGTTTTGCCATTGATGAAAAACATTCCTGTTTAAAACGGCTTTGACACAGAGGATTCATTCATATATAGCAGTTGATAGAATCATTGAGAATGTAGTACCGGTGTAGAATGCAATAATAAGTAAAATAATGCGAACTTGCCGTAAAAAAATTACGGAAATCGGTTGTGGAAAGCTGTAAAAGTGGTTATGCTGTAATCATAGATTTGTGTGCAAATACTCTGTATGGAAGGATAGCGGGGAAAATGTTAAAGAAATTTACATTGAAGAATTACAAAAATTTTAAAGATGAAATATCTATAGATTTTGAAAATACTGCAGGGTATCAATTTAGTACAGATTGCATTACGGATGGAACTATCAGCAAAATGTTGATTTATGGCAGAAATGCAACAGGAAAAACAAATTTGGGAAAGGCGCTAGGTGATATATCTGTAACAATATTTGGCACGCGGCGTTATGTTGATACAGGAGTCTTTCTGAATGCGGATTCCATAGACCAAAAGGCGACTTTTTCATATAAGTTCAGGTTTGAAGATAGTGAATTAGTGTATCGCTATGCTCGTTTTTCGAATCAAGAACTCAGGGATGAAGAATTGTTCATTAACGGTAGAACAATTTTTAGCTGTAATTTTGAAAATAATGAATTTAATTTTAAGAATCTTGAATATGTAAATGCGGAAACAGCCAGTATAGACAGATATCTGCAATCAGTAGATATTGGTGATGAAGAAGAGCTTCAAGAGTCTAAGCTGCCATTTTTGAGGTGGCTGCTCAGTAATGTCGCATTGAGCAATGATTCTATTTTAATTAAATTAGATAATTATGTCAGAAGAATGCTTATGATTACAGCCGGAAACGCAATGTTAAGAGTGTCAAGGCGAATGAATGATACTTTTTATGAGTTGTTGGAAGACCCGGATAGATTAAAGGATTTAGAAGATTTTCTGAATGAAATGGGTATAGAGTGCAAACTGATATTACAGAAATTACCGGATGGTCAGAGAGAGTTATATTTTGGGCATGAGAAATTAGTGCCGTTTTATGGGACTGCATCCAGCGGAACTTTAGCGTTAGTTGATCTATACAGGCGATTAATTCCTAAGAACTGGGCTCCCTCTTTTATATATTTAGATGAATTTGACGCATTTTATCATTATGAAATGGCAGAGAAAGTGATACACTTTTTAAAGAGAAAATATCCTAAATGTCAGATTATTATGACTTCTCATAATACTAATTTGATGACAAACCGACTGATGCGACCAGATTGTTTATTTATTTTGTCAAAAGCGGGTACATTGACGGCGCTTTGTAATGCAACAGAAAGAGAGCTTCGAGAAGGTCATAATCTCGAAAAGATGTATATCAGCGGGGAGTTTGATAAATATGAATAGTTATCGAGGAGAGGTAAGAAAACGAAGACAAAATTTGCTGATTGTAGAAGGGCATCACGAAAAAAACAGGTTATTTTGGCTGCTTATCAAATGTTTTCCTGAAATCAATATCAATATGGACGAAATTTGGATTTATGGAACAAATATCTATCAGTTATATAATGATATAGTGAGAGAGTATGGAGAGGAGTGGGCAGCGGAAAATGAAGATATTGATTTGCCCTTTGTCATTAGTAAGAAACAATATCCAGATAAACTTCGGTATAAAGAAGATTTCACAAATATAGTCTTGGTATTTGATTATGAGCGGGATGATACAAATTTCTCGGAAGAAAAGATTTTAGAAATGCAAAGATGTTTTATTGATGCTGCTGATATGGGGATGTTGTATATTAATTATCCTATGATTGAATCATATCAGCATTTGCGTCAATTGCCGGATGATGATTTTGCTGAACGGAAGATTCCGGTATCTTTGCGTCCGGGAAAGGAGTATAAAGCCTTAGTAGAACATGAAACTATATTGGGGCCGAAGGTTGACTTTCCACATCGAATAGATGATATGCTTGAAAAACATTTTGGAGTAAGTGATGCGGAAAAAAGGAAAAAGTGCTGTAATGAAATTTTAGAAATATCTTCAGTAAACAGAATGGAAAAAGCTATTGAAAATGCTTTACAAGGAGTGGTTGCAGAGCATATTTTACCGACAGTAAAGTATCAGCTGGTAGATTGGGTTACAAAACAGGGATATGTACATACGAATCTAACGTATTGGAAGTTTATACGAGGTGTATTTAAGCAGGTTATATATCACAATATTTCGAAGGCTAATAGAATTCAATACGGACAATATCAGATTCCGGAGAACAAATATAAAGAATATTTTGAAAGGCTGGATTTAACTGAAATACTAAAAATTCAGAATTTAGCAAGTAAAGATAATATAATGGGATTTATTTGGGTGTTGAATACTTGTATTTATTTTATCGCAGAATATAATTTTAAGTTAGTAATGGACTAATTTCCTGGACAGCGCCGTTTGCATGATATCTGAGCAGGATAAGCTTGGAGCAGCGCAGGTGCCTGGGGTTGGAGCAGGAAGAATGGGAGGAACCATGGAGGGAAAGCTGAGAAACATGACATCTGTCTACATAACAAAAGCCGATAAAATGCTGCTGCTTTTCAGGCAGGGCGGCAGAGTGGTGAATGATGTCTGGACAGGTTCCGCAGGCGGTCATTTTGAGGAGTGTGAGCTGAATGATGCCAGGGCCTGTGTCCTGCGGGAGATGGAGGAAGAACTGGGGTTGAAGGAAAGCGATGTCAAAAACCTGGCAATGCGGTACATTACTCTGCGGAGAACGAAAGGCGAGGTCAGGCAGAATTATTACTTTTTTGCGGAGTTGAGCGATGAGGCGGATGCGCATCCCGTGTCCAATGAAGGAATCGCCAGATGGTTTTCGTATTCCGAACTTTCGGCTCTGGAAATGCCGTATACCGCTAAATTTGTGATAGCGCATTACCTGAAAGAGGGGTGCATGACAGACGAAATTTATGGCGGCGTGGCGGATGGAGAGACTGTAGTTTTTACGAAATTGCCGGAGTTTTAAGGCATGGGAATTGCCGGAATGAGAACTGAGGTGGGAATTTCCTGTGAAAATCCAGAAACTTGCCTTGCGGAAACCGCGCAGTTCGAATAAGTTCAAGTTTTTTGGCAAGACAGCTGTTTGTCAAACTGCATGCCCAAAGGCGATGCGCCTTGTGGTTTGTATGCATGGATAATTTGAAAAGGAATGGGCAGTAGACCTGGAGGAGACCAATACTGTGGAGCAGGATAGAAAGTGGCAGCTTGAGCTGGAGCAATATATAAAACAGGGAGAACCGGAACGGGCCGAAAAAAGCGCGGCATGGCAGAATGCGATTGTCCGTGCGAATTTTAACGATTTTCAGAAAGGGATTCATGCTGTTACAGAATACCTGGACCTGTTTTTTGAAAATTTGCTGATGGGAAAGCATTACGAGCTGAAAAACCGGTATCTGCATGTGGATTATACAGACAATTACGCTCAAAGCGCAAATGAGGAGGATTCAAAGTGCAAAAATTGCACTTTGGATTGCACTTTGGAAGAACTGGCAGTATTGCGTATGATAGCGGAAAATCCCCGGATTACGCAGAAGAACCTTGCTGCAGCCATGGGAAAGTCGGAACGTACCATGAAAAGCAGAACGGTTGCTCTTCAGGAAAAGGGGTATATTCGCCGTGCAAACGGGAAACGCAATGGCCATTGGGAAGTGCTTGTGGAAGTATAAAGCATCAAAAGGAAATAAAATGATAAACAGGAGTGGAAACGGAGGAGAGAAAAATGGGAGAAAAACTTACAAGAGAAACGGCGGAAATCATGGATGAAAGGTTCGGCTGCGATACTTTGCTGTCCCTTGCCACTGTGGAAGACGGAATTCCCTCAGTGCGGACTGTGAACAGCTATTATGAGGAGGGTGCATTTTATGTTATCACCTATGCCCTTTCCAATAAGATGCGGCAGATTGGGAAGGAGCCGACGGTAGCAGTCTGCGGCGAGTGGTTCACGGCCCATGGCATCGGAGAAAATATGGGGCATGTGAAAGCGGAAGGGAATGAGGAGATTATGTCGAAACTGCGGGCAGTGTTTGCCGAGTGGTATGATAACGGCCATACAAATGAGGACGATCCGAATACCTGTCTCCTGCGTATCCGGCTTACGGATGGCGTACTGTTTCATCATGGGACAAGGTATGATATTGACTTTCGGGATTAAGGAAGTGCTGCTCTAAGGAAGTGTCTGCAAATTGCAGGAACCGTTTCGCGTATCCTGTAATCAAAAGAAAAGACTGTCTCCTGAGGAAACGTAAGCAGCTTTGTTCAGGGATATAAGCAGGGGTGAAAGGTTGAGGAGGAATTACAATGAAATTCATGGAGATGACGGTCTGCCTTGATATGTATGGCTGCCCCAATCGCTGTAAGCATTGTTGGCTGGGGGCAACGCCCAATGGAAATATGCCGGTTTCGGAATTGGAAGATACAGCAAGGCAATTCAGGCCTTACACAGATTGTCTGCAAATCTATGACTGGTACCGTGAACCTGATTACAGGGAGAATTATCGGGAGCTGTTTCAAATGTGCAATGAGCTTTCCGATCGGCCCATAGAACATTTTGAACTGGCAAGCTTCTGGAGGCTTGTCCGGGACGACGGATATACGAAATGGCTGTCTTCCCTTGGGCTGAAAAAAGTGCAGCTGACCCTGTTCGGGAGTGAGGAAACCACGGACTTTTACATAGGCAGAAAAGGGGCTTACAGGGAGATACTGGAAGCCATTGAAATCCTGATGGAAAATAAAATCTCGCCGCGCATTCAGGTTTTTGTCAATCGGAACAATATAGGGGAACTGGAACAGGTCGAAAGCTTGATAAAGCGGCTTGAACTGGAAGAGCGATGCAGGGAATTCGGAGGGGAATTTTCCTTTTTCCTGCACCAGGGCTCCTGCGACGGGGAAAATGAAAAGTGGTATGATGTGAGAGTTACGCCGGAGGATTTGGAGAAAATTCCTCCGTTGCTGGAAGCATATACTCTCAGGCATTTTGGGAAAAGGAATATTTCGGATGTATTCGGGAAAACGGAGCAGGCGCTTTATGAAGAATTGAGAAAAGATTCGTCCACATCAGGTTATGTGAGTGACAGTCCGGTTTTTTACATAGATAAGGATTTTAATGTATATCCGAACATTACAGCGCCTGCCCGGTACTGGTGTCTGGGCAATCTGAAAAAGGACGGAATTCAGACAGTGCTTGAAAATTATAAGGAAAGCAGAAGTATTGCTCAGCGGATACGCCTGACGGTTCCGCTCTGTGACATTGTGAAAGTGCAGGGGGATAAGACAAGCCGGCGTCTGTTTAGCAGGGGTGATTATATTGAGTTCCTGCTGAACAGATTTGCAGGGAGGTGGATTGAGTCAGGTATCGTGTTCCGATAAAGGCAGCGGTTTTATACGGCATAACGGAAAAGACGACAGGATACAAGCGTAAGGAAGTGTCTACAAATAACTGCTGCAAGTTTATGGCAATTTTTATTGTA
>CAJUJN010000045.1 GCA_910586775.1 uncultured Acetatifactor sp. | reverse complement strand
CTCTGATGATGGTTCCCTGATGTGGTACTACTTTTGGGGGTCATCTAGGGCTTATATTTACAAAAAGGGAAACGAAAAACTATGGCAACTTGGAATTCCAGAGGACTGAGAGGCTCCACTCTGGAGGATATGATCAACAGGACAAACGAAAAATACGCCGATGCAGGGCTTGCGCTGATTCAGAAGGTGCCCACCCCCATTACTCCGCTAAAAATAGACAAGGAGCACCATCAGATCACCCTTGCCTACTTTGAGCAGAAGAGTACAGTTGACTACATAGGTGCAGTACAGGGGCTTCCCGTTTGCTTCGACGCAAAGGAGTGTGCCGCGGATACCTTTGCCCTGCAAAATATTCATGAACATCAGGTAAGCTTTATGCAGAAGTTCGAAAAGCAGGGCGGCATCTCCTTTTTTCTGATTTACTATTCACACAAGGATATTTTCTATTATCTGCCACTGGAGATGCTGCTGTATTTCTGGAACCGCGCAAGGGGCGGAGGCCGGAAAAGCTTCCGTTACGATGAGCTGAATCCGGAGTATATCCTGCCCAGGAAGCACGGAATCCTGGTTCCCTACCTGGACATGCTGCAAAAGGATTTGGATGACAGGGCTTGACAGGGACAATTTCTTTCGATATACTACAACTGATTTGTTTCGGCAACGTGGTAGCACGTTAATTCGATAAAGCAAGCGATTTGCGGCCAAAAACATTTGTCAGCCCAAAGATATAACGAATGAACAGGTGCGCTCACCGTTATGGCAGACAGCCGCATAATACAGAACAATATCCGCATGGTTTGGAGGATGATATGAGTCAGAGATTATTACATACGCCGGAGGGGGTCCGGGATTTATACGGAAAGGAATATGCCGAAAAGCTTCAACTGGAAAACCGGCTCAGGGAAAGCATCCATCTCTACGGCTATGAAGATATCCAGACTCCTACTTTTGAATTTTTCGATATCTTTTCCCGGGAAATCGGCACCACTCCCAGCAAAGAACTCTATAAATTCTTTGACAAGGAAGGAAATACACTGGTGCTGCGCCCTGACTTCACACCGTCCATCGCCAGGTGTGCCGCGAAATATTTCTGCGAGGAACAGGTGCCCCTGCGGTTCAGCTATCTTGGAAATACTTTTACAAATACCTCAAATCTTCAGGGAAAGCTTAAGGAAGTAACCCAGATGGGCGTGGAGCTGATCAACGAGCCTTCTGTGGAAGCGGATGCGGAAATGATTGCTCTGGTAGTCCGCGCTCTTCGCAGCACGGGACTGGAACGCTTCCAGGTTGCCATAGGAGATGTGGAATATTTCAAGGGCCTTTGTGAGGAGGCCGGACTGGATGAGGAGACCGAGTTGGATTTGCGGGCTTTTATTTCCGGGAAAAATTATTTTGCCGCCCAGGCGCTTTTAGAGGAACGGGGCGTGGCGGAAGCATATCAGGACAGGCTTCTGCGGCTGGCAGATTTCTTCGGGGATATGGGCTCTCTGTCCGAAGCCGGAATCCTGGCGGGCAATGAACGTTCCCGCAGGGCAATTGAGCGGCTGGAACAGATGTATTCCTTATTAAAACAATATGGTGTGGAAGATTTCATCTCCTTTGACCTGGGCATGCTCAGCAAATACAGATACTATACGGGAATGATTTTCAAGGCTTACACCTATGGGGTAGGGGAAGCCGTCGTGAAAGGCGGCAGGTATGACAGGCTGCTGCTGCAGTTTGGGAAAGATGCCCCGGCGGTGGGGTTTGTCATGGTGGTGGACAGTATCCTGGAGGCGCTTTCCAGACAGGGCGTGAAGCTTCCTCTCCCCGAAAACGTGCGCAAAATCTATTATAACAATGAAAATTACCGGGAAAAGCTCACTGAGGCAGAGCAGCTCCGCAGCCAGGAAATCCCCGTGGAGCTGACATTACAAAAGGAGCAGCATAAGTAACTGCGGAAGCGGTTACGGAACCGAAAGCAGTAACAGGGACAGGAGGATGCGGAGATGACAGAGGAACGGTATCTGACCTTTGCGCTGGCGAAGGGCAGACTTGCCTATAAAACATTGGAGTTATTTGAAGAACTGGGAATTTCCTGCGAGGAAATGAAAGATAAACAGACACGCAAACTTATTTTCGTAAATCAGGAACGGAAGCTGAAATTTTTCCTTGCAAAGGGACCGGATGTCCCCACCTATGTGGAATACGGCGCAGCAGATATCGGCGTGGCCGGAAATGATACCATTCTGGAGGAGAACCGAAATGTGTATGAAGTGCTGGACCTGGGCTTCGGAAAATGTCGTATGTGTGTCTGCGGCCCGGAATCTGCCGGAGAGTTGCTCCGACACCATGAACGAATCCGTGTAGCCAGCAAATACCCCAACATTGCAAAGGATTATTTCTATAACAAAAAGCATCAGACAGTGGACATCATCAAACTGAACGGCTCCGTGGAACTGGGGCCTCTGGTGGGACTGTCGGAGGTCATTGTAGATATCGTGGAGACAGGCTCCACTTTAAAGGAAAACGGTCTGCAGGTATTGGAGGAGATTCGACCGCTGTCTGCCCGGATGATAGTCAACCCTGTCAGCATGCAGATGGACAGGGCGCGGATTCAGGAGATTGTGATGGGACTGAGGCAGAAACTGCACAGCGCCGGCTGAGGATACAATCGCGGCGTAGAGCGGTTATACTCGTGAACGCAAATATTTGCCGCTTTTTATCCCACATTACAGCAGCGCTCACTCATTGATACATTTCAATTGGCAAATGTTTTAGATCATGAGTATAAATTATGTCCGCCGAAACGGACAGGAGGTAAACATGAGAATTGTAGAATTAACCGGAGAATCAAAGAAGAATATATTAAATGATCTGTTAAAGAGAAGTCCTAATCACTATTCGGAATATGAGAGTATTGTAAACGAAATCCTGGACGAAGTCCGTCAAAACGGAGACAGTGCGCTGTTTGCATACACGCAGAAATTTGACCGCTTTCCGCTGAATGCCGAAAATATCCGCGTGGACAGAGCAGAAATAGAAGAAGCTTACGGCAGGCTGGATGCCGAACTCGTGGAAGTCATCCGCCGCAGTGCCGAAAATATCCGGGATTTCCACAAAAAGCAGCTTAGAAACAGTTGGTTTGATACAAAGGAGGACGGCAGCCTTCTGGGAATAAAATTCACGCCTGTTGTCAGGGCAGGGGTATATGTGCCCGGCGGCAAGGCAGCCTACCCCTCCAGTGTACTGATGAATGTGATTCCTGCGAAGGTTGCCGGCGTAAAAGAAATCATTATGACGACGCCTCCCGGAGCAGACGGACAAGTCAACCCCGGCACCCTGGTGGCTGCGGACATTGCCGGCGTGGACACTATTTACAGGGTTGGCGGCGCGCAGGCAGTAGCTGCGATGGCTTTCGGAACCGAGTCTGTTCCCAGGGTCGACAAGCTTACAGGTCCCGGCAATATTTTCGTCGCACTGGCGAAAAAGGCCGTGTACGGCTATGTGGGAATCGATTCCGTTGCAGGCCCCAGTGAAATCCTTGTGTTGGCGGACGAGACTGCAAATCCCAGGTATGTGGCAGCGGATTTGCTCTCCCAGGCAGAGCATGATGAACTGGCAAGCGCCATTCTGATTACTACTTCCAGGGAACTGGCGGAAAAAGTTTCGGAACAGGCAAAGCTTTTTACGGAAGAATTGTCCCGCAGAGAAATCATACAGAAATCGCTGGATAATTACGGGTATATTCTGGTGGCTGAAAGCATGCAGGACGCGATAGACGCCGCCAATGAGATTGCTTCGGAACATCTGGAAATACTGACGGAAAATCCTTATGAAATCATGGCAAAAATCCACAATGCGGGAGCCATTTTCCTGGGAGAATATTCTTCCGAGCCGTTGGGCGATTATTTTGCGGGCCCCAACCATATCCTTCCTACCAATGGCACGGCAAAGTTCTTCTCACCTCTGAATGTGGACGATTTTATGAAAAAAACAAGTATTATCTCATATTCCGGAGCCGCTTTGGAGAAAGTACATAAGGATATTGAACTCTTTGCAGAAAGTGAAGGATTGACGGCACATGCCAACAGTATAAAAGTACGCTTTGAGGATTAAACGTGCCTGGCTTTCGCGAATATGTAACCGAATTCATGGCCTCTCTGGAAGAAGCGTTATCCCATACGTTGGCACCACAGGCGGTTACTGATTTGAAATAACAAGGAGAAGGAAAGACGGAATGAGAAGTGCGGCGGTAAACAGAACAACAAAGGAAACGGATATTTCCGTCACAATAAATCTGGACGGAGCCGGCAATTCGGAAATCTCTACGGGAATCGGTTTCTTTGACCATATGCTGGAGGGTTTTTGCAGACATGGCTTTTTCGACCTGAAATGTCATGTAAAGGGCGATTTGTATGTGGACGGTCATCACACTGTGGAGGACACCGGCATTGTACTGGGCCAGGCCATGGCAAAAGCCTGGGGAGACAAGAAGGGAATCCGCAGATACGGTTCGTTTATACTCCCAATGGATGACGCTCTGGTTTTATGCGCCGTGGACCTGTGCGGCAGGCCTTATCTGAATTTCGCATGTGATTTTCCGGCAGAACGGGTAGGCGGCCTGGATACGGAGCTGGTGAGAGAGTTTTTCTATGCGGTTTCCTACAGCGCCGGCATGAATCTGCATCTGAAAATGCTGGACGGCCAGAATACACACCATATGATAGAAGCCATGTTTAAGGCATTTGCCAAGGCTCTGGATATGGCTGTAAGCCCGGAGCCGCGGGTCACAGACGTACTAAGCACCAAGGGCAGCCTGTAATGTTTTCAGAAATATCCGGCTCCGGTCCCTCAGTTCAACTGTGTGGAAGGTGACATACAAATTGTGGAAAGGGCTGCTTCCGCAAAGAACACAACAAATCACAGCACAACAAGTCAGAACACAACAAATAAATGATAAATACTCTCACGTGCAGTATATAGGAAAGATAAAACAAATGAGGTACCCCAATGATTGTAAAAAAATTCGTACCATGTATCTATTTATATAACGGTCACGCAGTGCGGCGGTTAAATGACCTCTCCGTAGTAGAGACCGACCCGCTGCGCCTGGTCAGCCTGTACAATGAAAGCAATGCGGACGGGCTAATCGTATTTGATATGTCCCAGGGTGACCAGGAGCACGAGAAAGCCCTGGATATGATAAAGGAAATCTGTGCGGCTGCCGAGATGGAAGTCATAGGCGCAGGCAATATAAAGCGGATGGAAGACGTAAAAAAGCTTCTCTATGCCGGATGCAGGCGCGCGGTCCTGGATTACACGAAGGAGAGCAATATCGCCATCACGGAGGAAGTATCTCTGAAGTTCGGCAGAAATAAAATACTTGCCTCCTACGAAAATGCAAATGTGATAGCAGCCAACCAGGAGTTGCTGGAGCAGTATGTCTCCTCCCTCCTTCTGATGAATCCCCATCAAATTCGGGAGACGGAACATCTGACCAGCATTCCGTTCTATGTCCAGGTCAACCAGATTGCCCTGAACAAGCTGATAGAGATATTTTCATACAACAATGTCTGCGGTGTCACCGGCAATACCATCAATGATAATTACCGTGATATCTTAACTTTAAAAAGTCTCTGCAAAGAAAACGGAATCCTTGTGGAAACCTTTGAAGCCGCTTATCAGTGGAATGATTTTAAGAAAAACAGGGACGGCATGGTACCGGTGATTGTACAGGACTACCGGACACAGGAAGTCCTGATGATGGCGTACATGAATGAGGAGGCCTACGAACAGACAATCCACACAGGCAGAATGACCTATTTCAGCAGAAGCCGCAGGCAGCTGTGGCTGAAGGGGGAGACCAGCGGTCATTTTCAGTACGTGAAAAGCCTTACTGCAGACTGCGATATGGATACCATCCTGGCAAAGGTTTCCCAGGTGGGTGCTGCCTGCCATACAGGCGCCAGAAGCTGCTTTTTCAATGAGATTACCAAAAAGGACTATGAGGAAGCCGCCAATCCCCTCCAGGTTCTGGAAGAAGTCCTGGATGTCATTCGGGACAGAAAAGTGCATCCGAAGGAAGGCTCCTATACCAATTATCTCTTCGACAAGGGGCTGGACAAGATTCTGAAGAAGCTGGGAGAGGAGGCCACAGAGATTGTGATTGCCGCCAAGAACCCCAATGCCAATGAAGTAAAATACGAGATGAGCGATTTCCTGTATCATATGATGGTACTCATGGTACAGAAGGATATCAGTTGGGAAGAGATTGCGGTTGAACTGGCAAACCGTTAGTGCAAATCATTTTCAAAATATGAAAAACCACCTTCCCTTTCACGACAGCGGCTTTGTATATCACATGACAAAATTTATATAAAGGATGGCAAGACAATGACAAAAATGACAGACGCAGCTTTATATCCATACCTGAAAAGTATCATAGATACTGACCGCAGCGCAGTGGTAGTCTGCAATCTGCAGCATGAAATCATCTATATGAACCCGGTTGCAGTGGAACGCTACAAAAAATGGGGCGGAGCAGAATTGCTGGGCAGAAGCCTGCTTGACTGTCACACCCCTGCATCCGGAGAACGGATAGAACAGGTTCTGTCCTGGTTCCGTGAAAGCGAAACCCACAATATCATCTACACATTTCACAATGAAAAGGAAAACAAGGATGTCTACATGGTTGCATTGAGGGATACGGAAAATGTTTTGATCGGCTATTACGAAAAGCATGAGTATCGAAACCGGGAGACTGACAGCCTGTATCATTTCAATCCTTAAGTAATCATTACATTCCGTCATTTCAAAAGCAGAAATGACAGCTAAAACTGGAGGAAGACATGCTGCTGATACGCAATGGATACATGATAGATCCGAAATCCGGCCTGGAAGGCAAATACGATCTGCTGATTGAGGCAGATAAGATCAAAAAAATCGGAAAACAGCTTGCAACACCTGGCGATAGCTGCCGGGTCATTGACGCGGAAGGCCTTCTGATAGCCCCCGGCCTTGTGGATGTACATGTCCATTTCCGGGACCCCGGCTTCCCGGACAAGGAGGATATCCTGACAGGCGCGAAGGCGGCGGCAAAAGGCGGCTTCACCTCAGTCATAATGATGGGAAATACGAATCCCCCCATAGACAATAACCATACTCTGCAGTATGTGCTTGACAAGGGAAAGAACACCGGGATTCATGTACTGACCTGCGCAAACGTAACACTGGGGATGCAGGGAAAGGAACTGACACCCATGGAAGAGCTGGCGATGCATGGGGCTGTCGGCTTTACGGATGACGGTGTTCCGCTGATGGATAAGGCTCTGGTCCGCAGCGCCATGGAACACACGGCCAGACTGGACATGCCCATCAGCTTTCATGAAGAAAATCCAGAATTGATTGCGGAAAACGGTATCAACCGCGGAAAAGCCAGCGCATATTTCGGCATCAGCGGTTCTCCCAGAGAGGCTGAAATATGCTTGGTGGAGCGTGATCTGCAGTTGGCTCTGGAGACGGGAGCGCATATTAATATACAGCATATCAGTGCACGGGAATCCGTAGAACTTGTGCGCCAGGCAAGAAAAAGAGGGGCTAATATCCATGCTGAGGCTACCCCTCACCATTTCACCCTCACAGAGGATGCCGTGATTAAATACGGCTCTTTCGCTAAAATGAACCCGCCCCTGCGGGAAGAAGCGGACCGGCTGGCAATCATTCAGGGACTGGTGGACGGCACCATCGACATCATTGCCACCGACCATGCGCCTCATACGGAAGAAGAAAAAGCAAGGACGCTCACAAAAGCGCCAAGCGGAATCACAGGACTGGAGACGGCGCTTCCTCTGGCCATCACTTATCTGGTACAGACAGGGTATCTGACCATGCGTCAGCTGCTGCGCCTGATGAGCGCCAATCCGGCCGCACTGTATCATCTGGATGCAGGATACCTGGCAGAGGGAGGCCCGGCAGACCTGATACTGATCGACACGGCCGCAGAAGTAATTCCCGGAAATTACGCATCCAAAGCCTCCAACACGCCTTTCACCGGCTGGACTCTCAACGGTAAGGTAATATATACCATTTCTTCCGGAAAAATTGTATATTCAGACTCTGAATGAGACAAACTCTTTTTTTCCTATTTCAGATATAGCCGGTTTTCGGCAAAAGGGAATCATAATGTTATAACGTTAAAAAGCTACCGATAAACGGTAGCTTTTTTCAGGCACGATTCTATATAACACTTTACCAAATAATAAAAGAAAAGTCTAGTGTTTTTTTCTTTTTTCTGTATACTTTTTATTAGAGTTTTAAGCCCAAAACACCAAAAAGGAAGGAGATCCCAATGAATCAAGATGAAAAAAGCCAGGTACATGGCACTTCCCGTCAGGATGAGGAAGATTTTCTGGAGCATACCCTTGCCATCATCCGCAACAATCTGGAAATATACGGCGAACAGGTTGCAAGAATGCGGGAAGAAATCGATGACATGCTGGATCATTTCCACGATGACAACCCGGAATTGATCAATCTGCTGGAAAACAGCATGACGCTGCACGACCAGATGAAGCGGGCGCTGGAATGGAACGAGAAAGCACAGAACAAACCTTATTTCGGCAGGATTGACTTTTATGACGAAGCGTTGGAAAAGGATGAGAGCATCTATATCGGCAAGGGCGGCATATCCAAAGATACCACCCATCAGACGGTGGTGGACTGGCGCGCCCCGGTGGCAAATGCCTACTACGAAAACGGTCTGGGAAAATGCAGCTACCTCGCCCCTGGGGATAAGAAAATTCACATCGACCTGAAGCTGAAGCGGACTTACGAAATCGAAAAGGGAAAGCTACTGGACTATTACGACAGCGAAGTAGTGGCAAACGACGAGCTTCTGACCAAATATCTGGCTAAAAACAAGCAGGCTGTACTGGGAGAAATCATTGCCACCATCCAGAAAGAACAGAATGACATCATCCGCAAGTCACCCTATCACAATATCATTGTCCAGGGTGTGGCGGGCTCCGGCAAGACCACAGTGGCCATGCACCGGATATCCTTTATCCTGTACAATTACCAGGAGCGCTTCAAACCCGACGACTTTTATATCGTTGGAAGCAACCGCATCCTGCTGAATTACATCACCGGCGTACTGCCGGATCTGGATGTATACGGAATCCGCCAGATGACAATGGAACAGCTTTTCGTCAGGCTGCTGTACGAGGATTGGGATGAGAAGAAATACAGCATCAAAAAGAGCGCCCAGAACGACAATCGGGACAGTCTCAAGGGAACATCGGGCTGGTTTGCGGATTTGAAGGAATATTGTGATGAACTGGAATGGAACTGTATATTGAGGGAGTCCGTTTATCTGAATCCCGGACAGTTCGTGGAGGGGCTCAGAGACGGTAAAAACGGCGTCTACGACACTACCGCAGGAAAAAAAGTTAATCCCGGCGACCTGGTTCTCCTGGTGGATGGGGAAGCAGTAGAACGGTATATTCTCCAGAATCCGAAAGTTTCCATGCAGAGTAAGATTAACATGCTCAATGACCGACTTATCATTAAAATCAAAGAAGAATTTCTGGGAAAAGGTGTCAAATACACCGAGGCAGAGCGGAAAGCCATTCTGAAAGCTTACCGCGGCCGATACGGCGGCAAGGTATGGAAAGGCTCCATCTACGAGCTTTATCAGGATTTTCTGAAGAGACAGACCCGGAAGCGCTCTCTGGTTATGGATATTCCGGCTCAGGAATTTGATGTCTATGATCTGGCTGCTCTGGCTTATATCTACAAAAGGATCAAGGAAACGGAAGTGATCAGCGAAGCCCACCACATTGTCATAGACGAAGCCCAGGACTACGGGATGATGGCATATTCCGTGCTGCATTTCTGCATCGAAGCCTGTACATATACCGTCATGGGAGATGTGTCCCAGAACATTCACTTCGGCTTCGGCCTGAATGACTGGGAAGAGTTGAGGACCCTGTTGCTGCGGGACAAAATGGACAGCTTCGGCATTTTGAAGAAAAGCTACCGCAATACGGTCGAAATTTCGGATTTTGCCATAGGAATCCTTCATCACGGCCGATTTTCCAGCTATCCGGTGGAACCTATCATACGTCACGGCAATCCTGTGAGAGTGGAGCAGTGCGCAGAAAGAAATGATTCCGATATCATCCGGAAGGCTGCTGACATCTGCAGAGACTGGCAGAAGAGCGGCTTTGATACCATTGCCGTGGTCTGCCGGAACCAGCGCAGCGCAGGCCAGGCCGCAAACGCTCTGAGACAATATATAGATATTATGGAAAATGACCTTGAAACGGCTGTGTTCGGAAACGGCATCATGGTACTGCCGGTAGAGTATACCAAAGGGTTGGAATTTGACGCCGTACTGATTCTGGACCCTACAAGAGAAGAGTACCCGGTGGATGACGGCCATGCCAAGCTGCTCTATGTGGCAGCTACCCGTGCACTTCATGAACTCTGCATCCTCCACACAGGGAATCTTACCGGACTGATTGCGGATCCTGTTCCTGAAAATCGTCACGAGATTCCTGTGGACGAAAATGGCAAAAAGGCAGCAATACCGGAGAGAAAGGCTGTCAGGGAAAGAATCAAAAACAATATAATATTTGCTGACCAAAACAGTCAACGATTTTCATCTTCTGGTCAAAAATATGACCAGATAAGTCAATCGCAGAGTGCTGTCCGCCCAAAAATCGACCAGATAGGTCGAACAGGTGTCTCGTCGGATGAATCTCGTGACTCATTTGGTCAATCACAGTCTTTTGCAAAAAAAGGCTCCACTGCAAAAAGACAGCCTGGCCCGAAGCCATATGACCCGAAGCCACAGTCTGGCGGCCCAAGGCCCCGCGCAGTCCTGGGGTCTGCTTCCGGTCTGCCGAAAGAGCCAAAAGTATCTTCCCTGACAACTTTATACAGTACAAAGCCAAACCCCGCCCCTTCTGCCAGAGCAAACGCGGAACCGCCGCAGCCAAAATCCAAACTTCCCGGCTTCGGCGATATCCCGCCCACCGAAAAACTGCGTCCAATGGGGCATTCCAAAATAGACCTGTCCATCCGCTGGGTCACCAGACATCCTGATGGGCTGTGTCTGCAAAGCCGCTATGGCACGCTTAAGCTGAGCCCCATAGGAAGCGCCATCATAAGGATAACCTTCGCCAAAAATGCCCAGCCGGACTCCGCAGCTCACCCCTTGATTGCGGTGGACAGAACCGAAAAGTTCTGGATGTACAAAGATTCCGGCAGTATGGTAGAGCTGACAACGGATGAGCTTGCTTTGCAGGTCGACAAATCCACCGGAGCAATCCGTTATCTATCCATAGACGAGGACTCCGGAACCAAAAAGCCGCTTCTGGCAGAACGCAGAAAAGAATGCCGCCAATTGGAAACCGTGTCCAAAACTGATTTTCAGACATGGCTCTTCCTCGATTTTTCCAAAGAAGAGCATCTGTACGCATTAGGACCGGACGGCAAAGCCGGAATTCCGCTGAAAGGAACTGCCCGATATATCTCCGGCGAAGATAACATTGCGCTTCCGCTGCTTCTGTCTGATAAAGGATACGGCATTCTTCCCGCGGCATCGTCCTCTGTGTTTTGCTGTGATATTCCTGCTTATGGCTCTTATCTGCATGCGGACGGAGAAAAGCAGCTGGATTACTACTTCATCGCAGGGAAGAGAAAAGACACAATACTGAATGCATACGCATATTTGTGCGGGAAACTTTAATCCCTTTATCAGGCAATCCGCTTACGGAATTTTGAATGCCTGTAGAAGGACGTTTCTACCAGCTGATTGTGTACGGAATCATACCTATCGTACCAGTGCCTCGGCCCAGGTTTCAATCACTTCTTCATAATCGGCCGAAATCACCTCAAATATTTTCTCTGCGGTGATTCCGGCCACTTCCATATGGTTCCTGTCCATAACGATCACAACCGTCACCAGAAAGAGCGCAATCCACATTCGAAGCTTCAAAAAAGGAAAGGGCGTTTCCTCCGGCCGGACAGTATCGTCGTAATAAGGCTCTCCATAACGAAGGGATTCTTCATTCTGAAATCCGGCACTGGTCTTTCCGTACAGTATCCTTTCTCTGTTAGACAAATCATACTGATTTTCATGATATCTGGAGCGCACCTGCTGTACCAGCCGGAGTTTTTGTTCCATGGTTACATCACTCACTGAAATTACCTCAAAAGTCTTTCGGAAGCTTATTTAAAAATATGGCATTTGACGCCAAATTATGATAGAATGAAAGAAGTTCATGGAGTTATCCGGGCACAGACCAGGACAGAGAAACGTCAGGGGGCTCGCTCCCCGATAGAAAAGAGGAAAGCAAATCATGGAAAATAATGGAAAGCTGTTGGGCGAAAAAATATTCTCCAACATTGCAAATGTAATCATAGGAAAAGAACAGACCGTCAGATTACTGCTGACAGCGCTGCTGGCTGACGGCCATGTACTACTGGAGGATGTGCCCGGAACAGGCAAGACAAAACTGGCTAAGACCCTGGCCAAAAGCATCAGCGCCGACTTCTCCAGAATCCAGTTTACTCCTGACCTGCTGCCCAGCGATATCACCGGCCTGAACATATTCGACAGGCAGAAAAATGAATTTATACTGCGCAGGGGCCCTGTATTTACCAATATACTGTTGGCGGATGAAATCAACCGTGCCACACCCAGAACTCAGGCGGGCCTTCTGGAATGTATGGAAGAGCGGCAGGTGACAATCGACGGCGAAAGCTATGTACCCGGAAAGCCTTTCTTTGTCATAGCCACCCAGAATCCCGTGGAGACCACAGGCACTTTCCCGCTGCCCGAGGCCCAGATGGACCGTTTCATGATGCGGCTTTCCATGGGGCTGCCTGACAGAGCGGAGGAACTTGCCATTCTGGAGAAATATATGGACAAAGAGCCCCTGGCAGAACTGGAAAGCGTCCTGACGCTGGAAGACCTGGCAAAGGCAAGACTGGAAGCAGCCAGCGTATTCGTGCATCCCTGCGTGAGGGAATATATGGTGGATATCGTGGAAGCAACCAGAAAAGGAGATGAAATCCTGCTGGGTGTCAGCCCCAGAGGCAATCTGGCCCTTCTGCGTTGCGCAAAAGCCTACGCATGGTTAGAAGGGCGGGATTATTGTACACCGGACGATATCAAGGCACTGGCGGTGCCCGTACTGGCTCACAGAATCGTATTGGAATACGGTGCCGGCGGCACGGAAGGTACCGTAAAGCGGGTGGAAGCTATCCTTGCCTCCACACCTGTTCCCACTGAGGAGTTTCGGAAATGATTAAAATATTGGGTATCGGCCTCATCGGCTTCCTCCTTCTTGTGGTGCAGAAGCGCATTTATGAGAAGCTTTGGCAAAAGTCCCTGTATGTCTCCGTCAGTTTTGGAAAAGAGCCCATTTTTGAAGGAGAACAGGGCGAACTGAAAGAAATCATCGAAAATAAAAAAAGGCTTCCCCTGTCCATGCTGAAAGTGAAGTTCAAGACTGACAGGCATCTGGACTTTGGAAACGAAAAGGGCTCCCGTACTACAGACCAGTATTACCGCAATGATATCTTCCGCATAGGCGGCGGTGAGCGCGTGACACGTACACTGAAATTCCGGGGCAGGAGACGGGGATATTATACCATAGACGAAGTCAGCCTGGTGGCGTCCGACCTTTTTTTCCTGGGTCAGATGGTGGCGGACAAGGAAGTGAAAACAGAGTTTTATGTGTACCCCAGGCCTTATGATGCCGCCCGCCTGCGTCAGTCCCTGATCCGGATGAACGGAGAGATGCTTTCCAGGCGCCATCTGTTGGAAGACCCCTTCGAATACCGGGGTATCCGCGAGTATCAGCCCTATGATGACATGCGGAGCATCAACTGGAAGGCCACCGCCAGAACCGGTGACCTCAAGGTAAACCAGAAGAATTATACATCCCTGAAAAGCATCCGGATTTTCTTCAATATACAGGATGACAATATTCTGAAGAAAGAAGCCGCCGTGGAGATGACGCTGCGCATTGTTGCTTCTCTGTGTCAGATGTTTCTGCGGCAGGGGATTCAGGTTTCCTGCTACGGAAACGGCGTGGATATCGTGACCCGCAATCCGCTGTCCATTCATCCAAAAGCAGGACAGGGGCAGATGGATACCATTTACCGGGGACTGGCCAGAATTGATACCGCACAGCCTGCGGCAGATTTCGGAAGTCATTTTGAGGAATTATTATTCCGGAAGGCGCAGGGAACATTTACGTACTTTGTTTCGCCCAATCAATATGATGATTTCGTGGGGCTTCTGACAAAGTATCAGGCTTCCGGAAACCCTTTTGTATGGTTTTATCCTTCCTCCGGCAGGAAGCCGGAACTGCCGCCTGCTCTGGAGCGCTTTATTGATGTCATTTACTTTGAGGAATAAATGAGGGATATTCGAGTGCACCCTAAAACGCATGTTTTTAAACCTTTGAATGAATGCTCACCAAAAAGAGCAGGAGTATAATATGAATATTGGTAAAATCCGATTTGTAAATGAAATTCTGACGGAACAGATGAATCACTGGATGCTTTTTCCGTTGGCGCTGGCTGTGGCAGGAGCCTCCAGGTATCTGGCAGGCGAGGGGGACACCATGCTTTTGGCCTGGGGGCTGTGCAGCCTGTTTCCTCTTTTCTTTTTCCTCATCAGACGTACGGTTTCCCGTCTGATTCCATTTGTGCTGCTGCATCTGGCAGCAGCGGCGCTTTCTCTGTTGATACCGGTGTCTTTTCCGGCAGGAAAGGCGGTCTGTGTTCTATGCACACTGGGATATCTGCTGTATTCCCACACTTTGCGGCTGAAGCATGCCGAAGTGTTCTCCTATGGCCTGCATCTGCCAGCAGGCGTAGGGATAGCGGCGTTTTCCGCCTTTTTTGTCCGTTATCTTGAGATTAAGGACTGGGATAATTACTATATTATCGCCCTGACTGCAGCAATTGCTCTGTATTTTATCAGTTATTATGTGGAACATTATCTGGATTTTCTCTCCGTAAACGAAAGCAGTGCCGGTTTTCTTCCGGCAGCAGAGATGTTTCATTCCGGAATGGGACTTGTGCTGCTGTATACGCTGCTGGGAACAGGAATTTTATTGCTCAGTTCCCAGTTTGCATGGCTTTCAGGAATTTTGCAGCCTGTCAGGGCGCTTCTGTTCCGTTTCCTGCGATTTCTGCTTTCCGGAAAAGGGGAGGAACCGACAGAAGAAATCGAGATACCAATCCTTGAAGAGCAGGGCGATAGTATGGAGGAAATGACTCTGCCGGAAGCGACAGGACCTTTTTGGTTATGGAGAGTATTGGAGTACCTGGCCATGGTGATTTTAGCCGTCGTCATCTGTGCACTCGCGGTTCTGTCTCTGGTAAAGCTGTTTCAGTTGATTCGGCAATATCTGAATTTCCGGTTACAAAAGGAACATGCTGTGGACGAGGAAGAGGCCTGTGATTTCAGAGAGAAATGTGAGTTGGAGCACAATACGGAGCGGAAACGGCAGAGCCTGTTCAGCGCACTGTCCCCTCATGAGCGAATCCGTAAGCTGTATAAAAAGAAACTTCTGGCTTCCGCGCCGCTGCTTTCGGAAGAGGACAGGAACCGTATGGGTATCTATACCGCCAAAGAGTGGGAGCGGAAGTTGGAGACCAGGGGAATGTCGGCTCTGTACGAACGGGCCAGATATTCAGGGCAAGAGATGACAGGCACGGACGTAAAGCGGATGAAAGAGGCATGCGGGCAGGGCAAATAAGACAACATATTTATGTGCGGTCCAAACATTATACTTGAAAATTGTATGATACGAGTATAATATTGAAACCTGAGAGGAGAATTTTCATGGAAGAATTATGTGATGCAATTCAGGCAAAGGGATTTTCCGAGAGAAAGCTGGCCCTGAATGATGATATTCTGATGAGCATAGAAAAGCCTGTCCGTTATATAGGTGGTGAATACAACGCAGTTATAAAAGACCCTGCAAAAGTAAATATCCGTTTTGCATTCTGCTTTCCCGACGTCTATGAAATCGGCATGTCCCATCTGGGTCTGCAGATTTTGTATGACTCCTTCAATGCCATGGATGATGTATGGTGCGAGAGGGTTTATTCACCCTGGGTAGACCTGGACGCTGTCATGAGAAGGGAACACATACCGCTGTTTGCGCTGGAATCCCAGGACCCGGTCCGGGACTTTGATTTTCTGGGAATTACCATTCAGTACGAAATGTGCTATACCAATATTCTGCAGGTTCTGGACCTGGCTCAGATTCCGCTTCTGGCAGCCGAACGAGGAGAAGATTGTCCCATTGTCATAGGCGGCGGCCCCTGTACCTACAATCCGGAGCCGCTGGCGGACTTCTTTGATATATTTTATATCGGAGAAGGAGAGACGAGGTACCGTGAGCTTTTTACTCTTTATGAGGAATGCCGCGAACAGAAACTGGGACGGTTGGAATTTCTGCGCCGTGCAGCGAAGCTGCCGGGATTGTATGTACCGCGTTTCTATGATGTGGAATATAAGGAAGACGGTACCATCCGACGATTCTTCCCGTTGGAGGACGGCATACCGGCTGTAATCCGGAAGGAAATCGTCATGGATATGACACAGGTCAGCTATCCCACAAAGCCCGTGGTTCCCTTTATCAAGGTCACCCAGGACAGAGGGGTTCTGGAAATCCAGAGAGGCTGTATCCGGGGATGCCGGTTCTGCCAGGCAGGGCAGCTGTATCGTCCCGTGAGAGAACGGGATATAGATGATCTGAAAAAATATGCGCTGGAAATCCTGAAAAATACCGGGCACGAAGAACTCTCCCTGAGTTCCTTAAGTTCCAGCGATTATTCCAAACTGCCGGAACTGGTGGGTTTCCTGATAGAAGAGTGCGGAAAGCAGCATGTAAATATATCACTTCCTTCTCTGCGTATTGATGCCTTTTCTCTGGACGTTATGAGCAAGGTGCAGGATGTGAAAAAATCCAGCCTGACTTTCGCGCCTGAAGCTGGCAGCCAGAGACTTAGGAATGTCATCAATAAGGGATTGACGGAAGATGATATCCTGAAAGGAGCGGGACTTGCCTTTGAAGGCGGATGGAGCAGGGTAAAGCTATACTTTATGCTGGGACTGCCTACGGAAACACCCGAAGATATTCAGGGAATTGCAGAACTTTGCAACAAAATTGCCGCTCTTTATTTCGATACGGTGCCAAAGGAAAAGCGAAACGGCGGCCGGGTTCAGATTGTAGCCAGCACTTCCTTCTTTGTCCCCAAACCCTTTACGCCTTTTCAGTGGGCGGCACAGTACACCAAAGAGGATTTTCTGGAGAAAGCATATCAGACACGCAAAGCCATTTCGGAGCAGCTGAACCAGAAAAGCATTAAATACAACTGGCATGAGGCGGACGCCAGCGTAATGGAGGGCGTACTGGCCAGAGGGGACAGGAGACTCTGTCAGGTAATCCGCAAAGTCTATGAAAAAGGCGGCTTTTACGATGCCTGGGGAGAGTATTACGACAATGACAGATGGATGGAAACACTGGAAGAATGCGGTTTGTCGGCAGACTTCTATACCCACAGGGAGCGCTCCCTGGATGAAATCCTGCCCTGGGACTTTATTGATTGCGGTGTCACCAAAGAGTTTTTGAAACGGGAATGGGAAAAGGCGCGGCGGGAAGAAATCTCGGAGAACTGTAAGGAAAAATGTCAGGGATGCGGTGCCGCCAGGTTTGGAGGCGGGCTTTGCTTTGAACCCGGGAAGGAATCTGGCAGCTGTTCATCATCGCCTGTGTTATATTCATGAGCGCCTTCATTTGCCAACTTTTGTTTTATGTTACAGAGTTGCTCATTCGTTATACATTTTGTTTGGCAAATGTTTTTGACCATGACTTGATTTGTTTATATGAAAGGGAAAGAGGATAATATCAAATATGAGGAAAAAGGCATTCATAAATATGCAGCTTCTGGATGGAAGCGAGAATATGGCTTCCCGGCCGGGATATGCTGTTTTAACAGAAGAGGATAAGATAGTTGCCGTCGCTCCGGAGAGGGAAGTGGATGTCAAAGACTGTGAAGTGTTCGATCTGAAAGGCGGATATCTGATGCCCGGGCTGATCAACCTGCACGTCCATATTCCGTCAGACGGCAAACCCCAGAAAAAGGCTGTAGACGCAAGAAAAATGGTAAAGTTTGCTACATCTAACATGCTTACCTGCAAATATCTGGAGCATATATATAAGAAAAATGTCTACACGGAGCTTCTCAGCGGTGTCACCACCCTGCGCTGTGTAGGCGGTATAGAGAATTACGATACCTGGATCCGAGAAACGGTTCGCTACGGCAAAATACCCGGCCCCCGTATTCTTGCCGCCAATATGGCAATCTCCGTACCCGGAGGGCATATGGCCGGCTCCCTTGCTTATGAGGCAAGCACCATAGAAGAGGCTGTACGGTATGTCCATAATATTTCCAGGGATAAGCCGGACCTGATCAAACTGATGATTACAGGCGGCGTTCTGGATGCCGCAGTCAAGGGAGAGCCCGGTGTCCTGAAAATGCCTCCTGCCATGGTAAAGGCCGCCTGCGAGGAAGCCCATAAGTTGGGATATCATGTGGCCGCCCATGCGGAAAGCACTGAGGGAGTCCAGGTTGCTCTGGAAAACGGCGTGGACACCATAGAGCACGGAGCATCTCCCACAGCGGAAATCATACGTTTATTTAAGGAAAGGGGTGCCGCCCATGTAGCCACGATTTCTCCGGCTCTGCCGTATGCATTATTTGACCCGTCAGTGAGCCGCGTGGACGAGATGAGCCGTTCTAACGGAAAAATCGTTTTTGACGGCATCATTGAATGCGCAAAACAATGCCTTGCAAACGGAATTCCTGTAGGACTGGGAACGGATACGGGATGTCCGTTTGTCACACATTACGATATGTGGCGTGAGGTTCAGTATTTTCATAAATGCTGCGGTGTGTCCAAGGCCTATGCCCTGTATACCGCCACTAAGCGGAATGCGGAGATTCTTGGCCTTGGGGATGTGACAGGCAGTATTGAAACTGGAAAAAGTGCAGATTTCATTGTGACCGAAGAGAATCCACTGGTAGATTTAACCGTACTGCGCAATCTCAGTATGGTAGTTGCCAGAGGAAGCGTTATTTCTAATCCAAAGATTAAAAAGATGCCGGAAGTAGAGGCAGAACTGGATAAATATGTCAGAAGCCACCTTCGTGATGATGCGGAAGATGATGAAAGTACTGATTCTGCCGTCTGAAAAAGGGATTTAGAAAAGAGTTCCATTCTCAAATATGAATTTTTTGCGGGAAGGATTCTTTACCGAAACTACGTTTATCAGTTTTATACTTTCGAATAAATACGTCCGACAGAACGGACAGGAGGCAGAAAATGAAGCTTCGCATAAAATTCAAAAAATATGGTCCCATCCGTTTTATCGGTCATCTGGATGTCATGCGTTTTTTCCAGAAAGCCATACGGCGGGCCGGTATTGATGTGGCATACAGTCAGGGGTTCAGCCCACACCAGATTATGGCTTTTGCGGCGCCGCTTGGAGTCGGAATCACCAGCAACGGCGAATATATGGACATTGAAGTGCACTCCATTGTTTCATGTAAGGATGTGCAGGAGAGGCTGAATCAGGTAAGCGTCCCCGGAATTGAAGTTACTTCCGTCAAAATCCTTCCGGAGAAAGCCGAAAATGCCATGGCCAGTGTAGCTGCCGCTGCTTATACGGTGCGTTTTCGGGAGGGAAGAGCGCCTGTGACAGACATTGCCTCCATATTGCCGCAGTTTCTGGCAAAAGAACAGATTCTGGTTACAAAGGAGACCAAAAAAGGCTCCCGGGAAATGGACTTAAAACAAGGCATTTACCGGCTTACCTATGACAATGGCGTCCTGAATATGCTGGTGGATGCCTCCAGCGGCGGCAATATCAAACCTGTTCAGGTAGTAGATGCCATTCTGACGGAGACCGGGGAAAAGCTGCAGGAAAATGCGTTGCTGATTACCAGAGAGGATGTATATGCCCGACAGGAAACGAAAGAAGAACATTCTTCAGCAGGCGATTCAAAGCTGGTTTCTTTGGATGAAATCGGTTTTGACAGCTGAAGTTATTGGCATCATCAATGAAGCTCAAAGAAAGGTATGTCATGAGCCGAAATATTGCATCAAAGCCTTCCATATCCCTTACGGAAGAGGAAGTGGAATCATTAAAAACAGATAAAAACAGACTGTTGATTACTTCTTATCGCGGTAAAAACTGCGCGCTCCTGATACAGGACGGGCGGCTTACGGAAGCCTCTTTTTTCTCAAAGGAGCCCGGGAAAGTCGGTGCTGTCTACATAGGCAGAGTGAAGAACCTGGCTAAAAATATTGATGCCTGTTTTGTTGATATCGGAAAGGGTGAAATCTGTTTTCTTCCTTTGAAAAATGCCGCTTCACCCTGGCTTTTAAACAGGAACCCCGACGGAAGGCTCCTGGAAGGAGATGAAATCCTGGTTCAGGTAGTGCGGGATGCCCAAAAGGGAAAAAGGGCTTCGGTGACTGCCAATATTTCACTGGCAAACGATTATTTTGTTCTGACAATGGGTGAGACGAAAGTCGGCTATTCCTCCCGGTTGTCCAAAGAAACGAAATCGGCTGTCAGAAAGCTGTTCCGTGAAAAATCCCTGTTTGACCTGAACGAAAGCTGTGACTGCCTGATTCAAAACTGCAATAATTTACTGTCAGAGACAGGACGTCAAAACAGAAAGGCAGAGGGAATCATCTGGCCGGAATCCCGAAGGCTTCCGCTCACCGGCCTCATCGTCAGAACCAAAACGGAAGAGACGGAGAGTGCGGAAGAGTTGCTGCAGCGTTTTTATGCGCTGTCGGCACAATATATCGGATTACTTCATTCCGCGCTGCATAGAAGCTGCTTTACCTGCCTGAAAGAAGCGGATACGGAGATGGAGATGGTTTTCAGGCATTTATCGCTTGATACCATTCAGAATCTGGAAATTGTCACGGACCAGAGTGACATCTATGAACGGCTGATACAGAAAATACGGAAAACCGATGAATCTGTGGAAAAAATTCATTCTTCAGAAGAAAACTGCCTTACAGGAAAAAGAACGTGTCCGGAAATACGGTTCTATCAGGATGATATGCTGTCACTTTCGGGGTTATATTCCGTGGACAAAAAGCTGGAAGATGCTCTGGAAAGCCGTGTGTGGCTGAAATCAGGGGCTTATCTGGTCATTGAGCCTACTGAGGCTCTGACGGTAATTGATGTCAATTCCGGCAAATACGAGTCGGGAAAAGATGCCCGGGACACCTACCTGAATATCAACCTGGAAGCTGCCGGGGAAGTTGCCCGTCAGCTGAGGCTGCGCAATTTATCCGGAATTATCATCGTGGATTTCATTAATATGCAGCTTCCCGGTGATAAACGGGAACTCCTGCAATATCTGAAGGAACTGGTGTCCAGAGACAGTATTCCTACAAATGTAGTAGATATAACAGCCCTTGGGCTTGTAGAAATCACCCGAAAGAAAATCAACAGACCGCTTCAGGAACAGTTTTCAGAGCCATACTGAAAATTTGTTCCGCTTTGGTGCTGATGACAGTGGCCGCAATGGCATATGACATGTCGTTGGATTTTCAGCAGATTAGGCCCACCTGGGCAGGTACAATAAAGTAATCCGTACAAGAATGGATATAGATATAACCTTAAAGATATGATTGCCATGAAAGGAGTTCAAAATACACAATGGAAGTTCTGAAACTGGAAAAAGTCAAAGACGGAAAATACTTAAAAAATTACGAAATTACTTACCGGAATAAGGCCGGGAAGGAGAAAAAGTATGAAATCGTCAGCAGGCGGGATTTGGCTGACATTGCAGATATCGGAGGAAAGCCCAGCGGCGTGTCCATTGTAGCCACTTGTCAGGATAAGCTGCTTTTACTCCACGAATTCAGAATGGGGGTTAACCGTAGCGTCTATAATCTGTGTGCGGGAATGCTGGAGCCTGACGAGTCCATCGAAGAATGCATTGTAAGGGAGCTCTATGAGGAAACCGGCCTGCATGTCAGGAAAATTAAAAAAATCCTTCCGCCTTCCTTTGCTGCAGTCGCCTTTTCTGATACCACCACATATATTGCCTTTGCTGAAGTCGAAGGCAGCTTTGAGGACCACACATCTGAAAACGAACAGATTGAGGCCAGGTTTTATTCCAAAGAGGAAGTAAAAAAGCTGTTGGAAACAGAACCTTTCAGTTCCAGGGCACAGATAGCGGCTTATTTCTTTTCTGAAGGGTGAGTTCTGTAAAAAGTGAACTAAACGTAAACTCTGTGAAAATCCCGGGATGGTCCCAAAAAGGCGCGAAAAGAAACGTAACTATTCGTTAAACTATTCTTTTGCGAATAGTTATATATTGTACACTACTTCAATATACCCTTGTCGCGCCTGCTTCAATGTACCTTCTTCAATTTTTGAAATCAGAATATTTACTCACGGAGAAAACATTTGCCAATCATTAGTTTGTTGCGCAGCAGAGCTGTGGGGAATCAGACCCGGAGAGATTAAACAAGAAAGCGGCAAATGAATGCGCTCACGAGTATAAATCAAGCCTCCGAACAATTTACTATGTCCGAGGCTTGATTTTAAATGCGATTCCTATCTATTGTAATTCTTAACTATTCGCTAAATATACATATTTCACTTTTTCTTCGGATGGCAAACCAAATATAATATGTCTCTTATCTTCAACCGCACCTGTTACTGCTCTCCCCTGCTTCCGGCATCTTTCGAGTCACTTATGGCAGTGGCAGCTTTCCCTGCCAGGAATCCCGACAGAACCGCCTGCAAATCAACCCCTGTAGACTCTTTAAGGCCATCTGTAATCTGTACTACCGTTCCCATGACATCCTTCATTAATTTCGATGAATTTCCGTCACCGTACATGGTAATCTTATCCACGTTGGCCAGCGGCTCGGCGGCATTCTTAACCACTTCGGGCAATGCCTTAAAATACATTTCAAGTACCGCCGCTTCACCCATCTTAGCCATGGCTTCCGCCTTTTTCTCAATACCTTCCGCTTCTGCTACCGCTTTTGCCCGGATAGCTTCTGCTTCCGCGAATCCTCTGGTACGGATACCGTCTGCTTCCTGCTCCATGGTATAACGCTTTGCCTCAGCCTGGGCCTTCATTGCCTGGGCCTCTTTCTCCGTCTCGAACTGACGGGCTTCCGCTTCCCTCTGCCGTTCATAGAGCGCCGCATCAGCCTGCTGCTGCTTTGCAAATTTTTCGGCTTCCGCCTTCTTCTTCACCTGGGCATCCAGGGCCTGTTCCATAACTTCGGCTTCACGCTGCTTCAGGAGGATTTCTTTCTCCTGCTTTGCGATATTTGCATTGGCTGTGGTAATCTCCACTGTCTTCCGCTGTTCTTCTTCCTGTATGGTATAGGCGGCATCCGCTTCTGCCTGCTTGATATCAGCCTCTCGCTTTAACTCAGCTTTTCTGATAGCCAGCTCATTCTGCTTCTTGGCAATCTCGGAAGCGGCATTTACTTCGGCCTCATTGGCTTCCCGTTTTGCGTTGGCCTGTGCCTTTGCAATTTCTTTCTCGCTCTCCGCACGGGATATTGCGGCATTTTTCTGAATCTTTACTATATTGTCCACACCAAGGTTCTCAATGACGCCGTTTCCGTCCACGAAATTCTGTACATTGAAACTGATAATATCAAGTCCCATGGCCGCCAGGTCCGGCTCAGCATTTTCTTTTACCAGCATGGCAAATTTCTGCCGGTCGGAAACCATTTCTTCCAAAGCCATCTTGCCCACAATCTCACGAACATTGCCTTCCAGAACCTCTCTTGCCACACGGCCTATGTACTCTGCGTTTTTATTCAGAAAATTCTGAGCCGCCAGCTTAAGGCGCTCTTCATTGTCGCTGATTTTAACATTCACAGTGGCATCTACATTGATATTTATGTAATCTGCCGTAGGAACAGCGTTTGAAGTCTTTACATCAATGGGAATCAATTGAAGATTCAGCTCATCCTTTCTCTCCAGAAAAGGAATCTTGATTCCGGCTTTTCCAATCAATACCTTGGGCCTTTTCCGCAATCCAGAAATGATAACCGCAGTATCAGGGGATGCCTTTACATATCCTGATATCGCAATCAGTATCAGCAATACCAATACAATAACCAGGATAATCACCGGTACCGGTATAAAAATACTTCCTGTCTTTGACATTGCCAGTGTCCATAACCATGCTGCATTGTTTACGTTCATCATACCCCGCCCTCCTTGTCTGCTAATCTTCGTTGACGCTATCGTGCTTCATGTCTCTGTAAGCTTCCTTGATTCCGTTCCTGACCGCCCATTTTATAATAAAGTACAGGGCAATCATTACCATGATGGCCGTTCCGCCGCTAATCCCCAACTCTTCCCACAACTATCAACACGCTCCTTTCCTTAAAATACTGCCAAAAATCTTTCCCCTTTTCTGGCTCATCTCCGGAAGATAGTCATATTTTATCATATAATTTCCATGAAAACAATTTAATATTCTGAATATTACAGTGGCAAAATATACCGGAAAGTGCACGTTTCAGTGCAGAATTTCATCAGAATCAAGAAGAACCGTAAATGGACCATCGTTGACCAGCTCTACTTTCATGTCCGCGCCGAATATCCCCTCCGCCACCTTACCATGCAAATGTCCCTCCGCCGAAGAACGGGTTCCTTCCCTGGAATGTACTTCTTCTATGGAATGTACTTCCTCCATGGAATGTACTTCCTCCATGGTGTGTATCTCCTCTATCTCCCGTCTGCACAGGTCAATAATATACTGATAGAGCAATTTGGCTTTCTCCGGTTCTCCGGCATTGGTAAACGAAGGCCTGTTTCCCTTACGGCAGTCCGCGTACAATGTAAACTGGGAAATCAGCAGAATCGACCCTCCCACCGCTTTCAGGTCAAGATTTGTCTTCCCATTTTCATCCTCAAATATCCTCAGCCCAAGCAGCTTTTTCGTCATTTTTTCGGCAATTTCCAGGGAATGTCTATCCAGTGAACCCTGTTTCTCAACAGAATCTCCGGCCATAACATCCGATTTTGAAATACCTGCAAATACCAGAAAACCTCTGCTGATTTCCCCTACCGTCTTACCGTCCACAGCTACGGCAGCTCTGATAACTCTCTGCACCAGGAATCTCATTTTGGCATATCCTCCTTTTTCCTCGTCATGTCCTCTCCTTCACCGGAATTTTCCTTTGAATTGTCCTGCTGCTTTTTTCGGGCTTTCTTTGTTCTGGCAAGTGTCTCATGAAATCCTTCTTCGTCTATGTAGTCCAGATTTTCATATATCATTGTCTCGCTGGGCAGATTCTTATTTTCAAGCATACCGCTGACCGCAGCCCTGACAGCGGCATAAAAAACCGCAAATATGGGCACCCCTACTATCATGCCGATGACCCCGAACAAACCGCCAAAAAGCGTAATGGAAAAAATTACCCAGAAACCTGTCAGTCCCGTAGAACTTCCCAGAATCTTCGGCCCCAGGATATTGCCGTCAAACTGCTGGAGCGCCAGCACAAACAGCGCAAAATATACACAGTTGAGAGGGTGCATGGGATCCACTACAAAAATCAGTATGCAACTGGGAATGGCTCCCAGAAAAGGACCAAAAAAAGGTATGATATTGGTTACTCCTATGATAAGGCTGATCAATATGGCATAGGGTGTTTTCATAAGCGACGTTCCGATAAAACATAACACGCCGATAATCAGTGAGTCCACAAGTTTTCCGCTTAAGAATCCGATAAATGTCCTGTGTGTAAACCTGAAACTGTTGATAACTTTGTTGGCTGTATCTTTCTCAAATACTGCGTAAACCATTTTTTTCGCCTGTCCGGCAAAATGCTCCTTGCTGGCCAGAACATAGATTGAAATGATAAATCCGATCACAAAATCCCATAGAACATCCAGAATATTGATAAAACTGAGGGAAACCGTCTTAATCAGCGTAGCCGTGCCCGGGATGATGTGATTCAGCCAGTCTTCCAGCTGTTCGTAAGATTTATCCAGAGTTTTTGACACATGCTCGCCGAATTTCGGATTATCGTCCAGTACCTGATTGATCCAGTTGCTCACATTGCTGACATAGGAATCAAAATTTGCGATAATTCCCTGGACACTGGGTACAATCTGAGAAACCAGCACAGAGATCAAACCGTAAATCAAAGCCACGAACAAAAATGCCGTCACCAGGATACCGATTCCGCGGATGAGATTTTTGCGCCGCGCCGTCTGCCTGATCTGACATTTATCAAAAAGAGGAATCAGAATCCGTCCTTCCATGAAATTAAGCACCGGTGTAAGAAGATATGCGGTAACCAGGCCAAACACCACTGGCAACAGAATCCCCATGACTGTGCTGACCTTTTCCGTAATATTGGAGCTGTTAAATACAAGATAATAAAAAGTCATTGACGCTGCAATCACCAGAAATGCTGTCATTCCCCAACGGACATATTTACTATTAAGTTTGAATTTCATAAAATATCCCTTCTCCCTCGCTGTCGATATTTTGTTTATTTTTACGGTAACCTAAGAAATCATATCGGCAGAATATTTGAAGAAAAGACTTTTCGAATCAGGAACCGCCTTGAAATAACATGTAATCCACAAAATTACCTCTCAGCAGTTCCTCACTGCCAACTAATGTCCTCATATCAATAATACTATCAAAATATCCATATAACAAGTAGGCTTTTCTAAATTTTTGCTGAAGAAAGCCAAATTCTGTCGAAATTTATATCTTTTTCCGGAAGCCTTCATAAGGAGCCAACTCAAAGCGGATAAAATAGCCCCGGTCGTGTTTGCATACAGGGCAGGCTGCCGGAGCAGCCTTTCCGCGGAATACAAAACCACAGTTCAGACACATCCACTCCTCTTCCACATCCGATACGAAAAGTTTTCCTTCCCGGATAAGCTGCGCATATCTGCCAAAACGGTCTCCGTGAACCTTCTCAATATCCGCAATCTGCAGAAAAGTCGACGCTATCTGGCTGAATCCCTCCTGTCTGGCTGTTTCGCCGAAAGATTTATAGACAGAGTCATGCTCCTCATATTCATTGTGCTGCGCTTTTGCCAGCAGATCCGCCACATTATCCGAAATATCCACCGGATATCCGCCGTCTATGAAAATCGTATTTCCGGCCATCTCCTGCAGGTGATTATAAAAAATCTCCGCATGCTCCTGCTCCTGTGAAGCCGTAAACGCAAATATTGCACTGATTACCTGCAGACCGCTTTTCTTTGCCTGAGCCGCCGCAAAGGTATATCTGTTTCTGGCCTGGCTCTCCCCGGCGAAAGCCCTCATCAGGTTGTCCTTTGTAATACTTTTAGAAAAATCCATTCTTTTACTCCTTTCCATGGAATCTCTTCCATCCTGTATTTACCATCCTGTAAGCTGATTATCTGCTCTCCTTCCATTATATCCATCCATGAAGAAAATATAATTGGCTATTGTCTTTATTCCCGAAAAATACTAAAATAATGAATATAGTTATGATGCACTTCGGAAATGAACAGAAAGGATTTATAGATAATGAAACTCCAGCAGGTATTAAGCTATGTAAGAAAAGCTGTGGATGATTATGATATGATAGAAGAAGGGGACAAAATTGCCATAGGTATCTCCGGCGGCAAGGACAGCCTGACGCTTCTGTATGCGCTTCACGGACTGAAACGGTTTTATCCCAGAAAATTCGATATACATGCCGTAACCGTGGACCTTGGCTTCCGGAACCTGAATCTTGACAAAATCAAAGAACTTTGCGGAGAACTGGAAGTAGAATATACCATCGTCGAGACAGATATCGCCAAAATCATTTTTGAGGACCGCAAAGAAGAGAACCCCTGTTCTCTCTGCGCAAAGATGAGAAAGGGGGCCCTGAATCAGGCCATCAAATCCGCCGGCTGCAACAAAGTGGCCTATGCCCATCACAAGGATGATGTAGTGGAAACCATGCTGATGTCACTTATTTTTGAGGGACGTTTTCACACCTTTGCACCGGTAACCTACCTGGACAGAATGGAACTCACCGTAATCAGGCCCCTTATGTATATGAGGGAAGCAGATGTCATCGGATTCGTAAACAAATATCAGGTTCCTGTAGTAAAAAGTCCCTGTCCCGCAGACGGCTATACCAAGCGGGAGTATGTCAAAAATCTGCTCCGTCAGTTGAATCTGGAAAACCCCGGAGTCAAGGAAAGAATGTTCACAGCAATCCAGAACGGCAATATGAAAGGTTGGGCACAGAACAATGGCTGTACTGAAAAAGAATAACTATCATGATGAACAGAATAAACAGAATGTCCTGAAAATGCGGGCTGTCCTGGAGACCTTACCCTCTTTCTGCAAGACTTTTTTCAGGGGCATTGAGGAGTATACTTCCGCGCGGACCAGACTGGCATATGCCTACGATATCAGACTTTTCTTTGAGTATATTCATGAACAGAATGCTGTGTATTCCAGGATGGATATCAAGGATTTTCCGCTCTCCATACTGAATGAGCTTACCCGGATGGATATCGAGGAATACCTGGAATATATGTCCCTGTATCAGAAGGACGGAAGGGATATCACCAATGATGAGCGTGGAAAATCAAGAAAGCTGGCAGCGCTTCGGAGTTTTTACAATTATTTCTATCGTTCCGAGATGATAGGGACAAACCCCGCCGCCCTGGTCGCCATGCCCAAACTACATGAAAAGGAAATCATCCGTCTGGAGCCGAATGAAGTGGCTATGCTTCTGGACCAGGTGGAGGACGGGACAAAACTCACCAAAAAGGAACTGGAATACCACAAAAAGACAAAAGTGCGGGATGTCGCCCTGCTGACGCTGCTTTTAGGTACAGGCATCCGTGTGTCGGAATGTGTGGGACTGGATATCAACGATGTAAACTTTGACGTATGCGGAATTAAGATACGCCGAAAGGGCGGCTATGAAGCTATCGTTTACTTCGGAGACGAGGTGGAAACTGCTCTTCTTGACTATCTGGAAGAACGGGAGCACATGATTCCCGTTGAGGGACATGAAAACGCCCTCTTCCTCTCCATGCAGAACCGCCGCATTACCGTGCGTGCCGTGGAAAATCTGGTGAAGAAATACGCTTCCAGAGTGACAACCTTGAAGAAAATTACTCCCCACAAACTCAGAAGCACTTACGGAACTGCATTATATCGGGAGACAGGCGACATCTACCTGGTGGCAGATGTGCTCGGGCATAAAGATGTAAACACCACCAGAAAGCATTACGCTGCCCAGGCAGACGAACGCAGGCGACGGGCTGCCCAGTATGTGCATCTTCGGGAAAAACCGTGAAAAGCGGCAGAAAGCGAACATATTTTTGGAATATATGTTTGCTTTTTCCGGATTTATATGGTAGACTAGATATTAGAAAACAGGATATTCTGCGGAATGAAACAATTTTTCCGCTGAAGATTTTCCGTGGAATACATTCTCAAAGGGGAATCACAGGGAAAACTATACTCGTGAGCGCATTCATTTGCCGCTTTCTGTCCTGTTTAAGCAGAAGCGCTCACTCGTTATACATTTACGTTGGCAAATGTTATTGAGTGCGAGTATATATTCTGAATACAGGCTTCACGCGATACAGTAAACCTACATAGATAATATGTACAGTAACTCAGGAGGTAATATATGGCATTTGGAAAAATAACACCCAAGCAGCAGGAAATTTTAAACTATATTAAAGATGAAATTCTAAAAAAAGGCTATCCGCCCACCGTCAGAGAAATCTGTGAGACAGTCAGTCTGAAATCCACATCTTCCGTCCATTCCCATCTGGAGACCCTGGAGAAAAACGGCTATATCCGAAGAGATCCTACCAAACCCAGAGCAATCGAAGTCTGCGACGACAGCTTCCAGATGGTTCGGACAGAAATGGTCAGCCTTCCTGTCATCGGTAATGTGGCGGCCGGGCAGCCCATTCTTGCGGAAGAAAATATTATGGAGTATTTTCCTGTTCCGGCAGATGTGGTTCCGAAAGGAGAGTCTTTCATACTGAATGTCCGCGGCGATTCCATGATCAATGCGGGAATCTTCAGCGGTGACAGGGTTTTCGTCAATTCCTGCAGTACTGCGCAAAACGGCGAAATCGTAGTTGCGCTGATCGATGATTCCGCCACGGTGAAGACTTTCTATCGTGAGAACGGCCATATCCGCCTGCAGCCCGAAAATGATACCATGGATCCCATTATCGTTGATGATTGTCAGATTCTGGGAAAGGTATTCGGTGTCTTCCGCTTTTATCGTTAGATAAAATGTTATCGTTAGATAAAATGTTATCGTTAGATAAAATGTTACCGCTGATCAGCAAAATTTTAATTCATGTATAAATTCTGAAATTCGGCAAATATTAATAGGGCCGGAAGCTTATACTCATTATACATTTTGTCGGACATATGTCTTGACCGTGAGTATAAATTGCCGTGCGGTTCATTTTCAAAAGATTAACGGAGGGTATGAAAATGGGAAATAAATTTTTGGACGGCACTGCCCTCACCATTGCCATTATCGGTGCAATTAACTGGGCACTGATCGGAATATTCCGTTTTGACCTGGTTGCGTTTATTTTCGGCGATATGTCATGGCTTTCCAGAATCGTCTACGCAATCGTCGGTCTCTGCGGCCTGTATCTGATCAGCTTCTATATGCACCTTGGCAACAAGGGTGAAGCATAGCCTGACGGCAGGAATCAGACATAAATTGAATCCTGTTGTCATGAATTAAAAAGTAACATCCGGTGAACCAGCCGAAAGGTTACACAGGAAAATAAATGCCGCATGAGAGAGTCATGTAAATCCTCTCATGCGGCATTTATTCCGCATACTATTTTTCCAATTCGCTGATTTCTACCTGTCTGCCATCTCTCCAGATACGTTCCAGGTCATAAAGCAGCCTGTTTTCCCTGTCAAAAATATGGATGATGACGTCTCCGAAATCCATCAGTATCCAGTTTGCAGTATTATATCCTTCCGTCTGCTTCTCCGGGTATCCTGCCTTTCCAAGAACCTCCTGTACATTATCACACAATGCCTGAATCTGATTCTTATTGGTACCGCCTGCTATGATAAAATAATCTGCAATAACGGACACCTCACTGATATCAATGACATGTATATCCTGTGCCTTTTTATCCTGCAGCGCCTGAATAGCCAGACGGGCCAATTCCCTTGCACCTGTTCCTGTAGAAACTCTGTTTTCCATAAATTCTCCTTACATCAATGCTGTGAATAATAACGCCATGTTTCTTCTGTCATGGGGTCGATTTCTCCCCCTGAACGCTTCAGATGTTCCAAAGTGTCTTTTAAAATCGTCACCAGAGCCCGATCGATATCAATAAAGGCAAGCTTCCGGGTTTCGGTCAGATTAGGAGCATGCTTCCGCCCCGGTTCTATATAGTCCGCCACAAAAATAATTTTCTCCAGAAGACTCATATTCCTTCTGCCTGTGGTATGATTTTGAATGGCATTAAGGATATCCGGCTCCTTTATTCCGTATTTTTCCCTGGCAAGATATGCGCCGACCTTTGCATGTAATAAAAAAGGATTCTTTCTCTCCACTTCTGTCACTTTAATGTGATTTTTCCGGCAGATAGAAAGACGCTTTTCATCCGAAAAGCATTTGGCACAATCGTGAAGTAATCCTGCAGTCCGGGCATCATTGATGTCGCATTCATATCGCATGGCAAGTGCCGCGGCTGTGTACTCCACCCCCAGAGTATGTTCGAATCTTTTGGCATCCTGTACTTTTTCAACTGCTTTCCTGATCTTTTTCAACTGATTCGTCTTTTTCACAGTAATAACCCTTTTCCTCTATATATGCAATTACTCTGTCCGGCACCAGGTACCGGATGCTGCGCTTCTGCAAAATACGTTGGCGTATCTCTGTGGAAGAAACCTCCAGCTGAAGAAAAGGAATCAATTGTATTTTCCCCTGGCTGCAAAATTTCTGCTCAAGCTCCCGCTTCTTTTTCTCCATCTCCTTCAGGGATACATCGCCTCTTACTGCGGCTGCCAAAATACAATTGCTGAAAATCCGCTCAGGATTCTTCCAACTGTCAATTGTGAGAAGACAGTCTGCGCCTGCAATAAAATAGAATATATCCTTCGGATAAACAGCCCTCAGTTGTTCCAGTGTCTCATAGCTGTAAGTGCGGCCTTCTCTGGCAACTTCCATATCAAGACATTCAAAAAACGGATTGTCCCTGATGGCCAGTTCCACCATATGGAGACGTTCCCTGCCCGGCAGAATCTCTCTGGAATCCTTCATATAGGAAGAACCGGTGGGAATAAACCATACGGCATCCAGTCTCAAAGCATCCCGCACCCACTCTGCAAGCATCATGTGTCCCATATGAATGGGATTAAATGTTCCACCCATGATACCAATTCGACGCATATCTGTCACACCTTCCAATTACGATACAACATCGGGACCATCACTCCGAAGCGATAAGACAGTCCATATTTGTCCTGTAAATCATTGATCAGCATTTCAAAATTTCCATCCTAAAGGCACCCTGTACTGTATGTCTACTTCGGCAGTACGATTCTGGGGTTATCTCTGTCAGGTTTATATAATACAAATTTCTTGCCAATTACCTGTACTACCTGGGAATGTGTCCTCCCTGCAACCATCTCTGCAATTACATTGGGATCGTCATCACAGTTTTTCAATACAGCTACTTTGATGAGCTCATTCCTGTTAAATGCTTCGCCAATTGCGTGTGTCAGTTCCGGTGTCAGACTGCTCTTTCCTACCTGAAAAACCGGTGTCAGATTATTTGCGAGACTTTTTAAATATGCCCTCTGCTTACTCGTCATGAACTTTTCCTCTTAATATACAGCAATCTCTCCGTACGGCTATCCTGTCCCTCTCGAAAGCTGTTGTTTTCTGTACTATTTATAATAATCAAAGGAATGTCCGTACATCCTAACGGTATCCCCGTCTTCAATTCCAAGTTTCTCCAACTGTTCCAGAATACCGGATGATTTCAAAAAACCCTGGAAGAAGTTAAATCCCTTTTCGCTGTCCAGATTTGTGTAACCCAGCATTTTTTCTACTTTCGGACCTTCAACCACATATTCCTCTCTGTCACTGTCATACTCCACCGTATAACCTTCATCCGAATCTCTGAGAAGTTCTGTTTCCGGGTTGTACTCTGGCTCAAATACAGTAGTTTCCTGTCCCAGTCCTTCCAACATATCGTTGACATGATAGAGAAGTTCTCTGACACCCTCACCGCTGACCGCGGAAATAGGATAAACCGGAATCTCTTTTGGCTCAAATTCCGCTTTAATGGCATTTAGAGCACTGTCTTCCCTGTCATAAATCGCATCTATCTTATTGGCGGCAATGACCTGAGGCCTTTTGGCAATATCCGGATTATAAGCATCCAGTTCCCTGTTAATGGTATAAATATCTTCAATCGGGTCCCGGCCTTCCGTACCGGCAGCATCTACAATGTGAATGATCACTTTTGTCCGCTCGATATGTCTCAAAAATTCATATCCCAGTCCCACCCCCTCGGAAGCTCCCTCGATAAGTCCCGGAATATCCGCTATGACAAAACCTTTGGTTCCATCCAGATCTACTACGCCCAGATTTGGATTCAGAGTAGTGAAATGATAATTGGCTATCTTGGGCTTTGCATTGGTAACCCTGGCCAGCAAAGTGGATTTTCCAACATTTGGCAGGCCTACCAGGCCCACGTCCGCAATCACCTTCAATTCCAACAGCAGTTCAAGTTCCCTGGCCGGACGCCCGGGTTGGGCATACATGGGTGCCTGCATGGTACTTGTAGCATAATGCTGGTTTCCGCTGCCGCCCCGGCCTCCTTTCAGAAGCACTATTCTTTTATTATCGCCGGACATATCCACAATGACCTGTCCGCTCCCGGCTTCCTTGATAACGGTTCCGGGCGGAACTTTCAGCGTAATATCTTTTCCGTCCTTCCCACGGCAGTTCTTTTTCCCGCCGGGTTCACCGTCACCGGCCTTATATTTTCGGACATTACGGAAATCAATCAGAGTATTCAATCCCTCGTCTACCACAAAAATGACATCTCCGCCCCTGCCGCCGTCACCGCCGTCCGGGCCGCCTGCAGGCACGTATTTTTCATGCCGGAAGGATACATGTCCATCCCCGCCTTTTCCGCTTCTCACATTAATTTTTGCTCTGTCTGCAAACATGATGCCGCCTTTCTGTTACGTATAAGCAAACAGGAGATATGCTTTTCCCTGCTTTCAGTACTGCCGGTACGCCAATGCATATTTCCTCTTAATAAACTATACACAAAAAACACGGACTCCAAACCGACATGTTTGGAGTCCGGAGCGTTTCGAACTATTTCTCTACAGGATAAACAGAAGCCTGCTTCTTGTCTCTTCCTTTTCTCTCAAAACGAAGGACACCGTCAACCAGTGCGAACAGAGTATCATCCCCGCCCTTTCCTACGTTAACGCCGGGATGAATCTTGGTTCCGCGCTGTCTGTAAAGAATATTTCCAGCCTTTACGAACTGACCGTCAGCTCTCTTCGCACCCAGTCTCTTCGACTCGGAATCTCTGCCGTTCTTTGTGGAACCGACTCCCTTTTTATGTGCGAAAAATTGAAGGTTCATATGAAACATGGTTTACACCTCCTCGAATTTAACTTGCAAATATTTCCTGCCGTATTCTCTGCTGATATTTTCCAGAGAAAACACCATGGAATCTACCAGGAAACTTGATTTCTCCTGCAGAATATCTTCAAAATCGCATTTGAAGAAGCCGCTCTCTTCGTCTGCCGTAACCTTTATCTGTTCACCGGCCAGTTCCTCCAGAGAATTAACCGTGCTTATCGTCAGGGCTGATATGGCAGCACAGAGAATATCAGGCTTGCCGCGCTTTGCGTATTCTGCATGTCCCCTACAGTAGAAACCTCTGTAGGAACCGTTCTTGTCCTTGCGGACGGTAATTGTCGTCATAAGATTTAAGCGTTGATCTTGTCGATCTTGACCTTTGTGTAAAGCTGTCTGTGACCATTCTTCTTGTGATATCCGGTTTTTCTCTTGTACTTGTATACAATAACCTTCTTACCCTTGACCTGATCTACAACACTGGCGGATACGGTTGCATTCGCGACATCCTCTCCAACCTTCAGGCCTTCGTCACTTACTGCAATAACACGGTCGAACGTAACAACACTGCCAGCTTCTGCATCCAGTTTTTCCACATAGATGACATCACCTTCCGAAACTTTGTACTGCTTTCCGCCTGTTGCAATAATTGCGTACATAATTAGGCACCTCCTTTATGAACCTTCGGTTCATTTTACTCGCTGATTTTGGTGGCATCCGGACGGACACTCTTCTACCGAATCATGCGGCATACAAATGTATTGACATACATCATGTATTAACATGCATGCAGATGGCAGATAAAACACATCTCAATCCTGTCTAATACATACTATAGCAGTTTAACACGGCATACTATAAACTGTCAATCCCTTTTTTTCAATTTCTTTTTTCAAAATCTTCGATATACTGGGTAATCAGTTTTGCCGTGCCGTCTACTCCGAGCACACTGCTGTTGATACACAGGTCATAACTGTCGGCGCGTCCCCATTTCTTGGAAGAATAGTAATTGTAGTAACTCTGACGCTGTTTATCCTTCTTGATGATCATATCCCGTGCCTTGCTCTCGCTCAGGTCATACTTTTCCATAATTCGCTTGATCTTGCATGACTCGTTCCCATATATAAATATGTCAACCACATTGTTCCTGTCCGCCAGAGCATAATCCGCACAGCGGCCTACAATAACGCAGGGACCTTCGTCTGCAATTTTCTTAATGGTGTCAAACTGAGCCAGAAATACCTTGTGGCTGATAGGCATATCCACAAAAGAGGAATTGTTATAACCGAAGGAGTATGTGTCCATAACCAGATTATACAGAAATGAATTGGTGGGACGCTCATCGTGATTCTGTATCATTTCCTCACAAAATCCGCTTTCCTTTGCCGCCCTGGTCAAAAGATCCCTGTCATAAAATTTAATGTCAAAATATTCGGCCACTTTCTTGCCAATCTCACGGCCCGCCGAGCCGAATTGCCTTCCAATCGTAACCACCGTATTCATGCTGATACCTCTCTTCTTTCCAGAGTATAAAGGTTTCTCCCAAATCATAAACCTTTACCTGCTTCTATTATACATGAAAAAAGAGATTTGCACAACAAAAAATCAAAGTTTCCTGAGGGGCTTCTGTTTCCGTCGTTACTGTTCACTGGCCCCATTAGGCCATTGTGAAAAGTGCTGAAATTTATTT
>CAJUJN010000044.1 GCA_910586775.1 uncultured Acetatifactor sp. | reverse complement strand
AAAATAAATTTCAGCACTTTTCACAATGGCCTAATGGGGCCAGTGAACAGTAACATTGGTATCAAACCAATATTAGTTTATAATAGACTTATCAAAGGAACGGAGGATATGGGAAATGGGACTTTGGCAAACGGTATTAGGCTTGGACAAAATTCTGGACAAAAAATACTATAAATTTCATTTATCCGGCATAATTTCATCTTATAAATTCGGCTATGGAAAAAGCCGCAATCCCTTGATTTTACTGGAAAATCATTGAGTTTGCGGCTTTTTTCGATTAATGGAAGCAAAGGGGCTCGAACCCTTGGCCTCCCGCTAGTCAGGCGAGCGCTCATCCCAGCTGAGCTATGCTTCCATGACCTTAAGTATAGCACAAATATGCCGGATTGGGAAGATGTTTTTTCACTTATTGAAATTTTTTTGAAATTTTATCTGCTCAGCTTTATTCCTTCCGCCTGATTCGGAATATTCTTTCCGTGTTTTTCCGTGCATTCTCTGTCAGTACCTCCTCCGATACCTTCATATATTTAGCCAAATCCCCGACAACATACCTGATATTCTGGGGCACATTCGTCCGTTCCAGTCCCGGCACATTTTTCGGCGTTAAATAGGGCGCGTCCGTCTCTACCAGAATCCTGTCCAGAGGGATGATATGCACTGCATCGCGCAGTTCCCTTCCCCGACGGTCATCGCAAATCCATCCGGTAATACCGATGGAAAATCCCATGGAAAGATACTTGTCCAGTGTGGCTTTATCTCCTGTAAAGCAGTGAACCACCGACTTTTTACAGATATCCGGATGATTTTTAAACCTTTTTATAAAATCCCCGGCAGCGCTGCGCTCATGGAGAAACAGAGGCTTTCCCAGTTTTTCCGCCAGAACGATGTGCTTTTCCAGACATCTGATCTGGTTCTCCTTTGTGGAAAACATCCTGTCATAATCAAGGCCGCATTCCCCTACCGCAACCATTCTGTCATTCTCCCGCAGCAGCTTCTCAATAAGAAGAAAATCTTCCTGACCTGCACAATCCGCATTATGGGGATGTATGCCTGCCGTACCGAAAACATCATGCGTCTTCACAAAGTTATTTATTCTCCTGTTTTCTTTCATATCTGTTCCGGTTAAAATGCAGCCGATACCGTTATCCGCCGCCTCCCCAATGATTTTCTCCGGATCCGGAAATTGTCGGCAGAACAGATTTAAACCAATGTCATAATATTTTACCGATTCCATATTTTCTCCTGCTCTTTCCCGCTGTTTATCCCCTGTCTCCCATCCGTTCGCACCCTGCTCCCCGATACAGATAACACCTTCTGTTTCAAATGCCATAAAGCCGTCACAACAGCTTTTCCAGCAGCGCAACGGCTTTATTCAGGTCATATTTCCGGCTGTGCGTATGTATTCCATCAGCAATACAGCTCATCACCCGAAACAAAGTTCAGAATCTCCTCATTCAGAGTCACTCCGAAATCCCTGCCGATATCCCGCAGATTGTCATCCGTAATCACCTGCCTGGGAGGCTTTCCTCCGGTGGCTGCCAACGCTATGGAAGCAATCTGCGCAGCCTTCTCAATGGTATGCATCAGCCCAAACGCCGTATCAAAATCCGGGCCGGATACAAACAATCCGTGGAACGACCAGACAGCCGCGTCAAACTTCTCCATCAGCACGCAGGTAGCCTTCGCAATTTCAGGACCGCCGGGCACCATCCAGGGTACCACGCCCACGCCGCCCGGAAATACCACGCAGCACTCCGTAGCGCTCTTCCAGAGCATCCTGGTAAACACTTCAGATTTCAGAGGAAGCACATAGGTCAAAGCAATCACATAAGGCGTATGGGCATGATAAATCACCCTGTTGGCACCATTCGTCACACGCTTCCTCACGGAATGATTCATAAAATGAGTCGGAAACTCGCTTGTGGGCTTTCCTCCGTTCTCCAATCCCCAGACAATGCGGTAGGCATCTCCCGCCTCGTTAATCTCCACGATACAGATGCTGTTCTGAGGCTCCAGTCCCACATTCTGCAGGAATTTTCCGCTTCCTGTGGAAATAAAGTATTCATTCTTCAGGTTGTCGGCCTCCACTCCCAGCTTCACCCAGGGACCCGGCTCCGCCCTGAAATAAGGCCTGCACTCCGTCACCTCTTCCTCTTTCATGCGGTAGGTCAGGTTTCCGCCGTTCCTCTCATGCCAGCCCTGTCTCACACCGTCATGGCACATACGGATATAATCTTCCATTACCTTTACGCCAAATATATTATTCATCGATGCTCCCTTCCTCTGCCGCCGGCGGAAAGCCGATCTTTGTAATGCATTCTGCCCTGAATGCCTCCTCTTATATCAGCCCGTTTCTAATCAAATCCAATTTCCGCCCGGACAGTTTCCTGTAAACATTTTCCCATACAAAAGCAGCCGGAGTACCGAACAGGCACCCGGCTGCAGCCATTTTCTGAAAGAATGCCTCTTTCCCGTCAGACGTGGTATTTTGCTTTACCTGATCATCTCTTTAACTGAACTTCGTCCTCATACTTCTTGACTTCACTGAAGAAGTCCCTGTCGGACACCACGCCGCAGCACTCGCAGTACTCATTCCACACGTCGCCGAAAGGCAGCGTCTTTACCGCCTCCTGCTGCACCATCAACTCCGTCATCCTGTTCTCATCCTGCAGCTTCTTCAACTCGGCATTGGGCGTGCACATAGCGGAAAGCAGCGCTTTCTGCCAGCTGCGGAATCCCATGGCCCATGCGGATACACGGTTGATGCTGGCATCAAAGTAATCCAACGCCATGTAAACCCTGTCAAGGCCGTCGCATCTGACGATTTCCTTCGCCATCTCTTTTGTTTCATCGTCAAAGAGAACCACATGGTCGCTGTCCCAACGGATGGGTCTGGTAATGTGCAGAGCGATTTCCGGATAGAAGCACAGCAGCGCAGGAATCTTGTCCGATACTACTTCAGTAGGATGGTAATGTCCGTTGTCCATCAAAGGCAGGCAGCCGTCATGGGTAGCTGCAAAGCTTAATGTAAATTCCGCGCTTCCCGCTGTAAATGCCTCCACGCCGATGCCGAATACCTTGGACTCTACGCAGGGTTTCACCTTATTTTTGTCAAAGGGCTCGGACAAAATCGCCTCGATGGACTCCTTATATCTCATTCTGGGCCCCATGCGGTCAGCCGGGATATCCTTATAGCCGTCACCGGTCCAGATATTCATGACGCAGGGAACACCGGTCTCCTCTGCAAAATACTGGGAAATACGCACACACGCCCTGCCGTGCTCAATCCAGAACTTCCTGGTCTCCTCATCGGGGCTGGACAGGGTCAGGCCGTCCTTTACCTTATCATGGGAAAAGAAAGTGGGATTAAAATCGATACCCATGTTCCTTTCCTTTGCGAACTCCACCCACTTTGCAAAATGCTTCGGCTCAATTTTATCACGGTCCACAAACTCGCCGGGCTCAAAAATTGCATAGCTTGCATGGAGATTCAGCTTTTTCTTACCGGGCATCAGGCTCAGTGCCTTATCCATATCCTGCATCAGCTCTTCCGGTGTCTTCGCCTTTCCGGGGTAATCACCGGTGGTCTGGATGCCTCCGGTCAGAGGCCCGTCATGGTCAAATCCTGTCACATCATCCCCCTGCCAGCAGTGTAGGGCTACGGGCGCCTCCATGCATCTGGCGATGGCCGCCTCCACGTCCACGCCGTAGGATGCGTATATCTCTTTTGCAGATTCAAATCTTTCCTTTGCTGTCATTTTCTCTTTCCTTTCTTATTTTGATTCCAAATCGCTGTATTCAATTCCATCTTCTGTCTTTATATCTGCAGAATATATCCGTCTGCCGTCTTCTGACTTACCATACCGGCATTTGTCCCGACGCTTAGCATCCTTTCCAATCCCTGCTTTCTTTCGTAAAACCGTTTTTCTATTGATAAATATGGATCGGGAAAGAACGGAACACACATGCCCTGGCATCCTTCAGCCCTGCCAGTTCCCCGGCCGTAATCATCTGCGCCGCCACATTGCCGATGGCCGTAGCCTCCGCAGGCCCCGCATACACCGGGATTCCTGTAGCCTTTGCCGTCAGCTGATTTAAGTATTCCGCGTTGGAGCCGCCGCCCACGATATGAACACGGTCATATTTGATCCCTGTCATGCTCTCCAGTTCCACTATGGTCTCCGCATAGCATTTCGCCAGGCTGTTGTAGATAACGGATGCCACCTCCGCAAGCCCTTCCGGCACCTGCTGCCCGGATTCTGCACAGGCTTTACGCACTTCTTCTGTCATATTGGCCGGTGCCAGAAACCGATCGTCATTACAGTCTACAATGGAAGGAATATTACATCCGGAAGCCATCTCGCAGATTTCTCCAAAGCCCAGACCCCCGCCGATTTCTTTCTTCACGGACTGGATCATCCACAAGCCCATGATATTTTTCAGATAGCGGAAACGGTAGTCGTATCCGCCTTCATTGGTCAGGTTATTGGCCCTGCTCTCCGGGGAGCAGTCCGCCTTCATCAGTTCGGTTCCCATAAGGGACCAGGTTCCCGAACTGATGTACAATGCATCGTCACTGTCTGTGGGCACCGCAAGCACCGCGGAACCGGTATCATGGGTGGCTGGTACTACCACCTTACAGTCAAATCCCACTTCCTCCCTGACACTGTCCGCCAGACTGCCGATTTCGGTGCCGGGAGCCACAATCTTTCGGAAGATACGTTTCGGATATCCCATCTTTTCAATCAGCTCCATATCCCATTCTTTGGTATCCGGCGTAATCAGCTGGCCGGTGGTGGCTTCCGTATATTCCGTCACCGCCACGCCGGAAAGCAAGTAGTGAAAATAATCCGGCATCATCAGCAGTGTCTCCGCCTTCTCCAGGTACTCCGGTTTCTTTGTCTTCAAAGCCATCAGCTGATAGACCGTGTTAAATATCGCCTTCTGGATCCCGGTGCGGGCATACAGCTCATCCTCCGGGATCAGCTTATACACTTCCTCATCCATTCCTTTCGTGCGCCCGTCACGATATGCCACCGCATTGCCGATCCGGCTGCCCTCCCTGTCCAACAGCACAAAATCCACGCCCCAGGTATCCACACCCACGCTGACAGGAATCTTCCCCAGCTCTGCGCACTTCTTCATGCCAAGCTTAATCTGCGCAAAAAGCTCCTCCACATCCCAGACCAGCTCGCCGTCCTTCTCCACCATTCCGTTGGGGAAACGATGTACCTCTTCCAGTACCATTTTGCCCTCTTCCAGATGAGCCAGTATATGGCGTCCGCTGGATGCTCCGATATCAATCGCCAGATAATACCCGGTTTCCGGTTTTGCGGCGCAGTTCTTATCTGTCTCGTTCATTGCCATCCCTCTCCTTTCTTCGGGAACCATCCATAAACACCCTGACCGTACCTGAAAGCGCCTGCATACGGCGCTCCACGAAATACGCAGTTTACTGTAAATTTCATCAACGTGCAGTATATTTTATGCCGGTTCCTTATTCTCAGGAATTGTCAGTAAATAACTGCCGCAGCTTTCTGTAGGAAAAAGCCGTAAAATACAAGGAGAACGACTTTAAACCCACAGCAGTTATTTTCCTTCGATTACAGAGTTCGCGAGGCGGTTCCTGTAATTTGTATACACTTCCCTATGACACAAAAATTGTACCACACTTTGAGAAACAAAAAAAGGGATTTTTTCAATTTCTTCAAAATATGAAATTTAACAAATAAAAAAGATGTTAAATTTATCCAAAAAATGCCCTCAGTCTTTGTAAGCGGTACCAATATGGGTGAAGCAAGGCGGAACAAAATATTGCCAATTTGAGTGGGAAGTGTTGTAACCATCACAAATGAAAGCGATATCTGCCCCGGTTTCCCAAAAATGAATTGCAAAGAATCCGGCAAAATGTTAAAATCATATTAAAAATACACACTATATGGAGAATGTCATGAAAAGAAGATTTCGCTTATTCCTTCCGGCCGTTTTCATACTGGCGGTCTCCCTGTCTGGATGCCAGAACAGCAGCAACAGCTCCCCTTCCGCCGAAGAAGAGAACACCGATTCCGGCCCTGTCCGGCTGACCGTCTGGGGTGCCGAGGAGGATGAAGAACTGCTTCGTCAGATTTTTGACGGATTTCAGGAAAAATACCGTGACGAAGCCGAATTTCTGATTACATATCAACCCCAGAGCGAAAGCCACTGCACCGATGCCCTGATGGCCGATCTGGAAAACGGGGCAGATGTTTTTGCCTTTGCGGACGACCAGCTGAACACCCTGGTGGCCGCCGGAGCCCTGGAACCCATTGAAAACGCAGACATGGTGCGCTCGGCAAATCTGCCTGAAGCAGTCTCCGCCGCCTCGGTGAACGATACTCTCTATGCGTATCCCCTGACTGCGGATAACGGATATTTTCTCTACTATAATAAACAGTATTTCTCGGAGGAAGATATCCTCTCCTGGGACAATATGATGGATATCGCCGGGGAACAGGGGAAGAAAATCTCCATGGACTGGTCCTCCGGCTGGTATGTTTACTCCTTCTTCGGCAACACCGGACTCACCGTGGGCCTTAACGATGACGGCATCACCAATTACTGTACCTGGAACGATACGGAAGGGGCTGTCAAGGGAACCGACGTGGCAAAAGCCATGACAGGCATGGCCAGGCATTCCGGTTTCTTAAGCACGGATGACGCCGGTTTCCTGGAAGGCGTCCAGAACGGCACCATCATAGCCGGTATCAGCGGCGTATGGAATGCGCTGGCTGTAGAAGAAGCATGGGGACGCGGCTTCGGCGCTTCAAAGCTGCCCTCCTATACCTGCGCGGGACAACAGGTCCAGATGGCTTCATTCTCCGGCTATAAGCTGATAGGCGTGAATGCTTACTCACAGTACAGAGATTGGGCAGCAAGACTGGCGGACTGGATCACAAACGAGGAAAACCAGGAGCTGCGCTTCCTGCTGCGGGGCCAGGGACCTTCCAACAAAAATGCTGCCTCCTCCGAAGAGGTCCAGAATTCCCCTGCCATTGCCGCTCTCCTGGAGCAGTCGGAATCCTCCTGCCTGCAGCGCATCGGCGGAAATTTCTGGGAGCCTGTTACCTCCTTTACCGCAGAGCTTCTGGCCGGAAACCCTTCGGGAAAAACCCTTCAGGAACAGCTTGACACCATGGTAACGGGAATCACCGCCCCCTGAGACGCGCTTATACAGCCCCTGTTTTTCCCTCGTCCGGGCTGCCGGGAGTCCATGCCTCTTTCCTCACGGCAGGATACCTTCGAACCGGTGTGGTTCCGTCCATTTCCAAATAGAAAAGGAGTACTTTCCATCATGAAAAATATCAGCTTAAAGCATCGTTTGATCATCCCCATCGCCCTTCTGGGCCTTGTGGCATTGCTGTCAAACATACTTTCTGTCATCAATATCCGCAATGTAAATGCAAGCGCCTCCAATATCGCCGACAATTACATGGAGGGCAAGAGCCGGCTGGCCGAAATCTGCCAGTCCTCCATGGATATCCATAAAATGGCCCTAAGCCACATTGTCGCCACGGATTATAATACCATGATCCTGCTGGTTCAGCAGATTAAAGAAGAAGAAGCGCTTCTGGACGATATGCTTTCGGAATATGAGAATTTTGTGATACCCCAGGATCTGACACGGTATCAATCTCTCCTGGACAATTATGCCGATTTCAAACATGCCCTGGTCCATCTGGTATGCGCCAGCGCAAGCCATAAAACCCAGGATGCCTATTTCCTGGCCAACAGCGATGTGGCAGACTTCGCCGATGCCATGAAAGCGGATATCGATGCCCTGAACGCATCCATCAGCGAACAGACTGTCGAGGCAAGGTCTCATCTTTCCTCTGTATATTTTGTCTCTCTGACGGTGGGCATTGCGGCTGCCATCGCCTGCATCCTCCTGGTATTAACCGACTTCAGGCTGATTTCCGTTTATGTGGTAATCCCCATTCATAATATTCTGAAGACAATTCGGGAAAGCTCGGGGCGTATCAACGGCATGACCGGGGAAGTGCTGAAGCGGACACAGGCCTCCCGGAAAAGCGCGTCCAGCCTTTCCTCCCTTGCAGAACAGCTCTCAGCAACCTTTCAGGATGTCGCCGGAAATGTATCGGCAATCAATAACAGTGCCGGAAACGTACGGCAGGATGTTCAGACAATTGCTGAGGAATGCAGCGCCATCACCTCCTACACTGTCCAGATGAATGCCCGTGCAGACGCTCTGCAGCAGTCCGCCCAGAACAGTGCGGAAACCACCAACGCAAAGACTGAAGAAATCCTGCAGTCCCTCAATGACGCCATCGAAAAGAGCAGGAGCGTAAACCGGATTAAGACCCTCACCGACGATATCCTTGCCATCTCCCAACAGACCAGGCTGATATCCCTGAATGCTTCCGTGGAAGCCGCCAATGCCGGCAAGGCAGGCAGGGGTTTTGCCATGGTTGCCAGAGAAGTGCGGGAACTCTCCAATTCCAGCCAGGAAACCGCAAACCGCATCCAGGAAATCAATGATATAGTCACTGCAGCCGTTTACAACCTTTCCGAAAATGCCCAGCTTCTGGTTGACTACATGAGCCAGTCCGTCCTGAAGGAATTTCAGACATTTGTTGAAACAGGCAGCCAATATAAGAAAGATGCCGCCTACATCCGCCAAACCATGGACCATTTCCATGAACAGACCCAGAGTCTGACACATTCCATGTCCGGAATCGCAGATTCCATCGGCACAATCACCAAAGCCATCGATGACAGTGCCTCCGGAATCGCCGGTATGGCAGACAATACCAGAAATCTGGCTGCCGATATGGAGGATATTACCCGGCGTATGGGTGTCAATCAGGATGTGGTGACAGATCTGGAAAAAGAAACTGTGGTGTTTGATAATCTGTAGGCTGACAGGGGCGGGATTCCTTTTCTCTCGCCCCTGCCTGCTTCTGAACCTTCTCTGCCCTCCTGTCGGTAATCCCGCTGATTTGGCCAAAAGGCAACCATGAAAGGACCCATATTCTCCAAAACATTGAAGATATCATCCTGGCACGGCTATCAGCTATACTCGTGAGCGCAATCGTTTGCCATTCTTATCCTTGATTTGCAGAAGCGTTCACTCGTTATATATTTCATCTGGCAAATGTTTTAGATTGTGAGTCCTCCCCACACTGCTCCAGCTCACTCTCAATGGAATGCAGCTGGACCTCCTGCAGCAAATAGAAGGTCCAAAAAATGCTGGAGCAATCTCAGGACATTCTGAATGTATTTGATGTAGCGGAAGCTCTCTTCATCGGGAAGAACAGGGTACACTATTACATATTTCTGCTCTGCAGGTATTGTTCTTTGCAAGACATCTTTCTGCCATATTCCTCATGCTATATATGGCTCTATTTTCCCCATAACCTGCATAGATGTATTAAGCGCTTTATCGACTTCTACTCTGCTGATGGAATTCATATCACTATCACCACTGGCTTTATTCACTAATTTTACTTTACACATCTGATATAACAGCCCAACCAATAACACTGCATTCTGCGTCGCAATCCTTTCGTTTTCTGTGAAATCGCTCCAATCTGTCTTATGCATATTGTTTACAACATATGAAGAGCGGGTTCCAGGCAAGACCTGTATACCTCAAGCTCCATTTCAACTCTTTTTGAAAAAAAAGTTCAAAAATCTCATACTTTATATTCTCCATGGGGTTTGGAATGAACCGCCCCGCCGCCGGCTGCAGGATATTAAACCCACGAAAGAATAAAGTCGATGGCCTGCAGATACCCCTCCAGCCCCTTTCCGTAAATCTGCTTATCACAGACCGGAGCTGTCACGGACACCTTCCGGAATGGTTCCCGCCTCATAATATCCGAGATGTGGATTTCCACCTTCGGTACCGTAATGCTGGCGAGAGCGTCCCGGATTGCATAGCTGTAATGGGTATAAGCGCCCGGATTGATTACGATGCCCTCCGTACCGTCAAAATAGGCCTCCTGAATTCTGTCTATGATGGCTCCCTCGTGATTGCTCTGAAATACGGTAATGTCATTCCCTGTTTCATCCGCCTTTTTCTGAATCATGTCCAACAGATACTGATAATTCTGTGTACCGTATACACTTTTCTCCCGAATGCCCAGAAAATTGATATTCGGGCCGTTTATGACCAGAAGCTTCATCCTGCACACCTCCTCCGCTATTTTTTCCACAATCTCATCTACACTCAAATCGTCCGCATCCAAAACCAGGGCCGCACAGGATTCGTAAGCCTCTCTCCTGCTCTCCATCAGTTCCCGGATGCGCCCCAACGGCTCCTCACACTGCAGCAGAGGCCTGCTCTTGTCCTCTTTCAGGCGCTCGTATACCGTCTCCGGCTTCACCCTCAAACAGACCACCACACCCAGCTGTTTTAAAAGTTCCCGGTTTTGGGGCAGCACCGGAGTACCGCCTCCCACGGAAAAGATACATTTCCCTTTTCTGTCTGAAAGTTCCCCCAACAGCATCGTCTCTTTCTCGCGGAAATACGCTTCCCCTTCTTCCGCAAATATTTCTGTCACAGAACGCCCTTCCCGCCGCTCTATCATCTTATCCGTGTCTTCTACCGGCATGCGCAGCCTGTAGGAAAGACGCAAACCCACCGAAGTCTTTCCGCTGCCCATGAAACCGGTCAGTATGATATTTTTCCGGTTCATCTTCTGTCTCCCGCTTTCGTTTTTTCGCGCTTATATGTTTACTGCACATCGGATTGTTTTGCTATTGCTTTCTTCATCTCTGCATACGCCTTCTCCGCCAAATCGGAATCCACTTCCGCCCCGGTCCAGAGCTCATAGGCAATGATTCCCTGGTACAGTAACATCTTCAGTCCGTTGAAAGCCCTGCCGCCGCTCTTTTTTACCAGGGACATGAACCTGGTCTCGGCGGGATTGAAAATCAAATCGTAGCCTGTATGGATTTTTTCATAAAATGCCGCATCTTCAATGACAGCTTCCTCCGTTTTGGGAAACATTCCCACATTGGTGGCCTGTATTGCCAGATAACCGTCACCGGGCAGGGACGCATATGCCCCCGTTTCCCGTGCTGTCGCCAGCTGCCTTCCTGCCAGTCCGTTCACCTCTTCGGCTATCTTCTGCGCTTTCTCCAAAGTACGGTTCAACAGGATGATCTCTTCCGCCCCTTTTTGCGCCGCCAGTATAGCCACCGCCCTGGCTACGCCTCCGGCTCCCAGAATCAGCATCTTCTCGCCCTCTATGGCAACCCCGTCCTCGCACATGGCGCGGTAGAGACCGGGCATATCCGTATTATAGCCCCTGAATCCCCCTTCCGCACGCACCAGCGTGTTCACCGCTCCGATTGTCTCCGCAAGCGGGTCAATTTCTTTCAGAAAAGGAATCACCTCACTCTTGTAGGGTACCGTCACATTCACACCCAGCAGATTCAGCGCAAAAGCCCCTTTCACTGCCTCCCCCACATGCCCCGCCGGCACCCGGAAGGGCACATAGGCAAGGTTCTCTCCCAGTTCTTCCGCCAATGTGTTATGTATTGCCGGCGACATGGTATGCTCCACCGGATTTCCCATCACCCCGCAGGTACGTGTGTAACCGTTTATTATCATGATATCTTTTCTCCTGTTCTGGTCTGAAGTGCAGGTTTCTTTCAGGCGGGATTTTAATGCAAATCGTCTGCACGCCATCTGCATGCCGCCTGCCGCACCCGCTTACCTGCCTCTTTTCTTCTCTGCTTTTGCTGCCCTCCTGTGATAAAAAAACAGAACAATCCACTCCAGGCGGCGCTTTAATACAATCTGAATTTCCTCCCTGGGATGGATAGGCTTTACCAGGTAAGTCACGATTCCGGCCTTCTTCGCTCCCCACACATCCGTGAAAAGCTGGTCTCCCACAAACAGTGTGGTCTCCGGCACGGTCCCCATACGCTCCATGGCCTTCTGGTAACCCGCCTTTCCGGGCTTTCCTGCCCTAAAAATATATTCTGCCCCCACGCTCTCCGCAAAACTCTTTACCCTGGGTTCCTTATTGTTCGACAGAAGCAACGTCTCAAAGCCCATCTCATGCAGCCGCGCAAACAACTCCACCGCTGCCTTGTCCGCCGGGGCGCCATGGGGCACCAATGTATTGTCTATATCAAAAATAATCCCCCGGAAGCCCTTTTCATAAAAACTTTCATAAGCAAGCCCATACGTGCTTTCCGCCTCGTGATCCGGATAAAATGTCTCCAACATACCCTGTCCTCCGCCAGTTCCAGTCTGCTTCTCCTCAGCCGCTCCCGGTACTCCCCGGCCGCCGACACCTCTATCAATATAGCATGCCCCACAGGCATATTTCAAGAGTGTTTTCCAAAAAAAGAAAAGGAGAACAGGGACTGCAGCTAAACCAGAACCGCCGCAAGAACAGGCATACACGGAAAAACGGTATGCTGACCCTTTCATGCGGCGGTTATTGTTTTATTTACATATACATTATCTACAAAATGATTTTCCGCAAAACTTTAACGCGCGGAGACATATTTGTGCAGCGTCCTGCGCACTGCTCCGGGACCGGCAAACAGTTCCGCGGCCATTCCCTCAATACGCTCACCTAATCCGGCAGCGTACAAATCCACGCCAAATACATCCTTACGGCTGTACAAAGCTTTCAGACAGGAGAAGTCCTGCTCTCCCTCTTCCACTTTCAACGGGGCAACGATAGCGCGCAGCTCTTCCAGCAACGGATCCGGAGACGGCTCGAAAGCCTTTCCTTCATCGTCGACACCCTTCAGATAACGCGCATATCCCGCCAACACCAACGGCAGCAGCACCAGATCATCCATATTCAATCCCCGCGCCTGATAAGCCTTGATAGTCTCACCGAACCGGATAGGAATCTTCTGGCTGGTATCCGTAGCAATACGCTGAGGCGCATCGGGCATGAACGGATTAGGCAGACGGCGGTTCAGCACGGCATCGATAAAGTCAGCCGGCTTCAGCACACCGGGGTCCACCACCACAGGCATTGCCTCGATATGGCCCAGCTTGGTGATTAGCCCTCTGATATCTTCATCATCCATCTCCGCAGAAATCAGGTCATATCCCAGGATACAGCCGTAAATAGACATTGCCGTATGCAGCGGGTTCAGGCAGGTGCAAACTTTCATCCGCTCCACCTTATCCACTGTCTCCCTGTCCACGTACAACACGCCGCCCAACTCCAGAGGAGGACGTCCGTTGGTGTAATCATCCTCGATCACCAGATATTCCGTCTCCTCGGCATTGACAAAAGGAGCCGTATAGGTACGCTTATCCGTAATGATGGTATAGTTGTCTTCAAATCCGTCCTCAGCCAGCATCTTCTGAACTTTCTCGTCCGGCCTGGGCGTAATCTTGTCTATCATGCTCCAGGGATAAGTCACCTTGGAAGAATCCTGTACATATTCCAGAAACTCCCCGGGAACCAGTCCCTCTTCCGCCCATCTGGACGCATAGGCAATAACGGCAGCTTTCACCCTGTCTCCATTATGGGAACAGTTATCCATGCTCTGCACCGTCAGCGGCAGCCTTCCCGCCAGGAAGCGCTCATACAGAAGCAGCGTTACCTTACCCATGATCAGCACCGGCTTCAGGCCTCTCTCCAGATCCGCAGGCGCCACCCCGTAGCCCTTCTCCGTAATGGTAAAGGAAATCATCTGCAGGCTGGGATTTGCGAAAATCTCCGCCAACCTTGCCCAGTCAGCTTCAAACTGCGCATCCGCCTTCAGGCTCTCCGTCACGGAAGCGATAACCTTCTTCTGGATATTGCCGTCAGACTGCAGACACACAAGCAGGCTTAAGTTATCATAAGGCGCATATGCCTTGTCGATAATTTCAAAATCAAATCCTTCCGCGACAATGACACCTCTGTCATATTTCCCCGAATCCAGTGTCTGCTGCAAAATAGCCGCCGGAAATGCACGAAACAGGTTTCCTGCGCCAAAATGCACCCACACAGGCGCTTCGTGTGTCTTCGCCCTCACCGCCTCAATGTCAAACTGCGGCATCTGATACCCTTTTTCAGCCCACTGGGAGCCGATACCATTCTTAATATCAAGCAATTTCATTGCAATCAACACCTTTCCTTTCCTGAAATCTGCCTGGATGTCCCCTTCCCTCCGGAATGCAGCATACGGATGTCCTGCCAGAGAATCAAAACATTTTTCTGACCACATAGTTTCCACAGGCAAGATACAGGATTTTCACAGTACTATCCAAGCGGTTTCACTGAATTTATTTCTGCTCTTCCAGTTTGTCAAGCATGTCCCAGATGCCCCACATATACATGATTCCCAACGCCCGGTCATACAGACCATAGCCGGGACGCACATTGCCGGGGCCTTCATTCCACAGATGACGTCCATGGTCAGGACGGATATAACCGTTAAAGCCGCAGTCATGATATGCCTTTACAATATCCAGAACGCCTGTATCACCGTCGCAGTCACGATGGCTGGCTTCCGAGAAATCACCGTTCTCGAAATGCTTGACATTGCGGATATGGGCAAAAGCAATGCGTTCGCAATGCTTGCGCACGATATTTGCCACATTATTTTCCGGATTTGCGTTTAAGCTGCCGGAGCACAATGTCAGACAGTTGTAGGGATCATCCACCATGGCAAGGAATTTATCCACGGATGCGGCATCCACCAACAGGCGGGGCAATCCGAAAATATCCCATGGCGGGTCGTCCATGTGAATCGCCATTTTGATATCACACTCATGGCAGACAGGCATCAGCTGCTCCAGGAAATATTTCAGATTCTCCCACAGCTTCTCCTTGGTCACCGGCTTATAAGCCTCAAAAAGTTCATCCAGCTTCGCCATGCGCTCCGGCTCCCACCCGGGGAAAGTCAGCCCATGAAGATTGTTCAGGATATAATCCGCCATCTCCTTCGGATCGTCATGAATCTTGCCTGCCTCATAATATAAAGCCGTGGAGCCGTCTCCCACCGGATGGAACAGATCAGTACGTGTCCAGTCAAATACCGGCATGAAGTTATAGCAGATTACCTTAACTCCGAATTTGGAAAGATTGCGGATGGTCTGGATATAATTTGCAATATATCCGTCTCTGCTGGGCAGACCGATCTTGATGTCATCATGGACATTCACCGACTCTACCACGTCCATATTAAAGCCATAGGGCTCCAATTGCTTTTGTACTTCCGCAATCTCTTCCACTTCCCAGACTTCGCCGGGCATCTTGTTATGCAGTGCCCATACGATGCTGGTCACACCCGGAATCTGCTTAATGTCCGACAATTTAATGTCGTCGTTGCCTTCGCCGTACCAGCGAAAACCCATTTGCATTCCCATATAGTTCCTCCTATTACAAGTTCCGCAGTATCCCCACCCAGCACCAATTCACGGCAGAGAATTTCCGGCCGCTTAGTAATGCGTCCGTAAATCCTCTGGGTACTGAATGGGGATACTGCTGTTTTCCAGTTCCGCAGTATCCCCACCCAGCACCAATTCACGGCAAAGAATTTCCGGCCGCTTAGTAATGCGTCCGTAAATCCTCGGGGTACTGAATGAGGATACTGCTGTTTTCCAGTTCCGCAGCATCCCTGCCCAGTGCCAACTCATGGTCGGGAATTTCCTGCCGCCAAGTGATGCGTCCGTAAATCCTCGGGGCACCGGACAGGGTAGATACTGTATTATTATAACACTTGTCTTACCGAATGAAAACAATAACCTGAATCACGTATATCTTTTCCGAAAATACGTCTTTCTATTACAGTGCAACCAGGGTCAGGCCGGATACTCTCTTCCCTTACAGCCTGGTATCCCACAAACCGCAGAAGGAGTCCACAGGGTCCTGTCCCGTAAATGCTTCCGGCCCTGTGGTCAGCTTTTCCACCAGCGCGTCAAAAGTGGTATCCAGTACGTCATAGGTATTGATATATGTGCGGGCCTGAGGAATGTCTGCCAATACAAACGGCTGTTTCGTGCCGATAACGATTACAGGAATCTCATGCACATACCAGGGAATCTCTCCGCCACCCTTTGTCATGCCGAAAGCAGGCCTTGCCACCGGCTGAAAACCGCCCGGAATGTCCACCAGGGTAATAATCAGATCCTGCTTTGCCACAAAATCTCTGATGGCATCCTTGCCCGCAAAATAAAGATTAATATCCGGCTTTCCGCCTTCCTCCATCTGCTTCATCAGCTTCTGGATGGGGCTTTCATAAATAAACACTTCAAATCCCCGGGTCTCCAGCCTTTCCCGCAGCTTCTCCGCAGGCGACACCTTGTTCTTTCCCATGAGCGCTCCCAGTCCCGGTGCTTCCAGGCCCTTTACATAGACAATCATGATGCGTTTATACTTCTCCGGGGTCACAGGCAGAACATCTTTATCCTTGTACTTCACCAGGGTCACAGCCTTGTCGGAAATCTCCTTCTGCATGGCTTTGTGCTCCGCACAGCCGATAATCTCGTGTATCTGGTCTCTGGGAGGAACCAACTCTGTCTTTGCCTTTTTATGCAATCCCATATGAGCCTTCAGGGCAAGTATCCGATGAAGCGCATCATTCAGACGCTCCTCCGTGATTCTTCCGTCCAGATATCCCTGCTTCATTGCTTCGAAGTCCTCGTCCATATCATTGAAGAACAAAAACATGTCCACGCCGGCTGCGATTGCTGCAGGCATCAGATCGCAGCGTTTCATACGGCAGGTCAGTCCCACCATATGGGAAGCGTCCGTCAGCACCATGCCGTTAAAGCCAAGCTTTGTGCGCAGCAGTCCGTTAATCAGCTCCGGTGAAAGCGTTGCGGGCATAATATCGTCATCGGCAATCTCCGGGTTGAAATGCCTTGTATAATCAGGCTGCATGATATGCCCTGCCATGATGGCTTCCAGACCGTTGTCGATCAGATTCTGATAGACTTTTCCAAAAGTAGCGTCCCACTCCTCACAGCTGAAATCATTCACACTGTTGGCCACATGCTGATCTCTGAAATCCAGCCCGTCGCCGGGAAAATGCTTTGCCGCACAGCAAAAGCCCGGATTGGCATGAGCGCCATCCATGTACGCTTTGGTCATCCCGGCAACCCTGTCCACATCGTTTCCGTAAGTACGGATACCGATGACAGGATTCTCCCAGTTATACAGTATGTCGCTCACAGGTGCAAAGGAGAGATTACATCCGATGGTTGCTGCCTCCTTATTGGACATATAGCCCAGATTGTACGCATACTGTTCATTGCGGGTTGCGCCGATTTTGACCTGGCTGCCGATGGCGGTACCGTCCACACAGGCACCGTCTCCGCCGCTCTCGGTATTGCAGGCAATGATCAGCGGAATCTTGCTGTTCTCCTGGAGAATGCGGTTCTGCTCATACACCTCGTCCGCCGTGGCGGGATTGTAACGGATTCCTCCGATATGGTATTTATTCACCGTCATCTTCAGATATTCCTCATCCCTGCTGGAGCCCATATTGAAGAACAGCTGCCCAATCTTCTCCTCCAATGTCATCCCTGCGATTGTGTCCTCCACCCATTTACAGTCCTCGTCTGACAAATAAAAGGGCTTCGCTTTCATATCAACCATTTTGCAATCCTCTCCTTTCTTCTATGCACAATACAGCTTTCTTTGATACAGATTCTCATAATCTGCACCGCTCTGACACACATCCATATTTTACCAGTTTGAATTTAAAGTTTCGGCGGAACCTGTTGCCACCACCATCCGTCTCTCTGGTAGAAAAAGTCCCGCCTAACTCTCTGAACATCCGCTCTGTGAACCATTTTTTCATGTAAAACATATTATACGCAGATATTTCCATCTTTATCCGTTTCCTTGGGAATCGCCGCCAGCAGATCTATGATCGTCATCGCCAGTGGAAATCCGGTCCAGAAAAGGGCCAGGTACAGGACAGCTACCACCCACTGTCTGGCATAAAAGCGATGCCCGCCCATCCATCCGGTGAAAAGCGCCAACAACAGATACTTTTTCCGGTTTACCGTCTGCTGCTCTCTTACATCCCTCTTGTTAAAGAATTCCGAGATGGCTCTGGAGATTCTTCCCTCCCTGGGCCTGACGCCGTATTCCTCCCTCACGGCGTCCAACTCCGCTTTCGCGGCAAGGTATTCCTCCATCGTAACCTCTTCCTTTTTCGCCTTACCGGAATTTGTCTTCTTCATGCCGGCACTCCTTTATTCTTTATAACCATCCTGAAACCCGCTTTAATGCCGCCACACCTGGCAAAATACCTGCTCAGGCTACGGACTCATAACACGCTGCTTCTGCAGCCCTTATGTCTTTATGTACATCCTTCACGGCAACTCTACGCAGATTCTTTCATTGCTTTTGCCTTGATTGCCGCAACCTCGGCCTGAATAGATTCCATTTTCTCCTTGGTCAGCGGATAGAATTTGAGGGCCACCACATTGCACAGACAACCTATAATGATCATGCCGTATGCCAGAAATACCGACACATAGAGCAAAGATGTACTGTAAGGCGTACTGGCGTTGGGAAGCTGATCCTTAAACCCGATGGCCGCGAACATCAAGCCTGCCACCATGGGTGCCAGCGAAGAAATAATCTTATCCACGAAGCTGAACAGGGTTCCCATCATGCCTGGCACATATTTCCCGGTACGGTACACCTCATAATCCGCACAGTCTGCCGTCATGGGAATCACGATATTGCCGGCGACACCCTGGAACCCCCCCTGCACGATGCTGAGCACCACATAAAGGATTGCAAAATATCCCCACTTCAGACTGCCGTCCGCGCCGTTCATACTCATGGGATCTCCGAATATCCAGAGAGCGCTCAGCAGGCCGCATACAATGATTTCCCCCCAGGAGCCGATCAGCATGGCCTTCCTCTGTCCCAGGGTGGTGGCAAGTCCCGCCACGCCGCAGATCAGGAGAGTCGTACTGGGTATGGATACAAAGCCTGTCAGCGTTCCGTTCAGAGCGAAGTTTCCGGCCACCACACCGAACAGGACGATGGTAACCGCGCTGGTCTTGGCGGAAGAAGCCAGCTTATCGGTGGAAGCAGATACCACCAGCATCTGGATGGCCCGGTTTCCTTTCAAGGTCTCCCAGTAGTCTTTCAGGCCCACCTTGACCGCCTTGCCGGTTCCGAAGAATTCACTCCTGTCCTTGGGCGCTATGGAGAACACGGCGATAGCGGTAAAAATGGCGCTGAGGACAGCCGTAATCAGCCATAAATCATGGTAGAAGCCCGTGGTGAGGATGCCGTCCAGATCCGGAGTGGTATGCTTGGCCAGCAGATTGGCTGCCAGAATCGCAAATCCGGTCCACAGGAAGGTATTGTAGATACCGTCAAAAACAGCAAACAACGGCCTCTGCCTGGGGTCATTGGTCAGACAGCTCTGGGCCGACTTGGTGACCACGCACTGGAAAGTATAGCCCACATAGTAAACTGCCGCGATGACAATGAAGAATCCGAAGCGGAGCGCATTGTTCTCCGGCAGCAGATGAGTCACATGGTACATGATAAAACTCATCACCAACAGAATCACATTGCCGATTAGCATAAAAGGCCGGTTCTTTCCGAACCTGCCGTTGGTCTTGTCAACCACGAATCCGATAAAAGGATCCGTCACGCCGTCCCAGATACGCATCATCATTGCAAAGCTGGAGGCCGTCACTGTGGCCACTCCGGCGAAACCGCCCAGATAGTATGCCACATAGTTCATCAGGAACAGATACAGGTTCGTTGCAGTATTGTTCAGCGCAAACCCGCCGATACGCCATAACGGGACGCGGTGAATACCGTTTTCACCATAATACTTGGATGTGTCACTCATATTTTTCTCCTATTCTGGGTTGTCCCTGCACTTTCCTTCCCATTTTCAGGGAAATGACTGTTGACTGCCTGTTCTCCGGGAACCGGCTCCGTGCAGGGACTGTTTTTCGCTTCTCAATTTATTTCGTTTTTACGTTTTGTTTCCTCTGCATTTCTTATTTTTTATCAAATTTTATCAGCTTTGCATTCAGGCTTTCCAGGAAACCCTTCGGCAGCATGGAACCCGCCATACCGCACATGCCCTCCGGCGTCATGCCCTTCATCATATCCCACATTCCCGCACCGGGCGCCAGGTCGAAATTCGTGGCAAGCTTAACGGCTTTCTGCACGATTTCCAACGCTTCGGGACATTCCGCTATCGACTCCATCGTGTCCTTAACGGAATATTTTCCCTCCGGGAACTCCATGGGAGCTTCCAGATTCAGGTCGCCTGCCAGCTTGAACCAGTTGGCTACGCCTTCCGCCCTTTCATTTACCTCCGGGAGTACATAGATGGAAGGCTCCTTCTCCACCTTTTCCAGAGTCATGCTGTCCTTCAGGTCACCTGATACCGCTGTAAGGATATTAAAGCCTTCCTCCAGAGCCACCTGATAAGTGAATACCTTATCCGCAGACTTTTCTTCCACCAACCTGCCGTTCAGGTACAGTGCAACTGTGGGCTGATTGGAGTAAACCTTAATCTCTGTGGTCTCCCCCGCACGCTGGGCGTAGCGCCTGCCGCAGAGATGCACCATGGGCTCCTCATTCCAATAAGCCTTATAAATGTAGTAGCTGTCTTTTCTGGTCCTGCGGTCCATGGTCACCAGGCCCTTATTGTTCCTTCCTGCCACTCCGCCTTCATTTCTGGCCGCACAGCCGAAATCGAACATATTCCACACATGGCTGGACCATATCCAGGGTCTCTCGTCCAATACCTTCGCCATATGCTCATGGTACAGCGCCTGATACTCCTCGCTGTAATCCTTGCAGGCAGGATTCGGTCCGTGATAGGTGATAATACCCTCGCAACCGTATTCGGATACGCCCAGACAAATCTCCGGATGCACCTTGTGGAAATTATCAAGCCATGGTCCGTTGTCTTCCATCTTACCTCCATACCAGCCAAAGTAATGGTTATAGCTTTCCACGTCCGTAAGCCCGTGCATGGGACTCTCTATGGGAGTCATGGACACATGCGCGATGGTGGTGAGACGGGTAGGGTCAAGCTCCTTGCAAAGCGCATTCAGCTCCTTGTGATTCTCCACCAGCTGTTCGGAAATACCTCCGATCAGAATCTCATTGGATACTCCCCAGAAACAGATGGAAGGATGGTTGTAATTCTGAATGATAAGCTCCTTCATCTGGCTGATACAGTTCTGGTGAGCCTCCGGGTCCTTATTCATGACACTGATAAACGGAATCTCCGCCCAGACGATAAAGCCCAGGTCATCGCAGGCATCATAGAAATCCTGGGAATGCTGATAGTGAGCCAGACGGATGGTATTTGCCCCCAGTTCCTTGATGATGCAGGCATCGTCATAATGGTCTTCCCTTGTGAGCGCATTTCCCTTGTAAAGCTGATCCTGATGACGGCTCACCCCTCGCAAAGGAGTCCAGACGCCGTTGATACAGAATCCTTTCTGCGGGTCACATGAGAAGCTTCTCACACCTACCCTTGCTGTCACTTCATCGTAAGCCTCATTCCGGCGCTGCAAAGTGGCAACTACCGTATACAGATAAGGATTGTCGATATCCCATCTGTCCGCATCCGGTACATAGACTGTAACCTTTGTCTGTTCTGCAGGACGCACTGCCGAGGCCACTTCCTCTCCGTCCTCATCATAAACGGAGTACATTACCGTAAAGTTCTCGTCAGCATTTGTTACCCAGGATACCATCTCAAAAGTGGCTCCGCCGTCCTCGCAGGGCCTGGGCGTCACCTGCAGTCCGGGCCCCCCGTAATAATCCAGATCAAAATGCACCTCCGGCACACTGATCAGGTTGACCCCTCTGTATAATCCACCATAAAATGTAAAATCCGCTGCCTGAGGATATACATTGCTCTTGCTTTCATTGCTGCACGCCACCACCAGGAGATTTTCTCCCTCTTCCACACACACATCGGTAATATCTGCACGGAAAGCGGAGTATCCCCCTTCATGATAAGCAACTTCCTTTCCGTTTACATATACGCGTGCCTGCTGCCCTGCCGCCGGAAATTCCACATATACCCGTCCTCCTGCCAGAGGCTGTCTCGGTGTGGGAAAGTTTTTCGCATACCAATACCTCCCGCGGTCATAGCTTCCGTTTCCGTCATGCCCGTCCACTGCATTCCAGGAATGAGGCAGATTAATTATCTGCCAGTCCTCCGGCAGGGTATCGGGAAGCCCCACATCTTTCTGGATAAATCTCCAGTCATGATTCAGATGAATCAGATTTCGCATAATAATCCTCCTTATTCGTTTTTGGCATTAATCATACACTCAAGCCCGCCGGAATCTACAAAATTGCTTATGGCTAAAACATGACCGGCGCCCTTTCGTCGTATGAACGTTGGCAAATGTTTCTGAGCGTGAGTGTAAATTGTTACAAAATGCCAACTTATTATTTCACACTCTTTTTAAAATTATATTAAATTTTGTACAAACTTCATAGGACAATTTTAATTGATTTTAGCACTATTTTATGATAATATGTTTTATGGGAAGCCGCACTTACTTCCTGTGGTATACTTTTGTAACATCTATTACCTTGTACAGAATTGGGAGCGATATTCATGAATGCCAAGCCTTATCAGACCATGGTGTCATTGTGCCGCCATCTTGGAATACAGGTTCTTCACTTCGGACCCGATTACAGACAGATTGAAGAGATAGACTACGGTTTCCGCGGAAAAATGTTCAAAAACTTCGATTACGGCACACTGGCTGACGCAATGGAACGTAATCTGGAAGCAGGCATTTACTATATGTTCAAGGATGATCTGAATCTGCATTATACCATGTTCTGTCTCCCCGAAGGAGAATGTCATGAACAGGAAGAGCGAATCTGCTGTATCGGCCCCTTTCTCTATGAACAGCTCAACAGCAGCGCCGTTCTGGAGCTGGCGGACAAGATGAAAGTCCCGCCCCAGCTCCGCCAGGATTTCATGGAATTTTATTACCGTATTCCCACCTTTCCATCCTTCCATACCTGGCATCAGCTGATCGGCTTCTTTGTAAGGCAGACTGGACTTTCCCTGGATTTTCGTCAGATAGACGAGAATGAACTGCATCTTTTTTCCACTTCCGGCTTCGACTACTGTCTTCCCGAACTGCCCGACGTGGCACTGAAAGCCATTGAAGAACGTTACAAATGGGAAAATGCCCTGATGGCTGCCGTTTCCGCCGGAAACCTCCAACAGGCAATGGATGCCTATCACCGCTTCCGACAGTACAGGCTGGTACCCCGGGTTGCGGACCCGATGCGTGAGCAGAAGAACCTGTTATTCACCTTCAATACCCTGCTTCGCAAAGCTGTGGAACGAAGCCACGTCCATCCGCTCCATATCGACAGTCTGTCCCGGCAGCTGAACATCCAGATTGAATCCTCCATCACATTGGAGCAGCTGGAAAGCCTGCCCCACACCATGATTCGAAAGTATTGTATTCTGGTCAACAATTATTCCAGGCGTGCTTATTCCTCCCTGATACAGACCTGCATGGATTATATAGATTTTCACTACAGCACGGACTTGTCTCTGTCCAGCCTGGCCTCCATGTGCTCGGTCTCCTCTTCTTACCTTTCATCCCTTTTTAAGAAGGAAGTGGGCATGACCATCACGGATTATATACACTATACCCGAATCCGCCAGTCCCTGACCATGCTGAACGCGTCCAGCCTGTCCGTGAGCGAGATTGCCGCTCTCTGCGGTTTTTCCGATGCCAATTATTTCACCCGGACCTTCAAGAAGCTACAGGGAAAGACACCCAAGGCATACCGGGAAGAGATGGGAATTGGCTGATATAAGGCTAAATCAGGCATTATGTCAGAAAGGTACCCGGAAAAGCGCGTAATCGGCAAAAGAGCATTCCGGTAGGCCACATAATAAGCGGTCTGTAGATTCCCGGAGGCGCTATATAATTATAAAAGGAGGACAAAAATGGCAAAGAATCTGACTGACTACAAAAAACAAAAAGACTTTCTCGTCTGTGTTGACAGCGACGGCTGCGCCATGGACACCATGGATGTGAAGCACATCAAATGCTTCGGCCCCTGCATGGTGACAGAATGGGGACTGGAAAAATGGCGGGATGAAATCCTGACCCGATGGAACGAGATCAATCTCTACACCATGACCCGGGGCATCAACCGCTTCAAGGGCCTGTCCATGGCATTGCAGGAAATCAGCAAAAAGTACACCGCTATCGAAGATCTGGAGACTCTGGTGAAATGGGCTGCAGAAAGCCCCGAACTGTCCAATGACGCCGTAAAACACGCCATAGAACAAAATCCCGGCAGCGTTATCCTGAAGAAGACCTTAAACTGGAGCCTTGCCGTGAACGAATCCATCAATGCCCTTCCCGAATCCGAAAAACTTCCTTTTGAGGGTGTGAAGGAAGCCCTGGCCTATGCGCAGCAGTATGCGGATGTAGCTATCGTATCCAGCGCAAATCTGGGTGCCGTGCTTGACGAATGGGAACTGTATGGATTACTGGAGCATACGGACATCGTCCTTGCACAGGATGCCGGAAGCAAAGCCTTCTGCATCGGCGAGCTGCTAAAGAAAGGCTACGCACCGGACCATGTGCTCATGTGCGGCGACGCCCCCGGAGATCAGGATGCCGCAAAGAAGAACGGTGTCTTTTATTATCCCATTCTGGTAAAGCATGAAAAAGAGAGCTGGGCGGAATTCATGGACAAAGGTCTGAAGCACCTCACGGAAGGCACCTACGGCGGTGCGTATCAGGAAAAGAAGACCGCGGCTTTTCTCAACAATCTGGGCGGCTGATACAAACCTTTTCTGTACAGACAGAGCAACTCACCGACGCTGTCCAGACGGGCAGGCTGCCGTAAAGTTAACTGATATAATGAACAAAAGAACTGTTGCAAAAACGAATTTTCAGCTTTCGTTTTACAGCAGTTCTTTCATTTTACGCTACCCTGATCGCATACTCCGCTCTCTTTAATCAGGAATTCATTACCCTCAGCAGATAAGTATGCCCGCTGCCGCAATGAGGGCATATCTTCGCGTACTGCACCGCAGGATACTCCTGCTCGCAGTCCTCGCAGCCTGCTTTATGCATTTTACGACTTTTCTGAATTATAAAAATCTTACTTAAAATAAGCCACACCGGACTCAAATATTCTGATATCCTGCTCTCCGTAAATATTTACAGCCACAGACATATCGCGTCTCTCGGAGTGTGCCATCTTACCCAGACACCTCCCGTCAGGAGAAGTAATCCCCTCAATGGCAGCATAGGAACCGTTGATATTGTACTCCTCGTCCATGGAAATATTTCCCTCCTGGTCGGAATAACGGGTCGCCACCTGCCCGTTTGCAAAGAGTCTGTCAATCCATTCCTTCGGTGCAACAAAACGTCCCTCACCATGGGATGCCGGGTTGCAGTACACACCGCCCAACTGTGCCTGCTGCAGCCAGGGAGACTTATTGGAAACTACCTTTGTGTACACCATTTTTGAGATATGACGGTTAATAGTATTGAACGTCAGGGTCGGAGAATCTGCTCCCTGTCCCACGATCTCGCCGTGAGGCACCAGCCCCAGCTTTATCAGCGCCTGGAACCCGTTACAGATACCCAGCGCCAGACCGTCTCTTTCGTTCAAAAGCCTTCTGACCGCTTCCTCCATCCGTGCATTCCGGAAAGCAGTGGCAAAGAACTTCGCGCTGCCGTCCGGTTCGTCACCCGCGGAGAAACCGCCGGGGAACATGATAATCTGGGCCTGCGCAATCGCTTTGTCAAATTCCTCCACAGACTCACGGATATCTTTCGCGCTCAGATTGCGGAACACCTTCGTAACCACATCCGCGCCTGCCCGCTCAAAGGCTTTGGTACTGTCATACTCACAGTTGGTTCCGGGAAACACCGGAATAAACACCGTAGGCCTGGCAACCTTATGCCTGCATACGTACACGCTGTCTGATCTGTAACAGCTGTCTTCAAGGGGCGTAGTCTCCTTCACCGCCTTTGTGGCATATACCTTTTCCAACTTCGAAGTCCACGCCTCGAGAGCCTCATCCATAGCAATCCTGACTCCGCCATACACAAAAGCTGCTTCCTCCGAAACCGTACCTACAACTCTGTAATCAATTTCTTTTTCCTCCAGCAGGGCAATTCTGTCTGTCGGCATCTCGGCCAGGATATCTCCCAACCCGTTCCCGAACAGGTCGCTTTCCGTCAGTTCTTCATCCAGAACCACCCCCAACTTATTGCCGAATGCCATCTTGGATACGGCTGCCACCATTCCCTTTGCATCCAACGCATAAGCAGACACAATTGCTCCTGTCTTCGTCAATTCATGAATTGCACTGTAAAGCCCGGCCACTTCATCATACACCGGAATATCGAAATCATCCTTCTCTATCGAAAAGCGAACCAGCTTACTGCCGGGAGTTTTCAGCTCCGGCGTCACAATCTCACCGGATTTCGCTATATCCACTGCAAAGGATACCAGTGTGGGAGGCACATCTATATCATTAAAAGTACCTGACATACTGTCTTTTCCGCCGATGGAGGGAAGGCCGAAGCCCACCTGGGCGTCATATGCTCCCAACAGCGCCGCAAAAGGCTGGCTCCATCGGGAAGGCTCGGAGGTCATCCTGCGGAAATACTCCTGGAAGGTAAAACGGATGGTGGAGTAATCACCGCCCGATGCCACAATCTTCGCCATGGACTCCACCACCGCATACACTGCGCCGTGATAGGGACTCCAGGAAGAAAGATAAGGATCAAACCCGTAACTCATCATGGTAACGGTATCCGTCTTACCCTTAAGCACAGGAAGCTTCGCCACCATAGTCTGGGTCTCCGTCAGCTGATGTTTGCCGCCATAAGGCATCAGCACGCTGCCGGCACCGATGGAGGAATCGAACATTTCCACCAGGCCTTTTTGTGAGCATACATTCAGGTCATTCAGCAGAGCAAGCCATGCCGCCTTCGTATCGCCTGCCGCCAGTTCTTCCTTTACCCCTGGCACGGCCCATTTATCGAAATAATTCTCTTTCTCGTCCGGTATATCTACTTTTACCGTAGTTTCCTGATGCGCACCGTTGGTATCCAGGAAAGCCCGCTTCAGATCTACAATTTTCCGGCCTCTCCAGTTCAGCACCAATCTGGGTTCTTCGGTGACCACCGCCACCTCCACAGCCTCCAGGTTCTCCTCTGCTGCAAACCTAAGGAACGCTCCCACATCCTTAGGGTCCACCACCACGGCCATACGCTCCTGGGACTCGGAAATGGCAAGTTCCGTGCCGTCCAGGCCCGCGTATTTCTTCGGCACCTTATCCAGATCCACCGTCAGGCCGTCCGCCAGCTCGCCGATGGCCACGGACACGCCGCCTGCGCCAAAGTCATTGCACTTCTTAATCAGGCGGCTGACCTCTTCCCGCCTGAACAGACGCTGAATCTTCCGCTCGGTAGGCGCATTTCCCTTCTGAACCTCCGCTCCGCAGGTCTCTATGGATTGCTCTGTATGTACCTTGGAAGAACCCGTAGCACCTCCGCAGCCGTCGCGCCCGGTACGTCCGCCCAACAGAATAATGATGTCACCGGGATCAGAAGTCTCACGGATGACATTCTTCCTGGGGGCCGCTCCCATGACGGCACCGATTTCCATCCTTTTCGCCACATAGCTGGGATGGTAGATTTCCTTTACAAAGCCTGTAGCAAGGCCGATCTGATTGCCGTAAGAAGAATAACCCCCCGCCGCGCCTCGTACCAGCTTCTTCTGAGGCAACTTGCCCTTCAGTGTCTCCGACACAGGCACCGTGGGGTCCGCAGCTCCCGTCACGCGCATGGCCTGATACACATAGCCCCTTCCTGACAGCGGATCTCTGATTGCTCCGCCCAGGCAGGTGGCCGCCCCGCCGAAAGGCTCTATCTCAGTGGGATGGTTATGGGTCTCATTCTTGAAAAAGACCAGCCATTCCTCCGTCTCTTTCCTGTCACCGTAATCCATCTCCACCGGAACTACTACAGAGCAGGCATTAATCTCGTCGGACTCTTCCATATCTTCCAGTTTACCTTCTTTTTTCAGCTTCCTCATGGCCATCAGCGCCAGATCCATCAGACAGATAAACTTATCCCCGGAATGCCCTTCTTCCGTCTGCCCTCGGAATATCTCTTCCCTGGTGTCCAGATAGCTGCGATATGTAGTCTCTATGGGAGAACGATAATATCCGTCCCCGAATTCCACATCCTTCAGTTCCGTGGAAAAAGTTGTATGACGGCAGTGGTCCGACCAGTAAGTATCCAGCACACGGATTTCCGTCATGGTAGGATTGCGCTTCTCGTCATCCCGGAAATAATTCCTGATATGCTCAAAATCCTTGAATGTCATTGCCAGAGAGAGAGAATCATACAGCTTCTCCAGCTCATCTTCCTCCATCTGCACAAAACCTTCCAATACCGCCACATCCGCAGGCTCTTCAAACGCCGTAATCAGCGTATCAGGCTTCACACTGCCTGTCTCTCTGGAATCCACAGGATTAATGCAGTACGCCTTGATTTTCCCAAAGTCTTCCTCGGAGATATCCCCCAGAATCATATAGGTAACGGCAGTCCGAATCACCGGCTCCTCGTCTTCCTTCAGGAAACGGATACACTGCACTGCGGAATCCGCCCTCTGATCAAACTGTCCGGGCAGATATTCTACGGAAAATACCCTGGCATGCTCCGGAACCTGAATTTCCTCCTGATATAAGTCATCCACCGGCGGCTCCGAAAACACGGTACTGCAGGCCCTCTCAAAAATTTCCTCCGAAATATTCTCCACGTCGTAGCGGATAAATATCCTTACCCCTTCTGCATGTACGCCGAGAAAGCTGCCAATTTCCTCATACAGTTCCCTTGCCTTTACTGCAAAAGGCTGCTTTTTTTCCACATAGATACGTCTGACTATTCCCATATACCCTCCATTCTTTCATGACTCTTATCTATCATACCCATGAGCACATTTATCTGATATTTTCTGTACTGCACCGCAGCAGATTCACTCACTCTCTTCCAAACCCAGCATCTTCAAAATAAAGAGAATTTCCCTGTCCACAGAATCTGCCGTAATGCCGATGGTCTGCGCGGAAATTTTCAGCCCCTCAAGCACAAACATGATATTCCTTGCCATTCCCCTGCAGTCTTCACAGATAAATTCCCCGTTTTCCACACCGGTCTCTATCAGCTTCTCAATAATCCTCACTGCTGAATCGAACTGCCGTTTCAGGACATTGCCTTTTCTGACCGGCTGCACCTGAAAATAAAATTCATAAATTGCCTGGGTCAGGGTATCCTCCTTCCGGAGCAGTTCTTTCTTCTGTTCCCTCAGAAAAAGGATCAGTATATCCGCCGCCGTAGCATCATCGGCTATACTGTCGGAAAATACGTCATCCGCTTCTTCACTCTCCAGCCTCATAACCTCCTGAAAGATCTGGCCGGTATTCTCAAAATACAGATAGAGACCGCCTCTGCTGATATCACAGGCTTCCACGATATCCTTCATGGTCACTTTCTTAAAGCCCTTCTCCACGAAAACCTTTCTGGCCGTCTCCAATATAAATCTCTTCTTCTGTACGGATTTCTCTCCCATCCTGCCCCTCCAAGCAATCCATTATCGCTTTGTCCTGTCCCAGTAATCTACAACTTTCCGCATCTGCCGCAATACCAGCAGAAAAATGTTCTCCTGCACCGCTTCTCCCCACAGACTGGCCTTTGTCCTTCCCCCAAGCACATATCTAGACAAAATCCCCCGCAGAACATCCCAATCCTTCAGTTCCGCTCTGGCAATTACCCTTCTCTCGTCATCATGCGTCTTGATACGATTCCGGGTATATACATAACTGTAATTGCGGTCCATCAACGCTGAATTGGAAGCTTCTCTTATAAAATTCAGTAATGTCGCATCATAAACCGGGAAGCTCATGGAGCTTTTGCCGATCCCCTGCCCCTGATAGCTGCGGCTTGCCACTTTACCCGCATTGCCCTCCATCCAGGGCAGATAACGTAAAAGCGGCTCCAGCATCTGTCTGTACTCCCGAATCATCTGCTGCCGGTCTTCCGTCTTCTGTTCCATATTAACCTCCGTGCCATTCACTGCCATTCCCTTTGGCCCTGCCAACCCTATGGCAAAACCCCTTCTTATGTTTCGGCGTTCTGGCAACACAAATTTACCATAGAAAAACTGCTATTGCATTCTTCCCCATTTGACATTTCGATAAAATGACACACACGTAATTTATTTTATCATACTTTCCTGAAATGTACAGCAAAAATATCACTCATTTTCAGACTTGTCGATTTTCGTCAAAAAAAAGAAATTTTTTTCGAAAAGCTATTGACATATTCCGCTTTGCTGTATATAATAATAAACGAATTCCCCTTTTATAGACGAAAGCATCTGCATATAATGTGTAGGTGCTTTTGTCATTTTAAGGAATTATCACTTATAAGATTTTCTTTGTTTTCTCCCGTGCGCATTTTAATCCACTGCTTTCCGGATTCCCGATGACCGTCACAAAATATCCTGCCCTGTCTCAAAACGCATTTTTTCCAGAAACTGCCCCGCGTCCTTCTCCATCTGCAGCATAGTATCAAACGCCGCCAACAGCAGTCTGGGCTGTCTGTAACGATTCATATCTTCCGGCCTGTCCATGAACAGCTTAAAATGATCCACCTGCCATGCCAGCACATCGGCAATCGTATACCCCGCCACCTCATACCTGCACAGGAATTCACCGTAATCATGATAATATGCCAGCTCCTGCAAAAGTCCTCCGGATTGACGTATTCCCTGCCAGAGCATCTCACCGTATTCCCCGCCCTGGCCTGCCTGCGCCGCCAACGTGCATACGAACTGCCTTAATGTCACGAATGCCTTATCCAATTGCTCTCTTTGTTCCTTTTCTCCCATATCTTCCGTCCCTTCTCCGCATTGGCCTGTTTCCAGTCATCACCATAACAGAATCCACAATGTCCCTCTATTTCATTAAAAACAACGATAAGCACCCGAATCGAGTAAGACTCTATTTTCCTTATAGACAAAAAAAGAAGTGCCAGCCATGTCATAGAATCGACAGCACTTAACGCTTCTCTTTCGTAACAGGGGAAGAGAGGATCGAACTCCCATCAACGGTTTTGGAGACCGCCGCACTACCATTGTACTATTCCCCTAAACATCAGCTCTTGCTGACGAAAAGTATTATAACACAAACCACTCACAATAATCAAGTATATTTTTTAAAAAATTTCCACCTGTGGATTGCAACACACAGGCGGAAAATTTTGATTTGTAAAACCACCGGAATTATGCTACAATGAGACATATTTATGAAATGAGGGAAAACGCATGGATAAAGAAAAAGCACATGGCCGCAAAATTACGTCAAAACAGGTGGTAGCCATTATCGGCATCGTATTGCTGATTCTTATGTATATCATGACCCTGGTCACCGCCATAGCGGACAGCTCCGCCTCAGCCAAATGGTTCCGCCTCAGTCTCTTTGGCACGCTGGCCATTCCGCTGGTCATCTGGATTTACACCTGGATGTATGCCCGCTTAACCGGAAAACATGCCATCGGAGATCCGGACAATGAGTCTGTGCCGACAGAAGATATACCCTCCGAAAAATAAAGCCTTGGTGAGGCCTGAAAACATGCGGCAGCACAATATCCGCCATTGTCCCGCCGCTAAAATTACGCTTTGAACTACAGGAAGCTGTCGCTTTTTATCTTTTTTCACCCAACTGTCTGCCGTATACCCTGCACATCATATGGGACGGCTCTACTTTTACAGCCTCCTCCAGGTATCCGGCTGCCTTTTTGCCATCTCCCAGCCCCATGTTCCCAAGCGCCATCAAATAGTAGCAGTGGGCACGGTTCCGCAGCGTGTAATCCTCGTCAAAAATCAGGAACTCCGGCAGAGAAACCGCAAAGTACTGAATCTTCACCCTATCCTCCAGATGCCTCTCACCGTAATCAATCAGCCTGTAGAATCTGGCTCTGGCTTCCCGCACCCTGCCCAGTTTCAGGTAAGACAATCCCTGGTAGAGAATCATATCTGCCGGTTGGTCATTGTAATACATTGCTCCGGCAGGCTCATCGGTACCCAAAGTTGCATTCTCAAAGCATTCTTTTGCTTCATCTTCCCTTCCCTGGCCTTCCAGCGCAAGCCCCAGATGATAGTACAGATGATTGTCCTTCGTACCCTCCAGTTTCCCCTCTCCAAGGTTTTCAGGATAGACGAAAGCTTTCCGCAGCAACTCCTCCGCCTTCTTGAAATCTCTGTCTCTCAATGCTTCCCGGGCCATGGCAAGGAGCGTCAGTGTATACTGGGTTGTGATCTTTCCTTCACCGCCTTCCCATGGATGGAACTTATGGCTCATGATGCAGTCATAGGCCTTCTCATGGTTTCCAGTCAGATTTACAAGTGTAATGTACTCAATATACAGGTCATCCCGCTCTTCCAGAAGCTCTGTATGGACTTCATAGTCCGCCAGACGCTCCTCGAAGCTCCATCCCAGTTTTTTATGGAGCTGATCCAATTCCAGGAAGATGCGCACATCGGAAGCGTTCAGGGCAAACGCTTTCTCCAGCTCCTGCTTTGCCTTCTCCGGCTCTTTACATTTGTTGTAATAAGCCAACGCCAGGTTACGGTGCACCGTAGGGAAAGCGTCATCCGTCCGGGCCGACATCTCCCACAGCTTTACCGACTCCTGCCACTGAAGCTTGTCGTAGTACAGATTGCCCAGGTAATAGGGCGCTTTTGCATGGCACCCTCTCCGGATGGCGAAGCGCAATACGGCAATATCTTCCAGCTTATTGGGGAAACAGTAGTCCGGTTTGCAGCTTTCCGCTTCGACTAATATATTGCTTATCTCTTTTTCTGGCAGCCCGTTCAAAGCGCTGTTTTGCTTTGCTTCCGCTTTACCGGCCTGCATGCCGCTTCTCTCCGTTTCCGAATTTTTCTTCAGCGACAGATAGTAGGCTTTATAATAGGAAAGCATGGGCCATTTCTTCGTACAGCTGTCCAACAGCGAGATTGCCTCTCCATAGGCACCCCATTCTGCATAGTCCATTGCCGCCATCAGGTAATTCTCCACAAAATCCCGCATCAGGCCATTCAACATCCTCCGCTTATCTCCTTCCGGATCGCCCTCCAGGCAAATCCGCTCATTGCCGGAGACAAAGTCAAAAGAATCCAGTTTCAGGTTATCCTGCACCTGTGCCAGGGCATCCTCTGTCCTTCCCATTACACGCAGCAGATACGCCTTCAGCCCCCTGGCCTTCACATTGTGGGCATTCTTCACAAGAGAACGCTCAACATGTTCCAGGGCACGCTTTATCCGCCCATGCCTGGCATCGATGGCTGCAATGTAATAGAAGCTTTTTTCCTGCTGCTCACTGCTCCAGGTGGCTTTATAAAAGGCTTCATAGCTCTCATTTTCCTTTCCCTGATAAAGCAGGCACACCCCCAGCAAATAGTATGTTTCGCTGTGGTAAGGATTCGGATTCCTCTCTATAAGCCGCTCCAGGGCTTTCTCCAGATACGGCTGTGCTTTTTCGAAGCAGCCCCTGCGCATCAACAGCAAAGCGTAGGCATTATTGATGCGGATATCGCCGGAATCCCGTTTTAATCCTTCCAGATAATAAGGATCCGGCAGATATGTGGCATGGCGATACTGCTCGATATGCTGCCCTGTCAGATACAACTCCTCGCAGGTCTGTATCTCCTCTGGCTCCTTGGCCGCTTTGGCAGGTTCCGGCAGTTTGGGAATCTCCGGTGCTTCCGGGCGGTATTCCACCAGGCATTCCCCGTCTGCGCTGTAAACCGCAAGGCACAGTTCGTCCTCCCTCGCGCCCTGGCATGGCACTTTGGCCTCATATACTGCCTCCGGGCCGATACATACCGTCTCCTCCAAAACCGGCAGACCGGCAGACCACAGCTTCACCACCGCCCCTTCCCGGACGCTTGTGGCGTAAACCTTTACTTCTGCTGCCTTTCCATCATAAGACAAGGCAACCGCCGCCTCCGTAGTGGCATTTTTCACCTGCCCCACCCCCTTATAGGGCATAAAATACTGGCGAAACACCTTTTCCTCGAAAGGCTTCAGCCATGTGAAGTCTGGTTGGTTGTCGGTAAATACCCCTGTCATCAGCTCCACATAAGGGCCGTCCTCATCCGTCAGGTTCCTGTCCCATGCCTTTCCGAAATCTCCGCAGCCCCAGGTCCACTGCTTCTTACCTGGAGAAACATGGTGGTCAGCTACGTGCAGTATGCCTGCCCCGACGCCATAATCGTACCCTCCTACAAAGTCATACTTAGACTTTTCCGCCATATAGGATGTGGGAACCGGGATATTTTTATATCGGGAAATGTCTACGCCTTCGCTGTAGTCTTTTTTGTAATAGATTCCCGTGGCGATGGGGAAGCGAGACACATCCCTCTTGCCATGGTCCATCACCGCGTGGACATCCGGCGGGAAAACGGACTGGGTGTTCTCGTTCACCGGGACTGCCGGGTTCGCCCACCACAGGAAGGTCTGAGGCATTGCCGTCCGATTGTAAAGCTGCCCGGTGATCTCAATGTATGCCCTGCCGGGATATAAACTGATCTTCGTGATTCCCTTTGTGCCGTACATCTGATCCACATCATGCAGGAGCACCGATACGCTGCCGTCCTCTTTTTCGTCCAACACATAGTCCACCGGAAGGTAAGTGGTAGGCCTGTGGTGCTGGGGCCAGTTGAACTCGATGCCGCCGGAAATCCAGGGACCGGTGAGCCCTACCAGGGCCGGTTTGATTACATGATTATAGTACACGAAATCGTAACCGTTTGTCTTATCATAAGCCCTCTGAATACGTCCCCCCAAGGCAGGAAGCACCATCACCTTCAGGTATTCATTTTCCAGAAAGACTGCTTCATACTCCTTATCCGCCTTTGCATCGCTGATTTTCTCGACAGTGGGATAAGGATACACCTTTCCCGTACTCCCCTGGTACACGCGTTTGTCCAGGAAAATAGGGTTCTTCTCCGCTTCTCCGATCTCATAGGTGGGAATCGTCACTTTCTCGGCCCAAATTGCTGCATTGCTCATTTTTGCTTTCCTCCGCCCGTTTATTTTATATGTTGTATCTATTTTATTGCGGATGTCAAAACAACTCAATATAATAAATTGTCTTCCTGTTTAGATTTTTTGCTCTTGTGAATCCCGAAACGACCTGATATAATGTCTTTAGAAAATCTTTCATACATCCGAAAAGGAGACTTGAAGCTTATCATGTTATCACAGGAAGAATTCGTTGCCGCCAATTCCAGATATTATGTTTATTCCCCAAGCAAAAACGCTCTGGAGATGTTCCTGTACCCACTGCAGTGCGGACATTTCACCTATCTGCCCGGATACCATCTCGTCCGGGAATCTTTTAACAGTTTCCTGCTGATGTATATCCGGAAAGGGCGCTTACACTTGGAGACGGAGGGACGTGAGCAGGATGGCGGAAAAGGACAGCTGGTTCTTCTGGACTGTTACACACGCCACGCCTACTCCACGGACACCGGTTGGGACTGTCTGTGGTGCCACTTCGACGGTATCACGGCAAGGCACTGGTACCGGAACATTGTCAACCGCGTAGGCAATGTATTCTCTCTTCCCGACCCGCAGCCTATTGTCAGCAAGCTGACCTCCATCTATGATATCTTCGACTCCTCAAGCCTCGTCCGGGAACCGCTGCTGTCAAAATACCTGACCGATATCCTGACCTCCGTCATGCTCTATGCCCCCTCTGGCGAGAAAACAAATGCCCACATCGGCATCGCAGAGAAAATTACCGCCTATATCAGCGAGCATTTTACAGAAAATCTCTCCGTAAGCCAGCTTGCCTCCCTGGCAGGATTAAGCGATTACCATTTTATCCGTATTTTCAAGAAACAAACCGGCTTCACGCCTCATGAGTATGTCCTTAACACCCGGATGAACATGGCACGATATCTGCTGAAAAATTCGGAGCTGTCAGTGAAGGATATCTGCTTTTCCACCGGTTTTTCCTGTGAGAGCGTGTTCTGCAGCGCCTTTAAGCGGATGGAAGGGATGACGCCCGTGCAATACCGGGCGGCTTCCCTTTCTTCCGCTATCATTCTGGATTAATGCTGCCTCGGAGTGACGTATACAGAATTTTTACGAAATTAAACTGAAGATAAAACAGAAACCGTATGCCTTCTGAAAACGGTTTACCGTAATTCTACAAAATACAAAGGCTTGTAAACACTTACGTTTACAAGCCTTTCCTAACTCCCCGAGTAGGGCTCGAACCTACAACAACTCGGTTAACAGCCGAGTGCTCTACCATTGAGCTATCGAGGATTATTTATCTTTACCTTGAGTACAAACTTTATTTCACTTTATTCTCAGATGCTCACTCATGAGCCCTGTTTTTGTACCCTCAAAACCGAACACTGAACCAAAACCATACATTCCATCCTGTCTCTT
>CAJUJN010000043.1:34802-36490 GCA_910586775.1 uncultured Acetatifactor sp. | reverse complement strand
CGGAAGCAGGACTTGGCAAAGCGTTACCAACGCTCATGGTAGTGGTCTGCTCTTTGACAACTTTGACACTTACATTCGTTAAAAGTACAGGAGTGCTTATTGGATTAAAAGATTATGATATGGTTATGTCTATGCCTGTAAATACGATTTCTATTGTAACAAGCCGTGTAACGCTGCTATATCTCATCAATCTGATAATTGGCTTTATATCTATGTTGCCGTCAAGCATTATTTATATCGTGTATGAACACCCGCCGATTTGCAGCTACCTTTTCTTAGTGGGGGCATTATTTCTGACGCCGATTATTCCTATGATAATTTCATTATCATTAGGTGTTTTAATTGTTGCAGTTTCATCACACTCCAAACATAAAAATATTTATTCGTTGGTTTTGAGTACGGCTGCCGTATTGATGATTGTATTCGCTTCTACAAAAACGCAATCAATGGATGAGGCGCAGATAACCAATTTAGGCGTGGCAATGGCAGAAACGGTAAACAAATTTTATCCGCCTGCTATTCTTTTTACAAATGCTTTATTGCATAATGATTGGGTGGGGTTTGTCATCTTTGCCGCTGTTTCCCTGCTATCAGGCATTGCCTTTGTAGCGATTGTTTCCCATTATTATAAAACGTTGAATACGGCGGTATTCTCACATTATGCAAAAAAAGATTATAAAATGGGAGCATTAAAATCTTCATCGCCGTTTATGGCATTGTATAAAAAGGAGCTTCACCGATTAAGTTCATGTACGATTTATGCCCTAAATTCATGTATTGGAATTGTCCTGCTTTTGGTTGTGGCAGTTATGGCAGTATTTTTTATGCCGTCCACTTTACGGCAGCAAGTAGAAGTGATGGGAATTATGATTGTCATTCAAAATATCATGCCAATTGCACTGGCTATTTTTGTGAGTATGACTTCCACTACAGCAGCGTCCTTGTCTTTAGAGGGAAAAAACCGATGGATTATGTGTTCCGTTCCAACACAGGCAAGGACAGTTTACGATTCTAAAATTGCGGTAAATTTAACAGTGATACTCCCTGTCTTATATGTCAGTGCAATTCTAATAAGAATTGTGATTCCATGCTCCCTGATACAGACCGTACTGATGTTTCTTATTCCTACGGTATATGCTTTTTTCATTTCGGTTCTTGGTATTTATCTGAATATCAAGTTTCCTAAGTATGATTGGACAAGTGAGTATTATGCGGTGAAAGGTGGGGCGATTTCAGTTTTGGCTACGGTTGGAGGTGGAATGGCAAGCAGTTTAACTCCATTGTATCTTTGCATTATATTCCCGCATTACCAAATGATAATCATGCTTGGTATTACTTGTCTGATACTACTGGCAACTCTGGTAATATACCATAAGGTTTGTCAAATGCAATTATATGTATAGAGTTACAGAAAAAGACGGCTTTTTAGATTTTATAAATCATTTGCTTGGATTTCCGTTAATCTGGCGGTGGAGATGGTTGAGATTTAGTAGCGCCAACAGTTTTTCACCAATCTGCCGACCAGATTCTGATATATCCAACACAGCTAATTTCCCATAAAATCACCACCTACTATCAAATAGCATATTGTTTTTGAAGCCTTTCAGTCAGAAAACACTGGTATAGGGTAAGACTGTTTAGAAGTCCCTCCCAGGCGTCAGGATGCTTAACGAAATAATACGGACACT
>CAJUJN010000043.1:0-34702 GCA_910586775.1 uncultured Acetatifactor sp. | reverse complement strand
CTGTTTAGAAGTCCCTCCCAGGCGTCAGGATGCTTAACGAAATAATACGGACACTTCTTGCCTATCACATCATAGTGGCGGAGAATGTCATCCCGGTTCAGTTCATAGGTCTTTATAAGCCAGTTCAGCAGCTGCACCAATGCGTCTAAAGGGAACGCATTGAATAATTTTGCCATCCATCCCAATTACGAAGCGGCTACTTGCAATCCAATCGGGAATTGCGACCTCTCCAGGAATGGTAGGCTCTATCGGAACAATAGGCGGTTCTGAAAGAGCAGGATCATCTGGCTCCATATTCCCATCAGGCAATTCACTGTCAGGCACAGGAGCCAGATGTTCCCTGATATAAAGCACCCCGCGTACCATAAGGACGATTATCAAAGCCAGCAGGAGGAAGATTACACCCTGCAAAGCATAGGCAATCATCAACCTTCTGCCTCGTTTTTTCGTCTTGCTCTAACGGACGCTTGGCGCTCCCGTACTGTCACGGCTCAAAAATCACCTCTTTCCAGTCCGATTTTAGAATCATAGTAACTTGTCCCCGAAAAAGTCATAGGCGGTCGCCGTTGATACTCTGCCGGAACAGTCTGTCAGGAAAAGGAGCGAGAGAATACTCATCAGCACAGCGCGGCGCGAGAGGCGAATCGTAACACTTATACTACATAACGCCAGAATTTACCGTACTGCATTGGTTAAACGTACATGGCTGGCGTTATGTAGTCGGGTTACTCGGAATTTTTAACTGTTAAGCAGTATAATTTGCGTCCAACATATCGCCGTACCGTGAAAGCCAACAGGAGCAGGAGAACAATGGAAAACATCACCAGGAGGACTAAAAACTCTTTCGGTGAGACGCCACGGAACACAACGACATCTTTGATTTCAGAAAAGTCGGCATTAAAGCGCGGCTCTGTCAGCGTCCCCCACAAATAACCTGTTCCCGCCAGCAGGCCCGCAGGTAGCGGCAGAACATATTTTAGGAATCCGCCTCCGAACAAATGGGGCAAGAGCGACACGCTGATTTTCAGCGTGATCTCGTTCCCGGCCTTTTTGATGCTGTCTATGAACAGAACATGACCGTTCCCGCTTGAAGCCCCCGGAGGAACAGAGGCGTTCACAACGGCATAGCCGCCTGTTGCTGTTATGTTCGATGCATCAAAATCCTTTGCATGAAACAGCGTCCCTTCGCCAGTCTCCACATCCAGTACACCATAGGCGGTTACTTTTTCCTGCCCGCTGTCTCCAAAGTAGAACAGGCTCTTTCCGTCCTCGCTGTATCGAATCTGAACAAAATAGACGGTTTCCGGCAGCTTTAGGGGTACTTGCTTCAAGTCGCCCGTTTCCAAGGCGTACTGATAGATGCCGTCCTCCTGCACCCAGGTCAACGTATTTCCATCCCGTGAAACAGCGAGGGGAGAACTTACCAGTTCATCGGGCAGGCTGGAATCGTCCAGACGAAAGCTGTCCCGCAAATTCAATTGCTGGTCGAATCGGTAAACGGTGATTTTTTCATCGCTGTCCACACTCTGAATCAACACTCCGCTTTGATTCCCTGAGTTTGCATCATCCTCCGTTTGCGCTGTGACCAGCGCGACCACACCGTTTTGGACTTTTTCGGTGGATAGTACACACTGATTCGCATCAAACGGATAGGACGCCAGTATGGTATTCGCAGCCAGATCGGTCAGCGCCAGGGAGCTGCTCTGCGGGTTATACAGCGTCTCCACACAGGATGTCATATTGCTGCCCTGCACTCCGTCTGTCTCACCCGCAGGCAGCGAGGTTACGATATTCCCAGTGCCCGCCTCTCCCTGAGAGGTCGCGCTATTTCCAGCGTCCACCCCGCTCCCTTGATTGGAACTCTGGCTTTTGCCGGTTCCGCAGGCGGTTAGGAGCGATGCGCACAGCAAAAACAAAACCACAAGACATTTGTACCGTTTCATATTATTTCGCCTCCTGATTTACCATTAAAATGGAATCTGATTTCCGTGTTTCCGTCAAATCACTGTCCCTGCCGGTAGAGGACGCGATTGCATAGAGCGTATTCAGCTTTCCAAAGGAAGAAACATCCAGGGTAATAGTGGCCTCAACCATTTTCCCTTTCACGGTACGCACCGCAAGATAATCCGCGCCGCCCAACTGCACCGGCTGGTGGTTTACAAAAACGGTTATGTTGTTGTCGGCTTCCGGCCCGCCGTAGAGCATGATTTTGAAAGTGGCAAAGCCGTCCTGGGAGTATAGAATGGAGTTATCCTCGCCATCTGCGGGAACAATGGACAGGTAGTTTACAGTGTCCAGCGTGTCCATATCAAAATAAGCGTTGGTATCTGTGACAGATTTGGGAATATCCGTAATATCATACTTGTCCGTTGCGGTTCGCTTGTTCTCAGCGGGTGCATCAGCCTCATAAGCAATCTGTAACGGGAGTGTCAAATTTTCGGAGTGATAGATGCCATAGCTTGGGTTTTCAGTTCCAGCCGGCATATAACTTGGGCTTAAAATTGTAACGGCCTGGATGGAAAGGCTGTCCCCGGTCTTGCCGGTCACAGGCTGAAAGACCAGGTTGAAGCGATTCTCCGCAGCTTTTTCCAGCTCAAAAACCTGCATATAGGCTTCGGCCTTTTTTGTGCCATCGGGAAAAACAGCGGAGTAGGGCTGGGCGATCCCGTCCACGAAGATCAGAAGCCCGATCTCCTGGGAAAAATCCATTGCTCCCGTCAGATAAAAAGGAATCTCCAACGGTTCTCCCGAATAGGTGAACACGTCCCGCTCATCCGGCCAGCCGTAGCTGAAGCCGCCAATCTCTATTGTAGGAGAATTGTCGTCGAACAGTCCGGACAGATCGTCACCTGCGCCGGATACATCGGGGGATGTGTCCGGCCCTCCTGTTTCCGTGCTGTTTCCGCCGCAGCCGGACAGGAGACAGCAGATCACAGCCGCAGCCGCAATCCATTTGTAAAGTGTTTTGTGCATAAGAAATGCCCTCCTTATCGGTTGATAAGGAGAGCATAAAATGAAAAAGTCTATTAAGGGTCAAATTTGTGATTTTTGTTGAGTTGCCTCCCCTGAAGCAGCGGCCTCAATGTTTAGTGTAATGCAGGCCCCGCCGTTTTCTCCGTTACTCAGCACAAGCGTCCCGCCCTGCTTCCGGCAGAGCGTGTCGCAAATGAACAGGCCCAGCCCCAAGTGGTCGTTCTCACTGTTCTCCTTATAAAATACAGTAGCCGCCTTATGGAGCGCATCATCAGAAAAACCAGGGCCGTCATCGGAAATGCTGATGGACAGAACCGAGTTCTGCCATTGTACCTCCATGACGATCCGCTCCCGCGCATACCGTATGGAATTAGAGATTACGTTATCTATCATTCGCTCCACCAGCGTTTTGTCTATCAGGAGCGGGAGGGTGGGAAGTTCCCTCTGGCGTCCAAGGCTTGTATGTCGCGTACCTGCTCCACATAGGCTTCCATCCGCTCCGTGGCCTGCACAAGATTTTGAATCGTTCCTGTCAGTTTTGTCTGGCTGATCCTCCCCAGGGGGACATTGATGGACAGATATTCCGTATAGCCTTTCATTACTGTAAGCGGTGTGCGGAGATCGTGAGCGATAGAGGCGTTCAGCTTCCGGCGTTCCTCCATCATTTCCCACATTTCCTGATTGTTTTTCCGCAGAGAGGCCCGCATCTTGTCCATTACCTTGCAGAGATGCCCCATTTCATCGGGAGAATCGTAGTCCATTACAAAGTCCGGCTCATTTTGTGAAATGCGCTCCGCGCTTTCCATCAGCAAGGAAAGCGGCTTCTTCAATTTAATCGCATAGAATACCCAGGCACATAGGAGCGTCCCCGCGGCGAAAAGCAGACAAGGGACCGCTACCATGGCAGTTCCCGCTCCATAATAAATCAGCTTGTTCCTGGGCGTAAGATTTTGCAGACGGTGTTCTATCGTATTCAAAACGAGAACGCCGTTTTCGTTTTGGGTAATCTGACCGTCATCGGCAAATACGATATGAACATCAGCATTTGCACCGCCAGAGCTGCGATTCTCCTGTTGGACAAAGGAAGAAAGCGGAACCGTAACGGTATCAAGCAAATGGTTCCGTACCGCCGTACTTGCAGCAATCACGCAGCCAGATAAGCCAGCCACCAAAAGCGCCATGAAAAAAACCAGGCAGATGAACGCCCTTTTGAGTGGTATAGAGAGGAACCCATTTTTTATACGGCCCATTTATACCCACACCCCCAGACTGTCTCAATACACGCCTCGCCCAATTTGTTCCTGATTCGGCGGATATGTTCTTTGATAACCGCATTATCGGCCATACCGTCTATTCCCCGAACCTGCTCATAAATTGTCTCCCGGCTAAAGACCTGCCCCGGATGCAGAGATAAAAGCTCCACAATATCGAATTCAATTCTGGCAAATTCTACCGGCTGTTCTTTGATACGGAGCGTTCTTGCCGCATAGTCAATCGCCAGATTGCCAAAGAACCGTGTCGTGATTTGACGCTGCACACGTTCCTCTCTCCGAAGGTGGGCGTCTACGCGGGCCATCAGTTCGGCAAGGCTAAAGGGCTTCATTATGTAGTCATCCCCTCCGGCCCTCAGTCCCGCCACCCGGTCAGCTTCTTCCAAACGGGCGGTCAGGAACAAAATGGGGCAGGACACATCGTTTCGTATTTTCTGGCAAAGCTGAAGCCCATCCATACCGGGCATATTGATGTCCAGCAGAATTAAATTGGGCTGTGTGTTCAATTTGTCGATTGCTTCTGCGGCGCTCCTGGCCGTGATTACCTGGTACTGCTCCAGTTCAAATTGGTCGCGCAGCATATCTAAAATCATTTGTTCATCGTCAATCACCATGATTTTATAAGCCATGTCAATCACCCCGCTAAAAGTATAAAAGGAAAAAGTCTATAAACGGTCAATTCTCATTTGCAAAACTTATTATAATACTTTCGCCCAAACCGTTCAATGATGTGGAGGTTTTTCCAGCTTTGAAAACTACTTTACATGTGTTGGTTCGAGCTAACCGAAAAAATCCTATATTTCTCATTTACCGAACTTTTTCTGAAATTTAGGATAGTTATCCACATCCATACACCAGACAGGCCCGTCCCATATTTTTGTGTGGATATCCTTTGCCACCATATGGTCCCTCTGCCGTGTGCCGTCCACACTGCCTGGCCCGGGCGGCCGCAGCTGCGGTTTTTTTATTTTATATCTTCCCTTCTGCCACTTCCTCTGCTATAATGTCCCTGTCAGGTCACGGCTTTTACGTATCCGTGCGCCTTTATGAAAAGGATATTTTCCACTGTCAGTCGTTCGCCAAAACTCCCTGGCAGGTCGGAAGATATCTTTTTTATCTCCCTTTTTGCCTCCCGGAGTCCGGGGCTTCCCTTCTCATAGAGCTGCAGCAGGATGTCCGCTATGCTGCGGTATTCCTCCGCTATGGACGGGATGCTCCCTTCCTTGTAGCGCAGCAGGATGTGCCAGCCGTTGTCACGGATGCATTTTCAGATACCGGCTCCGATGCATACAGGCTGTCCGCCAGGACACACACGGGCAGGCGCGGATATTCTTTCTTCAGCCTTTCCGCAAGCCTTCTGAACGCCTTTGCCTCACAGTCGTTCTTGCTTACATCCTCGTTTTCGTTCTCTATGAATTCCGTCCCGATGCCGACCACAAAGCCATCCCCGAGGACCAGCTTCGCTTCCGGCACATGGTGGTAATATATCTCCTTTTCTTCCGGCCTTCCTTTGTTCAGCACCTTTTTCAGGCAGTGGGGGCAGTGCCTTTCCGGAAAGTGGAACAGGCCCGTGGCGTCGAAGATGACCAGCCAGTGTTTCCCGGGGAACCTTGTGTCCTCGAACTTCCTCCTCACGGAACATACATTCGATCCGGAAGCGATAACTGTAAAGCCGTATGATGGACAGCGGATCCAGTTCCAGGCAGGTGCTCGTCAGAATGCTTTGGGTTCCATTCATTTCAACCAGGACAAACCGCAGTAGAGCCAGGGGAACAGTGGAATTCCATGGCTTCTTAGTGCTACAAACTTTCAACTCACAAGTCAGGTAAAAGGGAAAAGAAATGAGAACGGAAGGCTCATGAAGTATGTACTCTATTGTTTGGATAGCAGGGGCGCTGCTTGGAGGGGATGTGGGAGTGATTACCATAGTGGCGGCCTTTTTATCGGGCCTGTGATTGCGTGGGTAAGGAAGAAAGTGGAGCAGTATGCCGGATTTCAGGGTGCCCATTCGCTTAATCCCAGACTTTGTCTCAGTTTCGCCTGCTCAAACGTTAATTGAGGCAAATCCTCTTTCAGATACTCCATCAGTTCGTCGATTCCTTCTCTGGTCACATTGTTTATCAGAAAAATGCGCTCGCAACCGGCACACAACAGCCATTGCCTGACCATGGGGACATTGGCGTAGGGAGAATCGATTTTAGTGATAATGCCGATGAGAGGGCGGAGGATGAAGGAACGGAGACTGGGGCTGAACAGATTGTAGGGTTCATCCGCAGCCTGGACCACAGCCACCACATCGGCCTCAAAGGAAAAGCAGGCGAGTCCCACGCTGAAACACTTGGATTCCGCATATTCGCCCGGCGAGTCGATGGTGTCATTGTCCGAACTGGTATATTGTGTTTTTACATAATGAAGCGCTTCGCCCCGCATTGCCTGAGTCAGGGACGTTTTACCGGCTTCGCTCCTGCCCATGAGAAATAATTTTTTCATGATTTGTCCCGTCCTGTCTCGCTAATTTCTGTGGATGTCACAGGTATGGAAGCCCAGTTCCTTAAAAAAACGTACAACTTCTTCCACTGCGGTCTGTACTTCCGACAGTCCGCCGGTGATAATCAGAGAGCCGCAAAACCGATCCATAAAACCAATCCGGACATCTGCGCTCTTCATTGCAACATCGGCAGCCACCACCACTGCCTCCCATGGAGTAAAACGGACCAGGCCAATGGACTTTCCGGTGTGGTCTTCGCCTTCATGGACACCGATGTGCAGGCCCAGATTCTGATATACGGGAGATTGGGAGGAGCTTATGACATGAGCCAGGCAGACCTCTTTTCCGGGAACCCGCAGGCGTGTGATGCGAAGCTTCCTTCCCTTCAGATGTTCATAGTCATCGTGGAACAGTTTTTCAAGCAGTTCTTCCTTTGTCATTCGGGCCATGGCAGCACTCCCTATCTCTTTGTGATCCTGCAGACAACATATTCCAGCTCATCCCGGAAATAATTCACGATTTCGGTCATGGCTGACATGACGTCCGAGATTTCCCCTGTAATGATCAGTGTCCCCGTAAAACGGTCTGCAAACCCCAGATAGACGTTGCCGCTTTTGACTGCAATATCGGATGCAATGACAGCCGATTCCGGCGGTGTCATATTCATGATCCCGATGGCGGAGGACTGATAATCCACCTGCGGGTTCAGGCCCAGCTTCTGGTATATGATCGGTGCCGGGCCGCCCATCACATGTGCAAATGTGATTTCTTTCCCAGCTACGGTTTCCTGTACGATTCTGATCTGTTCTTCCTGTCCGTTTGCCATCTGTAATCCCATTCCTTCCGGATTTTCTGCTGTATGGAAAAAGCTGATTCTCTATCAATCATACTATCAGGGAAATGTTCTGTCAAGTTGAAAATCAAAAGCAGCAGCAAGCCAATAATGGTATCTGACGGATAGGGCACATATACTACATAACGCCAGAATTTACCATACTGCACTGGTTGAATGCATACAGTTGGCGTCATGTAGTCGGGTTACTCGGAAATTATAGCTGTTAAGCAGTATAAGTTCAGGGATGAGAGAAAACGTCTGTACGTGTTACGGCAGCCGGTATTGACAATGGATTCGCGACAGGATACCCTGCCGACAGGTCTGGCCATATAAAGGGAGAGGTGGAATTGAAATTCCTGAAGGAGGCTCTGTGACGGCGTGGCGGCCGGTGAGAGAAAATAACAGGAAATGAAAAGAACCATTGCAGGTTTTATGCAATGGTTCTCTTCCGATTCAGCTCGGCTTATTTCTTGAAGGTCATGGTGATGCCGCTGTCGGCAATAGTAATTACGCCATCTGCCAAAGTAGCGGTAAGAGTTTGACCGTCTGCCGTCAGCTTGATTTCACTGCCGCTTTCTTCCCAGGTACCTTCCATGGACATGCTGTCATCCATGGATGCGGCATCGAGTGAGAAGCTGCCATCGGACTTTAAGTCCAGAACGACCTTAAACTCATCTTCAGAGACACCGGCAGTTTCAGCCAATTGTGCCACATCCATGGTCAGACCGCTCATCTCCATTGTCTGGAGCTTGTAAGTACCTGCTGACGCAGAGCCGCCGCCGTTGCCGCCGCAGGCAACCAGCCCGACTACACATACGAGAGCCAGTGCCAGGCTCAGCATTTTTGTCCATACATTCTTTTTCATTTTACATCTCTCCTTTATTTCCTTTTATATATTTCGCCATCGCGGGCGAACAAGTAGATTATAGCACCTTTTTGAGAGATTTCAAGAGATTTTATCAGTTATTAAGAATTAGGAATGTTTTTTTATTGATACAATTTATACCCACAATCAAATAATTGCCGTCTGCACAGTATAACCAGTGAACGCATCGGCAGTCCGGAGCTGAAAGCGGCAATTAAATGCGTTCACGAGTACAAAAAACAGCGTTTTGCAGAAAAGGAATGAAAATATTTGAATTTTCCCATAGGAATCTGCGTACATATGGGTTATAATGGAATGGTGTACGGGAACAGGATTTGCGGGTTTGCCGGCATGGCGGAACCGGAACAGCAAGCATCAATGAAAGTTTCTGCCGGGTTGGGTTGGAGATTGAAGAGATGTATGCGGAACTGAAACAGGAGGAAAAGAAAATGAAGGAACTGTTGGAGCTTGTTAAGGAATTAAGCTTTGTACGGACAGGCGGAAGTGCCGAAGAAAGGAAAGCCGGAGAACTGATTCTGGAAGAGGTGAACCGGGCTGCGGCGGAAGCAGGACGGGAGGACATCCGGGGAGAATACGAGACATTCCGGATTCCGGACGCGGAACTGAAGAAATGTTCCGTACGGGCGGCCGGGAAGGAGATTCCCTGCGCGGCTTTCCTGCGTTCAGGCAGTATTGACAGGGAATGCGGTCTGGTTTACCTGGACGGGGCTTCCGAGATCGATTTTGCGGGGGTGGGAGACCTGGAGGGCAAGGCAGTGCTGCTGAACGGCCTTGCCGATGAGGATGTGTATAAACGCCTGGTGGAGCGCAGGGCTGCGGCATTTTTGGTCATGCAGGGGAAATATTATTTTTCGGCAGAGGAGGCTTCCCTGTATTCCAGAAGGCTGAGGGAGCATTTCTCCAGAAACGGGGTGATCCCCGGATTTGCTATCCCCGCAGCAGATGCCCTCTGGCTGGTTCGTGATGAGGTGGAGAAAGTGCACCTTACCCTGGAACAGGCAGAGACGGAGCCGGAGAGCCGGAATATTACGGCTGTAATAGAAGGGACGGATCTGAAAGAGGAGAGCATCGTACTGACTGCCCACTATGATTCCGTGCCTGTGGGGACGGGTTCCTGGGACAATGCCACCGGAACTGTGGCGCTGCTGGCGATCTTCAGGCATTTTGCGGCACATCCCGCCAGGAGGACCCTGCGTTTTGTCTGGTGCGGCAGCGAGGAACTGGGGCTGCTGGGTTCGAAAGCCTATGTGGAGCAGCACAAAGACCTGCTGGAAAAGACGGTGTTCTGCTTCAACTTTGACATGTGCGGAACGGTTCTGGGGGCGAACAAGATTATCATAACAGGAGAGAAGGAACTGGAGACATTTGTGGATCAATACTGTAAGATCACGGGCTATTCCGCGGAAAAAGGGGTAGGCGTACATTCCAGCGATTCCGCGCCTTTCTGCGACAATGGGATCCCGGCGCTGGGTCTGAGCAGAGAGACGGTTACGGCATCCATTCATACCATCCATGACCTGATCTCCACCCTCAGCGAGAAGGCAATACATAAAAATGTGGAATTTGCGAACCGTATTATCGGAGATATAGCAAATGCGGCGGTAATCCCCGTGAAGAAAGGCATGCCGGAGGAGACGAAGAAGGAACTGGATAAGTATTTCCACAGGGATAAGGAGAAAGAGGCAGACAAGGAGAAAGAAAAAGAGAAAGCGGCTGAGAAATAGTATTCCGTTAAGGAACAGAAATTTTAACTTTCTGTTCCTTTTTCTATGTAGTTCTGCTATATTTATGTTGGAATACATTCTCAAAAAAAGAATGAATCCCGTAAAGCTTTCCGCCGGGACAGCATATTTCAGGAGCAGACCGCGGGCCTGCGCAAAGGGCTGTGTGATACGGCGAATGGAATGTGCGCCGGCTTCCGGCGGCAGGAGATGAGGAGAAAATATGTACCGTATCATGATAATAGAAGACGACTTTGCCATGGCAAAGACAATGGAGAAACAGATAAAAAGCTGGGGGAATGAGGTGATGTGCGTCCGGGATTTTCAGAATATCATATCCGCATTTACGTCATACGACCCTCATCTGGTGCTGATGGACATCATGCTGCCCTTTTACAACGGATACCACTGGTGCAGCGAGATACGCAGGATTTCCAATGTGCCGGTGGTATTCATATCCTCTGCGGCTGACAATATGAACATCGTCATGGCCATGAGCATGGGCGGGGATGACTTTATTCCCAAGCCGGTGGACCTGGAAGTGATGATGGCCAAGATACAGGCTGTGCTGCGCAGAGCCTACGATATGGCGGGAAAGGTTCCGGTGCTGGAGCACAGAGGGGCAGTCCTGAATCTCAACAGTACTTCCCTTGCCTACAACGGAGAGCAGGTGGAACTGACTAAGAATGAATTCCGCATCCTTCAGACTCTGCTGGAGAACAAGGGAAAGGTGGTGAGCCGGGATACTCTGATGACGAAGCTGTGGCAGATGGATTCCTACGTGGAGGAGAATACGCTGACTGTCAATGTCACCAGACTCAGGAAAAAACTGGAGAATGCGGGGCTTGCGAATTTTATTACCACCAAAGTGGGCAGCGGATATATTGTTCTGTGAGGGAAAAAATCGAATTAGTGTACCTGCTGAAAAATTGGTATTTGGAGGATTCTTCGGGGAATACAGCACTGGAATACGGATGCATCAGAGAGGCACATGAGGATTCCCGGACACGGAACAGATGGCGTTTTGGGGAAATGATTGAAATAAGACGGCATTATTATTGTGGAAAATGAGACCAGAATAAGAGGGTATTGTTGCAATGAAAGAAAAAAGATGGTATCACATTCTGGGCTGCTTTATCTGGCAGAACAGACTGACAGGCATCACATTTATACTGTATATGGGAATTTTTACGGGTATCTTTTCGCTGTATAATCTGGAGACAGAGGCGGTGCTGTATGCTTTTGCGCTCTGTCTTCTGCTCACGGCTGTCCTGTTGGCGTTTCGTTTCCGTGCATACAGAAACAGGCATCGGGAGCGCCGGAGAATCCTTAAGAATGTGGAAATCCTGCTGGAACAGCTGCCGGAGCCGGAGAATCTGGAGGAGGAAGACTATCAGGATATGCTCCGGGAGCTGAAGTCCGTGCTTGACCGGAATCTCACAGCCTGGCAGAACGAGCGGAGGGAGAGCATGGATTATTACACCACCTGGGTGCATCAGATTAAGACGCCCATATCCGTCATGCGTATGAATCTGCAGGGGGAGGACACGGAGGAGAACAGGGAGCTTCTGGCCGAACTGTTCCGCATTGAGCAGTATGTGGAGATGGTGCTGAACTGGCTGCGGCTGGGGAGTGATTCAACGGATTTCGTATTTCAGGAGTATGAACTGGACAAAATCATACGGCAGGCGATTCACAAATACGCTTCGCAGTTTATCCGGAAAAGGGTGCGCCTGTTTTACGAGCCCGCCGATGTCAGGGTGCTGACCGATGAAAAGTGGCTTCTCTTTATCATCGAGCAGCTGCTTTCCAATGCCGTGAAATATACGCAGGCAGGCTCCGTCACAATAACCGTCACACCGGATAAAATAATTCGGATTACCGATACAGGAATCGGAATCGCGCCGGAGGATCTGCCCAGAATATTCGAGAAAGGCTTTACGGGCTACAACGGCAGGTCGGACAGGAAATCCACCGGCCTGGGGCTGTATCTCTGCAGAAGGACTGCGGACAGGCTGTCCCATAAGATCGGCGTGGAATCCGAGCCCGGCGCGGGAACCACCGTTTTCCTGGATCTGCATACGGAAAGGCTGGATGTGGAGTGAGGATTTTATTCCCCGCCAACATATGCCCCTGCGATGTCATACACCCGGGCTCCGCTCTTTCCGCCTGCCAGCAGTTTTTTCCGTTCTTCTTCAGGTAAGTTTCCGCATTTTCCATATCCATCTTCCGCGTTCTCCCTGGGAGCATGTACTCGGAACAGGCCGGAACCTTTCTATTCTCCGATTACTTTCAGAAAGCGTATACAGAACCATAAAACCCCTTGACAACACAGACCATATAGTGTAGTCTGTATGTGAGACCACAAAGAATAGTCTGCAAGGAGGAAGAAAAATGCAGGAGATACAATTAGGCGTGATAGAAGCCCGCTACGCGGACATGATCTGGGGAAGGGAGCCGGTCACCTCCTCAGAGCTGGTAAAGCTTACGGCAGTGGAGTTCAACTGGAAGCGCACCACGGCCCACAATGTACTCCGGCGCTTATGCGACAAGGGGCTGTTCCGGAACGATAACGGAGTCGTGACCTCGGTGATCTCCAGAGAGGAGTTCTACTCGCTGCAGAGCCGGAAATATGTGGAGGACAGCTTTGACGGCTCCCTTCCGGCGTTCATCGCGGCGTTCACGAAAGGGAAGCCCCTTACGGAGGAGGAGACGGAAGAGATACGCAGGATTATTGACGGCAGACGGGAGGTGTGAGGATGGGCGGAGTATTCTCGAAAGTGTTGAATATGAGCATCGCGGCAAGTTGGCTGATACTGGCGGTAATTGCCTTGCGGCTGCTTCTGAGGAAAGCGCCGAAATGGATTCGCTGTATTTTGTGGGGGATTGTGGCCATCCGGCTGATCTGCCCGGTTTCCTTTGAGAGCACCTTCAGCCTGGTTCCCAACGCGGAGGACATCACCTCTGCCATGGTTCGGTTTTCCGGGGAATCGGTGGCTGCAGACGGAGGGCCGACGATTGTCAGTCCTATTGAGACAGACGGAGGGGCGTCTATGGATGTCCGTTCTGATGGCATGGGCGGCGGAGCGTCTATGGATGTCCGTTCTGATGGCATAGGCGGCGGAGCGTCTACGGATGTCCGTTCTGATGGCATAGGCAGCGGAGCGTCCATGGATGTCCGTTCTGATGGCATAGGCGGCGGAGTGCCGGCGGCCGTCCGTCCCGACGGGACAGTCCCCGGCGGGAATTCCCTGGCGGCAGAATCCAGGGCGAATCTGCCGTATCTTTGGATGGAGACAGGGGGAATCTTCTGGATGATCGGCTTAGGCTGCCTGTTGGGCTATGCGCTGGTGGGCTATCTCCGCCTGCGCGGGAGCGTCTCGGAGGCCATCCTTCTGCGGGACAACATATGGATCGGGGATAGGGTGGCATCGCCTTTCATCCTTGGGATGTTTCGCCCCAGAATCTATCTTTCTTCCAGCGCGGAGGAAAGCCAGATGGGGTACATGCTGGCTCATGAGCAGGCCCATATCAGGAGGGGAGACCACTGGTGGAAGCTGCTGGGCTATCTGCTGCTTGCGGTCTACTGGTTCAACCCGCTGTCCTGGGTGGCCTATATCCTGCTGTCCAGGGATATGGAACTGGCCTGTGATGAAAAGGTGATCCGCGGGCTGGACGAAGCGGAAAAGAAATCCTATTTATTTGCACTACTGAACTGTAGTACACAGCGCAGAATGGTTCTGGCCTGTCCGCCCGCTTTTGGAGAGGTGGGAGTGAAGCAGCGGGTAAATGCGGTATTGGATTATAAAAAGCCCGGATTCTGGGTGGTGCTGGTCTCCGTTTTCGTCTGCCTGATCGTGGCGGTATGTTTTCTGACCACTTCGCCGAAGACCTGGCAGATAAAGGTGACCATACCGGCAGAGGGCACCGAGAGCTTTTATTATTCGGATGAGGAAATCAGCCCCAAGGGCAATACCCTTACCCTGTATGCCGGGGAGGGGATGGGAGACGGTATGATCGTGCTGCTCCCGGTGGAGGCCAGTCAGGAGAACGCATATGGAGAGCCGACTTACATCACGCCGGGGATGCCTGTGAAGCTGGATGTGGAAAAAGGCGCCTGGTATAAAATCGGGGTAAATAGGATGCGGGACCCGTCCGGGGAAGATAAGGTGGTGTATCTGTCGGTGGAAAATGTGGAAGTGAGGATTGCGGCGGGAGCGGAAACGGAAGCGGAAACCGGAGCAGGAACCGGAACGGATGTAGGAACGGGAACCAGGGCGGAAGCTGATTCTGCCAACGATGCCTATATCGCCCTCCGGGAAGACGGTCAGGACATTGTGCCGGAACCTCTGGAGGGAGCGATGCCGCCGGCCTCTGTCTTTCCCATAGAGTTTCTGTTTGCAAGCGGCGCAAGCTCCTCCGGGACAGAGCTTGTGCTGAACCAGGACGGCTCATTTGCCGGACGGCATTTCGACCATGAAAATGCCACAGGCGATGGCTATTCCAAAGGCACATGCTATCTCTGCGATTTCAGCGGGCGGTTTGAAGATATCAGGCAGATAACCCCATATATCTATTCGATGACCCTGGCCGAGCTCGACACGGAAAAGGAGGAAGGGGAGGAGTGGATAGAAGATGACGTGTTATATATTGCCGCAAGACCATATGGCCTGGAGGACGGAGAGGAATTTCTGTTCTATGCGCCGGGCGTTCCGCTGGAAGAGATTCCGGAGGAGTTCCTGTCATGGTGGATGGGGCGGGGGAGCTATCAGGAGGATGCGGGAAGCCGCCAGACCTTGCCTTGCTACGGACTGTTCAATATAGCCACTGGGGAAGGGTTTTTCCAGTACGAGAGGGACAGGGCAGAATGGTGACTGCATCGTCAGGAAACACGCATTGGAGGTTTTGGGAAAAGACTATCGAGATTCATTCTTTGGCTCTGAGGTCTGATTTCGCAATGCCTCCAATTCTGTTTTGAGCTGTTCGTTTTCAGCTTTGAGTGCATTGTTGGCTTCAGCAGCGTCTCTGAGCTGTTCGCTTAAGATGTTGACAGCTTGGAGATTCTGTTCAAAATCATGATAAAAATTGGAGAAATACTTTTGCAGTACCAGCTTTTCTATTTGCTTATATGTACCTGACGAAGGCAAAATTCGTCCGCTTTGCTGGTAAAGTATCCTATTGACACTGACAGTCCTGATATCATTCAGTTTTAATACCGAATCACGGATGATGAATGAAAATTCGCTGTTTTTCAGTAGAAACATATCACTTTTGGAATCAGGATGGTCAATGGGGCCCACCGATAATCTGATTTTGAAAAGCGGCCAAGTTCGTCAGAACTGTATGTATTTCTCAGGACGGTCTCGTTTGTTTTGTGCTTTCAGATATTCTTGCAGTTGCTGTACCTCATTTTGAGACAAAAAGGCATGGCACTAACCATGCCCTGCTCTGGCTGCCCAGAGAGACCTCGTCGGTCAAATTATCCTTTCAAATGCGGCCTCGTCGGCCAAAAAACACTTTACAAGTGCGAAAGAACAATTTTGCGGAGACAGAATTTGCCTCTTTCTCTATTATACACAATTCTTCAAAAAAATCTACTGCATTTTTATGATTTGTAGATAAATTATAGGGAAGGTGAAGTCGGTCGCCTTTCACAGAGAGGTAAAACCAACTTATATTATGCTTGCATATGTAAAGGAGAGCAATCCATGATGATATTAAATTTAATTTCTCAGGGTCTAATTCCCCACAGCTCTGCTGCGCAACAAACTAATGACGAGCGAAGCGAGTCTCGGGCTGATACCCCGCAGCTCTGCTGCGGGGAGTTTCATCAGGAAAGACTTGATTTAGAGGAATGGGAGTGACAGTATCCTTCTGGTTGAACCGGGAAGCGGAAATATCAACCTCTGATTTCTTGCGGCCGTCAGCTTTTTAAAGCTATAATATCCCTATACAAAGCAGGAAGCGGCCGGACAGCAGAGCCCATGAAAGCCAGAGCCGTCCCGGCGGGTCCGCAGCCTGTGAATGTATGAAGACATGACAAAAACCAGGAGGTACCGGAAATGATCGACCGAGAACAGATAGGAATCAGAATAGCGGCCCTGCGGAAAAAAGCGGGCCTGTCCCAGCAGGCCCTGGCCGAAAAGCTGGGGGTCAGCGCCCAGGCCGTCAGCAAATGGGAGGGAGGAAGGAACCTGCCGGACATCGACATGTTCCGGGAGCTGGCATGGCTTTTCCATATGACCATAGACAGCATCGTGGAAGGGGATTTTGCGTTTGCCCAGAAAAGCAGCCAGAAAGCCCTCCCAGCCAGCGTGGAAGCCCTCTTCCCGGACGCCGAAAGGCGAAGGCTCCTGGGCAGCCTGTCCACCTACTGCTCCGACACGGAACTCTACAACATTGCCAGGGAGCTGTCCGAGGGAAGCCTGGAGCTGACCGTCCAGGCGGGCATCGCGAGAACGGAAAGCGCGGCTTGTCAGGAGGGCAGAGCACACCAGGAAAGCAGGGCACACCAGGAACGCGGCATATGCCAGGAGGGACGCCCCAGGACGGGGGAGAGAAAGGTCTCCATACCCGCCAGCCTTCTCGGCGAGAACACGCTGCGGGAGACAGCACCCTATTTCGCAAAGGCCCTGGGAGAAATGATGGGCAACACGGAGCCGGGTCTGCGGCGGATCGAGGAGCTGATGCGCTGCCCGGAATGCGGAGAGAAGCTTTCTCTTGGAGATAAAGACGAAAATAAGCCTATATTTATATGTAAAAACAGTCACCGTTACGATGTGACAGACGGCGTGGTATATTTTGGCTCCCGTGAGATTCCTGGAGAGCTCTGGTCTCTGTACATGAGGAACTACCAGGACTATCTCCGGGAACAGCGCCATCCGGGGAATCCGCGCTATCAGATGGGGGCCGTTCCCTGTAGCGAGGTGCGCTGGCAGACGTTGAAAAAACTCCGCCCCCGGGTGATTCTGGACATGGCCTGCGGCACCTGCAACGGGCTGAAGTATGACTTGCAGCGCATCAACTGGCCCTGTCTCTTGATTATGGCAGACCTGTCCCACCGCATCCTCAAGTACAACAAGCGGTATTTCAGCGAGGAGATGGTGAACCCTTACGTGGATATCGTGTGCCTGGCCTGTGACTGCGCCCATCTGCCGATTCGGGACGGCTGCATCGACATGGTGGTCTCAAACGGCGGATTTGAGAGCATGCAGTCCAAAATGATGGACGGCTTCCGGGAGGGATACCGGGTGCTGAGGCCCGGCGGCCATGCGGTGTACAACATCAGCATCGTGGGGGACCATACCTCGGAAAATACGAAAAAATGGGAATATCTATACGGCACACTGGATGAAAGCTATTCCCTGCATGAAAAACTCTACGATATAGAAGAGTGGGAACAGGTCTGCAGGAGCACAGGATACGCCGCCACAGAGACGAAAGAAATCTACGGGGAGCTGCCCGCGCCGGAGGGAGACGTGTTCCCCTTTGAGAATGAAATCTTGCAGTGGATGGGGGAGTATCTGTGCGTATCGGAGAAATAGCCGGCTCCCCGGCTCTGTGCGCATGCTGCGAGAAGGAAGCCATCATGGCTTCAGGCACCGGCCAGGAATGGCTGGTGCCTTTCTCGCGGCAAGAGCGGTTTTTCCATATCATTTCCCTCATCCGGGCCTACGGCTTATTGACGGTTTCCTTGATATGTTTAATAATTGCAACGTTAATCCATAGCCTTCGGCAGGACCTTTAGGCGTCTCAGGCCCCTGGCCCGCCTTATTGGAGAAAAAGCATTGGCAGAAGTTAATTCAAAATGACGCGCTGTCAATATAAAAGGAAGAGGGAAGAATTCTTGTCGTCAGCGGAAGGCGGATATCGGTATTGTCCGTGACGATTGCCTGGCGACTATGTGCTGTACCAGGAGGATATGATATGGAAGTGAGAAATGTGCAGGCCGTTGTGTTAGGCCAGGACGGCGCCGACCGGCTGGCAGAGAAAGGGTTACATAGCCGTGAGGAACTGGTTGAAAGGGTCAGGGACACTTTCGTGCCCAAGAGAGACTCTTTTGAGAAATTGAAGGTGAAAGACTTAAGCGGCTGCGAATGCTATGCCAATTACCAGATTACCACGCCGCTGCCCAAATCCTTGTTCGGGGATTCCTTTGGATATGAGATGCAGAAAGATATCGGAAAGCACATGGAAGCCTACTATGCGGGCAAGATGGACGATGAGGAGCTGGGGCAGTATTTCAATGCCTGCTGCACCGAGATGCGGAAGTACCAGGCACAGTGCCATCGGGCCTCGGGGGACGCGGAGGCGGACAACCGGAAAATCATCAGCCAGGTATATGAGATTTTTGCCTAGGAAAACGCCAGGGCGGCCAGAAGGGCCAACTATGACGAGGGCGCGGCAATCAATGGGAGCTATGGCTACCGGAACGACGACTGGGTGTACTATAATGCGAATTATTATTATCAGTGTGCCGATACAAAGGAAAAGCTGGGGACAATGGCAGGCGACATGGCCGGAAAGTGGGGCACAGGTTCCATCGACACGGAAGAAATCGAAAGAAATTCCGACCTGACCCTGGACGGCGGGTTTGACTTCAACAGCGGCTGGAATTTCACCTACCGGAACCAGGTGGGGCGGGCCAGCCTGGCAGACGAGGCCACGGCGCCCCCGAGAGATTTCAGGTTCTTCTATAAGGAAGATGTGGACAATGTGGCCAAGATGGGGATGTGGATAGGTGGCAGCAGGTATGAAAAGGACATTCCCTTCTACATCACGCCGGACAGCCTGAAAGGGCAGCTGTTCCAGGCAGACCGCGTCATGGAGGAATTTGAGGAAGAGACAGGCCATGTGGAAGGATATTCCGATTTCATGAAACAGCTTTCCCTCTTCACGGGATGGTACGGGTGGACGACGGGAATCAACAATCGGTTCGGAAACTATGTGCCGGACGGCAGCTATTGGGAGTACGGATAAGCGATTATGAGGAATAGAGTAGATTATGTAAAGAAAGCGCGTGCTTTGGCGGAAAGCAGCGCTTTCTTCGTGTGAGGAATCTATGAGGAACTTACCGCGATTCCGGCATCCGGAAGCCCGCCAGCGCCCTGTTGAGGTAGTCGTTGAAGGGCTTCATGGTTCGGAAAAGCTCCGCCGTTTTTGCGAGGAGAGCCTCCCCGTCCCGCAGCTCCGCGTCCCGGAGCGGATACTCCAGATACCAGCTCTTGTACTTCAGATATTCCGCCTGGGGGTGCTCCAGATGCGCTCTACACAGCCGATGCGTTTTTCACCACCGAAAGCTGCGTGGAATCCAGGAATTCCCGGATAAGGCTCCTGGTGCGCTCGGGCGCCCGGTAAGGCCTGCAGAAGGAAAAGTCCTGGGACAGATCGTCAATCTCTTCCATGGCGCATTTCACGTCGAGCATAGTGCCGAGGGGAATCTCCCCGGCGCTGGTGTAATCCAGCCGCAGGGGATCAAGCCTGTGGCTGGTAATCGCGTAATTGATCCTGTCCCTGCACCGGCATCTGCCGTTTCCGTATTCGCCGCAGTAGGTTCCCAGAAAATCCGCCATCTTTTTGCGGATCCGGGAGAGCTTCTGGCGGTAAGCCTTCGGGGTCATGTCCAGAATCTCCCCAGCCATGCGGCTGTCCAGCCGGAACATGGTTCCCAGAATGAAAATGCATCTGCTGTCCAGAAGCGGAAAGTTAAAATAGAATAGCATGGCAGAAAATGACGGGTTATTGGAAATGTGAGAATCATGCAATCTTTTTTGGGTTTTGGTAAATATATGATTTTCCGAATGTTGAGTTATGAAATTATGGATGAACATAAATATATATTGCAGGCAGCAGGCAAATATTTTATAATAAAGTATAAACAGCATATCCATTGGACGAATTACCGGAGCCATTCTGTTCGGAAAATTTCGGTACTGATTGTCCCTGTGCCTGTGAATGGATGGCGGTGGAGTGGGCGGCAGGTCTTCTGACACAATTTTTGGCCATAGCTGGCGGCCGGTTGAACTATGATGAGTTTGAGGGCTGTGGGTAGCACATATTTTATGACCCGGTAATAAATCGGGAATTTTACTGAGGCATTGACCTAAAATCTTAAGCAGTGAGGACAACTTTCTGAAAAGGAAGAAAAGAAATAAAAAACAATCGGAGGATCAAAGCTATGGACACAACAAACAGATGCAACGTCATAATCGTATACGCGGACGATTTGGGGTTCGGCGACTTAAGCTGCTACGGGAGCCACCGGATTCACACGCCGAATCTGGACCGGCTGTGCGCGGAGGGACTGAAGTTCACCGACGCATACGCGGCCTCCGCCGTCTGCACGCCCTCCCGCTACAGCATCCTGACGGGAAGGTACCCATTCCGCAACAACAGGGCCCACATACTCCCGGGTGACGCCGGATGCATCATCGACCCCGAGCTGGACACCATGCCCAGGCTCTTCCGGCGGGCCGGATACCGCACCGGAATCGTGGGGAAATGGCATCTGGGCCTCAGCGACGGAAGCGCCCCCATCGACTGGAACCGGGAAATCAACCTCACCCCGATCGACCTGGGATTCGATGAGTCCTTTATTTTCCCGGCAACGGCCGACCGCGTGCCCTGCGTCTATGTGGAGGGCCGGTCAGTGGTGAACCTGGACCCCCAGGATCCGATTTCGGTGTCCTATGACTGGGAATGTCCCTTTGACGACATCCCCACCTACCATAAGAACCCGGAACTTCTGAAAATGAAGTCCTCCCACGGCCATGACATGAGCATCGTGGAGGGCATCGGACGAATCGGCTATATGCGCGGCGGCAGGAAAGCAATCTGGAAGGACGAGGATCTGGCGGAGACCTTTCTGGACAGAGCCATCCGCTTCCTGGAGGACAGCCACAGGCAGAACCAACCCTTCTTCCTGTATTATGCGGTGCACCAGCCCCATGTGCCCCGGGTGCCCTCCCCCCGTTTTCGCGGTGCCACCGCCCTGGGTCCCCGCGGCGATGTGATCGCGGAGCTGGACTGGTGCGTGGGCGAGCTGCTAAAAGAACTGGAAAAGCTGGGCATCCTGGAAGATACAATGATAATCTTCTCCAGCGACAACGGCCCCGTGCTGGACGACGGCTATGAGGACAGGGCATATGAGCTGAACGGCACCCACCGGGCGGCTGGCCCGCTGAGGGGCGGGAAATACAGCAAGTTCGACGGAGGCACCAGGATTCCCTTCCTGGTCAGCTGCCCGAAGCTCGTCCCCAGGGGCGTCTCCCATGCGCTGATCGGTCAGATGGATCTCTTCGCCTCCTTCGCGCATATGCTGGGGATGGATCTCGCACCGGACAGCGCCGTGGACAGTCAGGACATGTACGCCGCGCTGATTGGGGAGGATCCTGTGGGCAGAGAGGAGCTGATGGTGGAGGACCTCACCTGCGGCAAGATGCTGCGCAGCGGCAACTGGACTTATCTCTCGCCCGGCCAGGGAGCGCCTTTTATGAAGGAGGTGCGGATAGAGACAGGCCTGTCCAAAGACCCGCAGCTATACAACATGGACTACGATATCGGCCAGCAGACAAATGTTGCATGGGATTACGAAGATGTAGTCAAAGAAATGGAAGAGCGCCTGCGGAAAATCCTGAAGAGCGACAGGACGAGGTGACTGGCGGGTTGAGTATGCGTTACACCTGATACCATGTCAGAGAATCTTACAAAAATGTCACATAAAACAGCGGAATTGTCACCTGAATCGATGTCGGACAATTCCGCTGTTTTGTATAATGTGTCTTATCGGAAGCAGATATATTGATTCCGATAAAAGGCGCATCTCTTTGTGACGCTTCAGCGATGGGAAGCCGTGCCTGCTTCCTGTAGAGTGATTGTATACTGCAGACCGCCAGGATTTGCAGTGATGCCTATGGGAAGATACCTGGCTGGCGGTCTGCAGTCGGGTAGTGCTGCAAATTTAATCGGTGTGCAGTATAAATAACGAGCGGCGCAAAGAAATAAAGGAACATGCGTAAACTGGAACAGGAGGTCGATTTATATGGCATTATTAGAGGCGCAGAGCCTGAAAAAAGTTTACACCACCCGCTTCGGCGGCAATCAGGTACAGGCCCTGTCCAAGGTATCATTTTCGGTGGAGCAGGGAGAATATGTAGCAATCATGGGAGAATCAGGTTCAGGAAAGACTACACTGCTGAATATTCTGGCAGCCCTGGACCGGCCCACAGGCGGGCAGGTGATTCTGGGAGGAAAGAGCCTTGCCGGCGTGCGGGAGAAGGAGCTGGCGGCATTCCGGCGCAGCAACCTGGGATTTGTCTTCCAGGATTTCAATCTGCTGGACACATTTACCCTGAGGGACAATATCTTTCTTCCCCTGGTGCTGGGCGGGAAAGAGTACGGCGAGATGGCCAAAAGACTGGAGCCCATTGCCCGGAGGCTGGGAATCAGCGGAATCCTGGATAAATTTCCCTACGAAGTCTCAGGCGGGCAGAAGCAGAGAGCGGCGGTGGCCAGGGCGCTGATTACCCACCCGCAGCTGGTGCTGGCGGACGAACCTACGGGAGCACTGGACTCCAAGGCGGCGGACGGGCTGTTGGACATTTTCAATGAGATCAATCTGGACGGACAGACAATCCTGATGGTGACCCATTCCACAAAGGCGGCAAGCCGGGCGGGCAGGGTGATGTTCATCAAGGACGGTGAAGTGTTCCATCAAATCTACAGGGGCAACAGCACCAATGAGCAGTTATATCAGAAGATATCCGACACGCTGACCCTGTTGGCTACAGGAGGTGGCCAGTCATGAAGAGCGGCGTTTATCTGAAATTTTTAATGGGAGGTGGCCGGTCATGAAGAGAGGCTTTTTCCTGAAGCTGGCGGCAGGAAACATCAAAAAGAACAGCAGGACATATATTCCTTATATCCTTACCTGTATCATGACGGTGGCCATGTTTTATATCGTGAAATCCCTGTCGCTGAACCCGGGCCTGGAGAATATGCTGGGCGGTAATTTCCTGAATACCACCATGGGGCTGGGCAGCGGGGTAGTGGCCATATTTTCCTTTATATTTCTGTTTTACACCAACAGCTTCCTGGTAAAGCAGAGGAAGAAGGAATTCGGCGTCTTCAATATCCTGGGCATGGAGAGAAGACATATTGCCAGAGTGGTGGGCTGGGAGACGGTTTATGTGACGCTGATCAGCCTGGGCGCGGGGCTTGGTCTGGGGCTTGCGCTGGATAAGGTCATGTTTCTGGCGGTAGTCCGGATCATCGGCGCGGAGGTGCCTTTGGGATTTTTCGTGTCTGCCGAAAGTATCGTATTTACAGTTGCGTTTTTCCTGATTCTTTTTGCGATGATTTATCTGAATTCCGTCCGGCAGATTCGCGCAGCGGATCCGATAGAGCTGCTGCGTGCCGGAAATGTGGGAGAGAAGGAACCGAAAGCCAACTGGCTGCTGACCATCTGGGGCATTGCCGCTGTGGGAGGCGGTTATTACATCGCCATTACCACCAGGAACCCCATGGCTTCCGTGCTGATGTTTTTCGTGGCGGTGGTTCTGGTGATTGTGGGAACTTATCTGCTGTTTACATCGGGGAGCATTGCGCTGTTAAAGCTGCTTAGGAAGAATAAAAGGTATTATTACCGCACAAAACATTTTGTCAGCGTGTCAGGCATGATATACAGGATGAAGCAGAATGCGGTGGGACTGGCAAATATCTGTATCCTGTCCACCATGGTGCTGGTGATGGTCTCCACGACCACATCCCTGATGGCGGGGATGGAAGACATTATCAGGGACCGTTATCCAGCGGACTTTGTGTTTTATTTCGATGGAGAGAAAGAGGAGGCGCAGGGGACGGCGGAGGCCATTTGCCGGCTGCGGGAACAGAGCGGGCTGCGCCTGGAAAAGGAATGGGAATATACCTATGTGGCTTTTCAGGCCATCCGTGAGGGCGACAGCTATGCCGTTTATAGGGAGCGTGCCCGCTCGGTGGAGGATGATACCAATTCCCTTTTCTTCGTGACGCTGGATGACTACAATGCTGTAACAGGAGAGCAGAAACAGTTGGGAGAAGGGGAGATTCTCATCTACTCTAACCGCCAGGCATTTGATTTTCCTGAGCTGAAGATTTTCGGAAAAGAATACCGTGTGGCGGAGAAGCTGGATGGATTTGTGGGGAACGGCGAGTATGAAGCACTGATGTCGGCGACCCAGTATATCGTTGTCCCGGACAGGGAGACGCTGGATGAGCTTAACCGGGAACAGAAAAGCATTCTGACAGATCTTGCCAGTGACATCCAGTGGGTGTACGGCTTTGACCTGAAAGCCGGAGGGGAAGAGCAGGAGGCTTTTCAGGAGATTCTGATGCAGCAGCTGGCTTCCGCAGGCGGCTTTAAACTGGAGACAAAGGTGGACGGGAGAGTATCTTTTCTGGAAATTTACGGAGGGCTTTTCTTCATAGGGATCTTCCTGGGAATCCTGTTTATCATGGCCACGGTGCTGATCATTTATTACAAGCAGATATCGGAAGGCTATGACGACAAGAACCGCTTTGAGATCATGCAGAAGGTAGGCATGAGCCGCAGCGAGGTAAAGGCGGCCATTCATTCCCAGGTGCTGACCGTATTTTTCCTGCCGCTGGTTGTGGCGGGAATCCATGTGGCAGCGGCGTTCCCCCTGATTTCACGGCTGCTGGCGTTGATGAATCTGTATAACATAAAGCTGTTTGCGGCCTGTACGGTATCCTGTTTCATGGTGTTTGCCGTGATGTATGTCCTGATTTACGTTTTGACGGCAAAGACTTATTACCGTATCGTCAGCCGGTAGGTGTATCGTCAGCCGGTAGGTGTATCGTCAGCCGGTAGGTGTATCGTTAACCGGTAGGCGCATCGTTAACCCGTAAGCAGGAGCAGGATGTTTCGGCATTGTCGGACAGTCCCTGTTTTCCCGGGAAAAGTCTGTAGACGCGGAAGACGTTATTGCCGTCAATGAACCGTCCCTGCTTTCCCGGGAAAGAGATACGGGAAGCGCCGCGGCCGTTGCCGGGCAGGAGAGCGGCATGGAACTGTTGACAGCAGGCAGAAGCGCGCATTTGCTGTACTTTAGACCTGCATTTCAAAATATAAAAAAACGAGAAAGGAAAATGAACCATGGATAGAATAAGAGGAAAAAACTGGATTTGCACTATATTAGTGGGGATTGCATCGGTAGTTTTGTTCCGGTATTTCAAATCTGCGCGAAGGAGGAGAGAAGATGAGGAGAGTGATTAGAGGCGCCTTGATACTGGGGCTGACGGTTCAGCTGGCTGCCTGCGGAATTTATCTGGATACCGACCAGGTGGTTGACTTTCTGGAGGGCGTCACGGAAAACCTGGGCTCCTCTCAGATTACTTCGGATAAGGAGCTCATCGGCGAGCGGCTCTGCGCAACCGATGCCTACACGGGCCGTTATCTGTCGGACTGTGACAGGAATACGGGAAAGGATGTGGTCTTCGGCGGGGCATCGATTGAGAGCCGGAAGCTGTATCTGTCGGGATGTATCATCACATATTCCGGACAGGCGGTAATACGGATACGGATGAACGATGAAGTGATTGAGCTGGAGCCGGATGAGGACGGATATTTTGAGACGGAGCTGAGCCTGGATTCGGGCGGAAACTATATTATGGTAAGATATACGGATTTTACAGGCACAGTGGACCTGACGGCGGGATATACCCCGCTGTCGGGTTCTTAGTGTGATCGGTGATCTGGATATCTATTGACAAAAATATGGTAAAATGATATATTTAAATCGGTTTAGTGCTTGCGGGATGCCGGAAACAGTACATGCTGTTAGGGGCGATTCCGTCAAAGCTGTCGGCAGCAGGCTTCAGAAGAAAAAACTCGAAATGGTTTGAATGCATAAAGAGGAACAAAAGAGTGGATACCAGGAGTTATCGCAATGAACTGAAATTTCTCTGTACGGAACAGGATTTATTTCTAATCAAAAATAAAATCCGCCATATCTGCAGACTGGATGCAAATGTGGGGGCCGGAGGAACTTATATAGTGAAAAGCCTGTACTTCGACACGGATGATGACCGGTGCTATCATGAAAACCTGACTGGGGTGGATGACCGGAAGAAGTACAGAATCCGGATATATAATGACGACACGAGCGTAATCAAGCTGGAGTGCAAGTATTCTTTTCACGGCAAAAAAGCAAAAGAGTCCTGCAATATTACGAGGCAGCAATGTGAAATTCTGACAGGAAGAGGAGACCGGCAGAGGGCTTTACTGCAGCCGTCTGCCACGTACGGCAATGACATGGAGAATGGTGCTCAGGAAACGCAGCAGCTGTTGTCACGTTTCCTGTTGGAAAGGAATCTGTATTTGCTTACACCGGAAATCATCGTGGATTACAGGCGCACTCCGTATGTCTATCCGGCCGGAAACGTGAGGATTACATTTGACAGAGCAATCCGTTCCGCGCCGCCGACAGGACGCTTTCCCGCCGGCAACACGATGTTCAGAAGTATCCTGCCGGAGAATGTGCATATTCTGGAAGTAAAGTATGACGAGTTTATTCCGGCGGCGATTCTGGAACTGGAGGCGACAGGGCGGACGCTGCGCAGAATAAGCTTTTCAAAATACGCCCTGTGCAGGGAATACAGTGCCGCATAAGCAGCTTACATAATGAGAGGTCAAGGGAAGAATGAGTATACAGGATGTGATTAAAAAATCTTTTTTACAAGGTTTTCAGAATACCGACATGACAATGCAGACAGTGGCGCTTCTGTTGGTGGCTGCGGGAATTTTGGGAATTTATCTCTTTTTTGTATATCGTTTCATGACGACAGACTCTTTCTATTCAAAGAACTTTAATGTGTCTCTGATATTGATGTGTGTGATTACGACGGCAATCATTGTCACGATCCAGAGCAGCGTGGTGGTATCCCTGGGCATGGTTGGCGCGCTTTCTATTGTCAGGTTCAGAACGGCCGTAAAAGACCCCCTGGATCTGATTTTCATGTTCTGGAGTATCAGTGTCGGAATCATATGCGGCGCGGGGATGCTGAGTCTGGCGGTAATGCTGACGGTGGGCGCTACCATACTTGTACTGGTGTTCCATAAGCTGCCCGAGGCCCGCAAATCCCTGCTTTTAGTGATCAATGCCAACAGCGGTGAATGCTCGGAAGCCATATTTCAGACAGTGGGAAAATATGATAAAAACTATAAAGTGAAATCCAGAAGTCTTCAGACAGACAGCGCTGATTTCGTTATGGAAATCCGGCAGAAGGAGCATGACTGCGACAGTCTTCTGAAGGAATTGAATGAAATTAAGGAAGTGGTATCTGTCTCCATGGTGGCTCACAGGGGGGATGCGGTCTATTGAATAAAAAGGAACTGTTAAAACTTTTTTTCATGACGGCACTGGTTGTCCTGCTGGTTCCGGCGCTGGGGGCGGGTATAAGCCGGCAGGCCGAGACGGATACGGCGAGGGAAGGCGCAGTTTTTGCCGTGCCTGTATTGTCCGCGGAAAGCGGCTTTTATGCAGAGGCTTTCGAGTTGGAGATTTCCGCGCCGGAGGGCGCTGCGGTGTACTATACTCTGGACGGAAGCATGCCCACCGCGGATTCCCGGCTCTACACGGAACCCGTTGAAATATCGTATGGAAGCGGGAGGGAATCCGAGGCAACTTTTGTCAGGAATGTGCAGTCGGACTGGATGAACGGCGAGGGTGAGACCCATTCCAATATGGCAACCGTAATCCGGGCAGTTGCCGTGTATGAGGGCGGCATCAGCAGCGAGGCTGTGACGGCAACCTACTTCGTCGGGCAGGAGGACAACAGGGAACATCTGGTTGTCTCACTGGTGGCGGACCCGCAGGATTTGTTCGGAGAGAACGGAATCTATGTGACAGGGAAAGAATACGATGAGTGGTATCTGGGAGACAGGACAGGCGATGCTCCCGCGCCCAACTTTCTCCGGCACGGAGAGGAATGGGAGCGGCCGGCGGTAATGGAATTGTTTCAGGACAAAAGCCTTTTACAGCAGCCGGTGGGAATTCGGATTCAGGGGGCTTCGGCACGGGAGGGAGCCAACAAGCGCTTCTCGGTTTATGCCCGTAAGAAGTACAGCGGGAGCGGGTGGTTTGATATCCCGATTTTTGGATTTACAGCGCAGCGCACGCATTCTTTTGTGTTGCGTTCCGGCTTTATGAACGGCTACATTCAGTATCTGGTGCAGGACAGGGACGTGGCTTCCGCACAGAGCAGGGAAGTGCTTGTATATCTGAACGGGGCCCTGTGGTACATTACGATAGCCCAGGAAAAATACAGTGAAAAATATTTTGAGGAAAAGTACGGAGTTGACGAGGACAATGTGATAACGGCGAAGGGCGGAGCGGTGGATTCGGGCAAAGCAGAGGAACAGGCAATGTATGATTCCATCTACGACTTTTTGAATACTCATGACATGTCTGCCCCGGAGGCTTACGAACAGCTGAATCGGATTATGGATATCCAGAGTTATATTGATTTCTCCTGTGTCAATGTCTATTTTGCCAATCTGGACTATAATGAATATAAGAACACCTTTTGCTGGAGGAGCAGAAAGACCGGCTACGGGGAGTATGAAGACGGCCGCTGGCGCTGGGGGCTGTATGATATGGACCTGGAGAATCTGGATTATGGGGTGCGGATGGAAGATATCAATACCTTTACCATGGATACCCATTATGCGGGCAGCGCGTTCAATACCCGGCCCATGTATGCGGCGTTAAAACAGAATGCTCTCTTTTGCAGACAGTTTGTCATTAGTTTCATGGATATGGTAAATACGGATTTTACGGTTCGGAGGGCTGCGGAAGCCATGGAAGACTGGGGTGTTACCATGGAGTGGTGGGGCATGCAGCCCGACTGGGTGGAAAATTCCTTTCCGGCGCGAACGGAGGCAGTCACAGGGTATCTGGCGGAGGAGTTCGGCCTGACAGGAACCTGTGAGGATGTGAGTCTGTCCGTAAACGACACGGAAGCGGGATATATTATTTTGAATACAATGACGCCGGATTTGTCGGAGGGTGAATGGACAGGAAGCTATTTTACGGACTATCCCGTGACGGTTACGGCCGTGGCGAACGGCGGGTACCGTTTTGCCGGCTGGCAGTCGAATCATAAATCTGACGTGGGATTGGAACAGCCGGTGCTGACAGTGGAAATACCGGAAGGCGGCGTGCGTCTGCAGGCGGTCTTTCAAAAAGTAAGTGATTCATAGACAGGGACTATAAAAGAAGGATGATATCATGAAAAAGAAGTTGTTGACGGGTTTTATGGCTGCAGCGGTTGCAGCAGCTGCGATTTTGGGAGGGATAAAGATATACCGGATTCATCAGATGAATCAGTCCGGCATTTTGCTGGCATTTGATGATTATTGCGCCGAAGAATGGGAAGAACATTTTGACCTGTTTTCCGAGTATGATGCCAAAGTAACCTTTTTCGTCAATCTCAGTGAGCCTACGGATTTTTGCTATCATGCAGATAAGGAGGGACACGAGATTGCGTTTCACACTGTAGGGCATGTCAGGCTGACGGAAGTAAGCGATGAAGAAGTATATGCGCAGGCGATTGCGCCGCTGGAAGTTTTTCGGGAAAAAGGTTTTGAGATAACTACCTTTGCATATCCCTACGGGGCAAAAAGCGATCATCTGGACGCAATGTTATTGGAGCACTACAATGTTGTAAGAGGCGCGCTTGCCCTGGAACTCCATGGAAAACATGAGTTGAGAAAAGGATTTGTAGATTCCATGAGTCTGGACAATGTAAATTTTGAGTCTCAGGAAGCGTATGAGGAGCAGATTATTGCCATTTTAAATGAGCTGAAGGGCGGAAAAGGAAGGGTGGCTTCCTTTTACTCTCATGCCATAGGGGAAGGAGAATGGTGTGTCAGCGATGAGAAGCTGGAATTCCTCCTGGAAAAAGCAAAAGAGATGGGTCTTCAGTTCTATACCTTTCAGGAACTTCAATATTGGTAAAGGGCTGATACAGCCTTACATTGTTCAATATATTGACATAAATCTGCTGTCTTGTTAGAATAGTACTCAAGTGAAGAATTTTCATCACATCGGGAGGAAACGGACATGTACCATTGCCAGATCCACTTTTATTTTGTTGGCCATTCGTGCAAGACATTTGAGATCATAAAGGGGAGTACCCCGCTGGATCACTTTACGCACATATATTCAGAGAGCCGCCATGCGGAGGAAGCCCTGGCGGCTCAGGCGGATGTCATTCTGGCCAATCTGGAGGAGGGGGATGTGAGGGAGGCGGTCCGGGCGCTTGCGTCGGCGAAGCGCGAAAGCACGGAGCTGATATTAATTACCTCTTTCTTCGGCGGAGATTCCGGCGGGAAGGAGAGGGAAGAAGCGGACGGAGCATTATCCTGCGGCGGTGAACTGCTGACGGCTGTAAAGGATATATGGAAACTTCCCATGACGGAAGGGGAGATTCGGTTTCGGTTTGCCAGATGGCAGCAGGGCTATAAGGCTAAAATGGACGCCTGGCAGACCAGCCACTTTTTTGAGGCAACCATCAATCATATCCCGAACCTGATCTGGTATAAGGATAAGGATGGCATCCACGAGAAGGTGAATGACAGTTTCTGCCAGACGGTGGGCAAGACGAAGAAGCAGGTGGAAGGACAGGGACATGCGTATATCTGGGACGTAGAGCAGGATGACCCTGCCTGTATAGAATCGGAGCGCGAGGTCATGACGAAGCGCAGGACCTTCGTTTCCGAAGAGATCATTAAGACAGGCGAGGGCATGCGGACGCTGACCACTTATAAATCGCCTCTGTACGATATCGACGGAAGTGTAATGGGGACAGTGGGCGTAGCCATCGATGTAACCCAGGAACGTGCATATGAACAGGAAATCGTGCAGAAGAATCGTACGCTGGAGACTCTTTTCACCACTATTGACTGCGGTGTGCTCTGTCATTCTCTGGATGGATCGCAAATCATCAGCATCAACAGGGCTGCCCTGAAAATCCTTGGATATGAGACCAGGGAGGAACTCCTGAGGGACGGTTTTGACATGGTCGCAGCTTCCGTGGCTGAAGAGGACAGGGCACTGCTCCAGGAGAGTATAGAGGATTTGAAGAAAGAGGGCGACAGTGTCAGTGTGGAATATCGCATCAGGCATAAAAACGGCGATGTTCTGCATATCATGGGCAATATCAAATTGATTCAGGAGAATGGAGAGCTGTTTTATCAGCGATTTCTTCTGGACTGTACGGCCCAGAAAATACAGGAAAAAAAGAATGAGAGACGCCAGATGGAGCTGGTCAGGGCGCTGAGCATTGATTACAGCCTTGTCTGCTATTTTGATCTGGATACGGGAGCCGGACGGCTGCTCCGCAACGATGAGACGGAGCGCATGTTTGACAGGATTTTTGAAGGAGATATCTCTCTGAAAGAAAGTATGGGACGGTACATACAGGATTTTGTACATGAGGAAGACAGGGAAATGGTAAGGCAGGCATCTTCACGGGAAAGAATCCGACAGGAACTGGAAGAAAAGCTGCAGCACTATGTCACCTATCGTACTGTCAGGGAGGACGGCACAAGGTATTTTCAGGTAAAAGCCGTACGTGCCGGCGAATGGGATGAAAACCGCGGTATTGTTCTGGGATTCCGCAGTGTGGATGACGAAATCCGCAACGAGATGGAGCAGAAGCGTCTTCTGGAGGATGCGCTTTTGCAGGCCAATAAGGCCAGCAAGGCAAAGAGTACTTTCCTCTCCAATATGTCCCATGATATCAGGACGCCCATGAATGCTATCGTGGGTTTCACAGCCCTTGCCATCACACATATTGAGCGCAGGGAACAGGTGGAAGAGTATCTGAAGAAGATCATGACGTCGGGAAATCATCTGCTGAGCCTGATTAATGATGTGCTGGACATGAGCCGGATTGAAAGCGGGAAGATGCACCTGGACGAAAAGCCCTGCAGTCTGCCCGATATTCTGCATGGCCTGCGCAATATTTTACAGGCGGACATCAATGCAAAGCAGCTGGAGCTGTACATGGATGCCGTGGATGTATGGGATGAGGACATTTACTGTGATAAGCTGCGGCTGAATCAGGTGCTTCTGAATCTGTTAAGCAATGCCGTGAAATATACGGGGGCAGGCGGAATCGTCAGCATGCGGGTCACGGAAAAGCCGGGTGCGCCGGAGGGATATGCCAATTATGAGTTTGTGATCAAAGATAACGGTATCGGTATGAGCAAAGAGTTCGTGGAGCATATTTTTGAGCCCTTCGAGCGTGAGGAGAACAGTACCATCAGCAGAATTCAGGGAACCGGGCTGGGGATGGCCATCACCAAGAATATTGTGGACATGATGAACGGTACCATAGGAGTGAAAAGCGAGCAGGGTGTCGGGACGGAATTCCGTGCGGTATTTACCTTTAAACTGCATATTACATCAAGGGAGCCTCGTACGATAGCGGAATTGAAGAATTGCAGGGCTCTGGTTGTGGATGACGATTTTAATACATGTGACAGTGTTTCCTATATGCTGCAGCAGATTGGAATGCGGGCGGAGTGGACTCTGTCCGGGAAGGAGGCGGTGCTGCGCACACGTCAGGCAATTATGCGGAGGGACAGCTATTGCGTTTATATTATAGACTGGCTGCTGCCCGATATGAACGGTGTGGAAGTCACCCGGAGAATCCGGAAGGAGACGGGGGATGATGTGCCGGTTATCGTGTTGACGGCCTATGACTGGTCTGACATAGAGGAAGAGGCAAAGGAAGCCGGGGTCACGGCTTTCTGCAGCAAGCCATTGTTCTTATCTGAGCTGAGGAGCTGTCTGCAGTCTGTCATAAATGCGGAAGACAATCCGGAAAAGGAGAAGGTGCAGAAAAGTACCCGGCATCATACAGGACGGATTCTGTTGGCGGAGGATGTGGAGCTGAACCAGGAAATCGCAGTGGCCATACTGGGGGATGCCGGATTTACTACCGAAGTGGCACAGAACGGACAGGAGGCCGTGGAAATGATGCGGAAATCCCCGCCGGGATACTATCAGCTGGTACTGATGGATGTGCAGATGCCGGTGATGAACGGTTATGAGGCTGCGAAGGCAATCCGGCAGCTGGAGAACCGGCAGCTGGCATCCATCCCCATTATCGCCATGACGGCCAACGCCTTTGAGGAGGATAAGAAGGAAGCGCTGGCCTGCGGGATGAACGGCCATATCGCGAAGCCCATTGATATAGACATTCTGTTCGAGACACTGGATAAGGTGCTGGGGTGAAAGCGGGCTGCAATGTCTTCGGGTTACCGCCAGAAGACACCTTTTTTATCAAAATTTAATGGGAAAGTGATTGCAAATAGACAAGGACTATGCTAAACTAGAGAAAGTTAATCTGATAAAAAAATAACAATCAATACTAACTAATCATTGGAGGAAAAACAAATGGCAAAGAAAGTAGTTTTAGCCGGTGCATGCCGTACCGCGATCGGCACCATGGGCGGCACATTGAGCACCACTCCCGCAGCAGAACTGGGGGCGATCGTTATCAAGGAAGCCCTGAGCAGGGCGGGGGTGAAGCCCGAAGATGTAGATCAGGTCTACATGGGATGTGTCATCCAGGCAGCGCAGGGGCAGAACGTGGCCCGTCAGGCATCCATCAAGGCAGGCCTTCCCATTGAGGTACCTGCAGTTACCATGAACGTAGTCTGCGGTTCCGGATTGAACTGCGTGAATCAGGCAGCTCAGATGATCATGGCAGGCGATGCCGACGTTGTTGTGGCAGGCGGTATGGAGAACATGTCCATGGCACCTTATGCGGTTCCCCAGGCCCGTTACGGTTACAGGATGAACAACGGCACTTTGGTGGACACCATGATTAAGGATGCGCTGTGGGATGCTTTCAATGATTACCATATGATCACGACGGCTGACAATATCTGCCGTGAGTGGGGCCTGACCCGCGAGGAATTGGATGAATTTGCCCTGAAGAGCCAGCAGAAGGCCGAGGCGGCTCAGAAGTCCGGCGCGTTTGACGCCGAGATCGTCCCCGTTATGGTGAAGAAAAAGAAAGAAACCATCGAGTTCAAGGTAGATGAGGGCCCCCGTGCCGGTTCTACCATCGAAGGTCTTGCAAAGCTTCGCCCTATCAACAAGGACGGTTTCGTAACCGCAGGCAACGCTTCCGGTATCAATGACGGCGCGGCTGCCATTGTTGTCATGAGCGAGGAGAAGGCGAAGGAACTGGGTGTGAAGCCTATGGCTACTTTCGTGGCCGGCGCTCTCGCAGGCGTTCGTCCCGAAGTTATGGGTATCGGCCCTGTGGCTGCTACGAAGAAGGTTATGGCCAAGACCGGCATGAAGATTGAAGACTTCGATATCATCGAGGCGAACGAGGCATTTGCCGCACAGTCTGTGGCAGTAGGCAAGGATTTAGGCATCGATGTTGACAAACAGCTGAACCCCAACGGCGGCGCTATCGCTCTGGGACATCCCGTGGGCGCTTCCG
>CAJUJN010000042.1:31434-37562 GCA_910586775.1 uncultured Acetatifactor sp. | reverse complement strand
CATTTTGCAAGACCGCTGTGCGCCAAACCGCATGCTCTTGCGGTTTGTGTGCATCTTCACAGTAAACCCCCGACTTTCATGCGAAGTGGTGCGGCCGGATGCATGGGGGGTTACTGTGAAAGTATTGAATCTTGCCTGCGGAAACCGCGCAGTCCGAATAAGTTCTTAGCTTTTCGGCAAGACAGCCTTCCGGTCTGGCCCTGCGGTACTGCGGGGGTGTTTCGTGTTCTCCTGCACGAAATCCCGGGACAGCCCGGACAGCGGCTTATGACAGTGACACCCGCTCCCCGTTCTGCTGCTTATGGGCCGCCCGGTATTGGGTGGGGGTCATGCCGGTGAGTTTCTTAAACTGGCGCATGAAATGCAGCTCGTTTTCATAACCGCAGAAGTGCGCCAGTGAGGAGACAGACATTTCGGAAATACAGAGATAAAGCTGTGCCTGTTTGATTCGTGCGCCGATCATATCCTGAATGCAGGAGGTGCCGAAAAATTGTTTATATAAATGCTGAAAATGGGATATGCTCAGGTGGAGCCTTTTGGCCAGTACCGGGATATCCCATTTTTGATAAGGAGAGTTCAGGATTTCCAACCGCAGCTCATTCATTGGATAGTAGTATTTGCTGCATACATTGCTGTCCGGAAGCAGCCGGATCTGGTCCGAGAGGGAATAGAATAGGCCATGCATCAGGGAATTGATGGTTTCCGCCTTGTAGAAATGGGAGGACAGCTTTTCCTGCACGATCAGCCGACAGTAATCCGTCAGCGTACCCAGATAGGGAAGCGTGAAGGGACGGTTCACAGGAATTGCAAGTTCCCGGAGCAGGCAGGCATCTTCTTCATGCAGATTAAAATGGATCCAGTCATCATTATAATGGGGCTTCCTGCAGCCATAGCGGACAGGGCATCGGATACCGTAGAGCATGACGGTATTCGGAGGAAAGTCCATCAGTTTTCCGTCTGCTTCAAAAAAGGATTCTGATTTCACAAGCAGAAGGGTGTAATCCTGATAACCCTCCGGGTAAGAGCGGTCAAGGGGGATTTTATGCATGGAGTCGTAGCCGCATACATTTACTGTGATCATATCGTTCCTTTCTGCACCAATCGGCGGATATATAGACAGGTTCCCGGTTTTGTAAACAGATTATGCAATAATATATTCTTTATCCAGCCCTTACGGGGGAGGTATTCCAATGCTTCTGCCAGAAGAGAAACAGCATGCATTATTGCAGAAAAAGTCAGTTATTTACATTTTATGAAATGGTAAATTGCCTGTCAAGATGCTACAATAAAAAAGATAAAGCAGTTTCGGGCCGGAGGGCAGAGCTGGCACTGGAAAAACAGTCTCAGAGAGCAGAGACGGTACTGGAATAGGAGGACAAAGCTATGATTCACAATCCCATTTTGCGTGGATTTCATCCGGATCCCTCGATCATCCGGGTAGGAGAGGATTATTATATTGCCACTTCCACTTTCGAGTGGTGGCCGGGGGTGCGGTTTCATCATTCCCGGGATTTGATTCACTGGGAACTGATAGAGTATCCCCTGACCCGGGTGTCCCAGCTGGATTTGCGGGGAGTAGGGCCTTCCCAGGGAATCTGGGCGCCCTGCCTGACATATGACAGGGGGATCTTCTATCTGGTTTATACGGTGGTAAAAGCCTTTTACTGCAATATGTACGATACGGAAAATTACCTTGTGACGGCTAAGGACATTCACGGCCCCTGGTCAGAGCCGGTGGCGCTGAATAATTTCGGTTTTGACCCTTCTCTTTTTCACGATGATGACGGGCGCAAATACATGGTCAGCATGGTGACGGACCACAGGGTCCCGAAGAAGTATGCAGGCCGCCTGGTGCTTCAGGAATTTGACGCAGACCGGGGCAGAATGACCGGGCCGGTGAAGGATATCTATTGTGCCGTGAATATTTTTCTGGAAGGGCCTCATATTTTCAAACGAAATGGTTGGTATTACCTGTTCAGCGCGGATACCGGCACAGGGGAAGCCCACGGGCAGACCATACAGAGGGCAAAGGACATATGGGGGCCTTATGAAATGTATCGGCCTGCGGATGAGAAGCGGCAGGAAGGGGAGGCTTATTCCATCCTGACCTCCCGCCACCATGAGGATATCCTGCTGCAAAAAGCAGGGCATTGTGACCTGGTGGAGACGCCGGAGGGGGAGTGGTATGCGGTACATCTCTGCGGCAGGGCTTCCGGAGACCGGAATCCGGAAGATGCGGAACGCTTTGCCGGCGTAAGGAGATACATGCTTGGACGGGAAACCGCTATCCAGAAAATGCGTTGGACAGAGGACGGTTGGCTTGTGCTGGCAGAGGGCGGAAATACGCCGAGGGATGAGGTGGAGCCGCCTAAGCACACGGGAATGCAGGAAAATCAGAACGCGGGTACCGGGCCGGATAGATGCGGAAAAGAGAACGCATGTACCGGGCCGGATAGAGGCAGAAAAGAGAACGCAGGTGCCGGGTCGGATAGATGTGGAAATGAGGACGCGGGTGGCCGGTTGGATAGAGGAGGAAATGAGAACACAGATTCCCGGTTGGATAGACACGAACAAACAGACAACGGGCAGGGAAGCTGTCTGCCGGAAGAGGCAGGGAAGGGCTGCATACAGGATACTGTGCCAGAAGACAGGACGGAAAAAAGCAGCTTGCTGACAAGGGACGATTTCGATGATTCTACACTCCACCTGGAATACCAGTCCCTGCGGATACCCATGGGAGAGCGTTACCTGTCTCTGACGAAACGCCCCGGCTGGCTGCGGATGTACGGAAGGAGCGGTCTGGCCTCCCGCTTTTCCCAGAGCCTGATTGCCAGAAGGGTGACGGAATATCATATGGATGCGGAAACCTGCCTGGACTTTGAGCCGGAGGTATTCAAACAGATGGCAGGGCTGATCTTGATGTATGATACGGATAATTATCTCTACCTTCATCTTTCCCATGATGAGGATGTGGGAAAATGCATCACTCTGCTGAAAGCGGAAAATAAGAAATATGAATACCTGACGGATTATATTTCTCTGGAGACGGGCAAAAACGTAGTTTTAAGCCTGTCCTTGAGGGGGACGCAGGTACAGTTTTTCTACGGTTTCAGAGGGCAGGCACAGCAGGCCATAGGGCCTTGCGTCAACGCAGGTTTCCTGTCGGACGAGGCCTGCCGGGAAGGATGGTTTACCGGCGCCATGGTGGGAATCTGCTGCCAGGATCTGACAGGGTTCGGGAAACATGCTGATTTTGACTGGTTTGAGGTACGGACCTGACGAAGTGCGTCCGGAACGGTGTCCTGGTCGCGAACCGAAATTTGAAGAATCAGGCAGACAGGACGGAGAAGCAGAGCCGGGCATCAGGCAGATAAGGTCCGGAAGGGTATCGAATATATGTTCCTGGAATTTCAGGGAAAAAAACAGGCATCAGGTCAGGAAATATATCTGGAAAAGCGGGGGAATCGGCCAAAACGCTTTCTGGAAAGCGGCAGGATACGCGGTATGGGGATTCAGGGAAGTTATGAACAAAAAACGGAGGGCGGAAACAATGCAGCGTTATGAAGAATGGGCGGATACTATAATTGAAAAAATCAGAAAGAAAATGGACTGGTCCAGTGTGAAAAACAAGGATAAGATTCCTTACACCACCGATGAGGACGGCAATTATGACGACAGGTCGGATGTCACCAGGAAGTGGCAGGCCGACGACGGGCTGAACTGGTGGACAAACGGCTTCTGGGGCGGCATCCTGTGGCTTCTGTACCAGGATACGGGAGAGGAGCGCTATGCGCAGATTGCCCGGATTTCCGAGGAAAAAATGGAGAGATGCTTTCAGGATTTCTACGGGCTGCACCATGATGTGGGATTTATGTTCGTGCCCACGGCGGTGGCGGACTACCGTTTGACCCGAAATCCGGACTCCAGAAGGATTGCCATGCATGCGGCCACCATCCTGGCGGGGCGGTTTAATCCCGTGGGGCGCTTTATCCGGGCATGGAACGATTTGGAGGAGGATACCAGGGGATGGGCCATTATAGACTGCCTGTTTAACCTGTCCCTGCTGTACTGGGCAAGCGAGGAGAGCGGGGACCCCAGGTTCCGCCAGATTGCCATGATGCATGCGGATACCGTGAGGAAGAATTTCATCCGGCCGGACGGTTCTGTGTGCCATATCGTGGAATTTGACCCGGAGACCGGAGAGATGGTGCGGAGCCTTGGCGGACAGGGCTACGGCGAAGGCTCCTCCTGGACCAGGGGGCAGGGCTGGGCGCTGTACGGATTCACGCTCAGCTACCTGCATACGGGAAAGCAGGAATACCTGGACACGGCGAAAAAGGTTGCCGATTACTGCGTGGCGCACATTCCGGATGACGGCATCATCCCGGTGGATTTCTGCCAGCCGCCCCAGCCTGCCTGGGAGGATTCCTGCGGCGCCTGCGTGATTGCGGGAGGCTTGCTGGAACTGGCAAAATGTATGCCGGAAGGAGAGCGGGAGAAATATGAAGACACTGCCGTGGTGATTCTCCGGGCCATAGCGGAAACCCGCGCGGATTTCGGGGAGGGCTGCGATGCCATTGTGCGGAACTGCAGCGCCGCATACCATGCGCCGCGGCATCATTTTACCATGAGCTATGCGGATTACTATTTTATAGAGGCAATTTATAAGATCAAGGGCGTAGGGAGGCTCTTGTGGTAAAAGCGTTTTCGGGTGGTCCGGTTGAGGAACATCAGCCGGAAGGGATGAGGTGCAGATTTTGGTTGGGGAACTGACATTGTAAAATTCACATTTCTTTTGACAGATGAAAGGGGGTATGTTACACTAAGAGATAATATTGGGTGCTGTATGTGAACCGGATTTTCCCAATTGTTTTTACCGGAAGAGGGAGCGGATTACCTTGGATAAATATGAATATAAAGTAAGATCGGAAGAGATAAAATCGCTGATAGCGGAAGGGGCATACGCCGAAGCTGCGGAAATTGCGGATACCATTGACTGGCGCAGAGTTAAAAGCGTTATGATGCTCTGTACGGTCAGCGATTTGTATAAAGTGAACCGGCGGTATGAGGATGCGAAGAACATGCTGCTTCTTGCTTATGAGAAGAAGCCGGGAGGGAGGACCATCTGCTATTCGCTCTGCGAGTTGAGTATCAAGACAGAGGAATTTGTGCAGGCGGTGAATTATTACAATGAATTCACGCGTGTGGCACCGAAGGATCCGGAACGGTATATTCTGCAGTATAAGCTTTATGAGGCGCAGAATGTGAATCTGGAGGAGCGCATAGGCGTTCTGGAAGAGTTAAAGAAGAGGGATTACAGGGAAAAGTGGGCGTATGAGTTGGCATACCTTTATCACAGGGTAGGGTTGGCGACTCGTTGCGTGGAGGAATGCGACGAGCTGATTCTGTGGTTTGGCGAGGGTAAATATGTGGTGAAGGCAATGGAACTGAAGATGCTTCATCAGCCGTTGACGTTCTCTCAGCAGGAAGCATATGACCATCGCTTTGACGCATATGTGGAAGAAGCTCCGGAGCAGTATGAGGAAGACGCGGAAGGACAGAACTATGACGGGCAGGACGTTTATGGCGAGCAGGCGGGAGAGTTCCTGCCCTATGAAGGATATGACAATGGAGATGCGGAAACACGTTGGGAGGACCGGGACGGGGAGACTTTGCCGGAGGAGCTGGATATCCAGGTCAAGACCATAGACGTAGGACAGTATAATACCATCAATCTTCAGGAGGAGCTTGCCGCGGGGCTTCAGGAGGTACTTGGGGCGGACGGCACCGGCAGCTATGGGCAGGATACTTATATGGAGCCCGGTGAATATGCTCCGAATGATGCGGAGATGGAGGAGACGGAGGTATTTTTCGGGGAAACAGGTGAGATGGAGGAAGCGCAGCTGGAGGCAGCAGCGTATACGGGGGAAGCCGGTGAGGCATCGTCGGCAGCGTATGAGGAAGAGGCCGATGAGGAGCCGTTGGCAGCGTATGAGGGAGAGGCTGAGTATGAGCCGCCGGCGGTGAATGCGGGCGAAGTAAGATTATCTTCCTATGCGGATTTGAAAAAAAGCAGACAGAGGGATTTTGACGGACAGAGAGCTGCTGTAGCCCGGGAATCTGTACGT
>CAJUJN010000042.1:0-31334 GCA_910586775.1 uncultured Acetatifactor sp. | reverse complement strand
GAGCCTGTTGTATCGAAAAGCGTGGATGCGGCAGTATGTGAGCCTGTTGTATCGAAAAGCGTGGATGCGGCAGTATGTGAGCCTGTTGTATCGAGAAACGTGGATGCGGCAATATGTGAGCCTGTTGTATCGGGAAACGTGGATGCAGAGGTACATGAGTCTGTTCTATCGGAAAATGTGGATGCAGCAGTACGTGAGTCTGCGGTATCGAAAAATGTAGATGCAGCGGTACGTGAGCCCGTTCTGCCGGAAAACGGAAATGCAGTGACGGAGCAGAGAGAGCGTCTTTCGGAAAGAGAAAAGGCGGCGGCAGGGCCGGAGGATACGTCCGCAATTGTCATGAACCAGATGCGGGAGGAAACAACGGGGGTCCAACCTCCGAAAGAACTGGCTGACGTGCTTTTACAGGAGACAGACGGACAGATCCGGATGGTATTGCCGGAGCGGACGGCTGTGGAGAGACAGATTACCGGTCAGATGAAGATAGACGACATTCTGGCTGAATGGGAGCGGATGAAAAAGGAGAATGAGGAGAAATGCAAGGAGGAGGTGCGGCAGCATGTCCTTCGTCAGACCGGTCCCATGTTCACCGAATTTGAAGCCGCTGTCAGAGACGGCCTGTTGGAGCAGTTGGAGGGCTCTTCGCAGCAGCGTGCAGCCACCGTGCCCGTCAGGGGAGCGGCCGGAGCCGCGGGTGCTCTGCCGGATGCGGAGTCGGCAAAGGAATTGATGAAATCGGAAGAAGATGCTGCAGTTTCGGAAGCGGCATATGCGGAAGAAGCCGGAAGACAGGAAATTCCGGAATACGTGGAAGAAAATGACTATACGGAGTGGACGGAAGAACAGGCCGGTCCGGACTATGGGGAGGGAGAAGAACTTAACGGTCCGGATTATGCGGAGAGAGAAGATATGGAAGGTCCGGGCTATGCGGAAGAGCCGGAAAACGTGGAGTGGGAACAAGAACCGGAATATGCCGAATGGGCGCAAGAGCAGGATGTTTCGGACTATGGGGAAGACGCCCGGGATACTTCGATATATGGTGAAGAGCAGGAATGGACTGGTGAACAGACCGGACCGGGTTATATGGAAGAAGCCGATTACATGGAATCTCCGGAATCTGCGGAGGAGACAGAGGTCTGGGAAGACGCGGGATGGGGGGAAGGCCGGGACAAAACGACCGGCTATGAGGAAGACACCGAATATATAGAAGACGGGGAAGCAGAAGGCCGGGAGGAACTTGCATATGCGGCGGAACCGGAATATGAGGACGAGGATTCTGCGGAATTTGTGCAGGAAGACGGCTTCGAAGATGCAGATGAAAAGTCGGCGGCTCTGGATTATCTGGAGGCTCTTGAGAATGTAGAGGAAGCGGAAGTTCTGGACATGCAGGATCCGGAGAAAGAGAGCGGGGTGGCTCTGGATCCGGACGGCTTTGAGATGATCGGTTCAGAAGAGGAATATGAAGCTTCGGAAGATGGGGGAGTCAGGAAAGAGAAAAAGGCGGATTCTCCGAAGGATTCCGGAAGTCATGGCGGAGCGGCTCCGGAGCGTGCGAGAGCGAAGGCCAGGAGTCTGACCCGGGAAGAAAAGGAATTGTTTGCGCCTTTTATCCAGAACCGCCAGTCCAGGGAACAGCTGGTGAAGGCAATTGACGGTATCAGCATGGCGGCATATACAGGAAATGTAGTCATTACCGGTGAAGAAGGAATGGACACACTGACACTTGCAAAGAATATGATCCGCGAAGTCAGGATGACAGACAGCAATTTTTCGGGTAAGGTTGCGAAGATTACAGGGGCGGGCCTGAACCGGAAAAATGTGAGAGAGACCCTGGAGGGGCTGAACAATGGCGCTCTGATTATCCAGAAGGCTTCCGGTATGGACGGCAAGACCGCGGGAACGCTTCATGTCGCCCTGCAGCAGGAGAAATTCGGGATTATTGTGATCATGGAGGATACCCGGAAGGCGATTCAGAAGCTGTTTCTGGGGACACCGCAGCTGTTTGGCGATTTTACCTCACGGGTGGATCTGGAGGCGCTGAGCAACGATACACTGGTATCCTTTGGCAGGCGCTACGCCCGGGAGAAGGAATATTCTATCGACGACCTGGGAATGCTTGCGCTGCACACCCGGATCGAGGAGGGCCAGACCATAGACCATGTGGTGACGGTGATCGAAGTGAAGCAGATTGTGGACGAGGCTATACGCCATGCCAACCGGAAGACCATCGGACATTTCTTCGATATTCTTCTGGCGAGACGGTATGACGACGAAGATATGATTATTTTGACAGAGAAGGATTTTGTGGCATAAAAACAGGAGGTAACGGCAATGACAGAAGAACAGGGAAAGGTATTTATTTCGGAGGCGGACCAATATCTTTTTTCACAGGCGACACATTATGATATTTATAAGAAGCTGGGTGCTCACGTTTCCGAAGAAAAAGGAGAGAAAGGGGTATACTTTGGCGTCTGGGCGCCGAATGCGGAGGCCGTGCATGTCATAGGCAGTTTCAGCGGCTGGAATGAGGAAACCCATCCTATGAAGAAACTGGGGCCTGTGGGCATCTGGGGATTGTTCATTCCCGGGGTGGGGACAGGTGAAATGTACAAATTTTTGATTACAGCCAAGGATGGCAAAAAACTCTATAAGGCGGATCCGTTTGCAAATCATGCGGAATACAGGCCGGGAACGGCTTCCGTTATCACGGATCTGGAGGGCTTTGAATGGACGGATGAGAAATGGGAAGCTGCCCGGGATAAAAAAGACGTGTTCAAACAGCCCATGGCAATCTACGAGTGCCATATCGGATCCTTTATGAAGCATCCGGACGGAAAGGAAGGCTTCTATAATTATCGCGAGTTTGCGGACAGGCTGGCGGAATATTTGCAAGAGATGAAATATACCCACATAGAGCTGATGGGAATACTGGAGCATCCTTATGACGGTTCCTGGGGATATCAGGTGACAGGGTATTATGCGCCCACAGCCCGTTACGGGGAGCCGAAGGATTTTATGTATCTGGTGAATAAAATGCATTCCATTGGCGTGGGTGTGATTCTGGACTGGGTGCCGGCGCATTTTGCCACGGATGCCCACGGACTGGCGGAATTTGACGGGCAGTGCATTTTCGAGCATCCGGACCCGAGGCTGGGCTCCCATCCCGACTGGGGTACCAAGATTTTCAATTACGGCAAGCCTGAGGTGAAGAACTTCCTGATTGCCAACGTGCTTTTCTGGCTCAGGGAGTTCCATGTGGACGGTATCCGGGTAGACGCTGTGGCGTCTATGCTTTATCTGGATTACGGTAAGAAGGACGGCCAGTGGGTGCCCAATAAAAACGGCGGAAATCAGAACCTGGAAGCGATTGAGTTCTTCAAGCATCTTAATTCCGTGGTGCGGGGCACTTATCCCGGCTTTATCACTGTGGCTGAGGAATCCACGGCATGGCCCAATGTAACGGGGCCTATCGGCGGGGACAGCCTTGGCTTTACTTTTAAGTGGAATATGGGATGGATGCATGATTTCTGCGAGTACATGAAGCTGGACCCCCTGTACAGAAAGGGGAATCATAATTCCATGACATTTGCCATGAGTTATAATCATGCCGAGAAATATATCCTTCCGCTGTCCCATGACGAGGTGGTGCATTTGAAATGCTCCATGGTAAATAAAATGCCGGGATACCAGGTGGACAAATATGCCAATCTGCGGGTGGGCTATACTTTCATGTTCGGGCACAGCGGCAAGAAGCTGTTGTTCATGGGACAGGATTTCGGCCAGGAGCGGGAGTGGAGTGAGGAGAGAGAGCTTGACTGGTTCCTGTTAGGCGAAAAAAACAACCGGGGGCTGCAGGCTTATGTGAAGGAACTGCTGAAGCTGTACAACAAATATCCGGCCATGTATGAGATGGATGATTCCTGGGACGGCTTTGAGTGGATGAATGCAAACGACGGGGAGAACAGTGTGTTCTCTTTCGTGCGGAAGTCCTCCAAGGGAACCAATAGTCTGCTGTTTGTATTGAATATGACGCCTGTAAAGAGAGAGGCGTACAGGGTGCCCGTGCCCACCGTGACAAAGCGGAAGAAGTATAAGCTGCTGCTGAACAGCGATGAGGAGAAGTTCGGCGGCTGGGGGAATGAGATTGCGAAGGAAATTCCTGTGGAGGCGGTTCCCTGCCAGAATAAGGAGTTTTCCATTTCCGTGGATTTGCCGCCCTATGGAGCAGCGATATTTGTATTTTAAAGGTTTGAGAGCAAGGTAAAGATTTTTCGTGCTTTTACCGAAATAAAAGGTGTAGGTGCAGCGGATGCGCCTGCACCTTTTTGACAGGATTGGCAGAAGTGGAATAAGGCCGGAACAGGAGAAATTTATTTTGAAGATTACATTTACGGAACAGGCGATTAAAGAGGCAGAGAGGCGGCATGCGGAGAGAAGCCGTGCTTTTCATGGGGAAAACATGACGGCAATGCAGACTCCCTTTGCGGCATTTTTCGGCGGAAGCGGCAGGTTTGATATTCCCGGACTGGGGGGCGAGAAGGCAAAGAGCCTGATTGAGCTTCAGCAGGAGGCGGCTGACATTGATGTGGGTGTCCGCCGGGATTATATGACAGTTATGTCACATACTCTTTCGGAAGAGGACTATGCGAAGATGCAGGAGGAAGGCTTTGACCTGGGCAGCATGGACCCTGACGAGGCTGTGACGATTGTGGATAAAATTAAGGCGGAACTGGTGCGCGCCGGGAAGAATATCGTGGGCTACACCGATGATATGGATGTGGATACCCTGGCCTCGGCGTTGGGGAGCCAGACTCTTGCCAGGGCGGTGCTGGACGGTTTCCGGGAGGCTGATGTGCCGCTGACAAAGGAAAATCTGTCTGCGGTATCCCGGGCATGGGAGATGAACTCGCAGCTTCAGCCCGTGAGTGACGGTACCCGCAGTTATCTGATTGACAATGAGATGGAGGCGGAGATCTGGAATCTCTATCTGGCACAGAGCAGCGGCGCGGGCAGAGGCGCTTCAGCCCCCAGATTTTATGCCGAGGATGTGCACGGATATTACACGCAGAGCGCGGGGAACGAGGATTCCCAGGAGCTTCAGGGGCAGATTGACAGGATTATCCGTCAGTCGGGCAGAGATGTCAATGCGGACAGCCGTAAAAATGCGGCATGGCTGCTTGACAGGGGGCTTCCGGTTACGGCGCAGAACTTAAACCGCCTGGAAGCGCTGCAGGATTTGGAACTGCCCGTGTCGGAGAAGCGTTTCGGGGAAGCGACGGCAGCTGCCGTGGCAGAGGGAAAGAATCCGCTGCACGCTTCATTGGCGGAGACAGATCAAAGTTTATACGAAAAAGCGAATGCCGTTTCGGAATATTATCACAGCAGCGCACTGTGGGAAGCCAGCGTGGGGGATATTACCGCCAGAAGGCAGTTGGAGGAGGTCCGGCTGCGCATGACGGCGGAAGTGAATGTCAAGCTGCTGAGGAGCGGTTTTTCCATTGACACCGTGCCCATGGAGGAGCTGATTGAGGCATTGAAGCAGGCGGAATACGAGCTGGCCGGACAATATTTCCCCAGGGATTCCATGGCTATGGAAAAATACCGGAATTATCGTCAGGTAAGTAATGTGACGGATCAGCTGCCGGGCCTGCCTGCGGATGTGTTGGGAATGTTTGCAAAAGGGCAGGGCAGCGCTTCCCTGGAGACCATTTATAATGAAGGCAAGGTACTGCAGGATAATTACGAAAAGGCGCAGGCAAGCTACGAGAAGCTGATGACTTCGCCGAAGAACGAGTTGGGTGACAGCATCGAGAAGGCGTTTGCCAGCGTGGACCATATCTTGAAGGATCTGGGTCTGGAATTGACAGAAGAGAACCGCAGGGCGGTCAGAATCCTGGGCTATAACCAGATGGAAATGAGCATGTCCAACGTGGAAGCGGTGAGAACCGCCGACAGGCAGGTACAGGATGTACTGGCGAAACTGACGCCGGCTGCCACCCTGAAGATGATCAGAGACGGCTTCAACCCTCTGGAGAAGAGCATTGAGGAACTGGAAACCTATTTCAGACAATTGCCCCCGGAATACAAGAAAGAGGCGGAAAGCTACAGCCGCTTCCTGTATGGTCTGGAGCGGAATAACGAAATTACCCCGGAAGAGCGGGAGAGTTATATCGGCATTTACCGTCTGGTGCGCCAGATTGAGAAGGCGGAGGGCGCGGCTGTGGGAGCCCTGGTGAATTCCCAGGCCGAGCTTCATTTTTCAAATCTTCTGTCCGTATTACAGAACAGGAAGAAGAGCCTGGATATCCGTGTGCCGGATGAATTGGGTAATATACCGAAGCCGACTCGCACGGAGGAGAGCATTTCGGAGCAGATATCCAAAGCGTTCGTGAAAACGGTTGCCGATATCCGGGCGGCAAATGAGGCGGCTGCCAGAGCTGCCGAAAGGAAGGTGCGGCAGGCCGGCGGGCAGACTGTGCAGGAGCTTCAGGCCGGGGATGCAGCTCAGGACGCGCAGGCCGGGACAGCCGGTCGGCAGAACACGCAGGCACAGACGGCAAATCAGAGCACACAGGCTGCAAGTCGGAGTGCTCAGGCAGGGACAGTTGGTCAGCAGAACACGCAGGCACAGACGGCAAATCAGAGCACACAGGCTGCAAGTTGGAATGCTCAGGCAGGGACAGTCGGACATGATACACAGTCGGCCGGGCAGAATACCCAGGCACGGAATGAGGAGGTGTCCGGAACGGCAGCGGAACCGGTTGCGGAGGCATTTGTCAAGGCGGCAAACGATGTTCTGACAGAAGTGTCATCTGACGAAAAGGCGACAAAAGAATATAATAAGACGCAGTTGGAAGAGCAGAGACAGGCAGTCAGTGCCGCGGACCAGGAGAGTGTGGCCATGCTTCAGAGAGGAGAGTTGTCCTCCAGCGCAGACAATCTGATGGCTGCGCAGGCGCTGACCTATGGCACCGAGAATATTTTTGCATACAGTGACAGAAACAGGCCGGCGGCAAAGAAAGCGCCGGTAGATATCATGGCACTGTTGGCGAGAAAAGCGAATCCCGAGCTTGCGGCCGAAGAGCCTGAGACTCAGGAAGAGGTTGGTTCCGCGGCTCTGTGGAAGAAGCTGGACAATATGGAAGAATTTGTGACGGAGTACGGTGAGATTACGGAGAACTCCATGGAATCCGTGGAGGAGGCGACTTTCTCCGAAGCGGACAGCAGCATGGATGTGAAGCAGATGCAGCTGAGCCACAAGCAGCTGACGGTGGCGGCGGCTCTGGCAAAACGAGAGGAATATTATCTGCCCATGTATGTGGGAGACCGGCTGACAAGAGTTCATCTCACGCTGGATAAGGCGAGCCGGGAGAAGGGGACAGTCACCATAGGCGTGACGCTTTCCCAGGAAGAACATATGCAGGCAAGGCTTACTCTGAATAACGGAACCGTCCATGGAATGCTTTTCGGGGAGGGAAAAGTTGAGGTAATGAAATTGCAGCAGATAGCCGATAACTTTAGAAAGGAAGCGGAAGGCAGCTGGAATGTAGGTAATATATCCACTATTTCATCGGAAACACGTATGCCGGAACTGATTAAATCAGGAAAGCATACTCCCACGGAGAGCGCCGAGCTTTACCGCGTAGCGAAGGTATTCCTGCAGTCTGTAGTGCAGCAGGGAGAAAGCGCATAGAGCAGCAATGACGGAACCAGAATAAAATATTATCTGCCTGCAGCAGTGTGGTGTGTCCGCCGGTAAAGGGAGAATTTCCGGGCCGATATGGTAGCGGGAGGACACGGGGACTGGGGTACGAATGCAGAGCGGAGAAGGAACAGGAGAACAGATATGAGAATTAACTACAATGTATCTGCAATGCTTGCTAACAACAAGCTTGCCAATAATGACAATCTGCTGTCAAAGTCACTGGAACGCCTCTCTTCGGGCCTGAAAGTGAATTCAGCCAAGGACAACCCGGCGGGGCTGGCCATGGCAAAAAGGATGAATGCCCAGCTGGAAGGACTTTCCGTGGCAAACCAGAGCGCAGCGGACGGTGTCTCCATCATTGAGACGGCAGACGGTGCCATGTCCGAGATCAGCGAGATGCTGCAGCGAATGAACGAACTGGCGGTTAAAGCTGCCAACGGGCCGAATTCCGATAATGACAGGGATGTCATACAGGATGAGGTGAAGCAGCTGACAGAGGAGATCACAAGGATAGCGGAGACTACGGAGTTCAACGGGCAGAAACTGCTGAACGGGGAGTTTTCGTTAAAAGGTTATGTACAGGGCAATCTGGATGTGAAGGTGAACTCCTATTCCACGGAAGTGACGGCGGACATATATACGATTGAAGATTTGATCATAGAGGAAAACCCCATACCTACAGACGATAGCGATCGGTATCGTGTGAAGAGCATAAAACTGACGGGCGGTCCTTTCCCGGCCGGCGCTACTGCGTCCATGAAAGATAATCTCCTGTCCATTCAGGGGGCAAACGGCTTTACGATGACGTTGGACTTGAGCAGGGCTATTGCGAAGAATGAGGATTTCCCGGATACCGTCAAGGAACTTAAGATTACCGAAGCGGGCGGTGCCGATAAGCCGTTGGTGATCGATGCTACGGGCATTGGCCCCATGGTGGTTCAGGTGGGAGCCAACGAGGGGCAGACCCTGGAAATGGATATTCCGAAGATTTCCCTGACTGCCATGGGCCTGGATAATTATTTTGTGAAGGACGGCGACGGAACGGAGAATGACGGCAAAGGCGTATGGACGCTGAATGTGAGTACGGAGCAGGATGCCACAGAAGCAATAGACAGAATTGACGGTGCCATTCAGTTTATATCAAGTGTCAGGGGGCGTCTGGGCGCATACCAGAACAGACTGGAGACTACCATCAACAGTCTTGACATTACCTCCGAAAACGTGACGGCGGCTTATTCCAGGATCATGGATGTGGACATGGCGGAGGAAATGACGAATTATACCACTTATCAGGTCATGACCCAGGCTGCTACTTCCATGCTGGCACAGGCGAATGAGAGACCTTCACAGGTACTGCAGCTGCTGCAGTGAAATGAGTGTTTCCGGTTATGAGTATACATCGCAGATTTTGCTCAGGAGAATTTATACTCACGCTCAAAAACATTTGCCAATGTAAATATATAACGAGTGAGCGCTTCTGCAAATCAAGGATAGAAAGCGGCAAATGAATGCGCTCACGAGTATAGGTAAGGGATTCTGATATATGAAAAAAGAAGATAAACAACAATTTACGCTGCGGATTACCCAGGCAAATCCAACGGAACTGGTAGTCATCCTCTATGAGATGCTGCTGTGTTATCTGGAGGATGCAAAAAAAGCGCTGCAGCCTGGGGAGTCGGGCGCTCTCAGAGAACCCGACGGTTTTCCAGAGGCTGTCAGGAATGCACGCAGCTGCCTGAATGAGCTGCTGAGGTCGTTGGATTTGAGATATGAGCCGGCACCTGCGCTGCAGCGGCTCTATATGTTCTGCATCAGAAGGCTGGCCCGGGGGGAGCAGCGCCGGGATGCCGGATTCTTTGACGATGTAAAGCGTGTCATTGTACCTTTGAGCGAAGCCTATCGGAGCATCGCCGGCCAGAACGGCGCGGGACCTGTGATGAATAATTCTCAGGCGGTTTATGCCGGTCTGACTTATGGACGGAATACTTTAACCGAGAACCTGGCCGACCAGGGGCTGAACAGGGGGATACTGGCTTAAGGAATCCTCATCAGGGAAGGTTTCCGCGGCGGCAAGGTCTGTCAGATGCTTGTATCTTCTCTGGAGAGAATTAATCTGATAAATATAACTGTCGATCAGATCGACTTCTAATGCATTGTCGAAACCCGCATAGGCGTCATTCAGAGCCTGGCGGGTTTTTTCTATGGAATCCTGTAAGGTAAGCGGAGCACAGTCAACTCCTGTCATATCATCCGTCCCGATTTTATGTCGAAAATACATTTTCATGTAAACACTCCTTTCCCTGTTGCGAAATTGTTACGTTACAAGTATAGGCCTTCCGGATGAAAAATATTCCATTTCTGGAAAAAATAGATAATTCGCATATTTTTTGCTTTACTTCATAGTATTGTAACAGGAACTGTTGGACGGACATGAGGAGGGAAGGATAGTGGAGAAGATTTTGAATTGTGTGATGAGAGGAATTCTGGGAACAATTGCGATGTATTTTATCAATGCAGTCCTGGAAAAAGCGGGGGTTTCTGTCAGTGTGGGTATCAATGCGGCGACGGTTTTGACATCCGGAATCCTTGGATTTCCTGGGCTTATGGCACTTTACGGGATCGGATTTTACAAACTTTTGTAGATTTTTTACAAAAAGTATTTTTTTGTGTTTTACCTATTGCAATTTTGGCAGGCTGCGGATATAATTCACTTACAACATAACAAATCCAATATTTCAAAGTGATTCAAGGGTTCAGGTAATTTCGTGAGACATGATTCGTCTCAGAGATCAGGTACTATATCAAGGAAAAGGAGATGGTGTATGGCGGCTCTGTGTGTTATTTTGACGGCAGCCTGCGTTTATGACTACAAGGATAACAGAATTCCCAACTATCTGGTTCTGATGGCGGCGTTTCTGGGCGTGGGATGGCAGGTGTGGGACGGAGGGATTCCCGGTGTATTGGCCTATCTGGGACAGGCGACGCTGGTTATGGCTCTGTTGTATCCCTTCTTTAAGATCGGTGGCCTTGGCGCGGGAGATGTGAAGCTTCTTGGGGTGGTAGCAGGCTATCTGCCCTTCGAAAAAAATCTTATTTTCTTATTTTGTTCTTTGCTGATTACGGCAATGATTTCAATGACAAAAGTGTGGCGGAATCATATTTTCGGACAACGGATACGGTATCTGTCTGCGTATCTGGAGGATGCGATGCGGACGGGAAAGTGGAAGCCTTATCAGGCGGACAGGCCGGGGAGAAATCCGGCAGGTATCTGCCTGTCCGGACCCATCCTGATCAGTGTGCTGTTGTATTTGGGAGGTGTCTATTGAGGGAGAAAAGCAGTAAGGTTTTGGTGCTGTGCGATACAGAAGAGGAATATGCGCAGCTGATGACAGAATTTATGAAAAAACGTAAAAATTTACCCTGGGAACTGCATACTTATACAAATGTGCAGGACATGCTTTCCGTGGAGAAGCAGGAGGTAGAGATGCTGGTGGTTTCCGAGTCGGATTATGAGCCGGAACTGCAGAGTTTATGCCCAAAGCGCCTTGTCATACTGAACGAAAGCGGTGTGATGAAATGGGAAAATCTTTTCTATGTTGATAAGTATCAGGAGGCGGAAGAGATTGTAAAGCAGTTGCTGGGGTTATATATGGAAATTGCGGATATACAGCTTCCGATACTCAGGACGAACCGCAGGACTGTGTTTATCGGAAATTATTCTCCGGTGAGAAGGTGCATGCAGACTTCCTTTGCCATTACCATGAGCCTGTTGCTGGCGGAAAAGCATCCCACGCTGTATCTGAATTTTGAACATTATGCGGGGAGCGGGGAGCTGCTTCCGGATATGCAGACACTGGATATGGCAGATTTGCTCTATTTTCTGAATGCGCAGAAGGATAAATTCAGGCTGAGACTGCAGACGATTCTGAAGCGCAGAGGGAATCTTGCCTATATTCCGCCTATGAAGTCGGGGCAGAATCTGTTGACGGTCACCGCCGCAGAGTGGATGGAGCTGCTGACAAAGATAGAAGAGTTGGAGGAATATGAATATGTCATTCTGGATTTGAGCGAAAGCATGCAGGGACTGTTTGAAATCCTTCGCATGTGCACCAAGGTATATACGCTGACAAGGGAGGACAGGATTGCCCAGGGCAAACTGCTTCAGTATGAACAGATTCTGGCGCTGTATGAGTATGGGGATATACTTGGAAAGACGAAGCGTCTGTCGCTTTCTCATATTAGGAAGCTTCCGGAGGAGTTGGAACAGCTGACGAAAGGCGACATGGCAGAATTGGTGAAAGGGCTGATTCAGGATATAGAGGAACATGGCGGAAAGGAGGAGAGATGGAATATACAGATCTGAAAAGGGAGCTGCGCAACAGGGTCCAGGAGAAAATGGATTTTGTGAAGGATTTTACTGATGCGGAGGTGGAAGACACCATAGACGAAGTCATGCTGGAACAGGAACAATTGACAGTCTATCCGGTGGAGATGCGCAGGCGGCTGAAAAAGGAGTTGTTTGATTCGCTTCGCAGACTGGATATTTTGCAGATATTTGTGGATGACAGCTCGGTTACGGAGATCATGATCAACGGAAAGGACCATATTTTTGTGGAACAGGACGGGAGGCTGCGGGAACTGGAGACAGGCTTTGAGTCCACGGAGAAGCTGCAGGATGTCATACAGCAGATTGTGGCAGGCTGCAATCGTGTGGTGAACGAGGCATCTCCCATTGTGGATGCCAGATTGCCCAATGGCTCCAGGGTCAATATTGTCATGAACCCGGTTGCATTGAATGGTCCCATAGTCACAATCAGACGTTTCCCTGACAAACCCATCACGATGGAACGCCTGCTTCAGATTCGTTCTATCTCTTCCGAGGCGGCCGATTTTCTGAAAAGGCTGGTGAAGGCGAAATATAACATATTTATAAGCGGCGGGACAGGAAGCGGCAAAACGACTTTTCTGAATGTGCTATCCCAGTATATCCCCGCAGAGGAGAGAGTGATCACCATTGAGGACAGTGCGGAACTGCAGCTGCAGGGACTTCCCAATCTGGTGCAGCTGGAGACGCGGAACAGCAATGTTGAGGGCTGTAACGAGATTACTATCCGGGATCTGATAAAATCGTCTCTTCGAATGCGTCCGGACAGAATTGTGGTGGGGGAGGTGCGCGGGGCAGAGGCGATAGATATGCTTCAATGTATGAATACAGGTCATGACGGGAGCATGTCCACAGGCCATGCAAACAGCGGACGAGACATGTTGGCGAGACTGGAAAATATGGTGTTGATGGGAATGGAGCTGCCTTTGGCTGCCATCAGACAGCAGATTGCATCAGGTGTTGATATCATCGTGCATCTCGGAAGACTGCGGGACAAATCACGGAAAGTGTTGGAGATAGCGGAACTGACAGGCTGTAAAAATGATGAGATATTGCTGAATCCTCTGTTTGTTTTCGAGGAGACAGGCGAGGATAAGGAGGGAAATGTGCTTGGGGCATTGCAGAAGAAAGGGGAGCTGATACATGGACACAAACTTAAAACGGCGGGATTATCATAGATATGTCTGGAAGGGAGGAGAAAGGGCAGGAGCCATAGTGTTATGTGCGGGGCTCACCATAATCCTTGCTTACTTTTTCTACAGAAGCTTTCTGGCAGTCATCCCGCTTTCCGTCATAGGCGTTCTTGCGTTTATACGGATGGGGCGGGGGAGGGCCGAGAAAGTGAGGGAAGAACTGGCAGGGCAGTTTCGGGAATGTATCCTGTCAGTGGCGACACTGCTGCAGGCAGGATACTCGGTAGAAAATGCGTTTATGGAGTGCAGGAAGGACATGGTTCTGATGTACAGTGACGATGCTCTGATCTGCAGAGAACTGAGTTATATCAAGAGGGGTCTGAAAATCAATATTGCGCTGGAGGAACTGTTGGAGGATCTGGCAGTGCGGAGCAGCTGTGAGGAAATCACGCAGTTTGCCCAGATTTTTACGCTTGTAAAGAGGAATGGCGGCAATATGGCGGAGGTTATCAGAAACTCTGCCCATCAGATAGGGAGGCAGATCGAGTTGAAGCAGGAGATACAGATGCTTCTGGGTGGGAAGAAGATGGAGCTCATGATTATGAAGGCAATGCCTTTTGGTATATTGATGTACATTGATATCGGGAACAGAGGTTATTTTGATTCCCTGTATCATAATCTGTCGGGGGCTGCTATTATGACGGGATGTCTTGGGGTATATCTGGGAGCATTCCTGCTGGGTGAGTATATTATGAAAGGAATTACGGCCCAAATGGCGTAGGGAGGTGAAAAAACTGTACTGGATTACAATATTGACCGTGGTATGTTTTGCAATATTGCTGTGTCTGGCAAGAAAGGAAGATACGGGATTGAGGACGGCTTCTCTGCTGAAGCCTTTTTATAAGATGGCAATGTATCTTTACAAGAGGATAAGCAGCAATGCGCCCAGGCTTTTTTCTTCGCCTCAGGTGGAAAAGGATTTGCGTCAGCTGTATCCGGGAGAGTCCGGCGAGTATCTGAAGACGGACTATTATGTGAAAAAGGCGGCTGTCTGCCTGGCAGTGATATTTGCCGGAACTCTGGTGGGAGCGGCGGCAAGGTTCAGTGCGGAGAGAGGAATGGTTATGAATGATGACGGAACTATAGTAAGAGGCAGCCATGAGGAAGGAAACAGGGAAATCAATCTGGCCCTGGGACATGGTGAGGAGCAGATGGATTTTAAGATAGAAGTAGAGCCTCTGTTGCTGTCGGGGGAGGAGGCGGATGCGCTTGTGGATGAATTTCTGGACAAGCTTCCTCAATATATAGCAGGTAAAAACAAAAGTCTGGAAAGGGTTACATCCGATCTGGCTCTTGAGGAAATGTATGACGGCTTTCCGGTGTCGGTGATATGGGAAAGTGATAATCCGGGGCTTTTGAGCAGTGAGGGTCAGGTGTTTTCCGTGGAGAAAGAGGAGGAAATAACACTGACTGCCAGTGTGAGTTACGGGGAATGTGAAAGAGTGCAGGAACTGACAGTACTCCTTGTGCCGCCTGAATTGTCGGAAGAGGAAATGGCCTATCGGGAACTGGAGGCGATACTGGCGGAATCTCAGGAAAAAAGCGTCGGACAGGCGGAATGGAAGCTGCCGGAAGAGTGGCGGGGAGAGAGCATTGCATGGAGGCAGATAGTGGATGATAAGAGTCTGTTTTTATGGGGAGCAACAGTAGCGGCAGCTGTCATGGTATTTTTCTTTTTGGACAGGGATCTGCATGGACAGTTGGAGAAGCGGCAGAAAATCATGCACAGAGAATATTCTGAAATTGTACATAAACTGGTTTTGTATGTGGGAGCCGGCATGACCATCAGAGGGGCTTTTCAGAAGCTTGCCGGCGATTATGAAGCAAAGTGCCGGGGCGGAGGCAGAAGGTCACCGGCTTATGAAGAAATATTGTATACATGCCGTGAACTGCATTCCGGTGTCTCTGAAGGCTTGTCCTATGAGCATTTCGGAAGGAGGACAGGATTGCAGGAGTACATCAGGCTGAGCGCCCTGCTGGCACAGAACCTGAAGCGGGGAAACAGCACACTTCTGGAGAGGCTGCGCGACGAGGCGGATAAATCCGCGGAGGAGCGGCTGCAGCAGAGTAAGAAGCTGGGGGAGGAGGCAGGAACCAAGCTTTTGGTGCCGATGGTGCTGATGCTGGCGGTGGTCATGGCAATTATCATGATACCGGCAATGTCGAATATGTAGGTTTCGGTGATGGAAAATCTCATCGATACGAGGGTTGGCGGTACAGGCATGGACGCAGGAGGACTTGAACTATGAGGATTTACCGGTACTTTGCTGAAAATGACTTGCTGCGTACAGCAGCGGAAAGAGAGGAAATTATGAATTGTTTAAAAGGCATGAGACAGTTTTTGACGGAAGAGGAAGGGATGGGAACTGTGGAAATCATTCTGATTATTGTGGTTCTTGTAAGTCTTGTTATTCTTTTTAAAAGTCAGATCACACAGGTTGCGAATACCATATTCAAAAAGATTACCACACAATCGAATAAGGTATAAAGACGAGAAGAACTGTTGTCCGGAGGCTCATTAAAGTGAGTCGGAAGGTGTAATGCAGGAGATTATGTCCGGGTATTGAAATTCGTGTCCGTCAAGGCGGACGTGGGGGGAAAGATGAAGAACAGGGAATTATTGCTCTGTGAAAAGTGTAATCGGAATGATGTGGTACAACCGTATAATGCCTATCTGACAGTGTATCTCGCGTTGTGTTTGACGGTTATCCTGTCCCTGTTTCTGGCGCTGATAGACGGAACGCGCAGAAACGGTGCCAGACTGGAAGCTGAAATTGTCACGGATATCGGGTTGCAGAGTATCATGGCGGAATATCACCGTGAACTGATGAAACAGTATAATCTGTTTGCGATTGACGCTTCCTACGGCACTGCTCTGTGTACAAAGGCAAATACGGAAGCGCATCTGATGAAGTATCTGAATAAAAATTTAAACTATGAGGATGTTTTTCTGTCAAATACTCTCTACAGAGATTTTCTGGGGCTTAAGCCAGAACAGGCAGAACTGAAAAAGATATCCATTCTGACAGACGAGGGCGGTGCAGTATTTCGCCGCTGTGCTGTGGAAGCGATAAAGTCCGATGTGGGACTGGATCTTTTGAAGGAGGTTCGTGGATGGATGGAAACCATAGAGGTAAACGGGCTTGAAGAGGGGAAAGAAGAGAAACAGAAGCAGGAATATGACGCGCAGATTAAAGAAATTGAGGATGTGGAGATTGATAATCCTACAGACGGGTTGGAAGAGAAGAAAAAGCGGGGAATACTGAAGCTGGTCACGGAAAAGGATGCGAATCTGTCTCAAAATATCATATATACGGACAACTTGATAATGGGCAGGATGCAGCAGGGGCAGGTAAACAGGGGAAATATGGAATACGATGCACAGTCGGATATGGAGCGGATGACGGAGAAATTTATCTTTCAGGAATACCTTCTGCAATATATGGGAAGGTACGGCGAGGAACATGAAGAGGATGCTTTATGTTATCAGATAGAATATCTGATTGCCGGGAAAAACAGCGATATGGAAAATCTGCAAAGTGTTGCAAACCGGCTGTGTGCGCTCAGGGAGGCGGCAAATGCCATGTACCTGCTTTCTGACAAGACAAAACGGGAAGAGATAAAGGTGGCGGCGGAACTGGCATGCATGCTGGCTTTATCTCCCCAGTTGATTCCCATTGTAGAGGGTGTGATATTACTGGCATGGGCATATGCGGAAAGCATTTATGATGTCAAATCCTTGTTGGCGGGAGGAAAGGTTCCATTGATAAAAGACGAAAAGAGTTGGCATTATAGTCTTTCGGCAGCCCTGGAAGGGGATTTGCAGGATCAGACGAAGGATGGAGGCGGTCTGACATATAAAGATTATCTTAGAATCTTTATGATGCTTGCGGATACAGACACGATTACGGCGCGTGCCATGAATATGGTGGAGGCAGATATGCGGAAGACACCGGGAAATGCAGCATTCAGGCTGGATGGCTGTTATGATGCGGTAGAAGCATATATCAGAATCGGGAGCAGTTATGGCTTTCAATATGAGATAACCAGACAGAAAAGTTATCATTAAGGAAAAGCGAGGTGAACAGTGATGTCCTTTTTATGGGGTGATACGATCAAAAAGAAACTGTCAATGAGAAAAAAGAAACCTTCTCCGACCTGTCAAAACAATTATTCGGATTCGGCCCGGAATCTGAAGTCTTCCGTTTTAGTTCATTCCATGAAGGGGACATCACTGTTTGCCTCCTTTTTCAAAAAGGTAAGCGCCGGAATGACGGTGGAGGCTTCTGTCGTACTGCCGCTGTTTCTTTTCTTTTTTCTGAATCTGGGCTGTGCGATAGAATTGATCAGGCTGCACGGCAATTTACAGTTGGCGTTGTGGCAGATTGGAAGCAGGCTATCCGTGTACGGATATGCGGTTGACAGCGGAGAGCAGCCGCAAAACGGGGAGCAGGAGGATGGATGGTGGAAGGAGCTGACGGGGATTACGTTTTCATCCACATTTGTCAAAAATGAAATGGTTCGTTCCGCAGGAAAGGCTTATCTGAATCATTCTCCGATTACAAAAGGGGCGGAAGGCCTTCAATTCTGGGAGAGCAGGATCTTTGGAGCCGAAGATGAGATAAGTATTGTAGCTACGTATGAGGTATCGCCATGGAGCAGCCTTATTGGATTTGGATCTTTCCGTATGGCGAATCGGTATTATTCGCACATTTGGAACGGTTATCGGTTGGCAGATGTTGGCGCGGCAGATGATAGGGATGAAAGTCAGATCGCTTACGTCACGGAGACAGGGACAGTATATCATTTGAAGAGGAGTTGTACTTACCTGACACTTTCGGAGAGACCGATTCCGGTTTCTGCGATTAATTGGGAGAGAAATCAAAATGGCAGGAAATATTCTCCGTGTTCAAAATGTGTAAGAGGAGATTCGCCGGCAGAGTATTATATTACGACGGAAGGAAATCGCTATCACTATAGCAGGGAGTGTTCCGGATTAAAGAGGAACGTTATCGAAATGGAGTTGGAACATGCGGTGGAAGAAGGTTACAGGCCGTGCAGCCGTTGCGGAAGATGAAGGAGGGAGCAGCCAATGTGGATTATGTTTCTGACGATGGCCTGGCTTTTGGGTATCAGTATTATGGATATCAGGAAATGCAATGTATCGGTATGGATGCTTATACCGGGAGGGTTATTGGCAGTGACGGCGATTGTGTGCCGACAGGGAGATGCCGGGGATATGCTGAAAGGAATGCTGCCGGGCGTTTTTCTCCTGGCGACGGCTTTTGCCACTAAAAAAGCCGGCCATGGTGACGGAATCGTGATGATGTTTTTGGGAATATTGTCAGGAGGCGGCAGTAGTCTGTTGATTTTTGGAATCAGTCTGTCTTTGGCAGCATTAGTCTCGTTGGTATTGCTGGTGCTGCGAAAAGCCGGGAAAAATACCAGGATACCGTTTCTGCCGTTTTTGACAGCTGCGTGGCTGATAACCGTGGCGGTGTGGCGTCAGCGTACAGGAGGGTAAATATGAAAAGATTAGATGCTTATATGACAGTTGAGGCTGCGTTGGTATTTCCCATCGTGATGGGCTCAATTCTTTTTGTGATTTATATGATGGTGTTTCAATATGACAGGTGTCTGCTGGAGCAGGACACAGGGGCAATTGCTTTATGGGGAAGCCTTGCCGAGGCTGCCGATACAGCAGAGTTGGAATCGAAAATACAGGAGCGGATGTCCGAATTGTACCGGGATAAATATGTGATGTGGAGATTTCAGACGCTGGAAGCCTCATTGGAGAAGAATCGTTTTTTCGTGAATGGCGAGGGAAAGCTTTCCTTTCCTTTTGCCGGATTGAACTATTGGGGGGCCGGAAATACATGGAGTGTACAGGCAGAGTACGGGTACAATCGCCTGGAACCGGTGACATTTATCAGAATATGTCGTAAGGCTCGAAAGGCTGTGGAAAAGTGAGGGGATTTATATGCTGAACATAGAGTTTGTGCGAAGCTTAAACAGTAATTATGAACGGATACAGCTAGATAAAATACCGGAAGAACGGAAATACCAATATTGTATCCTGGGAAGATGCCAGATTAAAGGTTTGCTGCCCTGCAGTCTGCGCTATATTAACGGTATTGCCTATCTTTACTATAATATCTCGTCAAAGCAGAATCTGGCACTTTTGTACGGAAACCGCAGTATTACCAGGGAGTGGGTGAAGGATTTTGTATGGAGCTTAAAGCAGCTGCAGCAGGAATTAGGGCGTTTCCTCTTGGATATGAACAATATCCTCTGGTCTCCGGAACAGATTTTTCAGGATTTGGAGAACAATGTGTTCTCATTCCTTTACGTTCCGTATTACGAAGGGGAATCAAGCTTCATGAAACTGATGGAATTCTGGGTGGAGCATATTGATTATGAAGATGATGTGTTGGTGGACTGTGTGTACCATATGTATGAGCGGTTGGAACGCAACGGAGAGGTTTATCTGCAGTCGCAGATTTTCGAGGATGCCGGATGCCTGGAAGAGACAAAGATTCCGGAGCTGGTGTGTACCGTATTGGAAGAAAAAGTAGTAGTAGAAGAGGAAGCTGAAGAGACGGTTGCGGTTATGACCAATACAGAGGCCGGTGAGACAGAGACGCCGCAGAAAACATCCAGAGAGGGAAGGAAGGGGATATTTGGCATTCTGGAAAAAAAGAGGAGCCAGAACAGAAAAGAACGCGAGGATTACAGGAGAAGCATGCATCAGGCTATGGCGGGGTATGCCGTAGCAGAGGAAACTGTTTATGAAAATAAATCTTATGGGAAGACGGTCTATATTGAGGAGAAGCCGGAGCTGGAAGAAAGGATGCATAGGCTTCTGACGCCGGAAGGCAGGCTTCTGGCAGGCCTGGACAGGGCTGTGCTGTCCATAGGAAAGAAAAAGGGGGAAGTGGATTTGGTGTTGGAGGACAGTTCTGTCAGCAGAATCCATGCCCGCATTACAAATACAGATGGCAGATTGTATCTGGAGGATTTAAATTCCACAAACGGTACCTTTAGAAACGGCTTGAGAATGCAGCCTTATGAAAAGAAAAAGCTGGAGGAAGGCGACGAAATAAGGTGTGGGAAGGTAGCCCTTATTTTCCGCTGAGGCGTATTTTGATTGAAAAACAGGCAGAGATATGATAGAATGGGGCTGATACTGAAAACAGGGCAGGAGGATTGGAACCGTTGAGAACATGGAAAGCTCAGCCCATAGTAAGCATAATATTGGTAGTGGTTAATGTACTGGTATACATCCTGTGCAGTTTTATGGGTGACTTTTTGTATAGCCGGGGCAGTTTGGATGGCTTTTTTGTACTGGTCAATAAAGAGTACGACAGGATTTTATGGTCCATGTTTCTTCACAGCGGCATGAGTCATCTTTTTAACAATATGCTGATCTTGTTTTTTCTGGGTTCCATGATTGAAAAAGAGGTGGGGCATGTCAGATACGCGCTGCTGTATCTGGCTTCAGGGATTGGCGGAAACCTGTTGTCATTGCTGGCTAAAGTTGTGAATAATGACATTGCTGTATCTCTGGGAGCCAGCGGGGCAATATTTGGCCTGGACGGAGTCCTGCTTGCTATGGTGCTGTTCTCAGGCAAAGAGATGGAGAATGTGACGCCTGCCAGGGTGCTGCTTATGATTTTATATTCTCTTTACAGCGGATTCACCGGACAGAATATTGACAATGCGGCCCATGTGGGAGGTTTGCTGACAGGTTTTTTACTGGCTTCCGCCATGTGCTTTTATAAACGCAAAAGACGAAAAAACAGATTTTCATAGATTTACAGCCGGCAGATATGATATGGACATGTCCTGAAGAAATTGGAGAAAATTGAGAGGTGCTATCTTGAATATTAACATTTATTACGGCGGAAGAGGGATTATTGATGATCCTACTTTGTTTGTTATCAATAAAATGCAGGAGATTCTGGAAGAACTCAGAGTCAATGTTACCAGGTATAATTTATATGAATGTAAAAATACCATAACGACGCTTCCTCAGACTTTGAAGGATGCGGATGGCGTTATACTGGCGACTACAGTGGAGTGGTATGGCATCGGCGGATATATGCAACAGTTTCTGGATGCTTGCTGGCTGTTTGGTGATAAGGAGAAGATTGCGGGAATCTATATGTGTCCGGTGGTTATGTCAACCACATACGGGGAGAGAGAGGCAAAACTGAACCTGTCTACTGCATGGGAGATACTCGGGGGCTTACCCTGCAGCGGTATGTGCGGCTATATAGAGAATACGGTTATGCTTGAAATGAATGAACAGTATATCCGGATTATTGAAAAGAAAGCCGAGAATATGTACCGCTCTATCAATCAGCATATTGCCTGCTTCCCGGCAAGCAACCAGGCGGTAAAGCAGAAGATAGCAGTTCCGAAAAGCACGAATCTGACACCGCAGGAGACAGAGCAGCTGTCGCAGTATGTATCGGACGACAGCTATGTGCAGAGACAGAAACAGGATATCCAGGAACTGACAAGCCTGTTCCGCGATATGCTCACGGAAGAGGAGCAGGATAATGAGGAAGAGTATCTTGCTGTACTGCGCAAGGCATTCAGGCCCAAGGCGGGATTCGGTGCCGAGTATGCGGTCGGCATCGGGGAAAAGAAGAAAAAGCTGCTCATATCCGTCAATGGTGCGCGGTTGGAGTGCAGTTACGGTGTGGCCGAAAAGCCGGATGTGGAAATGCAGCTTGCGAAGGCTGCCATGGAAGATATCGTAAACGGAAGAATGACCTTTCAGAGAGCATTTATGTCGGGGGCAATGAAGGCAAAGGGAGATTTTGGAATATTAAGGATGTTGGATCAGCTGTTTGTATTTGAGGAACAGTAATTTCAGAGATTTGGAGGTAGAAGAATGAAAAAAGAGGATTGCATTTTCTGTAAAATTGCAAATGGGGAGATTCCGTCCAAAACATTGTATGAGGATGATTATTTCCGTGTTATTCTGGACCTTGGGCCTGCTACAAAGGGACATGCTTTGATCTTGCCAAAGGAACATGCTGAAAATATCTTTGAGATTTCGGAGGAGATAGCTTCCAAAGCTCTGGTTGTGGCAAAGCGTATGGCTATAAATATGACAGGGAAGCTTCGCTGTGACGGCATGAATCTGGTACAGAACAATGGGGAAGCAGCAGGACAGACGGTTTCTCATTTTCACATCCACATGATTCCCAGGTATCATGGCGACGGGCAGCAGATCAACTGGGTTCCGGGCGATTGTACGCAGGAAGAGCTAGAGGACGTAAAGAGAGAGATCGTGGGATAAAGAGGAGTAAATATGAGGGATTTGAGCGTTAGGAAGGTTACCGAAACGATAAAGGAAATGTGCATTGAGGCAAATCATTTTCTGTCAGAAGATATGGCGGAAGCTATGTGCAGGGCTGTGGATGCAGAAGAAGCGCCGCTTGGAAAACAGATACTGAAGCAGCTACAGGAGAATGCAAGGATAGCCGGAGAGGACATGATCCCCATATGTCAGGATACCGGCATGGCAGTTGTGTTTGTGGAGGCGGGACAGGAGGTACATTTTGTGGACGGTATATTGGAAGATGCCGTGCATGAAGGGGTTCGTCAGGGCTATCAGGAGGGATTTCTGAGGAAGTCCGTGGTGAAAGATCCTATCTACAGAGAAAATACCAAAGACAACACGCCTGCGGTCATACACTACTCCATAGTGCCGGGGGAAAATGTTAAAATAACGGTAGCACCCAAAGGATTCGGAAGCGAGAATATGAGCAGAGTGTTCATGCTCAAGCCGGCGGACGGAATTGAGGGGGTGAAAAATGCCGTGGTGACGGCTGTGAAGGAAGCGGGTCCCAATGCCTGCCCTCCATTGGTGGTGGGAGTGGGAATCGGTGGTACTTTTGAAAAGTGTGCGCTGATGGCAAAGGAGGCGCTTATCCGCCCTGCGAATAAGTGTTCGGATATTGCGTATGTATGTGAGTTGGAGAAGGAAATTCTGGAGAGGATTAATGCTTCCGGAATCGGTCCCGGAGGACTGGGGGGGACGGTCACTGCCCTGGCAGTCAATATTAATACATATCCTACGCATATTGCGGGTCTGCCGGTAGCGGTCAATATGTGCTGTCATGTGAATCGGCATGTGGTAAGGGTATTGTAAAATGCTCACCTGTTATAACTATGCATTGAAAAATTATCGATGTGTAATATATACTCGAACTCAAAAACATTTATCGACTTTAAAGTATAACGAGTGAGCGCTTCTGCAAAGGCTGGGCAGAAAGCGGTATACAATAGAAGCGGTGCTTCTATTACCAAGAATGAATGCACTCACGAGTATAAATTATGGAGGCTTTGGGATGGACAGACATATTACGGTGCCGTTGACAGACGAGACAGCGGCTTCCTTGCGTGCCGGCGACTATGTATATCTGACGGGAACTGTCTATGCGGCGAGGGATGCCGCGCATAAGAGAATGCATGAGGCAGTGGCAGCGAATGAGCAGATTCCCATGGATATCAAAAATAACGTGATCTATTACATGGGTCCTTCTCCGGCGAGAGAAGGAAAGGTGATCGGATCGGCAGGCCCTACTACGGCGAGTCGTATGGATAAGTATGCTCCTGTGCTTTTGGATATGGGATTGAAAGGAATGATTGGAAAGGGCAGGCGCAGCCAGGCTGTGAAGGATGCTGTCGTGCGGAATGGCGCAGTTTATTTTGCGGCAGTGGGCGGAGCGGGAGCGTTGCTTTCCCGTTCCATTCATTCGTCAAAAGTGATTGCTTATGATGATCTGGGGACCGAGGCAATCCGAAAGCTGGAGGTAAAAGATTTTCCTGTGATCGTGGTTATGGATTCTGTGGGCAATGATCTGTATGAGACAGCTATCAGGGAATATTGCAGGGAATAATCTGCAGTGATGTTGTTTTTGCACATGACCGCAAATTAATCTCTAACGAATTTTTTTAGGTATGCCATTACAAAATGCAATTTCCTGGAATCTTTAATTATACAGCGCTTTGTGCTGATGGCATACTTAACCTGAATTCGTTACAGATTAATTTGGCTTTTTTGTTTAAGCTCTATTCTGCCTGAGTGTTCAGGTAACTGCCGTCAGAGAGCTTTTCATATTCTTTGTGGTAAAAGAATATGGAAAGTGTCGTGGCAATCGTCCAGCCTATAGGCCATGCGCACCAAATGCCTGTGGATGCACCGGTCAGTCCTGAGAGCGCGAATGCCAGGATGACGCGCAGGACCAGGTCTGTGAAAGTGGCAACCATAAATTTTCCCATAGCGCTTGCACCGCGCAGGATGCCGTCCGCTACTAACTTTGAAGATACCACAAAATAGAACGGGGAGAGTATCCATAAAAATTGTTGTCCTGTCATCATGGCCGCTTCGGAGCCCTGTTTTAAAAACAGTATCAGCAGGTACCTTCCGAAGAAAATATAGAGGAGGCAGAACGGAACACACAGGCACCACACTATTTTCAGGCCGGAGCGGTAACATTCTTTGATGCGTCCATATTGGCGCGCGCCGAGATTCTGTGCCGAAAAGTTGGAAATTCCGTTGCCGATTGTAGTGAAGGATGTAATGACCAGGTTGTTCAGCTTCACAGCGGCGGAGTATCCGGCCATAACAGAGGGACCGAAACCGTTGATGACGCTTTGGATCATAATATTTCCCACCGATATAAAACTTTGCTGCAATATACTTGGCACCGCAATCACCATGATTTTTTTCAGAAGGCTCCAGTCGAAGAGAGGAACCTTCTCCGCTATTCCGATTTTTCCAAGTCTTATCCATACCGTTAAAACAGCTAGGACACAGCTGATACCCTGGCAGAGAAAGGTAGCCCAGGCGACGCCTGCCACACCCATATCAAATGCCTTTACAAACAGAATATCCACCGCAATATTTGATGCGGACGAAACAGCCAGAAAGTAAAAGGGAGTCTTGGAGTCTCCAAGAGCTGAGAAGATTCCCGTTGCAATGTTATAAAAAAATACAAAGGGCAGTCCCCACACATAGATATCCAGGTATAACTTGGAGTCTGCGAAGACTTCTTCCGGTGTGCGGATGAGCAGCAGAAGCGGGTCGCAGCCCAGGAGCCCTACAAGCATCAGTACTGCACAGAGAATTGCGCTGAAGGTACAGGCTGTCGTTACAGCGGTCTTTAACAGGCCGTATTTTTTCGCTCCGAACAGCTGTGAGACGATGACGGAGCAGCCCATATTGCAGCCAAATGCGAAAGCAATAAAGATCAATGTAATTTCATAGCTGTTTCCCACTGCGGCCAACGCATTTTCACCGATGAATTTTCCGGCCACCAGACTGTCGGCTATGTTGTAAAGCTGTTGGAAGATAATGCTGCCGAACAGCGGGAGGCAGAATTGCCATAGTACTGTTTCTGGTTTTCCTACTGTCAGATCCTTGTTCATATTATTTTACATCCTTTCTGTACTCTATTTTACATATTTTCAAGAGTGTATTATAATACATTTTGCGAGATATGAAAAATACATATAATATATCGGAGAAATGTAAAAAAGATATGGATATAAATTTTGAATACTACAAGATATTTTATTATGTGGCAAAATACGGAAATATCACGAAGGCTGCTGAGGCGTTGGGAAGTAATCAGCCCAATGTGACTCGTGTTATGAAACTGTTGGAAGCTCAGTTGAATTGCAGGCTGTTTGTCCGGGAGGCAAGGGGAGTGAGTCTGACGGAGCAAGGGGAGTTACTCTATTCCCATGCGGAGATAGCCTACCGGCATCTGCTGAATGCACAGGAAGAGATAAACCGACAGGGAGTTCCGGGCTGCGGTACGGTGGAAATCGGAGCGACTGAGACAGCGCTGCATCTGTTCCTGTTAAGCGTGTTGCACGATTTCAAGACGGAATACCCTGCAATCAGAATCAAGATCCATAATCACACAACTTTGGAAACCATAAAACATCTTATCAGCGGGAAACTGGATTTTGCCGTAATTACCACACCCTTTGAAGCACCGAAGAACTTTTCATGTGAAAAAATACTGGACTTTAAAGAAATACTGGTCGGCGGGACCCAATATCGGAATCTGTGTGAAAAAGAACTGGATTTGAAGGAAGTGAAAGCCTGTTCCTGGGTTGGTTTGGGCAGAGGAAGCGCCACCTATGACCTGTATCGAAACTTTTTTCTGGAACATAGACTGGATATTGAACTGGATATGGAGGTGGCTACCTCCGATTTGATGCTGCCGCTGCTTGAAAACAATCTGGGAATCGGTTTTGTTCCGGAAAAGCTTGCGCTGCCTTTATTAGAGAAAGGAAAGCTTGTGCAGCTTCCTGTAAACTGTAAGCTGCCCAATCGCTCTATTCAGATTGTCGCAGACAAGGGCAGGGGCAAAAGCCTGGCAGCGGATACTTTTTACAAATATCTCAAATGCAGAATGGTATAAAAAATGCTGGTGTAAAAATCTTGAGCGCTATTTTTTATGGTTGGCATATTCCCAAATGGCAACGACAGGAATTGCAGGTATCCTAAATAGAAATATTTCCACCTGTGCGGTTGGATGCTCATTCGAGCATCCAACCCACTCAGATGGGAGGTTTTTATTATGGCATATAAAATATTCATTGTTGATGATGAAAAAATGTTGACTGAATTATTATCAAGTCACTTGCAGGATTGTGGATATGAGGCGCACGAAAACGAACCATTTTTAGGTGGGAACTCACCCGTTTTAGAAAAGAACTGAGAACATGCCTCCCAAAAAAGCGGCGAAACCATGGAGTCCAAGGACGGGATTCTATGGTCATGAAAAAAATCCACAAGCGGCAAACCTGCTTGTGGACGTAAATTTCATAGCGGAGAGTGTGGGATTCGAACCCACGTGCCCTGTAAAGGACAACTGCATTTCGAGTGCGTTACCGTCAATGGACTTTACTGGAATTTATTTGATTTTAGCGGGTTTTGACGGAAGTTAATAATGGCTGAAAATACAGGAAAATCAAGGGCTTTCGGCGTGAAAGCCGCATAAATACAGTGAATATTCGAACTCACTGAAAGCCACCCGAAAATGGCTCAAAAAACGGAAAAAAGAGAGAACTTGGAGAGAACGGAGAGAACTGAGGAGAGAACAGAGGCCCGGTTTGGACTGGCTTCTCAAAATTTCTAAAAATATTTAGAGAGAACTACGGCACCAATCTTCTGCTGTTGACCAAAATACTGCGAAGAGGTGCGTAGAATGATTACAGAAAAATATTGCAGGGAGATTCTGGAGCAATATCCCGAATACATAACCAAAGACCAGATGTACCGCATCTGTCATATCAGCAAAAAGACCTGTCTTTTTCTATTGGAGAGCGGTCTTGTGCCAAACATAGACAGCGGGAAAAAGACACGGCGGTTTAAAATCAAGACAACGGATGTCATTCAATATCTGCATGACAGGGACGATTACCCAGAGCTGTATAAAGCTCCAGATGGATTCTATACGAGGGATGGATGCAAGAAAGCTCCGTCTTTTGAAGATGTATTTACAAAAGAGGATTTAACCAGTATGCGGCAATATTATGAGATATTGTTGAAAGACTATCCCGATGTGTTGAATGTCAGACGGGTGGCGCAATTTACGGGTTATGGAGAAAGCTCTGTTGCCAAATGGTGTAGCAAACAGGAGCTAAAGAACTTTTTTATACGGCAAAAATTTCAGATTCCCAAAGAATACCTTTTAGATTTTCTTGTGAGCAGATATTTTATTGGGATTGCTGTCAAATCAGAGAAGCACAAGAAATTTAATGAGCAGCTTAAAAAACTGCAAGGGGAATCATGCAATAATACTATTTTCAAATAGCTACGCACTGCGTAGCGAATCAAATTGGATTTATTATAGGCTTTTAGTGAATAATCGCCTGCCCCAATCCCATGAAGTCAAAGTTTCCTGCGGCTTCGCTCATTTTCTTCACCACCTGTACGGATAGATTTTGTCCTCTTATATTGTACTGAAATAGGAGTTCCACTTAAACGATGTGAAATCTTTCTGATTAAGAGATTTAATTTCCGCAGACAAGGGATAAAAGTTCATAATTGCATTGTTGATATTATTCGTTCAAACGGATATACTATATAAAGTATGGGTAAGGAGGGCAGTTATGTTTGAATATATGACAGCACAGGAAGCGGCAGAATGTTGGAAAATATCAGTGCGGCGTGTGCAGCGGCTATGTAAGGAAAACCGTATTGAGGGAGTCCTAAATATAAATCGTGTATGGCTTATTCCCCAAAACACAAAAAAACCCGTCGATAAGCGGAGAAAGGCTACGAATTATGGAGAATAAAATTTTATTGTTAGAGGATGATGTAAGTCTGATAGACGGACTGAAATACTCGCTAAAGAAAAACAACTTCGATGTAGAGTTTGCCCGTTCTGTCCAAGAAGCGCTGGCGCATCTAACAGAGATAGATAAATATGATATGTTGATTCTCGATGTTACATTGCCAGATGGGACAGGCTTTGAAGTGTGTGAAAAGGTACGAAAGAACGGAAGTCAGATACCGATTATTTTTCTGACAGCTTCCGATGAAGAAGTCAGTGTTATCCGTGGCCTGGACTGCGGCGGCGATGACTACATAACAAAACCGTTCAAGTTAGGCGAACTATGTTCACGCATCCGGGCGTTGCTGCGGCGGGCAGGATTGTCAAATCAGGGAGCAGGGACAGTTATGGAGTGCGGCGATATTAAGATAGACCTTTTAGGCAGCCGTGTCTTATTAAAAGGTAATCCGTTAGAGCTTACAGCCGCAGAATATCGTTTAATATGCCTGTTGGTAAAAAATGCAAACCGTATCATTACAAGAGATATTATTTTAGACGAATTATGGGACAGCACGGGGGACTATGTGGACAATAATACCCTTTCCGTCTATGTGCGGCGTCTGCGTGAAAAAATAGAAACAGACCCGTCACATCCAGAACATTTACTGACAGTGCGAGGATTTGGCTATCAATGGAAAGAGGTGGACGGATGAGCTTCCTGCGTGATAAACATACCCGTTGGTATTGCATTTTTCTTTCTTCACTTCTCGTTATTTTTTTATTGGCAGCCATAAAGATAGCTGACACACAGACCAAAGCTGCAAGAGAAATATTTTTTGCACACGACAATGCAATTGCCACGTCTCTATTGGAGCAGGGGATTTCGGAGGATATCATAGCAAAGGCATTGACAAGCGAAGAAGAAAGCGCGTCTGGAAGCGGTTTATTAAATCGAATCGGATATACCGAAAACATGGATATAAATCGTCTATCTTATATATCTTCCGTAAAAGATATCATGCTGTCATCTATACTGTGCATGGAACTGTTCATCAGTATTCTTTTGATTGGCGGAACAATCCTATTTTTGTGTGACAGAGAAAAGTTATACCAGAAATCCGAGAAGACAATTCAGAATTATATAGATGGAAACTATACTGTCCATCTGCCGCAGACAAGCGATGGGACTTTCTACCAGATGCTATCCTCTGTCGAACAGCTTGCTACAATGCTGCAATCCCAAAATGAAACTGACCGAAAAACAAAAGAATTTCTGAAAACCACGATTTCCGATATATCGCATCAGTTAAAAACTCCTCTGTCCGCACTATATATGTATCAGGAAATCATAGAAAGTGAGCCAGATAATCCAGATACGGTAAAAGAATTTTCTGTAAAGACAGGAACTGCGCTAAAGCGAATAGAGCAGCTTATTCAGTCGATGCTAAAAATCACACGATTAGATGCAGGAAGCATTCTTTTTGAAAAAGGACATTATAGTATCTCAAATGTCATCAGCAATGCAATAAGCGAATTGACGACACGGGCAGCCAGTGAAAATAAGAAAATTATAATAGATGGAGCAGAACAGAAGTTTTTCTGCGACATGGAGTGGACGGGCGAAGCGATTGGAAACATTGTGAAGAATGCCCTTGACCATACGGACAGTGGAGGAATCATCCATATTTCATGGGAGCGTACCCCTGCCATGTTCAGAATCCTTATCTCTGATAACGGACACGGCATTACGCAAGAGGACATACACCATATCTTCAAACGATTTTATCGGAGCAGGAATGATTGCCATGCATCGGGAGTCGGGCTTGGACTGCCGTTAGCAAAAGCCATTATGGAGGGGCAGGGAGGATTCCTGTCTGTTCAAAGTGAATATTCGCAGGGGACAACCTTTACGTTGTCTTTCCTTACTGAATCGTAAGGTTAAATTCATCTGATTGTAAGCTGCCCCAGTTATCCTTGTGAGAAAAGGAGGTACTTGCACATGGAAATCTTAAAAGTACAAAAATTGTGTAAAACATATGGAACTGGCGAGGCAAAAGTCGATGCCTTGAAAAATGTATCGTTCTCTTTGGAGAAAGGGGAATTTGCTGCGGTTGTCGGAGCGTCCGGCTCTGGCAAGAGCACTTTGCTGAACTGCATCGGTGCTTTGGATGTTCCTGCGTCTGGGACAGTCACGATAGATGGGAATAACCTGTTTTCCATGAAAGAAGAGGAAAGAACAATCTTCAGACGACGGAACATAGGCTTTGTTTTTCAGTCCTTTCAGCTTGTCTCCGAATTGACAGTGGAACAAAATATAAGCTTTCCGCTTCTTTTGGATTACCGCAAACCCAAAGCAGCCGATGTGGAAGAAGTGTTGGAGATGCTCGGCTTAACAGAACGGAGAAATCATCTGCCGAATCAGCTCTCTGGAGGACAGCAGCAGCGTGTCGCTATCGGCAGGGCATTGATCACAAGACCGAAGCTGATTCTTGCCGATGAGCCTACCGGAAATCTTGACAGCAGGAACAGCCAGGATGTGATGGAACTGTTGATAAAGGCATCACGGCACTATCAGCAGACAATTCTTATGATTACGCACAACAACAACCTTACCTCTATGGTTGACCGTGTGCTTCGTGTAACGGATGGTGTCTTGACAGATTTGGGAGGGAAAGTAAATGAGAAATTATCTTGACCTTGTTCCTATTTCTGCAAAAATCCATAAAAAACAGAAC